>JARRKO010000016.1:0-26358 GCA_037388025.1 Syntrophobacterales bacterium
CCCTGTCCGGTGACAATGGAGCCGCCATCCTCCAGGCGCACCGACACCTCACCCATGGCTTCGTTGCCCCCGGTGAAGGAGGAGACCGCAAACTTGAGGAGCTTGCATTTGGACTGGGCCAGCGTGGTGATGGCCTTGTACGCCGCGTCGATGGGCCCGTCGCCGAAGGAGGACATGGTTTTAAGGTCATCTCCTACCCTCAGTTTTACCGTGGCGTTGGGCTTGACCATGGTGCCGGTGAGAACCACCAGTTCCTCCAGGCGGAAATGCTCGGGCACCGATTTGTAGATGACCTCGGTTTCGACGAGGCTTACCAGATCTTCGTCGAATACGGTTTTTTTCCGGTCGGCCAGGTCTTTGAAGCGCAGGAAGACCCGGTTCAGTTCGTCGTCATTCAGGTAGTAGCCCATCTCCTGGAGCTTGGTGCGGAAGGCGTTGCGGCCGGACAGCTTCCCCAGGGGCAGGCTGGACTTCTTGAGGCCCACGGTGCTGGGGGTCATGATTTCATAGGTGCTGGCCTCTTTGAGCACCCCGTCCTGGTGGATGCCGGACTCATGCGCAAAGGCGTTGGCCCCCACGATGGCCTTGTTGGGTTGCACCATCACGCCGGTGAGCTTGCTTACCACCCGGCTGGTGGGACAGATGTATTGGGTAACGATTTCCGTGTAAAAGTCAAAGAGGTCTTTCCGGGTGGCCAGGGCCATGACGATTTCTTCCATGGAGGCGTTCCCGGCCCGCTCGCCGATGCCGTTAATGGTGCATTCCGCCTGGCGGGCGCCGTTGATAATGGCCGCCAGGGTGTTGGCCACGGCCAATCCCAGGTCGTTGTGGCAGTGCACCGAAATAATGGCTTTATCGATATTGGGAACATGGTCCACCAGGTACTTGATCTTGGCGCCGAACTCGTGGGGGATGGTATAGCCCACGGTATCGGGAAAGTTCACCGTGGTGGCCCCGGCGTCGATGACCGAGGTGAAAACCTGGGCCACGTAGGCCAGGTCACTGCGGCCGGCGTCCATGGCGGAAAATTCCACGTTGGGGCAGTATTGCTTGGCGTGTTTCACCGCGGCCACGGCCTGCTCCACCACCTCTTCCCGGCCTTTTTTGAGCTGGTACTGGAGGTGGATGTCCGAAGTGGAGATAAAGGTGTGGATGCGGGGTTCGGTGGCCTCCTTCACCGCGTCCCAGGCCGCGTCGATATCCGGGAACTGGGCCCGGGCCAGGGCGGCCACCTGGCAGCCCCGGATTTCCCGGGCTACAGCCTTCACCGCCTCGAAGTCCCCCCGGGAAGAAAAGGGGAACCCGGCTTCGATGACGTCCACGTTCAGAAGTTCCAACTGCCGGGCGATCTGCAGCTTCTCGTCCACATTGAGGCTGGCCCCGGGAGTTTGCTCCCCATCCCTGAGCGTGGTGTCGAAAATATATACTTGTTCGGGCATGATTAGTCCTCCTCAAAGCCTAATAACTATACCAGGACCGTGACTGATTGTCACAGCCAAACACAAACACTTTATTCTGAAAATGGAAGGATATAAGTAGCCTGCTGCTTAGCAGGCTAATAGGAGAGCCAGAGACAGGCTGCCGAAGCCGGCCGCGTGAGACTTTTTGCTGCGTGGATTGGTGTTTGAGTTCATCTTCATGGAGAAAGATCGGTTTTGATGTCTATATGCTACAGGGATTTTTAAGAATGCGCAACTTTTTTCGCCACTGAGCCCCGGGCAGGGGTTCGGACAGGCAATTCATGCCTGCCCCCTCGGATGATAGATATGATGCGGCTAGATTGAATATTTTGCTAGTTGATAAGTTTCTCATTAGAGCAGTAATCTTCACTTTTCCGTTTTCTGTACCACGATGTTATTGCCGATTTTTCTTAGAGGTGAGAGCCCGTAGCTTGGTCTCGAAGTGAGGTTTTACGCCCTTGGGTAACCCTTTATCTGCCAGGGCCTTCTGATAAACTTTTTTTGCTGTTTCTGGCTTGTTTTCATTTTCGTAAAGTTGCCCCAAAAGGAAGTAAATATCGGGACTGGTTTCTTTTCGTTTCACCTGCTGATTAAGAACCTCAATGGCTCCTTGGTTATCTCCCTGTTGCTTTAAATAGAAAGCCAGAGAGAAAGCGTACTTGGGAACCTGGGGTCGCAACTCATGCGCTTGGCGAATCCATGGGAGTGCTTCCGAGAGGCGGTCCTTAGCCAGCAGCACCCCTAAATTGTAGGCCGCTTCGGGGAACTGGGGATCGCTCTTCAGGGCAGTACGAAGGGCAGCCTCAGCCTCCGGCAGTTTTCCCTGTTCGGCCAGGAGCAAGCCCAAGTTAAAATTGGCCGTGGCATTAGTGGGGTCGATTTTGAGGGCCTGACGCAGGGCCGTTTCGGCGAGGTCACTCTGTCTTAACCGAGCATGAACCATGGAGACGTTGACCAGGGGCAGGACAGACTCGGGCTGCAGGCGGGAGGCGGTATCGAAGGCCTCCAGGGCCTTCGGGAATTCCTTCCGGGCAGCATAATAGTTCCCCAGGTTGTAGTGGGAGGTCCAATCATCAGGCCGGGCCAGGAGGGAGTCCAGTAGTTCCTGATTGGTTTTTGCCAAACGCTGCTGATCATTAGTGCTCAGCAGGCCCGTGGGATAAGAGGCCAGGCTGGCGGCAGCCCGAAGGCGAACCAACCGGTAGTCGTCGTCCAGGCAGGCCAGGAGTGCATCCCGGGTTTCCGGGGTAAGGTGGCCGGCCAGGGCCGCGGCAGCCGCGCCCCGTACCAGGGGAGACTTGTCCTGCAGGGCTTGGCTTATAGCCAGCCATTTCTGGTTATTGGGACAGAAGGCCAGGAGGCGGATGAGAGACGTGGCATAAATCTCATCACGCTGGGGGCTGGTAATGTATTGGAGCATTTCCGGTAGCTTGCTCCAATCCCGTTTTCTGGCCGCGTCGACAAGTCCGGCCCGGTAAAGAACGGGGGCCTGATAATCCCGGGGCCGCCATTTCCTGACTTGCTGGTCGGCCCAGGCGGCATCTTTGTCTGTATGACAAAGGTTGCAAGCGTTGGGAGACTTGAACTTAATCGTGGCCGCCGGGGTCGGCGGCAGCATGGAATGGTCACTGCGGCGCATGCGGGCGAACTCCGTCATGGGCATATGGCAGGTGATGCATTTCTTTGGCGTCCCCGGTTTATCCGCCGGATGGTGAATGTGGGCCGCAGCCTTGTCCACCCGCTCCTTATGGCAGGGGAGACAGGCCTGGTTGGCTTTGGCCTCGTCCTTGAAGCGGTAACGCCCGCTGCTGGTGTGGCAGTGCAGGCAGGAGAGTTGGCCGCTCTGGACGCAGGGGCTCAGCCGCCAGGTGGTATAGGTGTAGTTTTCCCCCAGGTCCCGGCCGTCCGGATAAAAGTCGGGGTTTTCCAAGGTAGCCAGGTCATAGTGGTCGAAAAACCGGTCCCCGACCTTAAAGAACGTGGTCAGGGGACTCGCCTTGGCATGGCAGGAAGAGCAGGTGGCGTTGTTCTGGGACACGGTGAACTTTTTGCCACCCCGGGTGATCTTCAAGTCTTTGGGAACTGTTCCTTTAGGGGCTTCCCGACACACGCGGACATGCTTCACGGCGGGGCCGTGACAGGTCTCGCAGTTTATGCCCGGTTCGGCCCAAACCGTATGGTAGGTGCCGCTTTGGGGATCATAGTTGGTGGAGAGCTGGCTGACGTGGCAGGAATAGCAGGCAGTGTTAAAGGTGAGGAGCGGGTCCTGCCAGGATACGGGCTCGGTGCGGGTTCCTTCGGCGAAGTGCCGGATCATACTGGCGGTGGTGTCAAACCACTCTTTCTTTCTGACGTCATAGGCCACGGGCAGGACTTGCAGGCGGCCTTTGTCTAGTGGGGTCAGAAAATAATAAACGTTTTTCCCGCCCATGGCGTGGGCCATGGGGTAGGTCTTTTCGCCATCGGGACCCTGTTCCTGAACAAAGCCCCGGCCGTCCCGGAAAATGGCCTGATAGCGGTGTTTCTTGATAGTAATGGGGCTTTTTTGCGGCTCGACCTTGGTTTGTAGAAACTCCGGGGTCACCGGCTGCATGGCCAGGCCGTGATGGGAGGGCGCCCACAGCTTATAAAACTTTTCATGGCATTCCCGGCAGCTGGCCGTGCCGGCGTAGCCCTGAGCTTGGGCAGGAGAAGCAGACGAGGTGTCGGCAGACGCGACACCGAGGGACCACCACCCAAAGATCCCGGCCAGCAGCAAAAATACGACTGTCAAGCTTATGGATAAGACCAGAGTTTTCCGGGAGCCCACCATGCGATGACTCTTGAAATTTATATTGATATCCTTTCCTTATTTATCAGAGGGAAATATTCTCTGCCAATCCTTCTGCATATCCACCACCACCCAGCCTCGTTGCCGGGCTACGTCCAGGGCCTTATCCAGGCGGCCAAAATGCGCCTGGCGGTCATAAGCATACTCCCGCTTGGCGTCTGTATGGTGGACAAGGAGCATAAACCGCGCTCCCGGGCCGGCCGCGGTCCATTGGAGCATCTCCAGGTCGCCGTCGGAATTGCCGAACGCCGCCAGGGGCCGCAGGCCGATGAACTTGTTGATGCCCACGGGTTTGCCGGCTTTATCATCAATGAAGTCTATCTCAGGCAGCCGCATGATCACCGGTTTGCCGTTTTTCAGCTCATACTTCGTTTTAATGCTGCTCCCCACCACCTGCTCGGGGGGGACGCCGTAAACCTTTCCCGTCCAGGGCCGCATGAACTCGACACCCCCGCCCGAGACGATAAAGGTCTTGAAACCGTTGGCTCGGAGGTAGCCCAGAAGCTCCAGCATGGGCTGATACACGAGCTCGGTATAAGGACGTTTGAACTTGGGATGACGGGCGGTGGCCAGCCAGTCCTCGACAATCTTTTCAAACTCCTGGGTCGTCATCCCCGCGTGTGTCGCCATGATTAATTCCATGAGACCTCGTTTGCCGGAAGCGGCCAGGGCTGGCAGGTTATTGTCGAGAACATACTTAAACGGAGGTTTTTGCCGCCATTCTGGATGCTTGGGAGCCAGGGCCTTGACCCGGTCCAGGGCAAAGGCCAGTTGGGTGTACATGGGCTGCTCCACCCACAGGGTGCCGTCATTATCAAAGACCGCGATGCGCTCGGCGGGCGCCACAAACTTCGGGCTGGCTTTGTCCGTTACCTGTTGAACGAAATTGACGATGGCCTGCTTGGCGGCACCGTCCTGCCATGACGGCAGCGGGTCCGCGGCTGAGGCGACCACGGCCAGGGCCAGCCCCCAGGCCAACAAGATCACAACTCCCAAAAGGCGTTTCATGGCAGCCTCTTTCTTTATTGTCCCCGGCGAGAAAAAAGAAGCGGGGTCCGGCCTTGATAACCGAACCCCGCTTGGTTTCAACGATTATTATTTGCTGGCGCCGCTGGTTTTAAGTTGCTCCATCACCTGATCCAAGGTGAAACTGGCCGCCTTCTGCCGCGGCGGGAATTCTTTAAAGGTGGCCATGAACTTGGCGACGTAAGCCTGAGCCGGCACAAGCAGAAAAGCCCGGTCAAGCATCCAGTCATAATAGGTGTTTGAGGTGATGTCGGCCCGTTCGAAGGGATCGCGGCGCAGGTTGAAGATTTTGGGGACGCGCAGCGACACGAAAGGTTCGGCCCACACCTGAAAAGTGCCCGCCACCCGCTGCTCCATGAAAATGAGCTTCCAGTCCTGGTAGCGCAGGGCCGTCAGGTCGCCGTCGTCAGAGAAATAAAAGATCTCCTTGCGCGGTCCCTTGTCAGTCTCGCCCGTGAGGAGAGGTAAGAAATTGTAACCGTCCAGATGAACCTTGTAATTCCGCCCCATGGCGCTGTAACCGGTCAGGAGGTTTTCCTTGATATTCGGCTCGCCCGCGGCGGCCAGAAAGGTAGGTAGCCAGTCCATGTGGTGCATGATCTGGTTGGACACCGAGCCCGGCTTGATTTTCCCGGGCCAGCGCACGAAGGCCGGCACCCGCCAGCCCCCTTCCCAGTTGGTGTTTTTCTCGCCGCGGAACGGCGTGGTGGCTGCGTCGGGCCAGGTGTTGGCGTGTGGCCCGTTGTCAGTGCTGTAAAAGACAATGGTGTTACCGGCAATGCCTAACTCGTCCAGGAGTTTCAGTAACTGACCGACGTGGCCGTCGTGCTCTACCATGCCGTCGCTATACTCGTCCTGACCTGAGATGCCGCGGTGTTCCGGCTTGACGTGGGTGCGGAAGTGCATCCTGGTGCCGTTCCACCAAACAAAGAAGGGCTTGCCCTCTTTGTGCTGGCGTCTGATGAAGTCGATGGCCGCAGCTACTGTCTCATCGTCAATGGTTTCCATGCGCTTCCTGGTCAGGGGGCCGGTATCTTCCACCTTTTGCCCGCCTTTGCCATCCGCCCAGCTGTGGATGACGCCCCGGGGGCCGAACTTCTTTTTGAACTCCGGGTCCTTGGGGTAGTCCATGTTTTCCGGCTCCTCCTCGGCATTCAGGTGATACAGGTTGCCGAAAAACTCATCGAAGCCGTGCATGGTGGGCAAATGCTCATCCTTGTCGCCCAGGTGGTTCTTGCCGAACTGGCCGGTGGCGTAGCCCTGGGCCTTGAGCAACCCGGCGATAGTGGGGTCTTCCTGGCGCATGCCCAGGTCAGCGCCGGGCAGGCCCACCTTGGAAAGGCCGGTGCGGAACACACTCTGGCCCATAATGAAGGACGAGCGGCCCGCAGTGCAGCTCTGCTCGCCGTAATAGTCGGTGAAGCGCATACCTTCATGGGCGATGCGGTCGATGTTGGGCGTTTTGTAGCCCATCATGCCCAAACTGTTGGCGCTGATGTTCCAGATACCGACGTCGTCGCCCCAGATAACCAGAATGTTAGGCTTCTTACCAGTCCCGACTTGCTCGGTCGCTGCTGGTTTCTGGCTGCTCGGTTCGGGCTCTTTCTGCTTTGGTTCAGGCTTCTTGGCCTCGGTTTGTTGGGACTGAGTTTTTTGCTTGGCCTCAGGCTGCTTCTGCTCACTTGAGCCGCACCCGATGACCAAGCCACCTACCGCCAACGCCAGAGTCAAGGCTAAGAGAAGGGTGTTTCTCATGGGCCATCTCCATATTGTCTCATCAAGGAGGGTGGGGACGGAAAGCCAACGATTGGGTTGTCGCGCCAGAAGAATAGTCTAAGTGAATCATCGAACATTCAAGTGCCTATTTGATAATTATTCCTACCTTATCTGTCAAGCAGGATATCGAGAATCTTACGAATCATTTACACAGCCGGCTTTAGGCGCCGCCAGGAAAATTTTTCGACTGTCCGAATTCTTAGTGGAATCGTGAAATTAAAATTAAGTTATCGGTCATCTAAACGGATGGCCATTGGAATGCTATCTTGCCATTATCCGCCCTAGCCATTTTTTCCAGATAGCGGCTCCATATCGGAACCATACTCCTTGGATTGCTCTTCTCATCCAGGGTTTAATCTCCCAAGGCAAAGTCTTTCCGGAGGATCTTTTCCATGCGGTCCGCCACCTGGGCGTAACCCGCCTCGGTCATGTGCACCAGGTCCAGATAGCAGGGTTGGGTTCTCTGACCCACAACTTTCGACAGATTGTAAAAATGAGGCAGGGACCGATGGGCCAGGTCCTGGTTGGCGTACCGATAGAGTTGGGCGAATTTCTTATCTCCCAGGCGGACATCAATCTTGGTTTCTTGGGGCATGACCTTGGCCTCGGTATAGAGGGCCGGCTGCCAGAAGCAGGCATACTTGAAGCCGTAGGCCTGGGAAAGGTGATGCAAAAGGTCCAGAGATTGGACGTAATACTGGACCAGTTGGGCGGCCAGCACCTTGAGCTCCTGGTCGGTGAGTTTGGCCCCCGCTTCCCGGTAGCGTTCCTCGGGATGGTAATGCTGATATATTTTGTTCACCACCTTATTGTACAGGTAGATGTTTTCCTTGAGCCACTCTTTGATGTCTCTCCAGTAAAGCCGCCGGGGGTTGGTCTCCAGCTTTGCTTTGATTTGGGCCACATTATGCAGGGTGCCCGCCTGGCCGGACTGATAGGCTCCATAGACATCGTTGAAGCCGTCATAAAAAATAACGTAGTCAGGCCGGAGCCCCTCCCGCAGCTTGGTGATTAAATAGATCACCCCCTGGGTGAAGGTGTAGGCCGGTTCAGCATAGTTGAATACCCGGAAACGGGGATTTGGGTTGTTCAGGAGGTGGGAGAGCCGGGAAGGAATGGTGTAATCATCCCGGGCGCCGTAGCCCCAGGCCGCCGAGCCCCCGAATACAAAAACCGTGGTGGCGTCGGCAGGGAGGTTCGGCGGGTTCCAGGTCCGGCGCCCCTTGTCCCGGTCAATATTGACGAACTGCCCCTGAACGGGTTTGGAGATCCACGTCAAATATTGATGATATATTTGATCCCGGTGGGGTTTATCCGATTCCCGGGCCAGGGTGGAGGCCCAGTCCTTCCCCTGATAGAGGCCGCGGAAAGGGGCTTGGTGCGGGCTGTGCTTCACCCGGCTGACAACAAAGTCAATGGCATGCAGGCCCAACTCCAGGGCGATGACCACAAAGAGGATGGTGAGGACCGAATAAAGTAGATGTTTCCTTTTTTTGGTTCGAGGCAGGGGCATGGACGTTGACGTAGGGAGCTCGGGGCGGCCTCAGGAATTGGAAGGCTTGGGGGTCGGGATCTCCTCCTCGGTTTTTTCCGGGGCAGATTTACTTCTGAGATATAAGTACGTACTGACCACGCCGGAGAGCACATAGGCTGCGGTAAGGATAAAACCCATGACATAGGGTTCGCTGGCCACCACCACAAAGATCAACACTACGGATACCAGGGTCTGGAAGGGATACCGTTTGAAGAGGTCCGGCTTTTTGAAACTGAAAAACTTGAGGTTGCTCACCATGAGGAAGGAGAGCACGTAGATCATCACCAGGACATAGACATGACGCAGAGGAGCCCAGTCCCCGAGGGTGAGATAGAAGAGCACTCCCGTGGCCACAAAGGTGGCCGCCGCCGGGATGGGCAAGCCGTTAAAATAGCGGGGATCAATGGAGCCGGTCTGCACGTTGAAACGGGCCAGCCTCAGGGCGCCGCAGGCCACAAACAGGAAGGCCGCCACCCAGCCGAAGCGCCCGAAGCCTTTTAAAGCCCAGAGGTAAACCATCAGGGCCGGGGCCACTCCGAAGGCCACCAGGTCCGAGAGGGAGTCGTACTGCAGGCCGAAGCCCGAAGTGGTCTGGGTCAGGCGGGCCAGCCGGCCGTCCAGGCCATCCAGCACCAGAGCCACGAGAATGGCCAGGGCGGCGGATTCGAAGCGGCCGTTAATGGATGCCACGATGGCGAAAAAACCGGCGAACAGGCTGCCGGTGGTGATGAGGTTGGGAATGAGAAAAGTCCCACGGAATTTGCGCCGGTCTTTCTTTTTCCGCCGTCTTTTCAAACTCATGCGTCTCTCCCGTGGCCGTGCCGCACGCAGCCCAGCTTCTTTAAGACCACCGCGCCACGATGCTTTCTCCGGCTTTGACGTGGTCCCCGACTCGGACCATTATATCACAATTTTGAGGGAGATACAGGTCCACCCGGGAGCCGAAGCAAATCATGCCGAAGGGCGCGCCCTTGGCCAGCACGTCCCCTTCCTTGGCCGCCGGGACGATGCGCCGGGCCAGGACCCCCGCGATCTGCACCGTGAGCACCCGGGGACCCGCCACAGTTTCCCACAAAATGGCCTGCTGTTCGTTCGCCCGTTCGGCCTCTGCTTTAAACGCGGCCAGAAACTTGCCGTCGCGGTGCCGGGAGGCTACGACGCGCCCGGCCACCGGGGCCCGGTTGACGTGAACATCGAGGATGTTCATGAAAACAGCCACCCGCCGGGCCGGGGCGCCTAAAAACTCATGCTCCTGGAGCTCGTCCGTCAGGATGACCTTGCCATCCGCCGGAGAGACGATGGCCGCCAGGTCGGAGGCCGGGACGTCTCGTTGAGGGTTCCGGAAAAAATTGAGCAACAGCGCGGTGACCACCAGACCCAAAAAGGCCAAAAGCCCCCAATTCAAAAAATAAAACGCCAGAGTCAGCCCGCCGGCCACACCGATAAACGGGTAGCCCGGGGCCGCCACCGGACCTCGACCTAAGACGTGGGACGCAGACATACTGGCAGTTTATCAACTTCTTTATTTAAATGAAATTTTTTGCTGGTACAAAAATGAAAAATTTTTTCCCAGAAGGAAGGGAGGGCCGGTAGTGACCGGTAAGGAACTTGTGGTAATCCCAAAGCAGTTTCAAGGAAAATGCAGCCGCGAGGCTAAGCCTGCGCCGGCACAGGCTGGAAAGCCTGTGCTACCAAACTGCTGCACAGGCGAGACGCCTGTGCCACCAAAGCTTTCCCTTAACGTAAGTGTTTCAGTGAATAGGCAAGGAGATTTCTGTCTTGAAATTCATGGTGGGCAGTGCCCACCCTACGAAAAGCCCTGAAATTTATGTATCCTTTGTTCCAGAGCTGACGGAGGGCGGGATTAAAACCCGCCCCTACCGTGTAGTCAACAATATCTTTCTGATGAAAGAAAAGTACTGGGGAAAGAAGGGCCGGCGATTTGGGGTTACTCCCAGATCACTTCCTTTGTAGCCAGCTCATCATGCCCCGGAGCTTTTGGCCCACTTCCTCAATGGGGTGCTCGGCTTCGAGGCGGCGCAGGGCGTTGAACACCGGCCGCCCGGCCTGGTTTTCCAGGATCCACTCCCGGGCAAACTCTCCGGTCTGGACTTCTTCCAGAATCTGACGCATCTCCTCCCGGGTCTCCTCGGTGATGATGCGTCTGCCCCGGGTGTAGTCGCCGAATTCCGCGGTGTCGCTCACTGAGTAGCGCATATAGCTGATGCCGCCCTGATAAAACAGGTCCACGATGAGTTTAAGTTCGTGCAGACACTCGAAATAGGCGATTTCCGGGGAATAGCCCGCCTCCACCAGGGTGTCGAAGCCCGCTTTGACCAGTTCGGAAACGCCACCGCAGAGCACGCACTGCTCGCCGAACAGGTCGGTCTCGGTTTCTTCTTCAAAACTGGTCTCGAGCACCCCGGCCCGGGTGGCGCCGATGCCCATGGCGTAGGCCAGGGCGGTCTTCAGGGCCTGCCCCGAGGGGTCCTGGTGGATGGCCACCAGGGCCGGCACCCCGGCGCCTTTCTCGTATTCGCTCCGCACCAAATGCCCCGGACCCTTGGGGGCCACCATAACCACGTCCACGTCGGCCGCGGGCATGATTTGACCATAATGGATGTTGAAGCCATGGGAGAATAAGAGGGTCTTCCCGGCCATGTGGGGTTTGAGGTCGTGGTCATACAGCTTCGCCTGAACATGGTCCTGGGTCAAAATCTGCACCACCTGGGCCTGGGCCGCAGCCTCGGCCGCACCCACCGGCTGAAAACCATATTGCACCGCGAGCTCATAATTGGGCGTCCCCGGCATTTCGGCCACCAGCACGTCCACCCCGGAGTCCCGGAGATTCAAAGCCTGAGCGTGCCCCTGGGAGCCGAAGCCGATGATGGCCACTTTCTTGCCCTTAAGAATTCCTAAATCCGCATCCGCATCATAGTAGATTTTCATTGCTTCCCCCTGATTAATTTATAAGGGGAGGGGCAGGGACCTCAGCTCCCTGCCCTCCCCCCAAACTTCTGCCTTCAGGAACGCAGACTCCCTGCCTGTGCATCACAGGCAAGATGCCTGTGCTCCCGGGAAAGGCGGTGGAGAGGGTAATTGGCGGGGAAGTTGCGCTCCCCCGGCCCTCCCCTCAAGCTGCTAATCCTTCTTGGCCCGCTGGATGGCCAGGGAGCCGGAGCGTACCACGTCCAGGATGCCGTGTACTTTGAGGAGGCCCAGCACGGCCTCCAGTTTTTCGTGAGTGCCGGTGATCTCCAGAGTATAGGTGCTGGGTGAGACGTCCACCACCCGGCAGCGAAAGATGTCAGCGATGCGCAGGACTTCCGCCCGGGACTTGTCTTCGGCCTTGACCCGAGCCATGGCCATCTCCCGCTCCACGTGACCCACTTCACTTAAGTCCACCACCTTCACCGTGTTGATGAGTTTCCTAAGCTGCTTGATGATCTGTTCAATGATCTGCTCATCGCCGCTGGTCACCAAGGTGATGCGGGAGACTTCCGGGTCCATGGTTTCGGCGACGCACAGGGACTCGATGTTGAAACCCCGACCGGAGAACAGGCCGGTGACCCGGGAGAGCACTCCCGGCTGGTTGTCCACCCAGACAGAGATGGTGTGGCGGTGCGTATCTTTCTGAGCTGGCATGTCTCCCCCTCCTTAGGCCAGGAGCATTTCGTGGGTGGCTTTGCCGGGCGGCACCATGGGCATGACGCACTCTTCCCGGTCCACGACGAAGTCCATGATCACCGGCCGGGGTGTCTCCATGGCCTGGCGGATCACCGGCTCCACTTCTTCGGGCTTGGTGGCCCGGAGCCCCACGGCGCCGAAGGCCTCGGCCACTTTGACAAAGTCAGGCTGGGCCGAAAGATCCGTAGAGGCGTAGCGCCGATCATAGAGGAGCTGCTGCCACTGGCGCACCATACCCAGGAAGTTGTTGTTCAGGATGGCGACCTTCACCGGCAGGTTGTTTTCCACCACGGTGGTGAGTTCCTGGATGTTCATGAGGATACTGCCATCCCCGGCGATATCGATGACGATGTCGTCGGGTTTGGCCACCTGCACTCCCATGGCTGCCGGGAACCCGTAGCCCATGGCCCCCAGACCGCCGGAGGTCATGAAGGTGCGGGCCTCTTTAAACTTGAAAAACTGGGCCGCCCACATCTGGTTCTGGCCCACCTCGGTGGTAACGTAGGCATTCCCCTTAGTGACCTCCCAGAGCTTTTCCACCACGAACTGGGGCTTGATGACCTCATCGGACTTTTGGTAGTTGAGGGGGTGTTTTTCGTCCCAACTCTTGATCTCATCCAGCCATTCCTGGCGTTCTCCGGGCAAATCCCGGGGTGCCTGCTTGTCCACCAGATCGTTGAGTTGCTGGAGAGTGTCCCGGCAGTCGCCTACGATGGGGATGTGCACCACCACGTTTTTACTGATGGAACTCGGGTCCACGTCAATATGGATGACCTTGGCGTGGGGCGCAAAGGCATCCAGTCGGCCGGTCACCCGGTCGTCGAAGCGGGCCCCCACGGCAATGAGCACATCCGACTGGGCCACGGCCATGTTGGCGCAGTAGGTACCGTGCATTCCCAGCATGCCCATCCAGAGGGGGTGGATACCCGGGAAACCTCCCAGGCCCATGAGGGTGCTGGTCACCGGAATTTGCAGGGCTTCGGCGAACTTGAGCAGTTCCGCGGAGGCGTTGGCGTGAATAATGCCGCCGCCGGTATACAGCACCGGTTTTTTGGCCCCCAGGATCATTTCCAAGGCCCGTTTCGTCTGCCGGGGATTCCCGTGGACCGTAGGGTTATAACTCTTGATTTTGATTTCCTCGGGAAACTTTGGCACCAGGCTGGCCTGCTGAATATTTTTCGGCAGATCCACCAACACCGGTCCGGGCCGCCCCGACCGGGCTATATAAAAAGCCTCGTGAATGGTGCGGGCCAGGTGATTGATGTCCGTCACCAGGTAGTTGTGCTTGGTGCAGGGCCGGGTGATGCCCACGATATCCACTTCCTGGAAGGCATCGTTGCCGATGAGCGCGGTGGGAACTTGCCCCGTGAACACCACAATGGGGATGGAGTCCATATAGGCCGAGGCGATGCCGGTCACCGTGTTGGTGGCCCCGGGACCGGAGGTGACCAAAGCCACGCCCACCTTGTCGGAAGCCCGGGCGTAGCCGTCCGCGGCGTGCACCGCGGCCTGCTCATGCCGCACCAAGTAGTGTTTGATTTCCGGGGTACGGGTGAGCTCATCATACAGGTCGATAACTGCTCCCCCGGGATAACCGAAGATGTGCTGCACCCCCTCCCGCTTAAGACATTCGAGAATAATTTGGGCGCCGTTCATTTTCATGAGAAATTTTCCTTCGTTCGATATTTGGCCAGGATTTGTTCGATGCGGTCCCGGCCGGCAAGTTTTAGTTTCTGGAGGCGCTTGCGCTCCAGAGTTTCTTCGGCGGTGAGGTAAGGCCTGCGGTTGAACTCCTCCAGGCGCCGCTCAAAGTCCTCATGCTCATCCATACGTTGCTTCAATTCCTGGTCCTGGTCTACCCAGGTCCTGATCAGGGCCAAATCCCGCTCTTCCATACCACACCTCTAACGCCTAAATTTTTGGACAATGTAAGGAAATCTTTAAAGAAAAAAACTAGTTTTGTCAACGCCGGGAAATCTGCTTTATCCATATCGTTTATCCCCTTGCTTGTCAAAGTACCCTGGACATGGCCTCACCTCCTGAATCCTCAGGGTTGGCGTCCTCCATAAAAAAAGCGGCCCGCGGGCCGCTTTAGTAAACGAAGTACGCCCGCAGGTCACCTTCGCTGGCTTAATACACTTACGCCGGCTTCTAACAGGAGAAATTCGGCTGGAGGGAGGGCAGCGCAGGGGCCGAGAGGCAACCTGTCCCAGGGGAGCGCCGGTTCCCGGTTTTTTGAAACATCAGGGTAAAAATATGGCATGATTCACTCCGCCTGGGGTTAACGAAATAAGCTACTGTTTAAGCATGCCTTTTTTGTGGGATTGAGTCAAATAAAAAATGACGGAAAGGCTGATATCGGCTTTATCAAGGGGGTATGGGAGGGGAGGAAACGCCCACGCTGGTAGTCTTGCCCGACCAACAGCCCTAAAAAAACCAAACCCAGGACTTCATGGTATGGTCCTGGGTCTCACTAGAATCAAAAAATATATATGAAAACAGCCTGGTGGGACTGCTTCCCCCACATCACGCCCTGTTCCGTATAGTCAGGGCGGGCCGGTAGCAGGCTTTCCGGTCCTCAGACTGTCGGTAACTATAAGGTAAGGAGCTCATCGGAGGAGTCAAGAGGGAGAACCCGACCGTTAAAAAAATTTCTTGTTATTTTTATGCTTGAATAACAATATGTTAGCTGCCGCGGTCAGCGGGATTGGGGGTCGGTCAATGATGGACCGCCCGGGCCTGGTCCACGAGATCGGTAACTTCTTTCTTGTCCAGACGCTTGCCCCCGGGAAGCAGCTCTATGTCGACCTTGCCAAATCTCAACACCCGGGTCCAGGCTTTGGTGGGAATTCCTTCTGAGTCCAAAAAGGCATAGACCAGGCTGCGTTCCCCCTTGAAGATGCGGTTGCCCAACTCCAGCATGATCCTGCGGCCTTGTGGCGTTTTGCTGCCCACCCGCATCACGATGTCATCCTGTTTGGGATAGGGAATGCCCTGGAATTTTACGGTCTCGCCCCCCTTCTCCCCCAGGGACTTCCCCGTCAGGCGACGGTTATAAAAAAAGGTCAAGGGATCGTACATGGGTCCCTTGAGGGTGGTTTCCCATTTCTTCTTCAGGGTATTGTCTTTGTCCGACTTCCAGAGCTCCACCTTATTTTTGTCGTAGTCGAAGCGGTACTCCATCATTCTATTTTTGCCGCGCTTCTTGGAAATTTCCCGATACACCAAAGGCTTAAGCTTTCCCTGGGAATATTCCATCTCCGTCAGTAAGGCGCCCTCCCAATTACCGGTTAACAGGGACAGAAGGCCCTGGGTTTGCCCACTTAACTCGGCCCGGTACCGCCCGGGGGCCACCTCCCGGAAGATGATCTTGGCGTTGATGGCTTCCTGCCAAATCCACACGTCCACCCGATAGCGCAGTTCTTCCAGAACCTTGCCGACCTGCGGGGCCGCGGTGGGAGCCGGGGTGATGGCCGGGGCCGGCTCCGGGAAGGTGAGGGCCAGGGCCATCAGGAGCACCAACCCCCAAATCAGGGCAAAGCGCGCCCACCCTAAAGGCCGGGGCCCGGAAGATATCTGCCGCCTCTGTGTTTGTCTATTTCTGGTCATAATCGAATTGCCGGAAAATCCCTTGGCCTTGCTCTTGGACCGGAGTTTCAAATGACCTGTTAGTGGTTACTCCTCGGGAAACTCTTCCATGTCCTGGTCCCAGGTCTGTCGCCATTCCGCCAGAATTTCCCGGGCCCGGCTTTCATCTTCCTGAAAGACGATGAGCAGCACCCCCCGGACGTATTGCAGGGGCGGATAGGCACCGCCGGCGTCATCCGCCGAAACAAAAGTCTGAATGCCCTCGGCCTCGAGGAGGCCCGCGGCCATCTCCGCTTCAAAGCGGGTGGAGAATTTCTCCACCACTACGGCATCATCCTGGTTCACCTGACACCTCGCGTTTAGCAGTCAGCAGTTAGCAGTCAGAAAAATGTAGGATGGGCCTTGCCCACCAGACATGTTCATGCATTTTTGTCATGCTGAGCGGAGCGAAGCATCCCGTATTGGGAGATTCTTCGGTCACGTGCGGCTCCCTCAGAATGACATGAGAATAGCGCCGTATCTTTTCCTGGTGTTTATTTGAACAGCTACCTGCAGGTTCTCCGATCTTGGCTACACCTTGATTATGGGAGCCCAGTTTCATATAGGCATTATCTACCACCCCAAAATGGTTAATTTTGACTAATTGTCTTTCTGCCTGCAATACCCTACCTTTTAGTTAAGGAAAGAACCCCCCACCCTGAGTGCCTGTGCACCTGGAAAGCCGATTGTGGCCCCAAGGAGGGTAAGATGTCCTGGTACGCATTACCCCTGGGCTTGATCATCGGTTGCTGGTTAGCCATTATCTGCCTGCGAATGATTTTCTTGCGATTTTAACAGCCAACAACATGAGATGATCAGGCAGGAATAGAGGGCCCTCTCCGTCGAAGAGTCCTTGGGAGGAGCTTGCCAAAAATCCCAGGCAGACTTGGTTCCATCAGAACGAACCTTTTTTGTCTTTGCCGGTGGCGGCTGGGCCCGAGTCCTTTTTGGCCCCCTTTTTCTGTGAATCCCGGTGCTCCTGCGGGGGCCGGCCCCAGACCCCGGTGTAAAACCGCTCCTGCCACCACTCCTCCACGTCTTCCCCGGTTTCCTTGTCCTCCAGGTGAAAACGGTAGTTTTCCAGAAATTCTTTCAGACGCTGGTAGGCCGCGTTCACCTGCTGCATATGGGCGCGGTATTCCTCTTCCCGGCCCTCCGGGGCCCGGTCCGGGTGCCAGCGCCGGGCCGCCCGGCGATAGGCCCGGGTAATCTCCTGGCGGGTGGCGGTGAGGCCCAGTTCAAGGATATCCCGGGCTTCTGACAGGGTCATGGGCTCAGTTCACTCCTGTTGGCTTTAAGGTTTACCGAAAAAATCAGAAAAAATCACCCTTTCCTGAGCATTCCTTGTTAAACCTAACTATATCACAAGTTTTGCGTTCCCACTGATTGAGAAAGTATGCCGAACGAAGGACAGGTTGAAAACCTAGGCCACCAGCCCTACATTTTTATGGTGAACCGGAGGGACAGGCTTGACAGACCCCGTGCTTGCTTGTTTTCTCCCCCCTGGCATGGTAAGGTAAAGTAATCTCTCGAAAAGGCGAACCGAAGCCATGAGTTCTCAAAAACATATCGTCCTCACCGCGGCCGAAGTGGAACGCACCCTGGACCGGCTGGCCGACGCGGTCCTCGCCGGGCACCAGAATTTAGACCATCTGGTGGTGGTGGGCATTCGCACCGGCGGTGCCTACCTGGCCCAACGCCTGGCTGAACGTATGAGTCGCCGCGCCGAACGCACCATTCCGGTGGGAGTACTGGACATCACCCTTTACCGAGATGACTGGACCCGCATCAATCACGCGCCATTGGTGGGAAAAACCGAACTTCCGGGCTCCATCGATGATCAGGAAGTTCTTTTAGTGGATGATGTCCTCTTTACCGGGCGGACGGTGCGGGCCGCCCTGGATGCCCTCATTGACTACGGCCGCCCCAGTCGCATCGAACTGGTGGTGCTGGTGGACCGAGGGGGTCGTGAACTCCCCATTCGGCCTGACTTTGTGGGCCTTATTTTAAACCTCCCTCCGGCCCAGCGGGTGAACGTCTACCTCACCGAGATGGGCCGACCGGACGAGGTGGCCATTGAGTCAGGACCCCCGGAAAGATCATGAAGGACCGTCACAAAAAAACCCGGCGGGCCGCGGCTGGCCTGACCCCCCTTCCTCCCGAGCAGGCCGCCGCGTTGCAGGAGCAGGTGACCCGCCTGGGAGACGCCTTGGCCGCGGGAGAAGGTCTGCCCGCGCTCCAAGAACTGGTGACTCCCCGGACCGCAGACCTGGCCTGGGACCTCCACCTGCTGCGGGAATTGGAAAAGATACCCCATCCCGCCATCCCTCCCCTGCTGGCGGCTCTTTTTGGACAAAGCCCTGACAAAGAAAGACGCAAGGCCTTAAAGCGGGCCTGGCATGTTCTGCAAACCAGAGGCGTATCCATATCCCCAGACCTCTTGCCCCGGGAACAACCGGCAACACCTGTGGCTGCCGACACTCCTCCGCTGACGGCCCGGCTCTCCCCGGTATTTGGCAACGGCGAACGCTATCTCATCCTGGAAGGCCCCCGGGACATCCTGGACGGCAACCTCCTGGTGGTCCGACTGAGTGACGAGCACGGCTTGAGGGAGTGTCTCCCCTTGTCTCTCAAACGCAAAGAACGGGAGGAGTTCTGGGAGCACTTCCGCAGCCAGGGGCTCACCGACTGGGCCACGGCCCCCCCGGACTACGCCGTGCGTCTGCTGGAGGAGGCCCTGGCCCTGACTCCCGACGGGGAGCCCAGCCGGGACCACTATCTACCCCTGCGGGAAAACCTTTGGCGCCATGTGGGCCGGCTTGAAGATATTCCTCCCCTGGAGGAGCGCTTGCCGTCCCTCAGCCCGGAAGAACGCCGCGGCTTGCTGGAACAAGCCCGGCGCCTGGCCGCCAGTGAATTCTGCCGCTCCTGGCTGCCGAGCCTGGAGGAGATCACCCCTTGGGTGGAAAAGCTCCAGGAAGTAAAGGACAGCCCCCTGGTTCTGACGGAGCAGCAGCAGCAGCTCCGCCAGGAAGGGGTGCTGGACGAAGCCACCGCCGCGCTTTTTCCTGAGGAAACCCGGGCCCGCTGGGGCCGACGCCTCCTGGAGACGGCCTACTTCTTGGAACTTTCTGGCCGCGGGGAAGAGTCACAGGCCGCCCAGGCTGCGGGTGAGGAGCTCCTGACCGGGGAACGGAGTTCCCTGGCCGGCGAAAACCCTTTTCTGCAGGAACTGGTGCGCTATGCCCTAAGGCTGGCCCTGGAATTTCGCAAACAGCAAGAACCCGAACCCGCTTCGCCGCTGGTGGTTCCCCCCCTGGAACCCTTGATCCGGAGATAACTATGCCCACCACCCTGGAAGTGCGCACCGGCACCAGGACCGAGTTCGTAGATCTGACCGCCCGCGTTCAGCAGGTGGTGGCGGATAGCGGTGTGGCCGAGGGCCTCTGCCATGTTTTTGTACCCCACACCACCGCCGCGGTCACCATCAACGAGAATGCCGACCCCAGTGTCAAAGCCGATATTCTCATGGTTCTAAACAAAATCATCAGCGACCGGGAGCCCTACCGCCACGCGGAAGGCAATTCCCCAGCCCACATCAAGGCCTCCCTGGTGGGCCCACAACTAACTGTTCTCGTGAGCCGGGGCCACCTGCTGCTGGGCACCTGGCAGGGTATCTTTTTCTGTGAATTCGACGGACCCCGGACCCGCCGGGTCCATGTTAAAGTCACTGCCGACTGATGGCCAGAAGACGGAAATTCTTCTCCGATGTTAGACTTAACGGTCTTCCCTTGAGGAAGTACCTCCGGGGGTATGGCACCATCGATGACCGCTATCTCCTGAAGGATTACCTGGAATACATCCACATGAAGAAAGGGCTGCTCGAGGCCTACTCCGCCGATTATCCTTTGGTGGAACCCCGGGAATTGCTGCCCTCCTTTGAAAAGACCTTCTACGAATATCCGGAACTTCCCAGCTTCAGCCTGGTGGCCTTTAATCGCCCTCTGACCTATCAGGATGAGATTTTCCAATTCGATCTGTTGCACCCGGCCTCGGAAGGGAAGAAAGCCCTGCGGGACAATCTGGAGAAGATCTCGCCCCACCTGGACAAAGAACGCCGCGCCATATTCCGCACCCGCTTTGCCCAGCGGGACCTGACGGACCTGGGATTGTACGAGGAATTCCTGGAATACCTCTTCCTCATGGACCGGGCTCAGGTGATGGCTCTGGACCAGGAAGGGGTGTTTCGGCTTTTCGGGGTGTATGCCTCCTTCCCTTCGGACCTGGACAATGAAATCAAGACTCTGGGCCGCCAAATGGGCCGGTTTAAAAAATTGGATAACGCCATCTACGAGCGGGAGCGTTACTTCGTTTATCAATTCCTTATGGAAATGTATGGCTTTCCCATTGCGGCCGAGCGTCGGACTTCCGCGGCCCTTTTTGCCCGCAAACTGAGCCGCGCCAAGGAGCAGTATCTTATCAAGGTCTTAGGGAGCTCGGACCGCACCATCACCAGCCTAAGCGGGTTGGAGCAAAAGAAATTTCCCCTGGTGGAAAAGGTGGCCCTGGTGTCGCTGCCCCCCGCGTTCACCGAGACCCACCGGCACCTGAGGGACCAGGGCTTCTTTGTGGACCGCCAACGCCGGGTGGTGCTTTTCAAGGTGATCTATCAGCAACACCGGTACTCTCCGTTGAACGTCCTGGAAGACCGGGCCCTGTCGGTGGTGACCCAGGAGATCATTCATCCCTGTCACGGCGGCCGGGACACCGGTTTCAACCTCCTCAAGGACACCCACCGCTTTCTGAAAGACCTCACCGACATTGTCCGGGGAGAATATCTCGGTTCCATCATTTATGAACGCTCGGACCTCATCACCGCGCCCAAGACCCACGAAGACCGTTTGAAATTTTTGTCCGCCTGGCTGGCCAAAAATCAGCGCCGCCTGGCCACTTACACCCAGGAGAACTTCGAGGCGGCCAAAAAAGTCCTGAATAGCTATTTATTAAACAAAGACTACAAAGAAGTTTTTACCAAGTACCCGGAGCTGCACCGGGAGGCCTTGCGGCAAATGGCCATCCTCACTCAGGCCCACCAGCTTCAGACCCTGGAAAAACTCACCCAAAAGCTTGCTGATCGGCGGCGATTGGGGCCTTACCCGCGTATCTCCCAGGCGATCACGTTTTTGGAAGAGCAACGAGAAGAACTTCCCTATTTTTATCCGGACATGTTCCAGAAGTGCCTGGACTTATGGGACAAACTGCTGGATTATCCCTATTTCCGGCGTCTCCAGGAGCAGGACTCCCCTCCCGCCATCCCCTACCGGCATCGCGTCTGGCAGCTGTTGATTTTGGGGCAGAGACTTATCAAAGATCTGAAAACGCAACACCAGCAGGTTCATGAAGAAGCCGACCGGGGCGTTCCCTTCCCCACCCTCACCCCCACCCCCATTTTCTCGCAGAAACAGAAGAAGAGTCCTGCCGGGGAAAGACCAAAACCAGAGGCGCTGGTGGGGAAATGAACGATGGCGGGGCTAATTCACCCGACCGGGGAACCTTACCGGAAAAGAACGGGGAACATCCTTATGGCGACGCGGGCCAACTCATCCTGCTGGGCTTGTTTCTAGTCGTTTGGGTGGGGGATTCGTTTTTTGTCCAGAGCTCGACGTTCCTGGCGAATTATGTGCCCCTTTTTCTCCGGCTGATTATTTTGGTGCTGTCGCTGGCCGCGGCTTTTGCCTTAGTCAGGTCCGGCCACGTGGTCGTCAGTCACGGGGAGCGCTCTACCGCCGTGGTCAGCACCGGCGCGTTTCAGTATGTCCGGCATCCGTTGTATCTGGGATGCCTCCTGTTTTACTTCGGTTTGGCCTGCGCCACCGCGTCCCTGTGGTCCCTGGCCCTCCTGGTAGGAATTTTTCTGTTTTATAACTACATCGCCGGCTACGAAGAAGAACTCCTGGAAGCCAGGTTTGGGGAGAGCTATAGAACCTACAAGGAAAAAACGGGGAAATGGCTGCCGATGGTGTGGGGGTAAACCGAATGTTTTGAGGTTATTACCAATAGTATCTGGGAGAGGGGGCCAGAATTTTAAGTGAATTAAGTTGATATGGTGGCCATATCAACCAAAGAACCATGAAGGGGCGAATAGCAGATATAGAGCAGTGATCTTCCATCTGATACTTCTTTAGTTTTCAATAACAAAGGCAGGGTCAAATGACCTTTTGCCTAATGTGGGAACTTTTCATCCTCTTTTTCTTCTCTGGTCCAAGAAAGCCAGGCCCCAGAACCGCGGTGAACAGAAGCCTTAATGCCCGGGAAAGGAAACCATCTCTCGAGTAGCCCGGCCCCCCGAGGAGAGAAGGTAGCCTGTCTCAGGGGCAAACCCGGGGGGTACCCCCTACCCATCGAGACCCTTCCTAGATGAGGATGATACTTCGCAGATCCCAAGCACCTGGAATTGCTAGGCATGGACTCCAAGGGTCACGATTCGTCTGAAATCTAGGTCAATCTATTGACTTATCCCGGTGCCATGAATATATAAAATTAAAATTTTCCTGATCACTAAACCAGGTGAAGGCTGATAACTCCTGAATGCAAATTCTGACCTTAATCTCACGAGTAAAAGGGAGCTAAAGCCATGGTAAAGAAACTTTTGGTCATGGTTCAGGTTCTGGGATTTGTCCTGGCAGCGGTTTCAGGAATGGCTGACTCACCCAACGGTACCATCGATATCGAACTGAATTCCTTAAGTGCCATCGATAACATGGGAGTCAGTTGGGTCGATGGGGTCCTCACTTTCAGGGGGAAGACCCACCTGTTCAAGATCAAAGGCTTGAAAACAACCGTAGCCGGGGTCCGCGCTCTTACCGCCCAGGGCGAGGTCTTTAACCTCCGGTCAGCCTCTGACCTGGCCGGCAAATATCAGAAAGCCAATCCTGCCGGTATCACTTCCATGGCAGGTCAAAAGGGCTTGGTGATCCGAAATGACCAAGGCGTGGTGATTAGTATCAGGGTCATCAAGAAAAGGCTTTTAGGGAAAATGCGAACCATTGGTGAAGTACTCAAGAGAGAGGGCGTGTCGCTTGATTTGATGCCGGAAGGCCTGACCATCCAGCTCGTGCAATAAAAACTGACCCAGATCGCTCAAAATAATCCCCATAGAAAGAAGGATAGCTTGATGCCAAGGTTTATCCCCGGGACCGGGGGACTTAAGGAATTTGCAGACAGCTGGAATTGTTTCCTCGCCCTGGGGATTCTCATAATAATCCTTGGTGCCCTTGCTGGAGGGAGCAGTTTGATGTCAAGCTCGTTCTCCCTGGTACTTCTGGGCTGGCTGTTAATCTTTGCTGCTATCTTGGTGGGACTCCTTTATGTGAGGGTGGGCTTCAAGGTGCAGATGGGGCGAGCTTTTCCTGCATCCTCTTTGGTGGTGGGTCTCATGCTGGTTGCCGATCCCGGGGCGAGAGACCTGACGAAAGCACTCCTAATAACTATCTTTTTTCTCACTACAGGAATATTTCGCATAATTGCGTCATTGGCTATGCGCTTCCCGCAGTGGGGTTGGGTCCTCTTCAACGGGATCGTTACAGTGGTTCTCGGGATTATGATTTGGCGCCAGGAGCCAGCCTCAGGGTTCCGACATATTGGTTTCTTCATTGGCATTGACTTCATCCTTAGCGGTTGGGCTTGGGTAATGTTGTCTTTAGCGGCGCGTCGCCTACTGGGAACTGTCTCACGGGACGGGCTGTTTGTCCTCGACGATCTTATCCAAGAAAAGTAGCCCTCTCGGAGCTCGTCGCCAGCTCTTAAGGTCAGGACAATGGTCCGGTGCCAGCTTGACAGTCATAACCCCCGTTAAGTAAAATTTCAAAACAACTTTACTTCTTGCCTGACGGACCCAATCTCCCTTACCTGCACCTGCCGATGAACTGCTGTCCATGCTCGCTAACCTGGGTTCCTTAAGGAAAGAAACTTATGCCTTCATTATTTCAGCAGGCCATCACAGGTATGAATCTTAGCACCCTGGGCAGATTTCTCTGGCGCAACGGTGCGCAGTTGCATTGGCGCTACCTATATCGGGTGGCTTACCTCTCGGTGGCGGCTTGCTGGAACTCCTATCTGAGTCTGTTTGAAAAGGCCATCAACGGTGAAAAAATCGCCTCGGCTGAATTGACGGCTCCCCCCATTTTTATCTTAGGTTACTTTCGCAGCGGCACCACCCATCTTCACAATCTCTTGAGCTGCGACCCCAGTTTTACTTGTCCCACTGCCTACCAAGTCATGTTTCCCCACCACTTCGTTTACAGTCAACCTTGGGGCACCAAAATGTTCAACTATCTCACGCCCGGTAAGCGGCCCATGGACAATATGCTCTATTATGCCACTAGTCCTGATGAAGAGGAGAAAGCCATAGCGGCCCTTTCCGGCGTTTCTCCATTTTTACGGGTCCTTCTCCCTGCTACTGCCAATGACGGTTTTTCGGCTCTGGACCCTGGCCAACTAGCACCAGAAGCCCTGGCATCGTGGCAGGAGGCTTTCCGGCTTTTTATCAAGAAACTGAGCTTTTCTAAAAATAAACGCATCGTCTTCAAGTCACCCTTACACCTGGGACGGATACCCATGCTGTTAAAGATGTTTCCCGGGGCCAAGTTTATTCACATTACCAGGAACCCCTATGTGGTCTACCTCTCCTTTCACAAAAACTGGCGCCAGGGGCATGTCCTCTCCCACCTTCAGAAGCCTGATCCCCGGGTCATCGATGAGCTCATTTTGTCCTGGTACTCAGATCTGTTTGCTCTGTTCGAACGGGATCGGGGATTGATCCCGCCGGGAGACCTCCACGAACTACGGTTCGAGGATTTGGAAAAATTTCCTCGAGATTGTCTGGAAAGGCTCTACCGAGAATTAAGGCTGCCTGACTTTGAGAGATTCTGGCAACACGCCTCAGTTTATCTGGACAGCATTGCTGATTATCAGAAGAACACCTATACCTTGACAGAAGAGGTTCGAGTCAAAGTGAGCCAGCGCTGGAGATTTTTCTTCGAACGCTACGGCTATCCCATTCTGCGGCCATTAAAACTAAATGCCACCATTACTTTAGGCAGAGAGACCGGCATGGGAGGAAACCTTAGTGGCTGAATGGAACATAACTTGCCAACCCCAGCACTTATCACCAAGACCCCAAAAAATGTGGATATGATCAGTATAACTGAACCTTCAGGTCTGCCCACTTTTGGTTTAAACTGGGACCATGTCCAATGACCTTACAGGAGACATAGAGAAATTCATTTTCCACCACCTCCACCCCCAGGTCAGACTGGGCACGGCCAGCGACCGTTATGCTGGTTGGCAGGGACAAATCTATACTCCAGATCGCTATGCCAGGAGTATACGCCAGCGGTCAAAAGAAGTTGGCGGCCAGACCCTCACCGAGGCGGTTTTGCCGGTGGAGAGCGTGGCCGAGTATTTTGAGCACTTCTCCGTCCTGGAACTCGATTTTACCTTCTACCGTTTTCTTAAAGACCAGCAAGGTAAGCCCACCCAAAACTTTCAGACTCTAAGAGCCTATAGTAAGCATCTACAGCAGGGAGATGCCCTTATCCTCAAGGTGCCCCAGGCAATCACCGCCCCCAAACTCAGGCGGCGAGGCCAATATGAGGACAACCCTACCTATCTGAATCCCGGAGTCTTTACTCGCCAGTTCTATGAACCTGCCTCGGAACTCTTAGGTCCGGTACTGACCGGTTTCATCTTCGAGCAGGAATATTTGACCAAACAGGATAGACCTCCAGTAACCGAAATGGCCACCGCCCTGGATAAGTTCTTCCAGGAAATTCCTCGGGACAACCGTTATCACTTGGAATTACGCACCGAGCTTTACCTGCGGGAGCCGGTTTTTGAAGTGCTGGAGCGGCACGGCGTCGGGCAGGTGCTCTCTCACTGGACCTGGCTGCCACCATTACGAAAACAGTTGATTAAGGCCGGGGGCAGGTTCTTCAATGCGGGCAAGCAGTGCGTCATCAGGCTCCTCACGCCTCTAGGCATGCGCTACGAGGACTCTTATGTGCAGGCCTACCCTTTCGACAAGCTGGTGGAGGCCATGTTGCGCCCGGAGATGATCCAGGAGACAGTGGACCTCATGTCGCAAGCTATTAACCAGGGGGTGCAAGCCAACGTCATCATAAACAACCGGGCCGGGGGAAATGCCCCTCTAATTGCCCAGAGGATCGCCCGGAAGTTTCTCGAACGGGTGGCACCGGCCCCCAAACCCAAAAGGCAACTAAGCTTCTGGGAGCCCTGAGCATTAGGAACCCGGTCTTTCATCTTGGGCCAATTCTCTTCGATGCTAATACACCCCCCACTAATAGGGACGAGCAGGGCCTACTGCCTAATCGAGCCGTGAGTTCCTTTTCCAGGGAGAT
>JARRKO010000017.1:0-47400 GCA_037388025.1 Syntrophobacterales bacterium
ATGAGATCCGGTTCTCATCGTGCCCTGTGGTGGGGACTGTCCCTCGGGATAGTCCTTTGTCTGCTTGCTCTGGCGGGTTTATACCTGGCCGGCTATCGGGTGATGCATCACGCGGCGGCCCCAGCCCCCCCAGCGGAGCGCAAACCCCTGTGCTATGTCTCCCCCACTGATTACGGCTACATCAATCACCTCTCCTCGAAAAATTGCAGAGATGATCCGCATATCGATACGGGCCAAAAACCAAATCTTGGGCGGTGTATGTGCATCCTTCAATTTCTGATGAAATAATTTATGAGGAAAATTATGCGAGGCTCCCTGAGGGTATTGATATTGATGTTCCTTTGCGTCTTGTGGTTGGCCACCGGCGTATTTGCCGCCAAACTTATCTGCATATCCAAAGAGACGCTCCGGGGCGAGGAAACTATCAATAACTGCTTGGTGAAAGGAGGGCGGTTCGCTCTGATGGAGCCAGACGGCTCGGTGAGTATCATGTCCAATGAAGAAATTGAGCTCATGAAAAAGTTAAATCCTAAGGCTTTCGAGCAGCCCGCTTATGGAACTATTTACCAAAGGGAAGCCCCGGAATTACCAAAGCTACCTCCGCTGGTGGTCCCTAAGCAAGCTCATTGACGAAAGTCACCTGCTAACCCTGAGGTTCGAATTTTCCCCATCTAAAGATGCCCGTTCCAATATAGATATCATAACTCTAAGTGCTCTGAATTGCGTACGGACGTAAAGGCAAGATGAGGGAAAAAGAAGGAACCGCGATTAAATTTTCTAACCCTTCAGCCTCCTAAGCTCTCTAAGAAATCTTACGTCAACTGAGGAAGGTAACCCATGAGAATAGCCATCACCGTCATCAGTTGCGGGCACAGGCGTTTTACTGACCCTTGAGGGCCTCTTCTTCCTTGACTCGCATGCGGCAGACGGGATCTGCTGGCAGCCTGTTTTTTTCTTTCTCGTTCATGGCTCTCCCCTCATGCTATCCACGACATAGAGCGTTACCGGCTGGGCAATGCCCTTGAGCGTGGTCTGGAAGGTTCTATTAACGGCTACCATTTCCTCACAATGATGGAAGACCATCTCTGAAACCACCACCTCGCCTCCCTGAGCCTGTCCCTGGATGCGGTGGGTTAGGTTGACCGGGGCGCCGATGATGCCATATTTGGCTCGGGACTCTGAGCCGATGTTACCCAGTACCACTTCTCCGGCATGGAGGCCGATACCCAAATGCAGTGCCGGATCTCCTGGTTCGGCCAGGTTTTCTTCCTCGATAGCTTGCTGAAGCCTCAACGCGGAGCTGATGGCCCGCTGCACCACCGGCTCCAGGGGGCCGTCCAGCGGATCGAAAAAGGCCAGGATGGCGTCTCCCAAGAAATCCACGATGATCCCTCGATGGGCCTGAATAACATCAATCATCCGGGCGAAGTGCCGGTTAATCAGCTGGATGATGGTTTCCGGGCTCAAGGTTTCAGTCAGGGGGGTAAAACCCCGGACATCGGCGAACAGGATCACCACCTTCCGCTTTACTCCACCCATACGGCTGGCCTCGGGCCGGCTGAGTAGCTCCCGGGCAATCTCCCGGTCCATATAGCGCCCAAAGGTATTACTGATAAAATCCCGCTCCTGCAGGCCCGCCATCATGTCATTAAAGCTCAAGGTCAACTGGCCGATCTCATCCCGACTGGTAACGGGCAGCTGCTCGCCATAATCCCCTGTGGCTACCTGGGTGGCCTTGTCGGCCATCCGGCGGATAGACATGACCACCGGCCTCACCACCAAGCGGATGAGCAACAGAACTACCCCCAGACACAGGATGCCCCCTACCAGGTAGTAAAAGCGAAACCTTAACATGGGCGCCAGAATCTGGCTTCCGTGGGCGTGGAGCATGATGGCCCAGGGCGCGGTTTCCAATTTGAAATACCCGATCACGTGTTTCGGGGTATAGCCCTCACTCATGAGAGTGCCAGAGGACTTCTCCTTCATGTCCTTGAGCATGGCTAATTCCAGGGGGTCGTGGGTCTCCCCCAGGGAACGCCGGAGCTTCGTGGCCGGACTGCTATGAGCCAGATATTGCCCCCCCTGGTTCACCAGGCAGGCCATCTGGGCCACCATCCAGCTTTCCTTGAGGATGTCCTGCATCAAATAATTGTAGCTCAAGATCACCTGGATCCGGCCTAAAGGTTTGCCGGCCTTATTGAGGAGTTCTCCTTGCAGGCCCACGGTTTTGCCATCCGGCGGATAAAAATATTTGATAGGAGACAGTTCGGCAGAAAGCGCTGGTTTGACTGCGGGTACCACGGCCCCCAAAGCGTTCTTCCAAAGCAAATTGACCTGAGTGACACCGGGCTGAGATTTCATCTCCTGGAGGAGCCAGCGCTGAATTGCCATGCCATACGGGTCTTGCCCGGCCTGGGCGAAAGCCTTCATCCACTCTACGCGCTCACCGAGCTTCATATCTATCTGATGGACTGCCCGCCCCATCCGCAGGGTGGCGACCTCCCTCCATTCTTTAAAGAGAATGCCATGGATGAAATGATAACCGTATATCCCGAACCCCAGTAAAAACAGGGTCAACGGAGCAACCAACAAGACGATGAGGCGACGTTCTAGGGTCTTAAAAGCAAACATGAACGATGGACCTACCTTCCTGCAGAGGGATTTTGCTAACGTGGACTCTTGAGGCTTAGGAGGGTGTCCTATACCGCCCTGAGTCTCATGGTGGCACAGAAGACTCGCCTGAGCAAGACTCCTTAAGGAAGTACACCTGGCATCTTAAGTTCTGGCAGGAATTCGAGATTACGTCATGATTTTAGCAAGTTATATTTAAAATAAGCATCTTACCGGAGGATGCAGGTGAACCAATTCCAACAAGGTTGGCGCCTTTGAAGGGTCCCCTCGAATATAAGGAACGGCAATGACATTGTCAATTAAGTTAGACCTGCTTTCCAGGGCCATTGCCGCTAACATCAACCCTCTCAGAAAAAGAGTTCCCTTTGGGGTCATCTCGGCCCTCCATCCGGTAACAACCCTAACTTAAAAACCTGATATAATCGGAGGCGCTTCATCAGCACCTCACCCAGCAGAAGAGACCTAAGGTGGTTCTTTTGTAATGGTCCCTTTCTACAATAAATTAAATCACTTAATGAAAAAGAAGTACAAGAACATGGGGATGAAGTGTCTGCAAGCGCCTGTCCTTGCGGTTCCCCAAACGCTCACTCGCCGTGACTGGAGCCTGGCCCTGGGATTTTTTGTCTTGACGGTACTTCTCGGGGCGATGCTGATGGTGCCAAGGGTCACGGGGGTATTGATCGATGATGGCATCTATGTCACCACTGCCAAGGCTCTGGCCACTGGTCAGGGATATCGTTTGATCAACCTGCCAGGGGAACCCCTCCAAACCAAGTATCCCCCTATCTATCCAGCCTTGCTGGCCCTGGTATGGAAAGTGTGGCCCACCTTTCCCGACAACCTGGTGCTACCTGGTACGCTTTGGCTATTGCTCCCGGGGAGTTGCGGCCGCAGCTGCGGCCCTCACCCTCACTTCCAGTGTGTTTCTTTATAGCAGTACCCTCACCCTTTCTGAAATGCCCTTTGCACTCTTGTCGATAGCGGCCCTCTGGTGCTTGGAGCGGCAGAATGAGGGGCGCTTGGCCAGACCTTCGGGGCAAGTGGCCTTAGGCCTCATCCTGAGTCTGCCTGCTCTCACGAGAATTATCGGCCTCTTGTTCATTCCGTGGGGATTTTATTGCAGGTGGCGGGAGAAAAGGCCTCTGGGCTGGGTGGCCCTCGGGGCCACAGCGGCACTGGCTCCCTGGCTGTTTTGGATGTTGATTCTGCCCCGCTGGACCGGCACCGATTCGGTGACCATATACCAGACCAATTACCTGGCGTGGTGGTATGCTTATTTAGGAAAGGCCTATGGCCAGATTATCCTGACAAATTTTTATCATCTGCTTACAGGGATCGCCTATATGGCGCTCAGTGCGCTGAACAACCCCCTGATCCCCTCCTGGATCTGGCCGTTTCAACTGGTTTTGGGCCTGGGGGCCTGGCTGATGGTGGCGTTAGATAGCTTCCAGGGCCGGGTGTTACCTGGTTTTTTGTTATCCTGCTTTATTCTCTTTTTGGTATGGCCCTTTATACCGTCTCGCTTCCTCATACCCATCCTGCCGTTTCTCCTGGGGTATTTGCTCAAGGGGATCTGGCACATTCTCACCCGGATGCCCCAGAGGTTTCATCCCCGGGGACTGGCCCGTTTGGCGGTGGCGGTGATGCTGGCTGCCAATTTGGTGGTAACGGGAATGGTCATTCATCAAAGCCATCAAAAACATTATCCTTTTTGGATGCCATTAAAGAGGTTAAGCTCCTGGGCATCCTATGAAGAGGTTTTTACCTGGTTAAAGGACAATACCCATATGGACGACGTCATAATTTCCGGTCTTGATAACATGATCTATCTTTATACTGGACGGCGGACCTTTTGTCCTTTTTTGGGGAATCCACTTTCTCTTTATTATGGGCAGGGAGGTCCGGCCTTAAACTCCTGGCAAGAAATCAGGCAAATGGTTAACCAATATCAACCCCGTTATCTTGTGCGGTTGCCCATGCCTTTATACCCTCAGGAGAAGCCCATTGATGCTTTACTGCGAAAATTGCAGAAAAGGTGTCCCGGCTTTCTACGGCCGGTGTATGTGGGGACAGACCGCCATTTTGTGATTTTCGCGGTGAACCCTGGTGCAAGCCTTAATTGCAATGTCTCGGAGTAGTCCTCCCTCTCTGTGTCTTGAGACCTCTTCAGAAAGTGGAGCTGTCGCAACGGTCTGCTCCCCGATAACCAGGCCATTCATCATGAAAGAATTAGATAGCTTGGAGATGCCCTTTTTGGGGACCGAATTGAATGCCTTGGGAAATTTACTTGAGATGTCGATATGAAGTGGATAGTTTGAATTTTCAGGGGCTTGATAATTTTAGTATGAGAGTAGTGCCTTGGTATCAACCCACCAGTGGGTTTGCGTGGTCTCGCTAAGATGAGTTTCAGGGATGGACGGTGACTACCGTGCAGGGAGCGGACTGCACAACTTTAAAGGCGACGCTCCCGAAGATGGCGCGATCCAGCCCTTGACGGCCATGAGTCCCCATAACAATCATATCAATTCCTTCGTGCTCCACGACCGCCAAGATCTTTTCGGCAGGGTTACCGAATTCTATCCGGGTTTCCAGGTTGGGGAAATCTGTAAAGAAGTCTTTAACTAGAGCTGCCATCTGTTTTCTGGCTGACTCTCGAACATCCGCCTCTAAACGCGCTACATCAATATTTACATAAAAAGAGGGAAACGATGTCAAAGGTTGGGCCACATACAAGAGAAAGGTGGTAGCGTTAAACTTGCTCGCCAGGTCTTGGACCAAGGGGATAATGGTCTTATAGTCCGAATTAAGATCTAGGGGAAACAGGATTTTTTGAATTTTTTTCAGGTGGGATACAATGGTGACGGTGCAATCCTTGGCTCTCTGGGCCACCTTGTTGGTAACGCTTCCCAGGAGTAGCGCCCTGGCCTTTCCCAGGCCACGGCGGCCCATGACGATGGTGTCGAAGCCCCCGGTTTCGGCTTCTTCGAGGATATCATCCGCAACATCGTAATATTTGGGCTTGAACTTGTCGGTCACCGCGTCTTGGTGAATCCCGGCCCGCACCAGGCGACCATGGGCTTTTTCCATCAGGCTTTGCCACTGCTGCTCTTGCTCTTCCTCCCAGTTGGCCAGCAGGCGCTGAAGGTATTCTTTTTCTTCAGGGCTCCTAACAATATGACCATGATCCCAGAACTCCGGAGGCAAACCTGGAAGGATATGCAGCAGAGTGACCTGAACCCCCGGAGTCTCTCCAAAGGTATTAGCAACGTATTCCACCGCTCCCCAGGCCCCTTCTGAACTATCCAGGGCAATCAGTATCTTGCTGGTCATGGCACCGCCTGCTTATTGTGGCATTTCTCCATTCAGGGATCACTTTTCACGGGGTCCCTTTTCTCACTTTTTATCATCTAAGTGAGACAATTTCCAGGTAGTTCTTGAAAGGTTTAATTTTCAGGAGGTGGATAAGTTTCTAAAGTGAGCAGTAATCGACGTAACCCCAGAGGGGTTGAATGGGGACATTTTGATTGCGGGTAGGGCTGGAGTAGTTGGCTGATGGCGAGGCAGATTGAATATCTGAGCATTTTCCAGGAAAACCGGCCATAAAATTATTTTTTAGGCTAGCAGATAGTTTTCCCCTTTATTGTATATTTCAATAATATATAATTATAAGAATGAGGTGGCAATAAGTAGGTTCCGGAAGAGTTGGAAGGTGGTGTGAGGCAAGAAAATGACGGCAGTCTCAGGAGGATGAGTATGAAGCTATCCACCCGCAGTCGCTATGGGGATAGAAAAATATGAGCGCCGAAAATGTCTTACAGCCCTCGTATGAGCCTGTTTTCAGTTTGGTGGAGCGTTTGGGCGGGGAGACGGAGCTGGGGGTGGCTTCTTGCTACCAATGCAAGAAATGCTCCGCCGGTTGCCCCCTCACTTTCGCCATGGACCTGCTCCCCGACCAGGTAATTCGACTGGCGCTCTTGGGGCAGGAAGAGAGCTTACTGTCCTGCCGCACCATCTGGGTCTGCTCCTCCTGTGAGACCTGCACCACCCGCTGCCCCAACGGGGTGGACATCGCCGGGGTCATGGACTGGCTCAAGGAGGAGGCCCTGAAGCAGGGTCAGAAGGTCCCCCAGCCGGAGGTGGCGGCGTTTCACCGGTTTTTCCTTGAGACCGTCCGGAACCGCGGTGGCCGGGTGGACGAGGCCAAACTGGTGCGGCGCTTCACGCTGTTCAAGCTCTGGCGTCGTCCCGACCTGGGCGAAATCATGAGCAACGTCAGGTTGGGCTTGAAGCTCATGAAGCGGGGGCGGCTGCGCCTGGTCGGGCCCCCGGCCCTTCAAGGCAAAGCGGAAATCGAAGAGATCTTTCAAGGATCGGGGCTGGGAAAATCATGAAGATATCTTATTATCCCGGATGTTCCCTGGAAGGTACGGCCCTGGACTACGCCGCTGCTGGAGAAGCAGGGGTTGATTTAGGAAGGATTTTGGGGGAGGGGATAAGGGCATGGTGCCCTTGGCCACCTCCCCCAACCCCTTAAAGGAGGTTGGGGTGGTGGGGGACTCACTGACAAAAAATCCCCCAGTCCTCTCCTCAAAAAAATAGGTTTAAAATTATGCCTACGAAAAAAATCGGCGCCATTGTGGTGGTGGGGGGCGGCATCGCCGGCATCCAGGCTTCCCTGGACTTGGCCGAAGCCGGGTTTTACGTCTACTTGGTGGAAAAGGAGCCGGCCATCGGCGGGGTCATGCCTCAGCTGGATAAAACCTTTCCCACCAACGACTGCTCCATGTGTATCATCTCCCCCAAGCTGGTGGATTGCGCCAACCACCGCAACATCGAGATCCTGGCCCCGGCGGAAATGGTGAGCCTCAGCGGCTCACCGGGTCGCTTCACTGTCAAGGTGCGGCAGCACGCCCGCTACATCGATCCCAAAAAATGTACCGCCTGCGGGCTCTGCGCACAGAAGTGCCCTCGGAAAGTCAAAGACGATTTCAACGTGGGGTTGGGCTGGCGCAAGGCGGCCTTTGTGCGGTATCCCCAGGCCGTGCCCCTGAAATACGCCATCGATAAGGTCCACTGTATCTATTTCGACAAATGCACCTGCCGGGCTTGCGAAAAGTTTTGTCCCTCGGGCGCGGTGGACCTGGATCAGGAGGACCGGGACCTGGAAGTGGAAGTGGGGGCCGTCATCCTGGCCCCGGGTTTCCGGCCTTTTGACGCAGGGGAAAAGCCTGAATACGGCTACGACCGGTACCCCAACGTGGTGACTTCCCTCGAATTCGAGCGCCTGTTGTCCGCCACAGGGCCGTGCGCCGGCCACGTGAAGCGGCCCAGCGACAACGCCGCACCCAAAAGGATCGCCTGGATCCAGTGCGTCGGCTCCCGGGACGCAAGCGTCGGCCGAGAGTACTGTTCCTACATCTGTTGCATGCAGGCCACCAAGCAGGCCATTATCAGCAGAGAACACGACCCCGAGGTTACGGCCACCGTCTTCTTCCTGGATCTCAGGGCCCAGGGCAAGGGCTTTGACCGCTACTACGAACGGGCCCGGGAGGTCCACGGCGTCCGCTATCTCAGGTCCATGGTCTCTCGGGTGACCCAAGACCCCAGCAGCGAAAACCTGGAAATCACTTACGTGGACGAGGCAGGCCACGTCCAGGCCGAGGAATTCGACCTGGTAGTCCTTTCCGTGGGCCTCGTCCCCCACCTCGCGGCCAAGGATCTGGCCGCCACCTGCGGCATTGCTACCAACAAATGGGGCTTTGCCGAGAACCCGCCCCTGGAGCTGGTGGCCACCGACCGGCCGGGAATCTTCGTCTGCGGCGCCTTTCAAGCCCCCAAGGACATCCCCGAGACGGTAAGCCAGGCCTCCGCGGCGGCCGCGGCGGCCTTCAACCTGCTCAAAGATGCCCGGGGCAGCAAGATTACTGCCACTTCCTATCCCCCGGAGAAGGATGTCTCTCTGGAGCCTCCCCGCATCGGAGTCTTTGTTTGCCACTGCGGCAAAAACATCGCCGGCGTGGTGGACGTGGAGGCCCTGGCGGAATATGCCCGGAGTCTGCCCGGGGTGGTTTACGCCGACGATTTCACCTTCACCTGCGCCACCGATTCTCTGGATAACATGCGCAAGATCGTCGAGGCCCAAAACCTCAACCGGGTGGTGGTGGCGGCCTGCAGCCCCCGGACCCATGAGGGGCTATTCCGGGAGAACCTACGCCAGGCAGGCCTCAACCAGTATCTTTTCCACATGGTCAACATCAGGGACCAGAACACCTGGGTGCACCAGCAGGAGTCGGAGGAGGCTACGGTTAAGGCCAAGACTTTGCTGAAGATGGGGGTGTCTCGGGCGGCTTTCCTGGAGCCCCTGGAGGAAATCCCCTTCAAGGTGACCCGCCAGGCCCTGGTGGTGGGGGGTGGGCTGGCTGGCATGACCGCTGCCCAGGCCATCGCCGATGCGGGTTTTAAAACTTACCTAGTGGAAAAGGAGGAGCAACTGGGAGGCATGGCCCGGAGGCTGCACTACACCCTGGAGGGCCATGAGATGCAGCCATACCTGGCCAACCTCATCCATGAAATGGAGCACCACCCCGGCATCCAGGTGCTGACCGGCAGTAGGGTGCTGGATTTTTCCGGGTACATGGGGCGGTTTAAGAGCACCGTGGAGGGCCCCCGGGGGCGGCAGGAGATCGAGTATGGCGCGGTGGTCATCGCCACGGGGGGCTCCGAATATAAGCCCACGGAATACCTCTACGGCGAGCATGAAGGGATTCTCACCCAGCTGGAGTTGGAAGCCCGGCTGGCGGGCGACCCCGAGTCCCTGCCCCAGGCGCCCCGGGTGGTGATGATCCAGTGCGTGGGCTGCCGGGAACCGGAGCACCAGTACTGCAGCCGCCTGTGCTGCGGCGCCGCGGTGAAAAACGCCCTGAAGCTCAAGGAGCTGCGCCCCCAGGCCCAGGTCTTCGTGCTCTACCGGGATATGCGTACGTACGGGTTCAAGGAGCTTTTTTATAAGCAGGCCCGGGAGGCGGGGGTACAGTTCTGCCGCTTCGAGGCGGACCGCAAGCCAGAAGTGGCGCCCGCGGGCCAGGGGCTGTCGATCTCGGTTTACGATCAGAACCTGCAGGCCCAACTTACCCTGCCCGCGGATTACCTGGTGCTCTCCGCCGCGGTGCGCCCCAACCCGGGCAGCGAGGAGTTGGCCAAGGTTTTCAGGTTGCCCTTCGACGTGGACGGCTTTTTTCTGGAGGCCCATCTGAAGCTCAGGCCCCTGGATTTTGGCGCCCAAGGCATCTTCCTGTGCGGCCTGGCTCATAGCCCCAAGTACGCGGACGAAGCCGTGGCCCAGGCCCAGGGGGCGGCGGCCCGGGCCATGGGCATCCTGGCCCAGGACGAGATGTTGGTGGGGGGCTCCATCGCCCAGGTGATCCCGGACAGCTGCGCTCGGTGCCTCACCTGCATGCGGGTCTGTCCTTACGACGTGCCCGTGGTGGGGGAACCGGCGGAGGCGGCCTACATCGACCCGGCCAAGTGCATGGGCTGCGGCCTGTGCACCAGTGAGTGCCCTATGAGGGCCATAGAGCTGCTGCATCACCGGGAGGACCAGCTGACTTCAGAAATCAAGGCGGCCTTTGCCTGATTATTTGGGGCTGAGAGCTGGAAAGCGGAAGTTACTTATGATGGCAAGACATGATGGGGCGATCAGAGAAAGATGCCTCAGACCAGTCCTGCCAGTTATCCTGATATCATTTGCATATGGGAAGTTTTTGGAGCCGTGATAAGTTCCTGAGCCTAGCAGTACCTCACACCATTGCCTGGGCCTTTTGGTTTCGGGCCAGAGGCGCCGAAACCTTGGGGCGACAGGATGAGCCCTGATAGTCCACACCACACAGATCAGGCGGATTGGCTGCGGTGATGAGCAAATTGCACCTTCGGCATTTCCAGTAATTCAAATCGGGGCAGATATCTCCGATAAAACGACCTGAAACTGTAAAACCACACTGGGCGCCGGTCCTCTTTCTCGCATGTTGGTTCACTTTTGCCTCCTCCTTTAGGCAGCCATTTTAAACCAGTTAACTATATTGTAATTATATATACAATAAACATATACTTTAATTTGTCAAGAAAATTGTTTTGGAGGATAAAAATTAGCCGACGGCCAGGATCAGGGCTGGACCAGAACCCAAGTACGTCAATGGGGGAATGAAAAAATTTTTCTTAATCTATTTCTGGCAAACTGGGCCCCCAGAAAATCTCCTCGAGGCACTTTGGCCGTTCCAGGGGCCGCCTCAAGGTGTTCCGACACAATGGGATTTGGTGAAGTGGGACCAGGAGCTACCTATGGAACACCCTGGACATTTTACTGTCGCAGAAAGCTGGAGGGGTTGTGAGGGCGGGGCAAATCCAATGTCTCCACCTTTTGTAGGAAAACCGGTCAGAAAAATTTTTTAAGCCTTCCCCGATGAGCTAACTTTTCTCTTTTGTATAATGAATTAATATATAATAGAATAGATTAAGAGTTGGTAAAGCCGACAACTTCCCGACCCTTTTAGCCATCCGCTTGATGTACTAAAGGGGTCCCAGTCTTTACCATGAACCTCGCCAACCGGGGACTACACCTTGGGAGGAGTCGCCGCTAGCGAGACCGCCAACAACCGTTTTTAGGGGGATGAGCATGAAACTTACCACCCGCAGTCGCTACGGCACCCGTCTCATGTTGGATATGGCCCAACACTATAATGAGGGACCCATCCAATTGGGCGATATTGCCAAACGCCAGGACATCTCCGTGAAGTATCTGGAACAGATTATCATTCCCCTCAAAAAAGCCCATTACATAGAGAGCGTGCGAGGACCCAAGGGCGGGCACATCCTGGCCAAGGCTCCTGAAGAGATAACCGTGGGTGAGATCGTGTTGCTTTTAGAGGATGGCGCCAACCTGGTGGAGTGCACTGGGGACATCGCTGTCTGTGAGCGGGCCAACATCTGCCCCACTCGCCTCCTCTGGAAGGAAGTCTCTGAGGCCATGTTTGCCAGGCTTCAGGCCACAACGCTGGCCGACCTGGTTAAGAAAGCCAATACCATGGAGGACATGGAGTCCAAAACTTAAATGTTCTTCATATCTACCATTCTCAGGAAAAAGTAATTTTAGACTTACTTGGGATGTGCTTCTAAAAGGTTGCCTTTCATGGTCCTCCCCCTTCGGCGTCCTCATACATCATCCAATCAGTTTGTTCGCCGCCCCCGTGGGGGGCAATCGCAAAATCACTTTTTTCTTCTTGTGACACCCGGGCGCTATCCGCCTTCATAAAACTCTGGGTCTGGGCGCAACCCAGATTAAAGGCCAGCAGCATCAGCAGGAGAGACATCCCTCCCAGGATTCTCACGACCAAGTACATTTTTGTCTCCTTTCCAGATTTTCCCGAAAGTTTTAAATTATCAGAACTGCTCATGTCTTGCCAGGAGGCTTCCAGTACTTTTTATTCCTGAATAGGCCCCGGCTCCCAGGCTAAGATCTTACGGGAATCCTAAAGCATGAAAGTGGTTCCCAACACCGGACCATGAACCCATCCGTTGAAACTAATCTGGTTCAGGTCTTCACCCAGGTCCAACCAGGTGCAGCGGGCCTTGTAGCCGGCGTAAGCATAAATATTTTTATGGAACCGATAGCCTAACAGGGCCTCCAAGTTACAAGTCACATTGTTGTATGCAACAAAGCCGAAGCCGCCGACATCGCCTTTAAGGGTCAGCAGAAATTTCTTGTCAAGCAATAAGAGGTTTTCACCCTGGTGGCGCCCACCTCACTACCCGAGGTACCGAAATAGGCGTAGCAAATTTCGGTAGGCTTTATACAAACTCAATTTGTGGAGGTTCGCAAGTAACATTACGGTAACATTACGGTTCTTTACCCCCTGGGTCGTATGTGGTATTCTAAAAAAATTAAAAGGTTATAATTCAGGAGTTGCCCCCATGGCTGCCGGGGAAAGTAGTCCACCCCCTCCGGGTCCCCCCAAATATCTCGGCCCCTCGGAAGATGACATCCGGCAGCAACTGAAAAGAATCCTGGCCAGTCCTCAGTTTGTTAACTCCCTCAATCTGCAAAAATTTCTTCGCTTCATTGTAGAAAAAACCCTGTCCGGCGAGGCCGCCAAAATCAAGGGTTACACCGTGGCTACCCAGGTGCTGGGGAGGAAGACCTTCAGAGGAGTTAGGCAGGTTTTTTGCATCGCCGGTTGTAATGGTACCTAAAAAGGGAGTCGTAGGCTTTACCATGAGATACCTCTTGGAATGTCCCGTAGGCGCCACCGCCTGCTCTTCAGAGAAAAGCCTTGGGCGACTGTGCTACATTCTTTGGATCCTCGGGGATTGCCGAAAATTGACATAAGTGTTTGGCCTGTGCTCCTGCATAGGATGAGTAATTGGCGGAGGGTCAGGGGGACATTGAAACCCTGGCCCCCTCTCTCAAATCTTTCGGACAAAGAGTGCCCCTGATGCGCATTCTCGTGGTGGAAGACGAGATCAAGGTTGCCAGCTTCATCAAGAGGGGTCTTGAAGAAGAAGGGTACGCAGTTGACCTGGCCGCCGACGGCCGGGAGGGCTTGCTGATGGCCTCAGACGGGGTCCATGACCTCATCATCCTGGACATCAACCTTCCTGGGCTGGATGGTTTGGGGGTTCTGAAGGAACTGCGGAAAGCCGGTGTGAAAACGCCGGTCTTGCTTCTCACCGTGCGGGCCACCATCGAGGACAAAGTCCTGGGTCTGGATATCGGCGCGGACGATTACCTGACCAAGCCTTTTTCCTTCCAGGAGCTTCTTGCCCGGATCAGGGCCTTGTTGCGGCGCCGCGCCGAACCCGAGCCGGCCATCTTGCAGGTGGGCGACCTTACCCTCGATCCTGCCATGCGTCTGGTCCGCCGGGGGGGTCACAAGATCGAACTAACTGCCAAGGAGTATGCCCTCCTGGCCTACTTTATGCGCCACCCGGGCCGCGTGCTCACCAGGACCATGATCGCCGAGCATGTGTGGGATTATGATTTCGACACTATGACCAATATCATCGATGTGTATGTGAATCACCTGCGCCGAAAAATAGACGCTGACCGCCACCCCAAGCTTATTCAAACTGTCCGGGGGGTCGGATACGTGATGCAGGCGGACTAGCCTATGCGCTTGAGATCCATCGGGGCCCGCCTTACCCTGTGGTACGCCGGTATCCTCACCTTAACCCTGGTGCTTTTGGGGGTTACCGCGTTTGGCTTGCTGAGCTACAGCCTTTCCCACGATATTGATGCTTCTCTTGACGGGATGGCCCGGATTATCGCCGAACGGGTTCAGAAAGAGGCCCGGACCTCGTTCCCACCCGACCTGGATGAGCTTTTCCGGCGGTTTTTTGGCTTTGCCCCCGCCAATCCCTACTTTGACTTGCTAAACCCCCTGGGCCGTCCCCGGTCAGGCCCTCTCCCCTCCCCGCCGCACCTCCCCATCAGTCCCAAGGCCCTGGAGAATGCCAGGCACGGAGTGGCCACTTTTGAGACCCTGAAAGGGGTTAGCCCCTACCCGGTGAGGGTGCTCATCCAGCCCGTCATAGAAAGAGGGCGGGTGATTAATGTCGTGCAAGTGGGGATATCCCTGGAGAACATGTACAACACCCTCCACCGCTTCGTGCTGATTATGGCGGCGGTCTTCCCCCTGGGCCTACTCCTGGCGGGCGGAGGTGGCTGGCTGCTGGCCAAGCGGGCCCTGCGCCCCGTGGACCACATGACCAGGGCGGCCCAAAGGATAAGCGGGGAGCACCTGGAGGAGCGCCTCATGGAGACGGGCACTGGCGATGAGCTGGACCGGCTGGCCAGGACTTTAAATCAGATGCTCGGCCGCCTGGATGATTCTTTTCGCCAGGTTCGACGCTTTAGCGCCGACGCGTCCCACGAACTGCAAACCCCGCTCACCATCCTCAAGGGCGAAATCGAAGTGTCGCTGCGCTCGCCCCGCAGCCCGGAAGAGTATCAACGGGTCCTTAGAAGCTCGCTGGAGGAAATCGAGAGAATCAGCCGACTGGTGGAGGGACTCATGCTCTTGGCCCGGGCCGACAGCGGGGTTTTGCGCCTAGACTTGAAACCGGTGGAGCTAAACCGGCTCGTGGCCGAAGTCTCGGCCCAGATGCAGCGGCTGGCGGATGATAAGGGCGTCGCTCTCCACCTTGATGCCCTGGAGCCAATCACGGTGTGTGGGGATAAAGAGCACCTAGTCCGGCTCTTCCTCAACCTGATTGACAACGCCATAAAATACACGCCCGCGGGCGGGCGGGTCACCCTGTCCCTGCTCCGGGAGGGCAGCCAGGCGCTTGTCAATGTCAAGGATACGGGGATCGGCCTTTCTTTGGCCGAGCAGGAGCAGATCTTCACCCGTTTTTACCGGGCCGCGGAAACCAGGTCACAGGGCGGCTGGGGCGCTGGCCTGGGGCTTTGCATTGGGCAATCCATTGCGGAAGCTCACGGCGGCAAAATCCAGGTGTACAGCAGCCCCGGCCAGGGGAGCACCTTCACCGTTGTCCTTCCGCTCGAGTGCCAGGGAAACCTTTGAAAAGGCCAGGCTGAGGCAGGGCGGTTCGCTAGTCTATGGTTGGCAACTTCGGTGGTACAGGTGTCCTCACCTGGGCTGGCGCAGGCTTAGCCTCGCATTTACCAAAGGCGGCGGGTAGGGCGTCCGCCCCGTCAACCTTTTCATTGTTTTGATACCTCGTTCCCAAGCTCCTGTTTGGGTATCGGCCTATTATCGTTGGATTTTATAGGCCAATACTCCTTCCTTTTTGTCGCGTTTTTCCTTACATTAACGCCTTTTAATCTTGGGTTAATCTGCCTTTCATCTCTTCTTATTACAAATACAAAAAACCTCCAGCCGCCACATCGGCTGGCAGGAATGTTTCCCGCAACATTCTATGGAAGGAGAAAAAAGCAATGCTCAGCAGATTGAAGCAAGCATGGCAGAACAAGCGTATCACCGTCACGACCCTGACAATTGTCGGAGTGTCCTGCTTTGTCTTTGGTCTGGGCATGTCCCCAGGCATTCACTGGATTAAACCCTCAGCCGCCGAAACCTTGCCGGCCGCACCCCGGGCGGCCCCCGACCCCGGCGCCCAGGCCGCCGCCCCCCCAAGTTCCTTTTCTGTCCTGGCCGCCAGGCTCAGCCCCACGGTGGTCAACGTCAAGGTGGTGAGAGTCGAAAAAGTGGGTGCGTTCCCTTCCTTCCCCCAAGAGGAGATGCCGGATGGCTTTAAGGAGTTCTTTGGCCGCTTTTTCAAAGCCTGGCCCGATATGCCCAACATGCCCCGAAACCATCAGATTCCCAGGGTCCAGGGGGCCGGCTCCGGGGTTATCATCAGCAAAGACGGCTATGTTCTCACCAACAACCATGTCGTTGAAGGCGCCAAGGAAGTAACCGTAACCCTGGCCAACCGCCAGGAGTACAAGGCCCGCATCGTGGGCCAAGATGCCAAAACCGACTTGGCGGTGTTGAAGATCGAGGCCGACAAGTCTTTCCAGGCCGCCAACCTGGGGGACTCCGACAATCTGAAGGTTGGTGACTGGGTCATCGCTATCGGCAACCCCTTCGGGCTGAATAATACTGTGACCTCGGGCATTGTCAGCGCTAAGGGCCGCGTTATCGGCGCCGGACCCTACGATAATTTCATCCAGACCGATGCGTCCATCAATCCCGGAAACTCCGGGGGACCGCTCTTTAATATGAATGGCGAGGTCGTGGGCATCAACACCGCCATCATCCCCCAGGGCCAAGGCATCGGTTTCGCCATTCCTGTAAACACCGTCAAGCCCCTGGTGCCACAATTGGAAACCAAGGGTGAGGTGACCCGCGGCTACCTTGGGGTCACCATCCAAACTATAACCCCTGCCCTGGCTAAGGCTCTGAAGCTTCCGGATCGAAAAGGCGCCCTTGTGTCCGACGTGCTCGCCAACGGTCCGGCCGCTAAAGCCGGCATACAGCGGGGGGATGTCATCGTTTCCTATAATGGGAAGGAAGTGCCGGACATCCACAAACTTCCCACTCTGGTGGCCGCCACTCCCGTGGGCCATCAAGCCACGGTGACCGTTCTTCGGAACGGCGAAAAACTGCAGCTTCCTGTAAACGTGGGGCAACTACCATCCGAACGAGCTGATAATGCCGCTTTGCCTGAGGGTGCGGCGCAGCCTGCCCGGGAAAAGTGGGGACTGCAACTGGGCGACCTGAATCCTGAGATGGCTGGGAAACTTCACATCCAGTCGGATCAGGGCGTGGCTGTGGTCGGGGTGAAATCGGGAAGCCCGGCTGAGGACGCCGGTATACAGCGGGGCGACATCATCCTGGAAGTGAACCGGCAGCCGATCAGCAAGGTTAAGGACGCTGTGAAGAAAATAAACGGGTCCAAAGATAAGGATCACCTGCTGCTCTTGGTGCAACGGGGCAACAGCAAGGTTTTTGTCCCCCTGGAACATGTAGGATAAACCGCAAGCTGCCTGTGAGGGCGGCTGCCTGGTCAACAGCCGCCCCCTCTTTAAAGCTCTCCCGGCCATGGCAGCCAGAACCATACCATCAACCCTTCCTCGCAGTGATTAACGGCCAACTACCAGGACTTAAAGGATGATCCAATCTCGAGGGTAAAATCCCGGTGTAGGATCGGGGGCCAAGAAGCTCCGAGGGAAAACCAGAAGTGGGGTCAGCCTGAGCCCTACCTATATTATTTAAGAGTGAAAATGCTACATAACTTGCCAAAACCGAAGCTTATCCTTGGCCTTCGAGAAATCGCGGATATGATTAAGATAGATAAAACTTTTTCTTCCAGGAGAACATTGTTGAAGACTTCTTTTTAAGCCCGTTTCTGGGCAATTCTGGCCCCCAGGGCCAAGGCCTTCTCACAATCCTGGGGAAAGACCTCCCGGCGCCTCCTGGCCTTCTTCTCCGGATCAAACCTGTCTGCCACCACCTTGGCATAATCCTTAAATTGATACGTATCGCAACTATAGAGTAACTCTGAGCTCCCGAACACCATCTGCAACAACCTTTGATTATTGCCAAAGACCTGCTCGTAACCCCATTCTTTCATCAGTTCTTCGGTGACATTCATCGTATAAATAAACCCCGTGGGAATCTTTTTGGGGAAAAGCGACTGTGGTGGGTCGGTATAGGTGAAATAGGGGAACAGCAACCTCTCCAGAAAAGATCGCATCTCCCCCGATACGTTGCCGAAATAGATGGGAGAGCCCAAAATGAGGGCGTCCACTTCCTCGACTTTTTTCAGGACAGGCATCAAACCATCCTTGACGGCGCATCTGCCATAGCTTTTGCCATCTCTGGTTTTACAGGCAAAGCAGCTTGTGCATCCGGTAAATTTCAAGTCATACAAATGGATGAGTTCGGTGGCTGCCCCCTGGGAGGCGGCTCCTTTAAGGGCTTTCTTGAGCAGAGTGGCCGTATTCCAGGTTTTTCTGGGGCTACCGTTAACTGCCATGACTTTCATGAAATTTCCCTCCATCATACGTCTCTTGGCCAATAGGCTTAATAGGACTACCCTATTAATCTGAAATATTCCGACTTTTCAACCTTGTTCGTCCAAAATCATTAGGTGGGCACCCTTTCCACAATTTTGAACCTGAAGCAAACCTTTTTTAAAGGCAAATTCTCTCGTGGGAAGAATGATAGCTAAAGATTTCCTGAGAAGTCAACTTTTCCCAGAGATGGGCGTACCCCTTCCAGCGGGCTATAAGCTTTAGGTTCGTACGCCTGGTAATGGTGTTCCAGGTAACAAGCCGAGGCCACGTGGACAACCCACCTCAAGGTATGGTAGGAGAGCCTGGCGGCCGACCGCCGCAGTAACAAGGGGCCATTGGTGGGAGTGAAGATATTTCGAGGGAAATTTTTCTTGAGAAGGGATAATAACCATTCCATACTGAATATAAAATGTCATGAATGTTAAAGAGATAATTATTAAAACCGCCCTGGTTAATTCAAGGATTCCAGGTGTGGACTATGTGATTAATCCATTTTTGGGTTGTGCCCACGGATGCCGGTACTGCTATGCAGTCTTCATGCGAAAATACTCCCATCATCATCCTATAGCCCCGTGGGGTAGTTTCGTGGAGGTAAAGGTAAATATTATAGAAGTCTTACGCTCCGAACTCCGCCGGAAAAGGCACCGTGGCAGAGTCTTGCTCTCCAGTGTCTGCGACCCCTACCAGCCACTCGAACAGAGGTACCGGTTAACCCGGGGATGTCTTGAAGCCTTGAGTGAATACGGCTGGGGCTTCGACATCTTGACCAAGTCGCCTCTGGTTACCCGGGATTTAGACATCTTTATCGAAGCCCCCGATGTTACGGTGGGTCTTTCCATTCCCACCGACAACGACTCGGTCCGGAGAGTCCTGGAGCCAAATTCGCCTCCTATCGGGGCGCGCCTGGCTACTTTAAAAAAATTACACGCTACCGGCATCCATACCTGGGTATTCATAGCACCAATCCTGCCCATGAATCCAACCAGGCTCTATGAGGCTATCGAGCCGTACATCACTCATCTTATGCTTGATCCCCTGAACTACCGGAACCAGGTAAAGGACATCTTTATAAAACATCATTGGGATTACGAGCTAACCGATCTTTATGCCTCGGAAACCCGCTCCGTCTTACTGCGGCTGTGGGATCAAAAAGCAAAACAAAATTAAACAAAGGAGAAGCGCGATGTATCCGCATCTTTTTTCTCCCTTCAAAATTAATGGCATAGAGTTGCAGAACCGTTTGACCATGGCCCCTCTTTATCTGGGTTATGCCGCTGAGGGTGGCGCGGTCAGCACATTGTTATTGGACCATTATCGGTTGATGGCCCAGAGTGGCGTGGCCCTGGTGGTGGTGGAGAACTCTACCATCGACCACCCAGCGGGAAGTGGGTCCAACCGGACTTTACGGGTGGACTCGGATGACTACTTAGAGGGCCTGGCAATCCTTGCCGGGGTAATCAGACAGGAGGGGGCTCGAGCCTCTTTGCAGATCAACCACGCTGGGCGATTTGCCGGAGTTGCGCCTCAACCGGTGGCACCCTCTTCGGTAGAAACCTTTGGGCACCTGCCCAAGTCCTTAAGCCAGGATGAAATCCAGGAGATCGTCCACAAATATGCCAGCGCCGCCCGCCGGGTAAAACAAGCGGGATTCGACATGGTGGAACTCCACGGTGGTACGGGTTATTTGCTGGCCCAGTTTGTCTCACCCAGAACCAACCGCAGGGATGACGATTATGGCGGTTCCCTGGAGAACCGCCAGAAGTTTCCCTTGGAGGTAGTGGCCCAGGTCAAGGCGGCAGTGGGAGATTTTCCCATGGGGTACCGGTTCCTTGCCGACGAATGGTTGCCCGATGGCTTGCAGCTCACCGAATCAAGCCAATTCGCACAGGCGCTTGCGGCAGCCGGCGTTAGCTATCTCTCGGTCATGGGCGGCACGTATGAGTCTTTCTTTTTGCCAGAGATCGCCGAGAAATCAAAACAAGACGGGTACATGGTTGACCTGGCCGCGGCTATCAGACGCCAGGTTAACGTGCCAGTTATCGCTGCTGGCCGCATTGCCAGCGGGGCGCGGGCTGAAGAAATACTTGTGCAAGAAAAGGCGGATTTAATCGGGTTGGCCCGGGTGCTCTGGGCTGATCCTGCCTGGCCCCAAAAGATGAAAAAGGGCAGAGAAAGCGAGGTCATTCATTGCGATCCGGACTGTGATACCTGCATGCAGTTGGTGATGAGAGGGAAGCCGGCTTTTTGTGTCCGTTGGCCAATTGAGAAGATGCGAAGCTGGAAGGCTAAATTCGTATAAGCAATTTTTATCAAAGAGAAAAGATGGTCCAAGCCGAAGCTCGGTTTAAATTGCATTAAAGAGCGGTTTCTTTTTAGGGCTTAAGTGAAAGATATGATTTAGCTAGTTTGAATTTTGGGGGATCTGATAAGTTTCTAGTCAGAGCAGTGAGCTGGAAAATTGGATGGATTTTTTTGCCAGCCTCAGCACTCCTCTGGGCCCCCGTAGCCCGTGCCCTGGCACTGCGTGTCATTCGCCAGCTGTGCCAGGCAATACCTCTCCGCCTCCCAAAAGCCTGTCTAGACGAAATTCTTGCCACATTGACAACATGCAGGCGCATCCCTAACTGAAAGGTGTAGAAATGGTTTCTCGGCCCGGCGGGGACTAAGCCTGCCAGATGAGGTCGTCTTGAGGTGGAAGCCACGGCGTGATTGCCGATTAACGCTCCGCGCCCAGGCGGCAGATGGAAGGAAAGGGCACTCCGATGCACCATTGTGGGACCAGACTGAGAGTACCAGTATTACCATTAACAATCCAGACTTGGCGATGAGCGAGATTTAGGAGGGCATCATGACGCCGGAAGCGGGAACAAAAGAACCTGAGCGCCAAGCCGGGCGTGTCGTCGTCACGGTGGTCAGCGCCCAGGTCCTTCCCTGGCTGGGAGGCCGTGCCGCCATTCCCGACGAACTGGTGGAGGCCGCCGCCTCCTTGCTTAAGGAAAAGAAAGAGCAGGGGGCAATTCTGGATTTTCGGGTATACCCCTTTGCCAAAGATCTGCATGTGCAAATAAATACCTTCGGGGCCCAACTTCATGACCCTCTCCCTCACCGACTGGCTTTCCAGGCTGCCCTGGCCAGCCTCAAACGCGCGGCCGCCATCGGCTGCTATCGAACCCGGCACACAGACATTTTTCAGCTTACCCCTCAAGAACAAATAGCCGCGCTGTGTTTGCGGCCAGTGACTTTTCCCTTCACTGAGCGCAAGTCTGAGCCCATCATGATCGCCAAGCTGATCAGCGCCACGGCCGGTGGCTTCAACCGCATGCTCTTCAATCTTTTCTTCCACCCCGACAAAGGTTCCCACCGAAGGCTGGACGGCACCCGTTTCCTTGCCCTGGTAGAAAGCGCTGAGGACCTGGCCTCAGGGAAGAAAGAGCGGAGACTGTTTGCTTTTGGGGATCGCCTCCTGGAGGAGTCTCTTTTTCTTCTCTATCCTTTTGCCCAGGAGCCGTTGCAATTCTCCAGGGACCAGGTGGGAGACACCGGCGAGCTTTTGTCGTTGATCGCCAATCCGGTGGAATGGATCCTGAGCGCCGTTTATGCAGTCCAGGGGCGTTTGGCCTTTGCCAAAGACAAACCACAGGACACCCGGCACGAGCCGGTGGCGGTGGTTTCTATTCAGGGGGCCTTGCCGGACTTTGAGGTGGACAGTCCGGTGGCCCTTCTCCGGTTACAGAGCGGCAGTCCGGCCGTAGGCGAAGCCCATCTGAATCTCGGGGCCGATTTCCTGTATGTGGAGGGAGGGCCTGGAGGCGGTTACCATGTGGGGGTCATGCCCGTTACCATGTCTCAGGCTCGGGTGGAAAGTGACTCTCCGGGTGCCGCTAAACTGGTGGCTTACACTTACCAGTCCTATGGTAACGGCCGCATTCCCCCGGAACACGATGTTATTGATGTGTTTGGGCAGGACTTGGTGCAGACCGAATGGCTCCAAGACGAGGCCCGGGAGTTCATCCATCTCATTGTGGAACACGGTGAATTCCAGCCCCGGCTTACCGCCAAGGAGGCGGAAACCCGCGGGAGAAGGTGCGCCGATCGGTTAAGCCGCCTGTTTGAGCAAGTGCCGTCCTCAGGCGAGGACCAGGTAGATGCACTCATAGTAAAGGCTAACCAGCGTTCCCAAGGGGAAACGCTATCTGACATCAAAGCTGATGCGGGCGGCAAGGTGGGTCACACTACGACACCGACCCTGTTTGGGTCAGTGGCCCGCGCCAGTCTGGCCGAGGCCCGGGAGCAAGGTCTCATAAAGAGTTTTCACATCTTTCCCGTGGGAGATGACCTACACCTGGTCATGTCACATGGGCATGGCATTGACGCCAATGAGATCCATCTCCTGGCTTTCAGGACCTTCTGGCGGCTCGTCTGGGTGACGGAGCTAATCGGTTACAAGCCTTACGGGCTTGCCCAAGACCTGGCAATCGGCCCGGCTACCAAAGGGAAAAAGGTGGATGACCTGGCTGAGCCCAGCCAGCAGTTTGTAGCGCGTCTGGCCGAAGAGCTCCCCGAACCGGAACGCACCTTCCTGGAGAAAATCCGTCACGCCCAAAAGGAATGGACTCAAGGCCGCGGTGCGGTGGAAGTGAGCAAACCCTTCGCCGGCAACGTGACCGGACAGGGCCCCGGCTTTGCCGAACTGCCCGCTAAAAACATCTCTGGCCTCGGCCTGCTGGCCGGAGACAAATGCGGCCCCGCGGCTTTCAATATCCCGGTTTATCTAACGGTGGGGCAGGTGATCCTGCAAGAACAATTTCGCCAACGGTTTGGCGAAAGCATTGCCTATGAAATCTTTGATGTGCATAACAACAAACGTATATTCCTGGATGCTCGCTCCCACCAAGAGGATATTCTAACCCTGCTCGGGTCGACCAACCTGTTTAATATCAAACGCCTGTGGTCGCTGCCCCAGGTGGTAGCTCATCCAGAGGCCGTCAAGGACAACTTGGGAGACATCATTCTCTCTGCCTCCACCGAGAGGCTGGCTTTAATAGCCGGTGGTGAATATGTCGGCAAGGATGATCCCGTGCTGCTGGGGGTAGAGGACCTGATGCAGGTTATGTTTGAGCTGCCGAAAACCAAGTTCTTCATGACTCAGGGCGACGAGCGGGGATCTCATTACATGATGTTGGTTCCCAAACCCGTGAAGGAAGCTGTGGCCACGGTACGGAGCCGGGGCTTTCAGGTGGGCCTCTCCATCACCCTTAATACGGAGGGGATCGCCGAGGTCCATGACGTCTATGAGCAACCGGAGTTCCGAGCGGCGCGCATCCGCATCGACAAGGCCAATGCCCGTATCTGGCGGGCCCAAGGGTCGGAATTTACTCCGGTGGGCGTGGGGGCGCGGGACGTGGAACCCGCCTATCCTCTTATGAGGGTCCTCCACCGCATCACCGGGGAAGGTTCTCCTTACATTTTAAGAATTCAAGGACTCGTTGAGGGTTTGTACCGGGAAGTTGCAAGAGGAGGGGTTTGACACAGAAATTTGTCCGGTGGGGAAAGCCATTATCCTTACCATCCGCACTGAGCCTAGAAAAATTTGAATACCAGACCTGGATGGAATTGGCCCAGGAGGGGCTATCCTGAACTTTACAAGCTCAGGTAACAGGGCGCCGGATTACCACCCCCCTCCCAGGGCCCGATACAGGGCGATGACCGCAAGAAATTCGTTGGTCCGGGCCTGGACCAGCGTCAGTTCGACTCGAAATAACTGTTGGTTGGAATTCAAGACCTCAAGATAATTGGTCACCCCGCCAAAATAACGCTGGAAGGCCAGTTCCGTTTGTTTGGCCAGGGAGTTCCGCTGCTTTTCGATCTCCAGGCGGACGTCGTGGATTTTGCGGACGGCTATCAGGGCATTAGAGACATCCTGAAAAGCCTGCTGCACGGTTTTCTTGTAGTTGAGCACCGCGGCTTGTTTCACGGCTTCCTGCTGTCGGACCCCGGCCAAGAGGCTGCCGCCCCGGAAAAGGGGCTGGGCCGCGCCAAAAGCGATATCCCAAAAGCTGGCAGGACCGGTAAAAAGACGGCTCAGGGCCTGTGACGCCCAACCTGCAGTGCCGGTCAGGCTGATTTGGGGAAAGAGCAGGGCCTTGGCCTCCCCCACCCGGGCGTTGGCGGCCACCAATTGCTGCTCGGCGTAATGAATATCCGGCCTCTGTTCCAAAAGTGCGGAGGGCAGCCCCGGAGGCACGGTCACCTTGAGGTTTTGCTGCAAAAGGGGTCGCCCCCGTTCGATCTTGCCGGGATTTCGTCCCAAAAGAATGCTGATCTGGTTTTCCCTTTGTTCGATGAGGCGCTGCAATTCCGGAATCACCTGCGTAGCCCCAAACAACAGGTTCTCGGACATATACACCGGAGTCAGGCTATCCCAGCCTAATTCGAAACGAGTCCTCACCAGTTTCAGGTATTGCTGCCGATTTTTTACAGTACTCTGGGAGATTTCTTTCTGGAGATCGAGACCCAGGAGTTCAAAGTAGGCCTGGGCCAGGCTGGTCACCAGGGTTTGGATGATGAGCTGCCGGTTCCAATCGGAAGCGAAGAATTCGGCCCGGGCGGCTTCGGTGGCCCGGCGAATCCGGCCGAAGACATCCAACTCCCAGGAGAGATCGCCGAAAACAATACCCGCCACCTGGTCAGGTAAAGGGAAATTGAACCCCGCGCCTTCTTGTGATATGCGCACAGTTTCCCATTGCCCGCCGACATTCAGCCGGGGGAAAAGGCCGGAGCGAGTAATGACGACCTGCTCCCGGGCGGCCAAGACCCGCTGGGCCGCGATCTGAACGTCATAATTCTCCTTAAGGGCTAGGTCGATCAGTCTTTGTAGTTGCGGGTCCTGGAAAACCTTAAACCACTTTAGCTTCCCAAAGGATTCCTTCCCCGTCTGAGTTGGAATACCCGGCCCTTCGCCTCTGTACTTTCCCGGCACAGGATATGACGGTCGCTGATAGTCGGGGCCCACCAGGCACCCGGAAAGGATGATCAACGGGACAAGGAGCAGGACGATTTTCATGGCTCTTCTTTCCCGGATGCCGACGGGGCAGCTTTCCCTCCGGGAGGCCCTTTTTGCCAAGGGCTGCGGAACTTCTCCACCAGGTAAAAGGTCAGGGGAATGATAAAGATGGCGATAAGGGTGGAGGCCGCCATGCCGCCAATGACGATGGTGCCAAGGTCTCGCCGGGCAACTGCGCCGGGGCCCATGGCGACCCAGAGGGGAACGCAGCCGAAAATAAAGGCAAAAGAGGTCATGAGAATGGGACGCAGCCTGAGCCGAGCCCCTTGCAGGGCCGCGTCCTGGGGTTCCAGACCGGCTTCGTGCTTGGATTTGGCAAACTCGACGATAAGGATGGCGTTTTTGGCCGACAGGCCGATGACCATGATGAGGCCGATCTGGGCGAAAATATTGTTCACCAGACCCCGCAGCCACAGGGCCAGGAAGGCCCCGAAAACTGCAATGGGCACCGTCAGCAGGACGCTGAAGGGCAAAGACCAGCTTTCATAGAGTGCAGCCAGCAGCAGAAACACGAAAATCAGGGAGAGGGTGAAGACCGCGAAAGCAGGCACCCCTTGCCGGGCCAGCCACTCCTGGTAGGACATGCCGAAGTAGTTAAAGCCCATTTCCCTGGGCATGGTCTGGCCAAAAACCTGCTCCAGGGCGTTCATGGCCTGGGCCGAGCTGAATCCCGGTGCGGCAGTGACATTGATCTGGGCGGACCGGTACTCATTAAAACGCATGGTGAACTCCGGACCGGAGGTCGGCCGGGTCGCCACCAGGGATGCCAAAGGAACCGATTGGCCCAGGGCATTCCGTACATAAAACCGCCCCACGTTATTGGCCCGGGTCCGGAAATCACCTTCCGCCTGGACATACACCTGCCATACCCGCCCGAAACGGTTGAAATAATTCACCAGGACGCCCCCCATAAAGGACTGGAGGGTACGGTAGACTTCACCCAGGTTGACCCCTTGCACCAGCACCATGGCCCGGTTGACGTCGGCAAACACCTGGGGAACATTGGCCAGGAGCGTGGTGTTGGCCGAGGCGATTTCGGGCCGGTGCCGGGCTGCGGCCAAAAATTTGTCAGTATTGTCGGCCAGGAAGGAAATTTCCTTGCCGGCTCGGTCCTCCAGGATAAAGGTAACCCCACCGGCGGAGCCGATGCCCGGAATGGCCGGGGGTGAAAAGGCGAAGGTCTGGGCTCCGGGCACTTTTGCCAGTTCACCATTGACCCGCTGCATGACGGCCTCCAGCTTCTCCTCAGGGCGGGTCCGTTGGCTCCAATCCTTGAGAGTCACCCAAATGAAGCCGCTGAAGGTGTTGCGTACCGTACTCAGCATGCTGAAGCCGGCGGCCTCGGTGGTATACTCTACCGCCGGAATGGCGCGCACCATCTTGCTCACCTTGAGGATAGTTTCCTCCGTACGTTGGAGCGACGCGGCCTTGGGAAGCTGAAGATTGATGAAAAAGTAGCCCTGATCTTCCTCCGGCACAAAGCCGCCGGGGAGCCTTTGTTTCAGGAGAACGGCCAAAAATGCCAAAATTAGCAGGATACCCACACCAACGATGGCCTTGCGGATCAGGGTCCCGCTCAGATTGACATAAGAATCGGTGGCCCGCTGAAAAGTCCGGTTAAACCAGCCGAAAAAGCGTGCCCAAAGCCCCCGCCGGCCTTTCCGGGGTCTGAGCAGCATAGCCGACAGAGCCGGGCTGAGGCTCAGGGCGTTGAACGCGGAGATGGACACAGAAATGGCTATGGTAATGGCGAACTGGGTGTACAGTCGTCCGGTGATCCCCGGGATGAAAATGGTGGGGATGAAAACCGAAACCAGGACCAGGGCCACAGCCACCACCGGACCCTGGACTTCCTTCATGGCGTTCAAGGTGGCCTCCTTGGGAGGCTCGCCTTGTTCAATATGGCGCTCCACCGCCTCCACCACAATGATGGCGTCATCCACCACCAGCCCCACGGCCAGTACCATGCCCAGCAGGGAAATGGTGTTGATGGAAAATCCCAAAATCGGGAACAAAATAAACGTGCCGATGAGAGAGACGGGTACGGCACACATGGGGATTATGGTGGCGCGCAAGTTCTGGAGAAAAAAGAAAACCACCAGGAGGACCAGGCCAATGGCGATGAGCAGGGTTATCAAAATTTCCTTGATACCTTCCCGGACCGCCCGGGTGGTATCGAGGGAGATGGTGTATGCCAAATCGGCGGGAAACCGGGCTTTGGCCTTTTCCATAAAGGCCCGCACCTGGTTAGCCGTGTCAAGGGCATTGCTGCCGGGCAGTTGGTAGAGGGCGACGATGGCCGAAGGTTTGCCGTTAAAGCTGCCGATAACGGAATAATCCTGGGCCCCCAGTTCCACCCGGGCCACGTCTTTGATTCGCACGACGGAGCCATCCGGCTTAGCCCGCACTATAATATCAGCGAATTCTTCCGGTTTGACCAAGCGTCCCTGGGCCCGCACGGCATAGGTGAACTGTTGCCCCGGCGGCACCGGTTCGCCGCCGATCTTGCCTGCAGGGTTCACGGTATTTTGTTGTGTGATGGCAGTAAGGATCTCGTTGACGGTGATATCCATTTTGGCCAAGGTGTCCGGATTGACCCACAGGCGCATGGCATATTGGCCGGCACCGAAGATACCCACCTGGCCGATACCGGGAATCCGCAGTAGAGGATCGTTCAGGTTGATGAAGGCATAATTGGCCAGGAACTTGGGGTCATGAGTGCCTTGAGGGGAGTAAAGGGAAAGGACCATCATGGGAGTGAGATAGGATTTGGTCATGGTGATGCCGTAGTTACGCACAGCCGCAGGTATCTGGGATTCAGCCTGACTTTCCCGAATCTGGGCCAGGATTAAATCGGTGTTGGGATCAGTATTAACCCCAAAGAGCACGTGCAGGATCATGCGCCCGTCGTTGGAGTTGATGGAATACATGTACTGCATGTTTTCCACCCCGTTCATCTGCTCCTCAATGGGGGTGGCCACCGCCTCCTCCACGGTGAGGGCATCGGCGCCCACATAATTGGCTATCACCCAAATTTCCGGGGGAACAATATTGGGGTATTGGGCTACTGGAAGGCGGGCCAAAGAGATCAGACCCACTATGGTAATCAGGATAGCGATAACTATGGCGACCACGGGGCGGTTGACGAAGAATCTTACCATAGTCGGCTAACTTTCCGAGGTCTTAACCGGGTTTGACGATGAAGTGCCGGCATCTTCCGGACTTTTGGCCTTTGCGGGTGCCTCTGCCTCGAAAGGCTGGGGGGTTACCTTTTCCCCGGCCTGAACCTTTTGGGTCCCTTCGACCACCACCCGCTCCCCCGGCTGCAACCCCTTCCGGATCACCCACAGGGTGCCGTGGCGCTCCCCCACTTCCACGGGTCGAATATCCACCGTGTTGTCCGGAGTCACCACCGCTACTTCGAAGGCGCCCTGCCTCTCGGAAACCGCTTTTTGTGGGACCAGGAGGGCGTTTTTTTGTGTGTCCACTAAAACCCGGACCCGGGCGAATTGCCCCGGTCGCAAGAAATTGCCGGGGTTGGGGAACAGGACGGCCACTTTGATGGTACCGGTACGCACGTCGACACTGCGGTCCAGGAAGGAAAACTTGCCCTGATGGGGATAATGACTGCCGTCCGCCAAAATCATGGTATAGACGAAGGCCTTGGGGGCTCTGGCTTCATGGCGCTCCATGGCCTGCCGGTGTTCCAGATAACGCTGCTCGCTGAGCTGGATATAGACTTTGATGGGGTTAAGGGTTGACACCGTGGTCAATTCCGGGCTTGAAGCAGTTCCTACCAGATCGCCGATCTGGGCATTGGCAATGCCGGCGATGCCGTTGATGGGGGAGGTGATTTTGGTGAAACTAAGGTTGATTTCGGCCCGGCGTACCGCGGCCTTGGACGCGTTAACCGCGGCTCTGGCGGCTCGTTCCTGTCCGATGGCCGAGTCTCGGTCCTGCTGGCTCACCGCGTTGAGCTTCGCCAGGGGGATAACCTTCTGGAGGGTGGTTTTGGCGGTATAATATTTTCCCAGGTCCTGGGCCAGTTGCCCCTTGGCCTGCTCCAGGGCGGCCTCGAAGGGCCGAGGGTCGATTTGAAAAAGTACCTGTCCCTCTTTGACATAAGATCCTTCTTTATAATTTCGCTTGATGAGATAGCCTTCGACCTGGGCCCTGACTTTGGCGTTGACCAAGCCATCGGTGATGCCCACAAATTCATGGTACACCGGCACATCCTGCTGAAGCACGGGAGCAACCTTGACCACTGGAGGCGCGGCGGGTTGGCTCTCTTGTCTTCCGCAACCCGCCAGGCCCAAAGCAGCCAGGATCATAATGTTCAGCAGGATAAACTCGAACTGCAGTCCCTTACCGGAATAAAGCCGGGCAGGTTTGGGCATCTGGACAACTCCGGCGTGATATCAGGCACTTATTTTGTTAGTAAATTTATAGTTTCCATTCCTTTAAGAAATAATATCAGCACCTTTGTTCGTTGTTATTGGGAAGGCACGGAGGGCGATCATATAAATACTCAAGGCCTCAGGAGGTCCTCCCTCAGACGGCGATAAGGGCCTCGGTCCAAATTTACAACTGCCAGCTGGGCGGGGCCTAAGTGGGCTTCTCCAAGTGCGGCGCTAGCAGTTCCAGGTTGAATTTCGGGTGGCTGTGAGGGTCAACCCGGTGCCTCGCTTGCCAAGATGTCCGCCGAACGAATGGTGACGCGGTCTATAAACCAGTTCGGATTTAGAAGTTATCAACCCCGTGAGTGTTTCGAGTTCTAAAATAAATTTAGGCTCATTTCGCTTAGTTTCAAGTTCACTAGCTTAATTTATTTTTTGATCTATGGATTATATAGGTTTTCACGCCCGGGTCTCGTTGACCCACCTGCTTCCGGCCTTATATTTTAAATAAATCAGGCCTCGGTGGATCAACCGACCTGGTCAAATCGGATGAGGTGAGGCCATGAGGTCCTTATACTTCCTGAATTCAAAGGTGGATGGCAGAAGGTCAACCAGGGTTCTCTCCGGCTGGAAAATCGCGGCTTTCCTCCTGCTGACGGCCGTATTGGCTTGTGGCCCCCAAAAACCTCAACCTGAGGTCCTGCGATCCACCCTGGACAACGGTTTGCGGGTGGTGATCGTGCCGAATAACCTCGCGCCAGCGGCTACCCTGGTGGTCAATTATCTGGTGGGTTCCAATGAGGACCCGCCAGGTTTCCCGGGGACGGCGCACGCTCTGGAACACATGATGTTCCGCGGTAGTCCGGGATTGTCGGCCAACCAACTGGCGGAACTGACCGCGAGCATGGGGGGTATGTTCAATGCTGATACTCAGCAAGCCATAACCCAATACTTTATTACGGTGCCGTCTGCTGACCTGGACGTGGCCTTGCATATCGAGGCCATCCGCATGAGCGGGGTGCTTGACTCCGAAAAGCTTTGGAGTCAGGAGAGGGGAGCCATCGAGCAGGAAGTGGCCCAGGACCTGTCCAGCCCGGAATATGTCATGTACACCAAGCTGCTGGCAGACCTGTTCAAAGGCACGCCTTATGCCCACGATGCCCTGGGCACCAAACCATCCTTTGACCGGACCACCGGCGCCCTACTCAAGAAGTTTTACGACACCTGGTATGTTCCCAACAATGCCATCCTGGTCATTGCCGGCCAGGTGGACCCGCACCGAACCTTGGCCACGGTGAAAAAGCTCTTCGGTCCCATTCCCAAGAAGGAGTTGCCCTCCAAGACGTCGATTCACCTGGAGCCGGTAACTCCGGAAAAAATCAGCCTGAAAACCGACTCACCGTATGGATTGGTTCTGGTTGCTTTCCGGACTCCCGGTTTTGACAGTCCCGATTATGCCGCCTGCCGGGTGCTGAGGGGGGTCTTGAACAACCAGCGGGGCAATCTGTACGATTTGGCGGCCTCCGGCCAGGCCCTGACCACCGGCTTTGCCCTCGACACCCTGCCCCAGGCAGGCCTCGGTTACGCGCTGGCGGCCTTTCCCAAGGACGGCGACGCCCAGGCTTTGCTCCAGCAGGTCAAAACGGTCCTGGCTAATTATGTGAAACAGGGTTTTCCTGCCGACCTGGTGACGGCCGCCAGGAACGGGGAACGGGCCCGGGCGGAATTTCAAAAAAATTCAGTCTCCGGATTGGCCCTGGCGTGGTCTCGGGCTCTGGCACTGGAAGGCCGTCATTCCCCGGAAGATGATGTAAAAGCAGTGGCACAAGTGACGGTGGCGGAGGTAAATCGCGTGGCCCGTCAATACCTGGATCTTAACCAGGCGGTGACGGCCATCCTCACGCCAGAGACCTCGGGCCGGCCCAGGATAAGCAAGGGCTTCGGCGGCCAAGAAACCTTCCATCTGAAGCCTACCAAACAAGTTCCCCTGCCCGAATGGGCCCGTCAGGTCTTAAGCCGTTTGGAAATTCCTCCTTCTGCCGTCCATCCGGAAGTGTTCACCTTGCCCAACGGGATTAAACTGATTGTGCAGCCTGAATCCGTCAGCAACACGATCAGTTTGTACGGCCTGGTCAGAAACCAGCCGAATTTGCAGACGCCCCCGGGCCAGGAAGGTGTGGACCAGGTAATGGATCAGCTTTTTTCCTATGGCACCACCACGCTGGATCGGCTGGCTTTCCAGAAAGCTCTGGATGATATCGCGGCCCAGGTTTCCGCGGGAACTGAATTTTCTCTCCTGGTGCTTTCCGAGCATTTTGAGCGGGGGGTGCAGTTGTTGGCAGACAACCAGTTGCATCCGGCCCTGCCGGAAAAAGCTTTCCATATTGTCCGCTCTCAGGTGGCAGGCAATGTGGCCGGCCAACTGCAAAGCCCCGATTATTTGACCGAACGGGCCCTCAAGCAGGCCTTGTTCCCCAAAAATGACCCTGCCTTGCGCCAGGCGACGCCGGCCAGCGTTTCCTCCTTGACCCGGCAGAATATTCAGGATTATTATGCCCGGGTTTTTCGCCCGGATGAAACCACTATCGTGGTTATAGGGCAGGTGACCCCGGAACGGGCCAGGAGCGTGGTGGAGAAGTATTTCGGCCAGTGGCAGGCCACCGGCCCCAAACCAAACCTCAAGTTGCCGGCGGTGCCTCCCAACCCTCCGTCCACGGTGACGGTGCCGGACGCCAGCCGGGTACAGGATAAGGTTATCCTGGCGGAAACCCTTGGATTGACGCGGGCCAATCCTGATTATTACGCTCTGGCCTTGGGCAATCATGTGCTGGGAGGGGGGTTTTATGCCACCCGTCTCTATCAGCAACTGCGGGAGGAAACGGGTCTGGTCTACCACGTGGGGGTGGACTTGGAAGCAAGCCGGACCCGGACCATATACGCCGTCAATTACGGCTGTAACCCGGCTAACGCCGACAAAGCCCGAGCCATCGTCTACCGAAATTTGATGGATATGCAGAAACAACCGGTGAGTCCAGACGAGCTCCGGCAAGCCAAGGTTATGCTGCTGCGAAGGATTCCTTTGGCCGAATCCAGTGTGGCAAAAATTGCGCAGGGCTGGCTCTATCGGACGAAGCTGGATCTGCCTCTCAATCAACCCACTCTGGTGGCGCGACGTTATGTGACCATGACTGCCGAGCAGATCCAAGCAGCCTTTGGCAGGTGGCTGCGTCTGTCAGATTTCGTGCAGGTTTCCCAGGGACCGGCGCCGCACTAGAAGCTGTGCAGCTCACGCTGTCCTGTCGATCCGTTGAAGCCTATGAGTTTAATTGAACAAAGACTCTCCCCTTGATCTTTATTTCCAAAGAAATAAAGATAGGTTAAATTCAGAACCGAAGCTCATTATTGGCTCCAACCCCGCTCTCTATGAAATTCTGACCCCAGAGTTCCTGGAACAATTTTCTGGCCGCATCCCCAGTACAGTGACTGGGAGCAACCTTTTTCACCCCCAATTTTTTGAGTTCATTAGCAACCCAGTGCAATTCCCCTTGAGTTTGCCCTGCCAGGTGAAAACCGCCCATCACTAAATAAACTTCTTTCTGAAGCCAATTTTTGGCTTGGCCCACTATCTGGACAATACCCGGATGGGCGCATCCGGTAACAATAACCAGACCCCGTGGTGTATCTATTACCAGACTTTGCTCTTTGATCCAGGAACCTAGTTCCCCAGTGGTATATACCTTATCATAGAGCTTTTCAGGCTGCTTGAGGGTTCTAAACTGTGAACCCAGGGCTGTAATTGACTCTTGGAAGGATGCCGGGAATGAGGCCGGCAGGTAAACAGTGACCTTGGGATTCTGCTGAAGAAAAGCGCCGAGACCGCCGGTATGATCGCCATGGAGGTGAGAAAGAAAAACTGCATCAACCTTTTTTGGATCAATCCCCATTTTTTTCATATTTGTCAGCAGGATATTTCCATCTGATCCAGTATCGAAAAGGATAACTTGTGACATTCCCTCGATTATACAAGAAAATCCCCAGGCGCTTTCAAGCTGCTTAGAATAACTTACATTGTCAAAGATGACTCTGATTTTAACGAACGCTGGCATAACTTGCCTAGCGTAGGAAAATAATACAATGGCAAATAAGATTATTACAACCGAAAAAATTGTTCTCATTTTTAATGATGGCACTTTTATACTTTTCTGTGTCACCGCTCGTTTTCTTAAACTATCTCACATCCAACCAATCTGTTATGAGCTGGAAAGATATTTGAATAGTCTCAAGCCTAAAAAGAATTTGTTTTTTCTAGTTTGGGCGGAGATCAAGGCTTTCCGCAAAGCGCAACGGTAATTCGATTGTAACAGTAGACCCTTGGCCTACTTGGCTCTCGATATTGATTTTGCCCCTGTGCTCCTCAACGATTTGCGCTACGAAGACCATACCAAGGCCGGTGCCTCCGATCTTGGTAGTATAAAAGGGTTCGAAGACTCTATCCACCACTTCTTGGGGCATCCCGCGCCCGGTGTCCTGAATCACTAACAACGCTCGGCTGCCCTCCAACCTGGTGGTGACCAGTATTTTCCCACGGAAAGAAGTGGCTTCTATGGCGTTGCGCAACAGGTGAGCCAGTGCCAGCTTGAGCAAATAGACGTTGAAACGGCCCCAAATGGCATCTGGGTTGAGTTGGACGACAAGCCCAATTTCTTTTCTGGTAAATTCTTCATGAATCAACTTCAGAATATCTCGAACGATAACATTGAGGTCCACTTCAGTGAAAAAAGATGCCTTTTTCTGAGCCAGGGCCTCAAAGCGCTCCACCATATGCTCCAGACTTTTGGCTTCTTTGCAGATACAAGCCGCCCAGTTTCGGGCTGGATCGTCAGAGGAAGTCTTTTTTAGAAGTCGTTGGCTGAAACCGCCAATGATATGCAAGGGATTGCGAATCCCATCGGCAATGCTTAAGGCCATCTCACTCATGGTGCGTTCAATGACCAAGGCTTCCATTTCCCGGTTAAGTTCCAGGATTTCCCGGCTGGTGGCCTCCAATTCTGAATGGTTGGCAGCCATGCGTCGGTAGAGGCGTTGAATGTGGTGGAAAAATAGACTTACCGCAGCAATGGCCACAAAGGTGATACTATTGAACCCGCCGCTAAAAGGACTCAGGCTTTGCCAGATCTTCCCCTTACCGGAAAAAATTAAAACATGCTTAAGAATGTGGCCTATTGAACGGAAAAAGGCAAAGGCCAGCAGGGACAGGGTGAACCAATAAAGGAATAGATACAAAGCATTTTCGGAGTCTTCCGCCGTCAGCTTTATTACCGTTACGAAAGCACCGATGGCCAGTAAAATAACCAGCGCAGAGCCAATAATGTCCACTATCCAAATCGGGAGGAGGGGTAGAGTGATCATGGCGCCTCCTTGGCCGTCTTGGATAGCAGGGATTTGAGGCCGCGCCACAGCAGGAAAAAGGCTGGCACCAAGATCAGGTGGTCTAAATTGGTAAGATAATAAATCCAGGCAGAGAATCGGGACATGATCAGGCGCTGGGAAAGATCCCCCTGCGGACCCTGAAAAGCTTGAGGGATGAGGAGCACCTCGGACCAGTGTCCCAGAAAGGCAACAACATTCCACAGAACAAATAACCCGCAAGCCCATCTGATCTGCCGAAACCCAGGAAGTCCCGCCAGACCTTCATATTTAATTTGCCAGATAAGGAAAAGGAGGGCCGCAGCAAAAAAGAAGTGGGCCAACTGATGGACGTAGAGACCTTCTGGGGGCCCGTGGGTCTGTAAGGCCAAAGTGGGTCGGGGATCAAAAATAATAAAAGCTATTATCCCTAACCAGATCTGGTTCACAGACCGATTCATGCCAATGATCCTTATATTTTTATTGTGGCCCTTTTTACGGAATTGTCAATCCAGCGTCAAACCCCAAGACTCTTTCCTTAACAACCTGTAGTCAGGGAGGCAAAAAGAAAACATGATTCAAGTAGATTTATAACTTCCATGTAAATCATGGAGCGCTAGATTGTTATGATTTACTTCGGTAACATGCGTAAGTTCACCTGGATTTCGAGGCCGGCGACGCTGGCGGCCAAGCGCTTGATCCGGGCCATAAGGTCCTCGTCGTCCCACATGGACCGTTTGACGTAGATGAAGACCTCGCCGCCCTGGGCCTCCACCTTGATACTGGGAAATTCCTGCACCAGGGCCGACTCTACCTGGGCCGCCAGGGACAACTCGTCTACCAATTTTTGGGCCTCAGGAGTGGTCTGAAAGCAGGACCCCTGCAAAGCGCACTTGATAATTTCCACTGCGTCGTTCACAGCGACGGACTTGATGTGGATCACCAGATCATAGAGGCTCGGATCCGCGGTATCTAATCCATAAAGCTTGAGGCTCCATCGGCGCCGCTCTTCGTCATCCTTTTGCAGAATCCGGCGGGCTTCGTCGGCGGAGATGTTCTCCCGCTTCATCTCCTCCTGTACCCGATCCTCCAGATCGGCGAGGATCCGCACCTTTAGGACGTGGGGAATCCCTTGCAGCAGGAAATGCCCAGCCAGGCCGTGATAAACCACGTTGTCCTCCCGGACGTGCCGCAACAGGGCCGCCCGGATAGAGGCGACATATTGTTCCTTGTTATAGGTGAAGCGCTCCAGGATGGACGGGGCGTCATGAATAGCCCGGATCAGCTTGATTTCCGGGATGTTATAGCGCTCCGAGGCCTCAAGGAGGATGTCCCGGGAAAGGCATTTATAACCCAGGGCCAGGGCTAACTTTTCCGCCACCTCTTTGCCACGGCTGTAAGATCCCCGGGAAATAGTAATGATAGACATGTTATCCCTCCTCAGCGTACACGAGATAAAATTTACCCAGAAGTCGACCACGAACTGTATACACGACGATTATAAGGTGGCCTTGGCTACCACAATCNNAAAAAAGGTTTTAGGGAACCGTAGGGGCTGAACCAGGTTGGGATGTAGCGGAACTTTACAGAATGGATCCTTGGATAAGGGGCTTAAAGTTTTGATAAGTTCTGGATACGTAGAATTTTCAGCGGCTTGATAAGTTTCTAAGAAGAGCAGTGATCAAGGCTACCTAGAGGTAGCCCCAGTACCATGCCGTGAATTACTACCATCAATTGTCACCCAGTGGATATCATAACTGCCTTTTTTTCTGTCTTCTCATGTCACCCCACGTAATTGTGGTAAAATAAAATAATAAACAACAGGTAGAGGCCCACGGACAAGGCCAGGTAGCCGAAGATGAAATAAACCACCCGGAACCAGCGGGCCGGTGCCGGGACCATGGCTTCCTCAAGTTTTCCTCCTTCTTCCAGGCGCACGATCCACAGCGGTTTTTCCTGCCGTATCTCTTCCAACTCCACGCTGCCGGCAAACATGCATTCATTCATGGGGAACATGCCGTGGCGGAAATGGCCTATGGTAAAGTGGATGATGAAGATATAGAGCATGGCCAGCAGCGCTTCGGCCCGGTGCAATAAGAGGGTCACATTGAGCACCCAGCCCGGCAGGAAAGAGCTAGTGACCAGGGGATACAAGAGCATCAGGCCGGTAACCCCCAAAAGGGGCATTCCCCAGAAGATGGCCCAATAATCAAACTTCTCCCAGTAAGTCCAGCGGTCAAAGGCCGGGGGCGGGCCCAGCCCGAAAAACCAGCGGACGCGCTGGCCCAGGTCAATGACGTCCTGGAGCCGCGGCACCAGGGAGTCCGGGTGAAAAAGGCTTTGCCGTAAGGACTTCCACTCCACTTTCAGCAGGATATAGACAATGTGCACCCCGAAGCCCAGGAGCATAACCACGCCTACCCGGCTGTGGATGGTGCTGACGGACTCGTAACCGCCGAAAAAATTGGTAACGGCTTTGCCCCAGGCAGTGGGGTAAAGCAGCCGGCAGAGTCCGGTAACGGCCTGGGTGAGAAAAGTGACCATGATGAACAGGTGAAACAGCCGATGGATGATACTGAACCGGATTAACCGTACCTGTTTATTCATCTTGGGGCTTTTCATCTTGGGGCTGTCTTTTTTTCTCCGTGTAAACGTGGTAAAACTCCTTGCTCACCCATACCATGGTATGCACGAAGAAGAAGCCAATGGTGCCGACAACCAAGAGATACATAAACCAATCGGCGTAAAACAGGGAGGGGAAGGTCTTCCGGGTTAGCAGAGATCCGGGTTTGGGTTCATGCACCACGTAGGTGGCAAAGGACATGCTGGAGCCCTCGTGGCACTTGGAGCACACGTAAGCGTGGCGGCGGACGGGGTTCAGAGGGGAGTAGTAATGGGCGATGGAGGCAATGGGCTCGCCCCCGTGGCACTGGCGGCAGGTGAGGTTGCCCCGGATGGTGTGGTTGTTTTTGGCCTCATAGGCGTGGCATTCCACACAGGTCCGCAAGGCGTAGAATTTGACCCCCCAATGGGCATCAGCCAGATAGGAGCGTATCCGGAGTTGCTTACCCTTGGGACTGTAAGGGAAGGAGGGCCGGAGCACCCCGGGGATGCCCACAAAAGGGCGCAGGCGCCGAGGCTCAACTTCGTACTCTTCGTAGTACCCGGTCGAGCTCTCACGGTCTTTGTACCGCCTGATGGAGGAGGTCACTTCTTCCTGGGCCGGTGCCAACGCAGGTAAGACCAGCAGGAGTCCCAGCCCTCCCAGTACCATCCAGAGGATGCCTTGCCTGAGAAGCCTCCGCGACCTCATTGAGCTTTCCCCTATTTTTTCGGTGACTTTTTGGCGGCTTCCGCTTTCTTAGGCGCCTCTGTCGGAGCCGCAGTCTCGGGGATCGCCATCTTCACGGGCGACCCCACCGGCTTCGGTAGCCTAGCCAGGGCATCATAGGCAGCTTGCAGGTACTCGAGGCTCTCTCCTCTGAAAAAATGACACCCATCGCAGGAATTGGGGACGGCCGGGTCGGCCAGGCTCTCCTTGGGCAGGAGACAGACGAAGACATGGGTGCGGATTTCTCCGGATTCGGCACTTCTGGCCAGCTTAGGCATATGGCAACCTATGCAGTTGCCGAAGGAGTGAATGGAATGGCCCAGGTTCTTGTTGATAATTTCATGACAGCTGAGGCACTGCTTGGAGCCGGCCTGCACGGTCTGGGACCGGGTGGGAGGCATGCCGATCTGGTGCACAAAGTGGCAGGAGGTACAGGTCACCCCTTCTTGATAATGCACGGATTGCTTCCAATCCAGATATTGCCGATGGTGCCCGTTGGCAAACGCGTCGGTATAGACCCCATTCACGTCGCCGGCCCCAAAGGTGGTCTCTTTAAAAAAAGGTCCGATGGCCTTGCCGGGCTCATAGCCCACGGGCCAGCCGGCTCCCTTCACCTGAGTGGATTCGCCCCGGGTGTGGCAGGAACCGCAGATCTGCACCGCCACTCCCATGGTGAGCTTAGACGGGTTGATGATGGTCTGGCGTTTCTCGAAGACCGCGGTCTTGGGCAGGGCCGCGTGCCAGGAACCCGGGCCATGACAGGCTTCGCAGCCGACACCCGGCTCGACAAAGGTGTTTTTCTTAATATCCACCCCGGTGGCGTGGCAGCCGCCGCAAAGGAGAATCCAGGGCTGTTTATCCCAATCGGGGTCCCCTTCAGCCCAAGGGGCCCAGCGGTGGGTGTCAATATTGTACACGATGGGTGGAATGTATAGTTTCCCAGCCTTTTCCACCAGGAATCGCTGTTTCCACTGGCTGCCGATGGTATATTTAATATCTTCTTCTTTGGGGATGTAAACCTGGTCTACCGGTATCTTGAGCTTTGCCTTGGCCAGATCGGCGCGAATTACTTTTTCATCGAGGGGCGCGACGATGGCGTCCCGGTTCTTTTGGGCGTCTTGGAGCATGCGGGAATGGAGGGTCATCTTCCAGGAGTCGTAGTGCTCCAGGTGGCATAGCTTGCAGGTATCCGAGCCCACGTATTTTTTGGGCTCTTTTTTTAGAGCCTTCACGTCGATGGGACTTTCGCCGCAGGCCGCCAAGGCCAGAAGCGCCAGCCCCGCCAGGAAAATTCTCGCCAGACCGTAACCGTTCATGCCGCCCTCCCAGGGTTACGTGGATATTGAATTTGGCCAAGGGACAAGATCGCGGGGGTCGCTATGTCTGGTACTCCTGTTCTCCTTGGGGTTAGGAAATTATTCTATATATACAAAATACAAAGAAGATAGGAAAAGACAATACTTTTTTCCCAACAAATTTAACCAAGATTAGGCCGCTATCCCTGGCCAACTGATCAAATGGCCAAGGTTACCGGAGAAAAGGATCAGAATGACCTGGGGGGCCAATGGGCCACAACAAGCAAGGCCAGCACCTCCGCGAGAATGAGTATGAGCTGCCACATTCGGGCAAAAAGATGGCCCCAGAGAACACCTCGCGGTGCGAAGTGGGAAGGAAGGGGGACAAGAGCGAAAAGGCTTATGGTGGTCAGGAGAAGGGAGGACGCTTCAGGTGGAGGGGGCCTGGCAGCTCCGGTTGGGGATCGCCACGTTCTTTTCCCTCTGTTTTAGCAAGGGAGGTGAAGGATATGACATTTAAACCAGGAAAAAGTGGTAACCCAAAAGGGCGGCCTCAAGGTAGTAAGCACAAGGCAACTCTCGCCGCCCAGGAGCTTCTTGACGGTGAGGGGAAGGCCATAACTCGCAAATGTATTGATCTGGCCAAGAAAGGTAACGTGGTAGCTTTGAGGCTGTGTTTGGAGAGGTTGGTTCCTATAAGAAAGGACCGTCCTATAACCTTGAGGCTCCCCAATGTGAGCGGAGTAGAAGATATACCAAAGATCCTGGAAGCCATTCTTAGAGCCGTGGCTCAGGGAAAAATAACTCCTGTGGAAGGTCAAAATATGACGGCAGTGATAGAGGCATATCGTAAAGGGGTGGAATTGTCTGAGATTGAGGCCCGTCTGACAGCATTGGAAGCAAGGGAAAAAAGAGATTAGCGAAACAGGAGACTTAGGGGCAAAGACATGGGGAGCCGATTATCAAAAAGACTGGCAAATCTAGAAGAACCCCTAATTAAGGAGATAAACCTGGCTTTAAAGGAGCATCGTAATCTAATCTTAGATGCCATGACCTCCGAGTTAGCTGAGAAAGTTAGAAGGGCCATAAAGGAAAGGATCAAAGATGAGAGACCAAAGGAGAAAATTAGGCATATCCTCGATTTCCAGCGGATTTCGGTTCAGTATATGGAGGAGGCCATCGAGATGATAGGCAAGATATCGCCTGAGACAAAGGTCAAGATTCTTGAAGGGCTTAAAAAGAAGGTTGCTATCTATCCCATTTTCGGTAGGTTAGTTGCTCAATGAAAACTGACATTAAGCGGCGCCTGAAAAAACTGGAAGTCCAGGTGGGGGGCGGCATGGAAGATACCTTTGCGTCCCTCTGTTTAATCCACAGGCTGAAGCACGGTGGTTGTTCACCAGAGGACATGGAAAGGCTGAAACAGGAAGCCCAAAGAATTGTGGCCCGGGGTGAGACGATGAATCTGAAAGAACTCCTGCGGGAGGTTGATGGCAAGGGCCTGCCCCGGCCTGGGGAACACCGAGGGGGAAACCATGAATATTAAACGCAGGGTCGAAAGGTTGGAGGGGGCTCTAAGTGGCAAAGATACGCCATGTCTTGTTATCGCACTCGAACCTGACCAATCTGAGGAGGAGGTTTTGGCGGCCTTCCAAGAGCAATATCCCGACGTTCATGGATTTTTAATAATTTTGGACTGAGAGCTTTGGGGAGCCCAGGAGATTCAAAGAAATAGACAGCTAAAGTTGGAGATATGAAACCAATATCAGAAGTTGTCTTGGAAAATTCTTGATGCCAGATACAGAGCAGCTATACGTAATTCCAGGACATCTTGAGGATGAACGAAAAAGGCAGGGCCAGTTGACCCTGCCTTCTGTTTTTACACGGTATGAGGACTTATCAGCCCCGTCTTCTCCTATAACCCAGGAGACCCAGACCCAACAGTCCCGAGCCCAGGAGGAGTGCGGAGGGGGGCAGCGGGGTATGGGCGATGAGCATACCGCCGGCGCCGCCCGTTATGGTGTAATCAAGGCCGCCAAGATAGGCGTTGATCGCCAAGTTCTTATCATAATAGAGATTCAACACATTCGAATCATCGTCGTTAAAGATATTGGTCAAGGTCGTACCGGTAAATTTTGCCCCGATCAACGCTTGCAGCCACTGAGCGCCATTGGCACCAGAGTCGCCGTCTTGTAGGCGCAGGGTTTGCCCGGTGATATTCAGGGAGTACCAGGCAAAGGGGTGGCCGCTAAGCGTCCCATCCCCAGCTATGGCAAAGGTATGGGAAGTGTCCGGGCCCGTGATGAATTTCAAACCGGCCTGGGCCGTGTTCCAGTTGACATCCTGGACACTGTGATTGAGGAAATCATTTTTAACGATGAACAGGTCCTGTGAGGTAAGCCCCACGATGTAGCCGAAACGGTCCACCTCCAAGTCCTTGTTAAAGGTCTGTTTGGAGGGGTCGCTGATATAGGCGCCGCCGTTGAAGAAATTGCCGTTCCAGGTAACGGTGGCGTTGGTGGTCTTGACGGTGCCTAAGTTATTCACGTCGCCGGTCACCGTGGTGACGGTGTTCATGACGTCGAAATGGCCGTTGCCGCCCTCGGGTCCAAAGGGACCGTTTATCACGATGTTTTTGGCGGTCAGTTGGCCGCCCGTGAGATTGTAGGTGCCGGAGCCTTGATCAGCAAGCCCACTCACGACGAGGAAACCGGCGACCGTGTTCTTGCCGCCGCTCTGGTTGAAGGTGCCGATGCCACCCGCACCCGCGCCGACTTCTTCCTGGGCCACCGAAAGTACGCCGCCCGTCAAGTTGTAGGTGCCGCTGCCGTGCAAACCGACATTGAGGGTATTAGCAACCGAATGGTTGCCGCCGCTCTGGTTCACGACGCCGGTGCCGCCGTCGCCGATTATTTCAAAGGCCGCCGACAGTGAGCCGGACTTCAAATTGTAGGCGCCGCTGGCGGTATCAAGTTCACCAAGTTTAAGGGTACTGGCAATTATATTGTTGCCACTGGTCTGGGTGAAGCTGCCGTATCCTCCGAAGCCGACAACCTCATTGGCAGCCTGGAGATTGCCGCTGTTCAGATCGTAAGTGCCGCTGCCTGCATCTGTCCCCAGGGTGAGGGCGTCGGCGACCAGATGATTGCCGCCGAGCTGTTTGAAGACGCCGGTGCCAGCGTTGCCGATATTTTCATCGAATACTGAGAGACTGCCGCCTAATAGCTGGTAAGTGCCGCTGCCGTTAAGTAAACCCAGGTTGAGGGTGCCGTCGACCGCATGGGTGCCCCCGAATTGCTTGAAGCTACCGGTGCCGTTTTCAACTCCGATAGATTCATAACCCACACCCACATGGAGACGGCCGTTGTACAATTGGTAGCTGCCGCTGCTGTTGTCTGCGGCCCCAATAGCAAGGGCGCCGCCCGATATAAGATTGCCGACAACCGAATGGCTGCCGCCGTATTGGGTGAAGCTGCCGATACCGGAATTACCAATAATCTCCTCAACGTTTACTGACAGGTTGCCGGAAAACAACTGGTAAGTGCCGCTGCCGCCGGGATTTAACCCCAGGGTGAGGGTATCGGCGACCGTGTGTTCCCCGCCGTTCTGGATGAAGCTGCCGGTGCCGCCAATGCCGATAACTTCATTTATGCCCGCCACCGCCAGGTTGCCGCTATTCAGGCGGTAGGTGCCACTGCTGCCGGGAAACTGCGCCAGGGTGAGGTCTCCGAGCACCGTATTACTGCCGCCGTTCTGGATGAAGGTGCCGCTGCCGAAGTTGCCGATAGTCTCAAAGGGCACCAACAGGCTGCCGCCTGTCAACTGGTAGGTTCCGGAGCCGTTATTCTGACCTAAAGTGAGGGAGAGACTTATATTGGTGCCGCCGAACTGTTTGAAGCTGCCGGTGCCATCGTTGCCGATAATTTCCCCTACACCCCCCGACAGGGTGCCGGAAAACAGCTTGTAAGTGCCCTTGCCGTTGGCTTGGTCACCAAGGGTAAGTTGGAGGTTGACCGTATTGCTGCCGGAGAATTGCTTCAGGGTGCCCTGGCCAGTGTCCCCGATGGTTTCATTGTCATAGGCGATGGAGGGGGGCACAATTTTGGTGGCGCCGTTGTCCACCACCAGGTCGACCGCCCCTGCCCCAGCCGGGGCCAGCAGCAGAAGGAGGGCCAGCAGCCCCACCCCGAGCAGCAAGTTTTTGCCCCAGCTGGTCTTGCGGATTTGCGCTTGCATTTGAGGTCCCTCCTTTTCGGTGGTCCGGGCACCTCTCAGGTGACACAGTCAGGCCCACGGCCGTCCGGTGCGCTGCGCTGTTTTCACTCCGGTGAGGGGTGATCGAGGCCCACCGGCCCTTAGAGAAAATTTAATGATAATTGCCGGTTCTTCCCGCTGAGGCCAGGCCTGAACGGGGTGGAGATGATAGATATGTATAAATTGCAACCACATACTATATGGGGATGAGGAAGAATTTCTATGACCGAAGTGATCATTTCCCTGTGGTTAAAAACGACCAAAGGCATAAAGGTGAAACAACCTTAACCTGCCTCCCTGATCCCCCTGAGAAAGACGCATCCATTGTGAAATTGTGCAATTTTTGTGCCTTTGGTAACCCCTTGAAAATTCTTAGAGCCGCCACAGGAATGGTTTAGAGGATGAAACATTGGGTTTCATTCTCTGAACGATTTGCACCCTTATGCACATATTGCAAGTTCAGGTTGAGTCTATAACTTGCCAAAAGGACAACTTATCGTTTTGACTGATAAAATACCAGATATGATTTGATTATCGGAACTAGGTATTTTAATCAGGCAACAAAAAACCCTCATTAATGCGCCGACGCAGTACCCCCGAGGTCTTAAACACCACCACCTTGCGAGCGTTTATGGTTAGTCTTTCTTCGGCTTGCGGGTTCCTCCCTTGACGGGCCCTTTTGTGCCTCACAGAGAATTTCCCAAAGCCACTGATAAGCAGATCTTCTCCATGGGCAAGGGTGTCCTTCATTATCTTGAACAGTCCTTCAAGTATTTGCCGAGACTCCTGCCTGCTCATACCCAATTGAGCCTGCAAACGGGAAGTCAACTTCTCTTTGGTAATGGCCATCATCCACCTCTATTTACTTGATGAGCATTACTGAGGCTAAGTAATAAAGGAGGGTCTAAAAGCTCCGGTCACCTAGCCCATCCCATCTATGGCCTGGGACTTTACTAAATCTTTCAGAAAAAGATAACCCAAAAAGTTGAGATATGTTTTGAATATGGAAGGTTTTTAGCCGCCTGATAAGTTTCTAAGCAGAGCGGTTATGCTCTACAGAGGCACAGATTTTCCCATCTCCTGCTCCTTAGCTGCTCCCTTAAAGATTCGGACCACATGGCTTGATAGCCCAGGAATTAAAACTGTTGGAGGAGAAACTGGCTCAGGCCGAGGTCAGGTCGAGGGCTGGGATATCATCCATTCTTCACAACGATGCTTGATTACTCGGCCCTCTACGATGAACACGATGTCTTCGGCGATGTTGGTGGCCAGGTCGGCGATGCGTTCCAGATTCCGGACGATGATGATGGAGTGATGCAGACGGATCACCCAACGGGATTCTTTAATCATTGAATCCAGGAGCTTCTGGGTATATTCGTCGTCCAAGATGTCCACCTCCACATCTCGTTGGCAGACCTGAATGGCGAGCTTGGGGTCCTGGTTAACAAAGGCGGTGATGCTGGTGTGAACCATCCCTAAGGCCATATCGGCCATGACCCTGATATCGATGGGGAGTTCCAGGGGGGGACGGCTGTTCAATTCCATGGCTCTTTCGGCGATGTTGACCGCCTGATCGCCGATGCGCTCCAATTCCGTGGCAATCCGCATCGCCGCGACGATCAGCCGCAGGTCGGTGGCCACGGGCTGGCGCAGGGCCAGCAATTTTATGGCCTGTTCTTCAATATCCAGTTCCATGCGGTTGAGCGTGATGTCATCGATAATCACCTCCCGGGCCCGATCAGAGTCTCGGTTCGTGACCGATTCCATACTCTTGCCCACCGCAGTCTCGGCCGATGCCGCCATGTGGAGCAGATCCCGCTTAAGATTGTCCAACTCCCGGTGGAAATGTCTCGATAATTTCACGGGCTTGACTGTGGGAGACCATTCCTTCGGTTCTCCCTTCACCCACGCTTTTCTTTTAAGGTATCCGATGCTAGACATAGAACCCTCTCTGGAAGATCTCTGAGCCCCAGAGGCTTTAGGTTTTTTTGCGAGCCAGGAAACTTCATTTCGGTTGGGGTAGAGGGCAGCAACAATAAGGGAGAGGCCGCGAACTCGGATAGTGGGGTCTACCTCCTAAGCCTCAGCTTAACTCCAAAGGATTACAGGGCCTTAAGTTTTGATCGCCAAATCCCTGTAGTGTATATATGCTTTTATAATATATATTATTTTAGTAATATCAAGACTCCTTTCAAAAATACTTCCATGGGTGTCCGATTGCCGATAGCTCCTATGTGCAAAGTCAAGTTCCCACGTCGCCCCTGGCATTCGTTTACGTTTAGAATCCAAGCCAGTCTCCTATCCGTGGTTCCCCTCTCCGGTGGGACCGCAAGTAAGGAATCCGGGGTATTCAACTAGGGCTGACAGACTTGCCAACGTGGTTGCGATCTAAGAGGCACTCACAGCTATCGTTCGCCATACCCTAAACCGGTTTTTCTAAACTTTTATGGTTAAGCTGCCAACTGAAAGGCGTATGCCTGCCCATCAAGCAACATTCTTCTCATCCTCAGTAACAGCGTGCGGGCAATGGCCACAATAGCACGCTTCCCTCCTGAACGGATTTTGATCCTCTCGTACTTCTCCCGCATGGCCTGGTCCTTCCTGATTAGTGTCCAAGAGGCTTCCACCAGGAGGGACCTTAGAGTATTTTTACCAATGCCAGTGATGCGGCCCATGCGCACCTTATCCGCACTGGAGTATTGAGACGGCGTTAACCCCACATAAGCCGCCAGCTGTTCGGCTCGCCGGAAACGGGAGATGTCCTGGAGTTCTAACAGCACTTCCATGGCAGAGATCATCCCGATACCGGGGATGCTCTGTAAGATCTTCACTCGATCCCGATATCGCACCGTCTCTGATAATTCGCGCAGGAGTTGAGTCTGTTTATCGATCTGCGCACTGAGAAACTCGTACTGCTCTAACAGGCGATTAAAGCTCTCCTGCATCCAACGGTTGCCAAAGTTTAAAAGCCGCAGATGAGCCAAGTAAGGCTGGGTCCACCTGCCTCGTGGTTCTTCTACATGAATCCCATGGAATCGCAGCTCCGCCTTGATGCGGCTCTGGGTCCGCACCCGGTCTCTGACGAGCTGCCGGCGCCGGCGGATGACCTGGCGATGGTAACGCTCCTCCTCACTGGGCACCCACACCCGCTTCAACAGCCCCTTGGCTAAAAGGTGCGCCAGCTTGCGGCTGTCACGCCGGTCGGTCTTGACGCGGTTGCCATATTCCTTGGGGACCAAACTCGGCGGGGTGACCAGACAGTGAATGCCATGATCTACCAGGCGGTCATGAAGCCGGAAGCCAAAATATCCGGCTTCATAGACCGCCTGTAAACGATTACCTACGTAGCGACCCAAGAGGCGACACAGAGCTTCCCAGGTTCCTGGGATGCTGGCGCTGAACAACTCTATGTCAAATGTCCTGATGGTTACATGCCACCGGTGCTTATGCAGGTCGATGCCGACAAATAATTCCTCGTCTGTTGTCTC
>JARRKO010000018.1:0-31101 GCA_037388025.1 Syntrophobacterales bacterium
GGGGGGGCCATCTCTCTAATCCAGGGCGACGCCGAACAGATGGCTCTTAAGGATCACACCTTCGATGCCGTCATGGTGGGCTTTGGGATTCGTAATCTTATTTCCATGACCCAGGGCTTAAGGGAACTGCACCGGGTGCTGCGCCCGGGGGGGAGGCTTCTCATGCTGGAATTCTCCCAACCCACCCATCCCTGGTTCCGGGCTCTCTATGACCTCTATTCCTTTACGGTCATGCCCTTGGTGGGCAAAATCATGATGGGCTCCTGGGACACTTACACCTACTTGCCCGAATCCATCCGCCTCTTTCCTGCTCCGGCTGAATTGAGCGATATTCTTAGGGAACTGGGGTTTGCCTCGGTCACCCACCATCCCTTGAGCAACGGCATTGCCGTGGTCCATTTGGCCCATAAACCATCTGAACAGGAGCAACCGGAAAACTAGCCATGAAAGCCAACTGGCTCGAAAGAATGATCGTCAACAGTCCCATTCGCCTGCTGGTCCAGGAAAAGATCATCATTCGCTGGATCAGGAACAAGGTTAACTTGCCCCCCGGGGGAACCTTTCTGGAAATCGGCTGCGGCCGCGGGGCCGGGGCCTGTATGCTGCTAAAGGAGTTCCTCCCCGCCGCCATCCATGCCATGGACCTGGATGTCCACATGATTTCCCAGGCCCAGCGGTATCTGACCACGGCGCAGAAAAAGCAGATTACTCTCTATGTCGGAGACACCATGCATCTCCCCCACAGAGATGGAAGCGTAGATGCGGTCTTCGGCTTCGGGGTCCTGCATCATCTGCCGGATTGGCAGGGCGGCATGGCGGAAATCGCCCGGGTTTTAAAGCCGGGGGGGATATATTTTCTCGAGGAGTTCTACCCGCCGTTTTATCTGAATTTTCTGGCCCGGCGCCTTCTGAATCACCCGGAAGAAAACCGGTTTTATCCACAGGATTTGCGGGAGGCTTTGGCAGCCGCCGGAATACCTCTCCAGGATGCCCTGGAAGTCAAGAAGGTCGGCCTCCTGGCCCTTTGCCGCAGAATACCCGCTTGATCCTCTCCGAGAAAAGGCCTGGTGGCCCAGGTGTGCTCACCTATGCCTCCTGGACTATTAGAACCTATTGCAAAACTCCTGATTTAGGAACTTTGTCATTCTGAGCCAGGATGACAAAAAAATAGGTCTTCCAATAGCCTCTAGAACAGAGGAATGACAGGTGGGTATAGGACGTGCCGTGCACGCCAGGCGGCGGCCACGGGCCGCCCTCTAAAAAACATTTGGGGACAAGTATTAATGCCAATCGGGGCGCGGCGCACTTTACATCCACTCGAAACTCAAAACTCAAAACCCGAAACTTCTAGTCCTCCCCCTTCTCCAACGGAAAGGTCAAAAGCCCCCCGAAATAACTGATGATGGTAACCAGGACCGGCAGGGTCAGAAGGATCAGTAGGTAAACCAGGCTGGTCCACCGGAAATTCCGCAGGATTGCGGGGTCAAGCCAGCGCCACACAAAGGCCACGCTGCTGAGAGCCAGCAGTAGCCGGGAATAGCGGCGTTCAATCAGGAAAGCCTGTTTGGGTTCCTGGGCATAGTTGACCCGGCGGCTGATTTCTCCGGTGACCATGGTCAGCGGGATGGTGAGCACCGCGGCTCCCAGACAGTGGAACGCGGTGGTATCAAAAGAGATCACCCCCGTCCCTAAATACAACAGACTGAAAAACGCAGCAGCCAGCGCAAAAACAACGGGGAAGTGCACCACAAAAGGATGGGGATGCCTTTGCAGACTGGGATATCGGCGCAGCACCCGCAGGAAAGGTTCAGGTAAATCTATCTCCGAGGGGATGAAAGACTCAGCTTTTTCGCCTTTAGGCTGAGGTCTGGACCCAGCCCTTGTTTCACTGGGGGACTGCTCATCAAGTCGTTCTTCTTTACCGGGCCTTGCCATGCCAAGCACGTGTTCTTTCTGTTCCCGAGGTTTGCGGAATTTCTCTCCATATTACTTCCGGCTGCCGCGGTTGGCAAGAAGGTCATGCCGTCCCGGCGCGGCTCAGGCACAGTCTCGCCCAGCCGCGTCAAACTTTTGGCCCATCATCAAGCGGTCAGACCGATAGTTTTTGGGCGGATGCCTCCCCGTGAAGGGCCAAACAAGAGGAAGACTTGCCCGCTCATTGATTGCCGTCGCTATCCGGCAGCCCGAAACCGCCCAGCGCGGCGCGGGTGTCTTCATAACTCCGATGCACAATGCCGTTAATCCCCAAGCCCCGGGCAACTTCCACAAACATAGGCCGGTCATCGATATAAACTGAATTTTGCGCCGGCGCTTGGGCAATGTCCAAGGCGATACGATACATGTCGGCGTCGGGTTTGCGGAAGTGGACAAAACAGGATGACACAAAAAAATCGATAAAAGACTTCAGATTGAATTTTTTTATGCGATAAGCGGTCAATTCACGGCCTTCGTTACTGATGGCCGCCACTTCCAGGTTGTGCCGTTTTTTTAACCTCTGTATAAGTTCCATGGTTTCCGGATGCGGATGAGATTGAGCATACATGAACTGTTTGAAATCCTCCCGGGTGAAAGAGCGGATTTCATAAAAGACTACCCGGTCAAGATATTCCTCCAGGCTCAACTTCCCTTCCTCGTAGGTGTCAAAAGTGAGGTGGTGGCGTTCGTCCATTTCATCGTAGTCCAGGCCGAATTTTTCCGCAGCGTCACGGCGGGAATGTCGGTCCCAACCGTTGGTGAGCAGGACTCCGCCGATATCCAAAAACAAGTGGGTTATCTGAGTGGCCATTATAATTTCCTTTCCTTCCGGGTCTGGGCTGGTTGGAATAAACGGAATTCCACGGTTCCGGGGCCATTCCCCAGACCCGACTCAGGGTAAGCCAGCTAGTTTGAAATTTTCCGGCATTTGCTTTCCAGGGTATTAAGGAGGCTGTCATAGGGCTTGTTGAATTTCTCAATTCCCTCATCCTCCAGTTGCTGGGTCACCTGGTCGAGGTCAATGTGCAGCTCCGGCAGGCGCTGGAGAAGGCTGGCCGCCTCCTCCACCCCTTCCTCCAGGCGCGGCGCTGGGTCGCCGTGGTCCCGGTAGGCCTCCAAAGTCTCCAGGGGCACGGTGTTGACCGTGTCGGGGCCGATGAGGGGTTCCACATACTTGGTGTCGGGATAGTCCGGATTCTTGGTGCTGGTGCTGGCCCACAGGACCCTCTGGGGCCGGGCCCCTTTGGCGCTCAGAGCTTGAAAACGCTCGCTACCGAAAATGCGCTTATAAATCTGATACGCCGTCTTGGCGCTGGCAATGGCCACCTCCCCCCGCACATTTTTAGCCGCGGTGGCCCGGTCGCCGCCGGTTGCCATGATTCTTTCCAGCATGGGGTCCACCAGCACGTCGATGCGACTTAAGAAAAAACTGGCCACCGAGGCCACCCCCTTGAGGTCCCCTCCCTTGGCGGCCCGCGCCTCCAAACCCGCGATATAAGCCTCGGCTACCTCCTCATAACGGGGCAGACCGAAGAGCAGGGTCACGTTGACATTGATGCCCTCGCTGATGAGTTGGGTAACGGCGGGCAAGCCCTCTGGGGTGCCTGGAACCTTAATGAGAACATTTGGTCGACCTGCAGTTTTCCAGAGATGCCGGGCTTCGGCGACGGTGCCTGACGTGTCCCGGGCCAGGTGGGGATTGACCTCCAGGCTGATATAGCCGTCTTTGCCGTCCAGTTTTCCATATACCTGAGCAAAGACGTCCGCGGCTCCCTGGATGTCCTCCACCGTCAGGGCCTGGTAGATATCCTCCACGCTTTTGTTCTGTTGGGCCAGGGCCTTAATGGCTTCGTCATAATCGTCGCTCCCGGCGATGGCCTTCTCAAAAATGGCGGGATTGGATGTCACGCCTTTAAGACCATCTTCTTCAATGAGACGCCGGAGTTCTCCGGAGGTAATCATTTGCCGGCGGATATAATCCAGCCAGACGCTCTGGCCGTATTCTTCGAGATTTAGTAAAGGATTTTTGGTCATGGCTCCTTCTCCTTAAATTCATAAGAGTTCTTTGATCCGGGCTACAATAGCCTGCTGGGAGATACCCTCGTAATCCAACAGTTCCGGGGGCTTGCCGCTCTGGGGTTTCCGGCGCACCGCCAGGGAGTAAACGGGCGTAGCCGTGGGTGTGGCGGCCAGAACTCCTTTGACCGCCTCCCCCAGGCCGCCCTCGGCATAGTGGTCTTCCACGGTGATGATGGCCTTGGTTTCCCGGGCCGCTTCCTGCAAAGTGGCTTCATCCACAGGTTTAATGCTGTAAAGATCGATGACCCGAATGCTCGTGCCCTCTTGTTTCAAGGTATCATAAGCCTTAAGCGCTTCAAATACGGTGATGCCGGCAGTGACTACGGTGACCGCGTCTTGGCCGCTGCGCTTGAGCACCTTGCAGCCGCCGATGGGGAAGGTTTCCTCCGGGCCGTAGAGAATGGGGGTGGCCGCCCGGGTAGTGCGGATATAGACGATACCCCGGTGTTGGGCCGCCTCCTCCACCAGGCGCTCAGTGGAAACCGCGTCGCACGGATAGAGCACCACGCTGTTTAAAATCGCGCGCATCATGGCCAGGTCTTCCAGACCCATCTGGGAGGGGCCGTCCTGGCCGATGGATACCCCGGCATGCGAACCCACAAACTTGATGTTGGTGTCCGAATACTGGCTCATGCGGATCTGGTCGAAGGCCCGGGTTAAAAATGCGGCAAAGGTGGACACAAAGGGAATCTTCCCGCGCTGCGCCAGGCCCAGGGCCGCGCCCGCCATGTTTTGCTCCGCGATGTACATTTCGAAAAACCGCTCCGGATATTTTTCCTCAAAATATTCCGCCCGGGTGGAGTTGCTCACCTCGCCGTCCAGGCTGACGATGTCGGGAAATTTGGGATACAGCCTCTTTAAAGCATTGCCATAGGCGTTGCGGGTAGGCACCGGCTTGTCCGGGGGATAATTAAGCTCAGCCACCGGAGCTGCCGCCGGCTTTTCCGGATGAAGGTCCGCCGGAGGAAGCAACTTCCCTCGCACCGTTTTATCGATGTCCCCCAACTCGGGGAGGGCCCGCTCCAACTCTTCTTTTTTCAGGGCCACCCCGTGCCAGCCGTTTTTGTTTTCCAGGAAGGAGACGCCTTTGCCTTTGACGGTTTTGGCGATGATCATAGTGGGTTGGTCCGCCACCTGGCCGGCCTTTTTATAGGCCTCCAAAATTTCCGGATACGAGTGGCCGTCGATAAGGATGGTCTCCCAGCCAAACGCCTCGATGCGGTGTTGGTAGGCCTCCAGGTTCCAGCCGTACATGGTTTCGCCCCGCTGCCCCAGGCGATTCACATCCAGGATGCCGATGAGATTGTCCAGCTTATAATGGGCCGCGATCGCCAGGGCTTCCCATTGGGAGCCCTCCGCCATTTCGCTGTCGCCCAGCAGTATATAGGTGATATAGGGAAGTTTGTCCAGTTTGGCGTTCAAAGCCAGGCCCACCCCGATGGACAGGCCCTGCCCCAGTGAGCCGGTGGCGGCCTCCACGTAAGGGTACGCCACCGTGGGATGGCCCTCCAGGGGGCTCCCCATTTTGCGGTAGTTGTTAATAAATCTTTCGCCGTCCAGCTTGCCGGCCGCCACCCACAGGGCATAAAACAAAGGCGAGGCGTGCCCCTTGGAAAAAACCAGGCGGTCGTTGTTGGGGTGACCGGGGTTGTCCGGGTCATAGCGGAAAAAACCCCCGAAAAAGAGCCCCGTCATTAATTCCGTGGCAGACAGCGAGGACGTAGGATGGCCGGACCCCGCCTGGGTCGTGGCCGCCAGGATATGATAGCGCATCATCTTGGCAATTTTTTTCAGTTGGTCTACATCAGCTGGGGGGGTCATTCGTTTCTCCTTTTCAAAACTTCGAAGTGCAGGGGTTAGTGTCAGTTACTCTTCTTCTAAAGGAAAGCTCAGAGTAGCCCCGAACCAGCCGATGGCCACCGCCAGGGGAGTTAAGGCACAAATTAACCCCAAATAAACCAAGCTCCCCGTTCCCCAGGCGGCCAAGATGTCGGGTTGGCGGTACCGCCAGATCAGGGCGATCAAACCCACCAGAAACAGCAGGGGAGCGAGCACCAATTTGATGATCACCTGCCTGAGCCACTCGGCTTCGTAATTGATCCACCAGGTAAACAGACCGGTGGCTATGGCTACCGGGGTGAAGAGCACTCCGCCCCATAGGCAATGGTAGGCAGTGGTTTCAAAGGACCTGTATCCGGTCAAAAGATACAAGATGGTGAAACCGGTGGTGGCGATCATAAACACGGCGGGGAAATGGACCACCATGGGGTGGGGGTGCCGCCGCAGGAGGGGCACATACTGGAACAGGCGGGCCAAAAAGGCCGGGATTTCTTCCCCGGCTGTTTCTTCCGCCTTTAAGACACCCACTTGCGGGAACCGCTCCAGAACTTCGGGTCCGTGGGGCGCGGCGTCGATCTCCAGGGTCAGATCATGCCCCGCCTGATGGGTGCCCATGTGGTGGCCATGATGCCAGTGTTTGCTGGCGCTAATATCGATGATCCTGCCCTCAAACGCAATATACCCCGGCTTGCCCTCGGCTCCCTGGAACTCCTTTAAATCTTCGAGGCTGAATTCCTTCGGTTCATCTGCCAAATGTCAAAACCTCCTTTGAAAGAACCTTTAATCTCTCAGCCCAGTAAAGCCACCAGGGTTATCATCAGGACCGCCAAGGGGAAGTAGCTGGCCTTATTAAACAACACCGTGGCCTGGGAGCGTTCCTGGGTCCGGTACAGGCGGAACGCGGGAATAATCAGGAGATATAATCCGGCGCCCACCGCCAAAGCCAGGAGCGACCAGGGAAATTGGAGCGGTGACACGGCCATAAGAGGGAAGAGCAGGAGCAAGGCCAGGCTCAGGGAACCCAGAATGATGCGGCTGGAGGCTTCCGGGCCGTAGTGCACCGGTACGGTTTTGGCATGCCAGCGCCGGTCCTCCTCGAGGTCGTGCCAGTCCGCGGGCACGTTTTGGCCGCCGACTTCCCAGAAAAAAACAAACCCAAAGAGCAGCACCAGGAATAAAGGAGAAGGGTTAGGATTGACGGCAAACACCGCGGCCACTCCGCCCAGGGTTTTAACCACCCCGCTCACCAGGACCCGCCAATGGCTCATTTGCAACATAAAACAATAAACGGCTTCCAGGGCGCAGCCGAGGATAAAAATCAGAGCACAGACGGGGTTTAACAGATAAGCCCCCAGCAGGGCCACCGCGCCCCAGGCCAGGGCCCAGGCCAGACCTTCCTTAAAGCTCAAGAGCCCATGGGCCATGGGGTGGCGCACCATGACCTCATCCAGGTAACCTCCTCCGGTTGGACCGCCTTCGCTGATCTTAGCTTTATCCCGGCGATAATCCACCACGTCATTCAAGGCATAAACTGCTGTATAGCCGGCAAACACGGTGATCAGACTCAAAGCAGTAACTCCCAGGGAAGGGAAGCCTCCCAGGCTCAGCAGGGCCGCCAGCCCCGGCGTGGCCAGGTCCAGGAGGCCGTGAGGCGTCCGGGATAAGGCCAGGAAAAGCTTGAGCTTGGGCAACAGGGGGGTTTCGGTCAGAGACAGGCGCTCCACCTGATTCTCCTTTCCTGCCAAACAACTAGAGTTGGGTCCTATAAGGTAATATTTGCCGAGATGTTTTCAGGAGCCCAAGGAGATCAAATTCCTCCCTTTTTACCGAAAAAGACAAATATGGCAGCATCAGGGGTGCATTCAGGCTCATCATGACGTCCTTTGGCCTAGGCTTGGAGATTGGTAAGAATCCTCTGAGTGCGGCGGCTTCTTACTTAAGATGAAAGATAAGACGTCAAACGTTTAAGTAAATATATATATTATTATATCCATACATAATATAGTATATATAGATATCTCAACAAAATACCTGAAATTTGTTGCCCCCCTTCAAGAAAACCTTGTCTTTCCTTGACAACATCAGATCTAAAACTTACCCATTTATTAAGCCTATAAGTGCTGTTCTTTTCCCCCGGTAAATTTCTTTCAATTATTTGGATAAGTTTTATGGACTTCTCTAGCAATATCCCAGCCTTATCCCCCTGGGAACCTGGGATGCTCAGCCTGGCGGTTTATTCCGTCATGGTCCTCGGCCTGCTGGGCCTCATCCTGATTCTCACGGCCTGGTTGGGAGAAAAGAAAAAAACCCCCGAAAAACTCCGGCCCTATGAATGCGGCATCATCCCCACCGGGCTGGCGCGTCTGCGCTACCCGGTGCCCTTTTATCTGGTGGCCACCTTTTTCCTCATTTTCGACGTGGAGGCCGCGTTCATCTTCACCTGGGCCATTGCCTTTCGTCCCTTGGGCTGGGCCGGCTGGCTGCAGATTTCCTTTTTCATCATCGTCTTGTTGGTAAGCCTTTTTTATCTATGGAAAAAGGGAGGACTGGATTGGGGTCCCGTCACCAGAATCACACCGCCTCGCCAGGAAACTTCTTCCTGAGCAAAATAGACCTCTTGATCAATTGGTCCCGGAAGTACAGCCTGTGGCCGTTGTTTTTCGGTCTGTCGTGCTGTTTCATTGAAGAGGCCACCATGCTCACTTCCCGCTATGACCTGGCCCGCTTCGGAGCCGAGGTCATGCGAGGCTCTCCCCGCCAGGCCGACCTGTTAATCATCTCTGGCACGGTTTTTAAAAAAGTGGCCCCAGTGGTGCTCAGGCTCTATGAGCAGATGCCAGAGCCCAAGTGGGTCATCTCCATGGGCTCCTGCTCCAATTGCGGCGGCATGTACGACGTCTACAGCGTGGTCCAGGGCGTGGACCAGATTCTGCCCGTGGATGTCTACGTCCCCGGCTGCCCGCCCCGGCCCGAAGCCCTATTGCAGGGTCTGGTGTTGCTGCAAGAAAAAATCATGAAAGAAAACCCCACCCGTCCCATTCTCCACTTCGACGGCGGCAGCCAGGGCTCCGTCCAGCCGGTCCTGGTGGATGGGGTCACCAAAGAGCGGGACGCCCGGGGACCGGGTTTTGACGGTACGCCTTTACGGGGCACTGCCGTTACTCCGCCTGGTTTTTGGGAAAGCCGGTCTGAGCTGATGTGGACCCCGCCCCCCCGGCGCATTGAGCTGACCGAGCCGGAGCAGACCCTGGCCCAGACCCTGACGGCACGGTTCGGGGAGGCGGTCCGGCAGGAAGCGCCCACCTCGGATATGCCAGCCTTTAAAGTGGACGCGGCCAGTCTCAAGGAGGTTCTGCGATTCCTGAAAACCGAAGCTCAGCCGAAGTTCCGTCGCCTGGAAGACCTCACCGCCATTGATGAGTCCACCCGGCAGCAACCGGATAATTTTCCGGATTTCACCCTGGTTTACCATCTCCTCTCCTACGACGAAGCCCGCCGGCTGCGCCTCAAGGTGGACCTGCACGGCCAGGAGCCGGAAGCCGAGACCATCACGGATATCTGGCCCGCGGCCAACTGGTATGAGCGGGAAGTGTTCGACATGTTCGGCATCCGCTTCCAGGGCCACCCCGATCTGCGCCGCCTTATCATGCCCTATGATTGGGAGGGGCACCCTTTACGCAAAACCTACCCGGACCGGGCCACGGCAATGGCCCCTTATACCGAGGCGGACGCCCGCCGGTATCAACCCCTGGATGCGGGCATCTATCTGAGAAGACCGGAGGGGGATGAGGAGTTAATCCTGAACGTGGGGCCCCATCATCTCAGCACCCACGGCCTCATGCGGTTTATGGTGTCCCTGCGGGGCGAAGAAATCACCGATATCGACATGGACATCGGCTACCACCACCGGGGCGTGGAGAAGATCGGGGAGCGCCAGTCCTGGCACCAGTTCATTCCCTATACCGACCGGGTGGATTACCTGAGCGGCGTGGCCAATAACCTGTCCTATCTCACCGCGGTGGAGACCCTGGCCGACATCAAGGTGCCGGACCGGGCCCAGTTCATCCGGGTCATGCTCAGCGAATTTTATAGAATCAGCAATCACCTGGTCTCCTTTGCCACCTTCGCCCATGATTGCGGGGCCATGGCCCCCACTTTCTATACCTTCCGCGAGCGCGAAAAGGTCATGGACATTGTGGAGTTGATCACCGGGGGGCGCCTGCATCCCTCCTGGTTCCGGCTGGGGGGCGTAGCCATGGACCTCCCGGAAGGCTGGCTGGAGCTGGTGGACGACTTCATCAAAATTTTCCCGTCCCGGATCAAAGAATACGAGGCCCTGATTACCAAAAATCCCATATTCGAAGCCCGCACCCGGGAGGTCGGCTCTCTCTCCCTGGATGACGCCCTGGACTGGGGCGTCACCGGCCCGGTGCTCCGGGCTTGCGGCCTGGAATGGGACCTTCGAAAAAAGCTCCCCTACTCGGGCTATGAAGCCTTCGATTTTGACGTGCCCGCCTTCCCCGACGGTGACTGCTATGCCCGCTACCTGGTGCGGGTGGAGGAGATGCGCCAAAGCCTGCGCATCATTGAACAGGCGGCCCACCAGATGCCGCCGGGGCGCTATCTGAGCGATGATTATCGCTACGTCATTCCTCAAAAAGCGGACACTTTAAAAGATATCGAAACCCTGATCCACCACTTCATCAACGCCACCCGGGGGCCCAAAATCCCCCGGGGCGAGGCCTACCACTCCACGGAAGTGTCCCGGGGCGAACAGGGCTACTATGTGGTCAGCGACGGCCTGAATATGGCCTACCGCCTGCGCATCCGGGCCCCGGATTTTCCCAATGTGCAGGCCATCCCGCTCATGACCAAAGGCTGGCTGCTCTCCGACCTCATCGCCATCATCGGGTCGGTGGATTTCATCTTACCGGATACGGATCGTTAACGAGGGCGCCCATGTCCAACTTGCCCGCTGAATTACTAAGGGACCTTGAACAACAAATCGCCGCGGCCGAGCACCCCCGGGAACAGGTGATCAACGTCATGTACGCCCTGCAAAGCCACTACGGCTACTTCAGCGATGAGGCGGTGCAGGAGGCCGCGGCTCTTTTGGGCATGACCCCGCTGGAAATCGATGAGTTGGCCACTTTCTATGATTTTATTTACCGGGAGCCCGTGGGCAAATTCGTCATTCACGTCTGCGACGGAGTGGTGTGCTGGATGTTCCACGAGGGCTCAATCTTTGATTATCTGTGCCAGAAATTGAATGTCTGCGCCGGCGAAGTCACTGAGGACGGCATGTTTACCGTACTGCCCACCGCTTGCCTCGGTTATTGTGACCACGCCCCGGCCATGCTGATTAACGGTCAATTTTACGGTCCCCTCACCCCTGAAAAGGTTGACGAGATTTTGGAAAAACTGCGCACGGAACACTGCGATTTGATCCTTTGTCGGTGACCTATGACCGAACAAGTATTGTTATTCAACCGGCAGCCGGACCGCCCCCTCTCCCTTGATGAATATCGGGCCCACGGCGGTTACGAGGCTTTGATCGAGACCGTGAAGAAGCTCACACCTGAGGAGGTTCGCCAGGCGGTGTTGGATTCCAAACTGAGGGGTCGGGGCGGGGCCTGGTTTTCCACCGGCAAGAAATGGAGCTTCATCGGGAAAGCTCATCCCCGCTATGTTGTGCCCAACACCGATGAAATGGAGCCCGGCACCTACAAGGACCGGGTGCTGGTGAATGTCAATCCCCACCTGGTGTTGGAAGGGATTATCCTGGCGGGCTTCGCCATTTCCGCGGCCCAGGGCATTTTCTTTATCCGGCCGTCCTATGAAATGGATGCCGAACTCATTGAAAGGGAACTGGCGGTAGCCCGGGACGCGGGCTTCCTGGGGAATAACCTCCTGGGCAGCGATTTTTCCTTTGACCTCGCGGTGCACCGCAGCGCCGGGCGCTATATCTGCGGAGAGGCCTCGGCCCAGGTGAATGCCATCATGGGCAAACGGGCCCATCCCAACAAAGAAGTGCACATGGCGGCTACCGGCCTGTGGGACAAACCCACCATTGTCAATAACGTGGAAACCCTGTCGTGTGTGCCCCATATCTTGCGCAAGGGCCCGGAATGGTTCAAGGGTCTGTCCCGAAGTCCGGATGACGGCGGCACCAAGCTCTATTGCATCTCCGGCAGGGTCACTCGGCCCGACTGCTATGAGCTGCCCATGGGCACTCCGTTCATTGAAATCCTGGAAGAAGCGGGGGGCATGTCGCCGGGTTCCAATTTAAAAGCCTTCCTGCCCGGGGGGGCGTCCACCAGCTTCATGCCCCCCAAGTACAATGACCTTCCCATGGATTATGACTCTTACAAAAAAACCGGTCAGCCCCTGGGAACCGGCGCAATTATTGTTTTTGACCACAACACCTGTCTGGTGGGGGCCACCCTGAATCTGATCGAATATTTTGCCCGGGAATCCTGCGGCTTCTGCACCCCCTGTCGGGAAGGGCTGCCCTTTATCCGGGACCTGTTGTGGCGCATCGAGATCGGTGAAGGCCGGGAGGAGTTCATCCCCATGCTGAGGCAGATGGCCCACCACATGTCCCTGGCCTACTGCGCCTTCGCCCCCGGGGCCGCGTCCCCGGTCTTGGGACTTTTGAATAATTTTGAGGATGAGATTCGGGAGCACCTGAGTCAAAAATCGTGTCCTTTTGCTGGTCCAGGCATCGAATTCCGGGATTCGTTGCTCCCCCTGGACAAATCTCCTCCATCTTAAGAGCAACTCGGATTTTGGGAGGAAAAGCTATGGATGATAACGCCAATACCCGTCGCGCTTTCCTCTGCAAGGGTGGCATGCTGTTAAGCCTGGCTGTGGCCCTGGGGCCGACCGCCCTGCTGGCCCAGACCGGAAAGCCGCCGCAAAAAGAGACCGAGGCCCAAGCCCCGGGAATCTCCCCGGTGGAGGATTTGATGCGGGAACACGGCGTCCTGAGGAGAATCCTTTTGGTATATGCCGAAATCATCAGGCGCCTCCAAACGGGCCTTGACTTTCCCATGAAGACCCTTTCCGCGGCAGCCGGCCTCATTCATGATTTTGTCGAGGACTATCACGAAAAACTCGAGGAACAACATGTGTTTCCTCAGTTTGAACGGGCCGGCCAGATGGTGCCCCTGGTGAAAGTGCTCCGCCGGCAACACCAGGCGGGACGCCAAATCACCAGGTACCTGCAGACTCAGGCTGCCGTCGGCATCCTGTTAAATGAGCAGAACCGTCAGGAGTTAAGCAAATATCTCGGCTCCTTTATACGTATGTATCAACCTCACGCGGCCAGGGAGGACACGGTGCTGTTTCCGGCCTTCCGTTTTTTAATGCCGGCAAAGCCGTATCAGGAGTTGGGAGAACAATTTGAAGAACTCGAGGAGCAAAAATTCGGCCGGCACGGCTTTGCCAACGTGGTCGTGCAGGTGGGGGAGTTGGAAAAAAGCTTGGAAATTTTCGATTTGGCCCAATTTACGCCTCACCTAACAGGTTAATTAACCCTTTAAATTCCCTCTCCCTTGAAGGAGAGGCTTAGGGTGAGGGTGAAAAATTTATCTATTTAAAGCTCGCATTAATTAGGGACTTGACAGGGATGCTATGCCCCAACTGATCATTGACGGCCGGAAAATCTCAGTTCCTGAAGGCACCAAGGTCATTGATGCCGCGGAACGTCTGGGCATCATGATTCCCCGGTTCTGCTACCACAAGGCCCTGGGGTCTCTGGGCGCCTGCCGCGTGTGTGCCGTCAAATTTGTGGAGGGCCCGGTCAAAGGCGTGGATATGAGCTGCATGACCAAGGCCGCGGACGGCATGGTGGTTTCCACCACGGACCCCGAAGCCGTGGAGTTCCGCCGCTATGTCATCGAGTGGCTCATGCTTAACCACCCCCATGATTGCCCGGTATGCGACGAAGGCGGGCACTGCCTGCTCCAGGACGAAACCGTGTCGGGGGGCCATGGCCGGCGCCGCTATCTGGGGTTGAAGCGCACCTACGTGGACCAGTATTTGGGCGAGTTTGTGCAGCATGAGATGAACCGCTGCATCCAATGCTGGCGCTGCCGGCGCTTTTACCAGGACTTCGCCGGCTATCGGGACCTGGGAGCCATGCAAATCGCCAGCCACACCTACTTTGGCCGGTTTGAGCCCGGCCCCCTGGAAAGCCCTTTTGCCGGCAACCTCATCGACATCTGCCCCACCGGCGTCTATACCGATAAACCGGCCCGCTACAAGGGGCGGCGCTGGGACTTCGAGCGGCACCCTTCCCTTTGCCTCCATTGCTCTTTGGGGTGCAACACCGTGGGTTGCGCCCGCTACCGGGAGGTGATGCGCCAGGAAGCCCGCCTTAATGAGGCGGTGAACGGCTATTTCATCTGCGACCGGGGGCGCTTCGGTTTCGCCTATGCCAATCACCCCGAGCGGCCCAGAAAAGTGCTGCTCGGAAAACAGGAAGTAACTCTGGAGGAGGGGCTGCAGGAGGCAGCCCACCGGCTGAACCAAATCGCCCGGAAACACGGCACTGGAGCCGTGGCAGGTTGGGGGTCTCACCGCAGTAGCCTGGAGACCCAGGGGGAACTCCTCAGGCTGTGCCGCCGTCTGGATTGGCCGCCCCCTCGCTTTTTTCCGCACCTGCCCCTGGCCCAAAAAGTGACCCGGGCCGTCTCTCGCCTGGAAGCCCGGGTGGCGATTTCCCTGCGGGAGATTGAACGGGCAGATTTTGTCCTGGTGATCGGCGCTGATCCTCTCCAGGAGGCCCCCATGCTGGCCCTGGCGATGCGTCAGGCCTGGCGCCAGGGGACGCCCGTGATCGTCCTGGACCCGCGGCCGGTCTCCCTGCCCCTGGAGTTCCGGCATCAGCCGGTGTTACCCGGCGGCCTCACTGCCTGCCTACAGGTTTTGGGGAAAATGTCTCTGGAAGGTAAAGTCCCCTCCTTGGAGACCGAGGCTCAGGCGTTCTGGCAAGCCTTGCCGGCGGAGTTCCCGAACAACCCGCAAATTCAGGATTTCCTGGCCGAAACCGCGGCCTTGCTGCGAGCCAGCCAAAACCCTGCCATCGTCTGCGGCACGGACATTGTCAGGGAAGGCACCCCGGATGCCGCGGCGGACTTGGTTAATTTGCTCCAGGCCGCGGGGCAGGAGGCCAAAATATTCTATCTGCTTCCGGGTGTCAACGCCTTCGGCGCGGCCATGCTGTCTTCGCCGACCGCGCTGGCAGAAGACCCCCTGGAGGCCATCGAGCGCGGCGCGGTTAAGGCCCTGGTGCTGGTGGAAAACGATCCCTTTTGGTCCTACCCGGATCAGGACAGGCTGCAGCAAACGCTCCAAAAACTAGATCTCCTGGTGGTCCTCGACTATCTGCCTTCTGCCGCGGCGGCGCAGGCCCAGGTGTTTTTGCCCACCGTGACGGTATTTGAACGCGCCCCCTCCCATTACCTCAATCAGGAGGGCAGATTGCAGCAGGCCATGCCCCTGCACGAAGGGGGGACTCCCATTATGCAGGTGAGCCGCGGCAGCCATCCGCCCCGGGATTTTTTGGATTATATCCCCGGCGGCGAACCCCGCCCCGCGGCAGAAATTTTGTCGGGGCTGGCCGACGCCCTGGCAGGGGAAGCAGAGACTTCCGGCCCCCAGGATATCTGGACCTGGCTGGCCGAGGATAATGAAATCTTTTCCCGCCTCACCGCCCTGACCCCGGCAGAGCGGACGGATATACGCCTGGTGCCTTACCAATCCGGGGTTGCGCCTTTTGCCGTAAAATCACCCGCTCCACCGGAGGAGTATCCCACCGACCGGTTGGAACTGTTGTTAGTAGAGCAAACCTTCGGCACCGAAGAGTTGGCCGGCTATTCCCCCTTTATCCAGAAAGTGGAGGAAGACCCCCATCTCCTGCTGCATCAGGAAACCGCAGCCGAACTGGGACTGAGCCCCGGCGACCGGGTGGCCGTGCCGCTGCCGGGGGGCGAAGTCACCGTACTCCTTAAAACTGCGCCCCATATGGCGCCAAATATCGCCGTCCTGCCCCGGCATCGGCGCCTGGCCTGGCAGAAAATTCGCCACTGGCCGGTATGGCTGGCCAAAGCAGACCTCAAGAAACGGTAGGATTCGCCATGACTGCCTGGATTATGGGATTCATCCTGCTTGTCATCAAACTCAGCGTTGTCCTGGTGGTCCTGTTACTGGTGGCCGCCTACCTGGTGTTTGCCGAGCGCAAGCTCCTGGCCCGGCTGCAAATCCGCCTGGGACCCAACCGGGCCGGACCCTTCGGCCTCATGCAGCCCATGGCCGATGCGGTCAAGCTCCTCGCCAAAGAGGACGTGGTGCCGGAAAAAGTCGACCGCCTGATTTTCCTCTTGGCCCCGGTGGTGGTGGCCGCCACAGCCATTCTCATTTTCGCCGTGGTCCCCTTCGGCCAGGGCTGGACCATCGGGGGCCGGGAGATTCCCATGGTGGTGACCGACCTGAATGTGGGCCTGCTCTATGTCCTGGCCCTGTCCTCCATCGGGGTCTACGGTGTGGCCCTCGGCGGTTGGGCCTCCAACTCTAAGTACGCTCTGGTGGGCGGCATCCGGGGCGCGGCCCAGATGATCAGCTATGAACTCTCCCTGGGGCTGTCCCTGGTGCCGGTGGTCATGCTGGCCGGCTCCTTCAGCCTGGTGGACATCGTCGCAGCCCAGAGCCGTTACCCCTTTCTATTGCTGCAGCCCCTGGCCTTCATCATTTTTTTCATGAGTTCCGTGGCCGAAACCAAGCGAATCCCCTTTGATTTGCCGGAGGCGGAAAACGAACTGGTGGCCGGCTACCACACGGAATACAGCGGCATGCGCTTCGGCCTCTTCTTTTTGGGGGAATATATCACCATGGTGGTGCTGGGCTCCCTGGTGGCCGTCTTCTTTTTGGGGGGCTGGCGGGGGCCGCTGCTCCCTCCCCTCCTCTGGTTTTCCCTCAAGGTCCTGGCCGTGGTCTTCGTGATGATCTGGCTGCGGGGCACCCTGCCCCGACTCCGCTACGATCAACTCATGCACCTGGGCTGGAAGGTGCTGGTGCCCCTGGCCCTCCTGAATATCGTCATCACCGGCGGCGTCATGCTCCTGATGGGTATGTGACCATGAAAATGACAAGAAATATAGCCGTTGTCACCTGGGACGCCCTGGTCGGGTTGGCCAAAGGGTTTTTCATCACCTTTATCCATCTCTTCCGCCGACCCATCACCGAAGAATACCCGGAATACAAGCGCACCCTGCCGGAGCGCTCCCGGGCCCGTATCATCCTCACCCGGGACCCCAACGGCGAGGAGCGCTGCGTAGCCTGCTACCTGTGTTCTGCGGTCTGTCCGGTGAGCTGCATCTCCATGCAGTCCGCCGAACGGGAGGACGGCCGCCGCTGGGCCCCCTGGTTTCGCATCAACTTTGCCAGGTGCATCTATTGCGGCTTATGCGAGGAGGCCTGTCCCACCCTGGCCATTCAATTGACTCCGGACTTTGAAACCTGTCAGTACAAAATCCTCACCCTGGTGGCCGAAAAAGAGGATCTCCTGGTGGATCACGGCGGCAAAAACCATGACTACAATTTTTACCGCTATGCCGGCGTGACGGCCTACCAGGATAAAGGCGAACACATCAAAGAGGCTCCGCCGGTTAATCTGAAGAGCAACCTGCCTTGACCGGACAGAGGTAAACCATGACCCTTTACGGCCTTATTTTTTACCTATTGGGAGGCATCATTCTGGTAGCCACCTTGCTGGCCATCACCAGTCGGAACATCATGCACGCCATCGTCTACCTCATTGTCTCCTTTTTCGGCATGGCCCCGGTCTTTTACCTCTTGGGCGCGCCCCTGCTGGCCCTGCTGGAAATCATCATTTACGCCGGGGCCATCATGGTGCTGTTCATCTTTATTGTCATGATGCTCAAGGTCGAGGTAACCCCGATCAGCGCTTGGGCCTGGCTCCGGCAGTGGGCCCCGGCGGTGGCCTTGAGTGCCGTTTCCGCCGCGATTGTAGTCTTCCTGATTTGGCAGGAGCCCGCCCCACAGACGGTCCTGCCCCTGGCCATGGCCGGCCCCCAAAAATTCGGCCGCTTTGTCTATCAACAGTACTGGTTTGCGGTGGAAATCGCCTCTTTTCTGCTCTTTGTCGCTTTAGTAGGCGCTTATTATTTAGGTCGCCAGAAACCCGGCTCCGAGGACAAGTCATGATTGTACCCTTTAGCCACGTCCTCATCCTGGCTTCACTGCTCTTCCTCATGGGCGCGGCCTGCGCCGTGGCCCGGCGCAATCTCATCATGATCCTGGTGGGCGTGGAAATCATGCTGAATGCCGCGGCCCTGGCCCTGGTGGCCGGTTCTTTGCATTGGGGCGCCCTGGATGGCCAGGCCTTTGTCATTTTCATTTTCGCAGTGGCCGCGTCTGAAGTCGCAGTGGGCCTGGCCTTGATCGTCTATGCCCAGCGGCGCACCGGCTCGGTTATGGCCGATGATTACAACCGTCTAAAAGGATAACGTGAAAACTATCCTCATTCTCCTGCTACTTTTTCCCCTGTTCGGGGCCCTGATCAACGCCCTGGGGGGGCGCCGTCTGCCCCGGTGGCTCATTGCCGGCGTGGCTTGCTCGGCGGTGCTGGGGGCCTTCATTCTGGCTGTCATGGGCTTCGTTTCCCTCTGGCAACAGACCTACCGGGCGGTTCTGCTTGATTGGGTCGTGCTGAGGAATTTTTCCACCTCCTTCAGCGTCCTTTACAACCCCCTGGCCGCGGTCATGGCTCTGATGGTGACTTACGTCTCCAGCATTATTCATCTATACTCTGCCAGTTTCATGCGGGAAGAAGAAGATTATGCCAGATATTTCTGCTACTTGAATTTGTTCGTCTTCGCCATGCTGGTGATCACCCTGGCGGACAACCTGCTCTTTTTTTATCTGGGCTGGGAGGGGGTGGGTTTTTGCTCCTATGCCCTCATCGGCTTTTGGTATCAGGACCCGGTCAACGCCAACGCCGGCCGCAAGGCCCTTATCACCACCCGCATCGGCGACATAGCCTTCGGTATTGCTTTAGCCCTGATATTCTTCCTGTTCGGTAGCCTCTCCCTTACGTATCTTTACGACCACACTTCCCTGCTGACTCCGGGACTGGCCACGATCCTGGGGCTGTTGTTTCTGTGGGCGGCCATCGGCAAATCGGCCCAACTGCCCCTGACCGTGTGGCTGCCAGACGCCATGGCCGGCCCCACCCCGGTTTCCGCTCTGATTCACGCCGCCACCATGGTCACCGCCGGGGCCTACCTCCTCATGCGGCTGTTTCCAGTGGTGAGCCTCTCACATATGACCATGACCAGTATCGCTGCGGTGGGCGCGGTCACCACCCTGTACGCCGCCGCGGCGGCTTTAGCCCAGCGGGATATCAAGCGGGTTCTGGCCTACTCCACCATCAGTCAGGTGGGCTACATGGTCTTGGCAGTGGGCGCCGCGGACATCATCGGCGGCATGTTCCACCTGTTGTCCCACGCCTTTTTCAAGTCCCTGCTGTTTTTGGCCGCGGGCTACATCATCCAGGCCCTGGACGATGAGCACGATATTTTTAAAATGGGCAATCTCCGCCGCCTGCTGCCCCATGTCTACTGGCCTTTTCTCATCGGCGCTCTGTCCTTGAGCGCCTTCCCCATGATCGGCGGCTTTTTCAGCAAAGACCGCATCCTGTTGGCGACCTTCATCAGCCAGGGGCTCAGCTACAAAATATTCTGGGGGTTCGCGACGGTGGCCGCTTTTCTGACCCCCCTTTACACCTTCCGTTTATTCTTCCTGGTCTTTCAGGAACGGCCCGGTGGCCGCAACCCGGAGGAGATCCGGCCGGTGCCCTCTTTTATGGCTTATATTTTGTGGCCCCTGGCCCTGCTGGCCCTGTTTGACGGCCTGCTGAACCTGCCCTTCGGTCCGGGAAAAGCCTGGTTGTCTCACTATCTCTCCCCGGTGTGGGGCACCCGCGTGGAGTTAGGCGCTCCCCCCGGCTATGAGCTCGGTATGGGGGTGGGCAGCGCCCTGGTCATTTTGGCGGTGATCGCCCTCACCTATTATCTGTACCGACCCCCTGGCCCCACTTTCAGCGCTCCCCGCTGGCAGGCCTTGCTTTTCGAGGGCTTTTACCTGGACAAATTTTATCAGTATTTCCTGGTCAGGCCTTATCAATGGCTGGCCGGTTTCTGGTGGCAATACGTCGATGAAGGCGGGGTGGACCATGGGTTTGATGTCGCTGCCTCCGGCGTCCACTCGCTTTCCAAGGGTCTGGGCTACTGGACCACCGGCCGGCTCTCCACTTATGTAAAGATGCTGCTCGTGGGTTTAACCGCATTCCTCATCGCTTTACTCGTGGGGTGGGTCGTCAGGTAATGGTATTTATGAATCCAAATATCTTACTTGTGGTGATTGTCTTTTTGCCTCTAGTGGGAAGCTTTTTGGCTCTCGCCACCGGCAAAAATAAACGCCTCTGCCGCTGGACCGCCCTGACCTTTTCCTGCATAGAACTCGGCTTGATCAGCTTTATCTTTTTCCTGGACCCCCAACCTCATTCCGGGCCCACCGGCATCTGGCTTTTGGCGGTGGACTATCCCTGGCTGGAGGTCTTGGGAGCTCGCTTCGGCCTCAGCTTGGATGGGCTGAGTTTAATGCTCCTCTGGCTTACGGCTTTCCTCACCGTGATCTCCATCCTGATCTCCTGGGAGGTGATCCAAGACAAAGTGGGCTCCTTCCACTTTTATCTGCTGTTTCTGGAAGGCTGCCTCATGGGCCTCTTTATGGCCACGGATCTTTTGCTTTTTTATCTTTTTTGGGAAATTCAGCTCATCCCCATGTTTTTCCTCATCGGCATCTGGGGCCATAGCAACCGGGTGTACGCCTCGGTCAAATTCGTGCTGTTCACCTTCGGCGGCAGCCTGTTTATGCTCATTGCCTTACTGGCCCTCTACGTCATTCACGGCCACCAGACGGGTTTTTATACCTTTTCTTTGTATCTGCTTGCCCAGACCACCCTGAGTCCCACGGTGGAAGCCTGGCTCTATGGGGCATTTTTGCTGGCTTTTGCCATCAAGATTCCCCTGGTGCCGGTGCATACCTGGCTCCCTGACGCGCACACTGAGGCACCCACCGCCGGCAGCGTGGACCTGGCCGGGCTCCTTCTGAAAACCGGCTTCTATGCCTTTTTCCGTTTCGCCTTCCCGCTGTTTCCCGGGGCCGCGCGAGCCTCCATTCCCCTGCTTCTGGCCCTGGGTCTGATCGGCATGTTCTACGCCGCCTGGATCGCCTTGGCCCAAACCGATATCAAGCGCCTGGTGGCCTATTCCAGCATCACCCATATGGGCCTGATGGTCATCGGCCTGGGCATTATGAATGTCATGGCCCTGAGCGGCTCCCTTCTGCAATTGTTCAATCATGGCATTTCCACCTCGGCTCTGTTTGTCATGGTGGGTATGCTGGATGAACGCCTCGGTTCCCGGGATTTTACCCAGATGGGCGGTCTCTGGAAGAAAATCCCCATATTCAGCGCCTTTTTCCTCTTTTTTGCGATGTCTTCCCTGGGCTTGCCGGGATTAAATAATTTCGTGGGCGAAATTCTGATCCTCATCGGCGCCTTCAAGGTCCGGCCGGTCATCGCCATTCTCGCTTTTATCGGGGTGATTCTGGGGGTGATTTACATCTTGCGCATGGTCCAGGACAGCCTTTTCGGTGAGGCCCACGCTGAACACAATTTCGAGGATCTCAAGCCAAGGGAGATTTTCATTCTGGTGATCATGGCCCTGCCGGTGCTCTATATCGGCCTACACCCGGGCCCCGTACTGAAATTATTTGATTCATCCATAATTCATATGTTGCAGCAGGTGCCCTTATTAGCCCAAAATTTTTAATCTTGAGACTCGAAGGAACCCGGTAATTATGCAACTTTATTGGCTGGACATACTTCCCATATTAATCCTGGGGGCAGGCGGCCTGCTGGTCTTCTGCGTCGGGGCCTTTCTCCCGCGGTGCCCCACCTGGCTGCTTTTCGCCCTGGCCCTGGCCACGGCCCTGGGAGCCGGATTGGTCGCGGCTTTGAAGACGCCCACCCATCCTTCCTTTCTAGGAATGCTGGATTTGGTGGCCTATGCCCGGTTCTTCGGCGTGCTCTTCATGGTCATCACCAGCCTGACCTTGCTCCTGGCCCACCGTTACAGCCAGGCTCGGGGCTTCGCCGGTGACGAGTTTTTTGCCCTCATCCTTTATGCCGCGCTGGGCATGGTGCTGGTGGCGGCGGCGACCCATTGGCTGATTTTTTTCCTGGGCCTGGAACTGTTATCCATCTCCCTTTACGTCATTATCGCCATTCGACGTGATACCGCGGTGGTTCAGGAGGCCGGGGTAAAATATTTCATTATGGGAGCCGTGGCCTCGGCCTTCCTGGCTTTCGGCATCGCGCTCCTTTACGCCGCCACCGGCACCCTGGATATCCAAGCCTCTCTGTCCGGCTGGCCCGCAGGCGCGCCCTTGCCGGTGATTATGATAGCCCTGGCCCTCATCCTGGTGGGTATCGGCTTTAAGATCTCTATGGTGCCCTTCCACCTCTGGACCCCGGACGTGTATGAGGGGGCTCCGGCGCCGGTGACCGCCTTTTTGTCCACCGGCTCTAAGGTGGCCCTGTTTGCCGTGCTGGTGCGTCTGGCCCTGAACCTGGGGGAACCAGCCTGGAACCTGGCCTGGCCGGCCCTCTGGGTCCTGGCCGCGCTCACCATGGCCGCCGGCAATCTCACCGCGTTCTATCAGACCAGGGTCAAGCGCTTATTGGCTTACTCTTCCGTGGGTCAAATGGGCTATCTGCTCATGGCCCTGGTGGCCATCAAACAGGGAAGCCTGCCGGCCTTGCTCTTCTACCTGGCGGTGTATGCCCTGATGGATTTGGGGGCCTTCGGTATGCTCGGCGCCCTGTCCGAGACCCGGGAAGATTTGGACGAGTTGGTGGATTTGCAGGGGCTCGGTTACTCCCGCCCCGGACGGAGCGCCATCTTAGCGGTGTGTCTCCTGGCCCTGGCCGGTTTGCCGCCCACCGCCGGCTTTCTGGGGAAATTGCTGCTGTTTTGGGCCGTTATCAAAGCCAAATTCATTATTTTGGCGGTTATCGGCATACTCACCGCCATCATTTCCATTTATTATTACTTCAAGGTGCTGGTGGCGCTTTATTTGCGGCCCGCTTCCCGGGCATTGCAGATCCCGCGCCTTGATTTCGGCATCGGTCTAGCCGGCGCCACCATCCTTATTGCCATCGTCTGGCTGGGAGTGAACCCCTCGTTCCTCCTGGGCTTGATCACCAATATTTCCGCCATCCTGCCCCGGTAACATTTTTCCGGACAGAATCGTAGGGTGGGCACCGCCCACCATAATTCCCTCACGAGAAACCCAGTTTAATGTTTAAAGAGGCTGGTTCAATGAGGTAAGACCTGGTGGCACAGGTGTCCTCACCTGTGCATGGTCGAGGTGTGGTTGTCCCCCAACAGCATGGGGACTTTTCCAAGGAGTTATCCTGGGTAAAAAGGCAAGGCTCTGGTGGCACAGGCTTCCAGCCTGTGCAGGCGCAGGCTAAGGCCTGCGGCTACATTTTTTCTTTTCCACGTGTAACGACATGAACGTGTAATGACATGTGTAAGAACCCTGCCGGACACAATCGGGGTTAGGAGGGATTTGTCCTAAGTCCTTATAAATTATCTCTTAAAATTGAAGATTGATGGTATGCAGGTATAAGGCGTGCCGCGCACGCCTAAACCGGCGGCCACGGGCCGCCCTATAAAAACTTTTCCGAGTAGTCTCTCGCGAACTCGCGGCTCTCCCAAAACCGGGAAAAGGTGAGTAGCGCGGGCGTCCCGCCCGCCATCTTGGTGCGCGCTGCACCCCACCTTCACTTAAAACTCTAAACTCGGACTTTGAACCTTGAACTTTGAACTTTGAACTTTGAACTATTTCGGACAGAAGACCCTGGTCATATGGACAATCCGGGGGTGTCACCTCAACTCCCGGATGATACCCCGGATGGCCTTTTCCTGGGATACGATACTCTCGGTTAGCTTGAATTGCACCAAGGCCCTGATCAGATTGTGGTCCGGGTGTCTGGCCTTGAAATAGACATTGCCGGCCAGGTAGTCGGTAAAAAATCTCAGGCCCAATTCGAAGGCGATGACGCGTATGGCCTCGAACATATAGGCCCAATCGTGGTCGGTGAGGATGTCCCGGGCCCGGGCCACGTAGCCCTGCAGCAGGGCCCGGGCCAGCTCGGGTTCGAAGCGCACCGTCTCCCAGTCCTCCGTTTCCTCACCCTGAGGATTGCAGCCCGAGCGCAGGCAGTCGCCGATGTCATAGTGCACCAGGCCGGGCTTGACGGTGTCCAGGTCAATCAGGCCCACGGCCTGCCCGGTGGCGGTATCCAGCATGACATTATTCACCTTGGGATCGCCGTGAATGGGGCGCCGGCTGAGTTTGCCCTGCGCCTGGGCTTCCTCGAGAACCCCAGCCCAGGTCCTGCCTTGCTCCACAAACCTCAACCCATAAGCCACTTCCGGAGATCTGCCGGCCCCGTGTTTCGCCAGGACCTCATCGTAATGCTTGAGGTAGCCCGGCGTCACGTGAAACCCGGGAAGCGTATCGGCCAACCGGCGGGCGGGGAGATCGGCGAGGAGGTAGTGAAACAGGCCCAGGGCCCGGCCCACTTCCCGGGCCTGGTCTTCGTCTTTTATGATGTCAAAGGTCTCAGCCCCCTCGATGAAGCTGAGGGCCCGCCAACAATTCCCCGCCTCGTCCACCACCAGGTCCCGGCCGTCCCGGGTCAGAAGCAGCCGGGGCAGTTCAAAGCGGCGGTCGGAACCCAGGGGCTGCCGCTGAAGAAGCTGCTGTACATGCTCGGTCACTATACGAAAATTCCCCATGACCAGCTCCGGCCGGCGGAACACTGCCGAATTCAGGCGCTGCAGGATAAAACGCCACTCCCCCGGAGTATCCACGGTCACCAGGAAGGTGTCGTTGACATTGCCGCTGCCGTAGGCCAGGACCTCCAGAACCTCACCCTGGCGTACGAACTGCCGGGCTATCTGGCCAGGCTTTCCTCCCGTGGTGTGGAGATCATGCGTCATGGTCAACCCAGGAATATCCGGTAAGACGATGGCTTCGGGACTGGATAAGACGTTCCTTTTTAACTAATATCGAATTTATTACCTGTCTACACGTAAAATATTGGCGTCCCATGTTGAAACCGGTACACCTGTCTTTGGGGGAACCAGAGACCTTAAAGCCAACGAAAATTGCCGTTCTTTCTAAATTATCCTATAATTAAAATTTTTCATCTTGTCACCCGCTCCGTGAGCGCCTTCTATCTGCCTTGACTCTAATCCGGAGGCTCTAGATGAGACTGCTGGCCATGAAAATTTTCTGGATGGTGCTGCTGGCGGCCCTCTTCCTACTGCCGTCGGGAGTGGTGGCCCAGCAGCAAACTCCGCCCACCCCGCCGACGACGGTTAAACCAGAGCATCCCCCTGAAGCGCCGGACCTCGCCGACCTCGTCCTCCAGGCAAATGAGTTATCCAGTCGCCGGGCTGCCATCGAGACAAAAATCGCCCATGGTTTAGATCTGAAGGCTCTTAAAAAAGGTTTACAGGAAATAAAGGCCAGTTTAGCAAAATATCCCCCCATCATCGAGCAGATGCAAGCATCCCCCAGCCTCCATTTTGACAAAATAGCGGCTTACAAAGATACTATCCGCCTGAACCATGCGGATCTTGAAAAAATTATCGAGCCGCTCACCAGGGCAATAAAGAACCTGGCAGAGGAGAGAAAACAGTGGTTGGCGGAGAGAAAACGCTGGGAAAAATGGCAGTCTCTTCTACTCGCCGATGAGAACCTCGATGGGATAAAAAACACCTTTGCCGACACCCAAAGCACCATCGACTCAGCGCTCCTCCTCATCAATCAACAGTTACAGCCATTACTGGACCTCCTCCAACAGGCGGGAAGTGTAGACGGCACCATCAACCGCTTGACCGCCGAACTGGACGGCTTGACCCTGGCCAGACGTCGTGCTCTCTTAGTTGATGAAAGCGTTCCCCTCTTCTCCTGGACTTACCTGTCCCAACTCAAGAAACTGACCTGGTTCGAAGTGGACAGGGGCGTGGAAACCATTTCCTATCCCGGTAATCCTTTGGTATCGGGACCGACTTATGGAGTCAGAGCGCTGGCGGTTCTTGGCCAGGCGGCCCCTTGCCGCCGGGCTTCTTCTGGGCATATACCCCTTTTTCCCCTTCATGGAAGTGTTGCCTGCATCGGTACACTTGGTCTACATGGCAGTGGGAGGCCTGGCGGGTGTGCGGTTGTTAAACAGCCTCATGAAAGAATTTTGGCAGAGATTGCTATTAATAGCCTTGGTATTTTTTATTGTCTCGCTGCAGATGTTCTACTTCATCAACCTGCCAGATGCGCTTGTACGTTTGTATGTATTCATTGCGGCCCTGGTGGGTCTGGGCCTCTGTTCCTGGCGGGCGGTGGTGAACGCTCGGGAAGGCTCGCCCCTTATCACCTGGCTGTTTCGGCTGGGTGGCGGGCTTTTTATCGTGGTTCTGGTAGCTGAATTAGTGGGATTCTTCTCTTTTGCGGAATATCTTTTCAGGGCCTCCCTGCGAACGGTAGGGTTTACCATCCTCGCCTGGCTGGGGATTCATATCGCCCGCGGATGTGTGGAGGGTTTGGTTCACAGTGCCCTGCTGCAAAGTTTTCCCCTCGTGCGGGACCATACCAAGGGGATCATCCGGCGAGCAACAGGATTAGTTGCGGTTCTCATAAGCGGCGTTACTCTGGCCATGATCCTCATGGTCTGGGGGGTCTATGACAACCCGCTGGCGTCGACTCAGGGAATCTTATCTTGGGGTCTCACCATTGGCTCCCGTAAAATCACGTTAGGCCTGATCCTCACGGCAGCGGTTTGCCTGTATGGCGCCTTTGTCCTTTCCTGGGTGCTCCAGGGCTTGCTCCTGCAAGACAAAAGTGCCCAACAAAAGGTGGGCCATGGAGGCCAACAGTCTTTGGCCAGCCTCATCCATTATGCCCTGGTTTTTGTGGCCTTTTTGTTGGCCATGGTGGTGCTGGGAATTGACCTGACCAAAATTACCATCATGCTCGGCGCCCTGGGAGTGGGCATCGGCTTCGGCCTCCAGCAAATTGTCAATAATTTTATCTGCGGCATTATCCTGCTGTGGGAAAGACCCATCCGGGTGGGAGACTATATTGAACACGCCGGGCAATGGGCCGAAGTCAAAAGGATCGGCCTGAGAGCCACCAGAGTCCTCACCTTTGATCGGGCCGATATTTGGATTCCCAATGGCGACCTCATTACCCGCCCAGTTATCAACTGGACCTTTTCCGACCGCTTCGCCCGGCTGAAACTCCCGGTGGGGGTGGCCTATGGCACCGACACGCAACAAGTGTTGAACATCCTTATGGAAGTTGCCAACGAAGATAAGGCGGTGGTCCAATATCCCGCCCCCTATGCCTTCTTTAACGGCTTTGGCGACAGTTCCCTCAACTTCGAGTTGCGGGTGTATCTCCTGGACCTCGACAACTGGTTCACGGTATATGGCCGCCTTTACCAGGAAATTGAACGCAAGCTGCGGGAAGCCGGCATCACCATTCCCTTTCCCCAGCGGGATCTGCATCTGCGCAGCGTGGAGCCGGCTATGCTCGATACCAGCGTCTGTCTGGTCGGGGGTTTGCAGGAGGCTGGTTTTAAGGGTCCCTCCCCCCGGTAGGAGGGAGTTGGGGGAGGGGGTGAATGGAGCAACAGGTTAATTTTGCTAGCGAAATAACTACCCCCACCCCAGCCCTTCCCCATTAGGGGGGAGAGAGTCTCCGGACAGAAAACTCGTTTCATAGCAGCTTGGCGCTTTCATTAAAGGCAAAGCTATGGTGGCACAGGCGTCTCGCCTATGCTGCCGCAGGCTAAAGCCTGCGGCTGCATCTTTCTGATCTAGATTTTCCATCTGTGCAAAAACCTTATTGGACACTACTAGGTTAGGGGGATTTGTCATAAACCCTACGAGCCGCCCCATCGATGCCCCAGGATTTATGGAACGCGACCTTGGTGGTCTTTTCATGAAAAATTTCTTTGGCCCACCGGGGGGACTAGATTAGGATAAAGCCTTATTTCAATAATCGGGGGAGGCATTATGGGCTTTTTGCCCCGGCCTAAGCTGTGGTGCTTGGTCTTTTTGGTAATTTTTTGTCTGGCCTTGCCTTCCTGGTCCCTGGCCGTGGGGGGAGGGGGCCCAGCTTCCCCGATATCCCCGCTTCACCCCCAAAAGCAAACTGATCAGGAAAAAGTAACGGGCCCCCCTACCACCGGTCCCATTCTCTCCAGCGGCGCCCTGCCCATGGGCAAGGGTAATTTCGCCATCCAGCCTTACAATTACGTTACTTTCCAGGGAGGGCGATTTTCTCCGACCTGGAAACCCAGACATGCCGGTAAGGATCAAGTTACCCTGGCCAATGCCGTTTCCCTATACTACGGCCTCACCGAGAACTTTTGGGTCTCCCTCTTCTGGACTTACTATATTTACAACTGGGTCTCCAACATCCGGAATCCGGAACCGGGTCAGGGACGCTCAGCCGAGGACGGCAATTATGGTCCCCTGTCCCTCACCTTTCGCTACCGTTTCTTCGAACAACAAGGCCGCTACCCTACAGTTACCGGTATGTTTACCCTGGGCCTGCCCAGCAATCGAGGTGACAGTGTGGATCTCGGCACCCTGCCGGCCCAGGTGAGTGGCCCCCGGAACTGGGGCTTCACCTGGGGGGTGAATCTCCACCGGTATGCCCGCCCCTTCATTCTGTACCTCAACCTGTGGTATTTCATGGCCACCATAGATAAACGGGTGGAGGTGGTGGACGGAGGACTAACCCTCAAACCTCATAATCCCTGGGACCAGGTCAAGTTCAACCTGGCCGCAGAAATTCCCTTGCGCTGGGAAGGGGGGCCTTGGGTGGTGCTCCTGGAAATGACCAGCTTCTGGGAAGTGGGGCCCGCTTTCGGACCTAGACCCGACACCAAAGCCTCAGCCAAAGTGACCGGCCTGGTGGGTATGGAATATATCTTCAATCCTGAGTGGCGGCTGGCCCTCGCCTTCGCCTTCAGTATGTTAGGGAAAAATAGTGATATTAATTACACCCCGATCATTACGCTTTACAAGCCCCTCAACTTATTCAGACGAAAAAGCCGCCATTAAACTTGGGGAGCCTTTAGCCCACAGTTCAAAGCTCACAGCCCACCGCTCATCGCTCCCTAACCCCCCTTCCTCTCCGAACTTCCCTCCTCCAACCGCCCTTCAATCTTCGGCTCCGGCTCCAGATACAGGTAGATGAGAAAGCCGATAAAGGCAAAAACCAGGACATTCAAGATGATATTTATGAGATGGTTTAACATCACCTGACCTCCACTTTGAGGGCTTTTAACAGGGTCACCATGAGCAGCAACACGATAAACACAAAGGGCAAGGCGCTCAAAGCAATGATGGACTTCACCGCGTCGATGCTGCCCGAAAGGATCATCACCAGTCCCAGGGCGCTAAGAATGACACCCCACACGAGCTTGATCCTGACACTGGGATTGGGGCTACCCGCGGTGGAAAACATCCCCAACACAAACGCGGCGCTGACCACGCTGGTGACCACAAAGAGAAACGCGGCAATAACCACCCCGGCGGAAGTAACCTGAGACAGCGGAAATTGCTCCAACAGGAAAAAGGTGGTTTGCGCCACATTGTGTTGGACCACATCCTTTATGCTGGTGGCTCCTGCCGGGGTATTAATTATTTGATAGAAACCCATGCTCCCGAAAACCCCGAACCAGAAAATGGAAAAAATGGTGGGCACCAGCCAAACCCCCACGATGAATTCCCGGATGGTCCGCCCCTTCGAGATCCGGGCGATGAACACCCCGACAAAGGGGGCCTAGGCCAGCCACCATACCATATAGGTGAGGGTCCAGCTCTGGAACCAGCCCTCCACTCTCTGGTCGAAGAAGGTATAGGTCCTGAATCCTTGTTCAAATACGTTCCAGATATACGTGCCGATAGACTCAGTGATGGCGCTCATCATGAAGTAAGTGGGACCTTCCAGGAGGATGAAGATCATTAGGGCGATGGTGATGCCCAGCGCGGTGTTGGACAGGGTGGCCATGCCTTTGCTCAAGTCCACCAGACAGGGGATGAGGGAGGCCGCCACCACCACCCCAAAGATGCCCAGGGACAGGGTCATGCCCGGATTTTTCAGGGTGAACAGCGCTTCCACGCCCCCCTGAATCTGGAACACGCCCATGGCCATGGAGCCGGCCAGGCCGATGGCGATGGCGTAAATGGCCAACAGGTCCCCCAGCCAACCCACCACGTGAGCCCAGCGGTGGCGGCCGAAAACGTTGGTCAGGGGGGCGCTCACCAGATAGGGGCAACCCTTGCGGAAACCGAAGTAGGCGATGACCAGACCGGTGATGCCATAGATGGCCCAGGCATGCAGCCCCCAGTGGAAGTTGGTGACGAACAGGGCCTGTGATTTTGCCGAAAACTCGTTGGTGTATTCCACAATGTTCAGATAGTGGGTGATGGGTTCGGAGGCGCTGTTATACAGAAGTCCCACCCCCATACCGGCGGCAAAGAGCATGGTGAGCCAACTCACCGTGGAAAACTCGGGTTCGTCGTCATCCTGGCCCAGCTTGACCTTGCCGTAACGCGACAACGCCAGCAACAGGCACATAATAAAGAGCACGCTGGCGGTGAGCATGACAAACCAGCCCCGCTGCTGGAACATCTGCTGGGTGCTGGCCTGGGCATAAGCAGCCAACCCGGCCGTGTCCACCAGACCCCAGACGGCCACCGCCGTGGTCAGGGCCAGGGCGATGAGCAGGAGTGGATTGCGAAACATGATTTCTCCTGTGGGGTGGATAATTGTGGATTGAATTTTCGGGGGCGAGCCGGGGGACCATAGGCCCCCCGCCCTCCTCCCAAACTCCCCTCCCACCTACTTTGCCGGTAGCACGGGCATCTTACCCGTGCAGCACGGGCTGGAAGCCCGTGTTGCCGTTCAACTTAAGGGGTTGGGGGAGCGGGTTTGTGAGAGGGGGCAGGGGTCCGCCGACCCCTGGCC
>JARRKO010000019.1:0-9290 GCA_037388025.1 Syntrophobacterales bacterium
GGGATCCACATCAGGTCCATCTCCTCCAGGGCCAGCCACAAAGTTTTGATGGCCCGCTTGAGGACGCTGGTATAGGCCACATCGAAGACGAAGCCCTCCTTCAACAATGCTTTGCCGGCTTCCTTGGCCTCTTCCACTCCTCGGTCGGAGAGCCCCATATCGATCCAGCCGGTGAAACGGTTGGCCTTGTTCCAGACGCTTTCGCCGTGTCGAAGCAGAACCAGTTTATACATAGTCATTTCTCCTGTTGGTGTTTTTGCCCGTCAGGTTTGAAGACCCTCTCAGGCTAAGGGGTTCCAAGGTGAGTTCTTCCAGCTCAACCTCCATGGGTTGCGCCTGCCAGATATCCCGGCAATACTCCCGGATGGCCCGGTCCGAAGAAAATTTGCCCATGCGGGCCACATTCAGGATGCTCATGCGGGTCCAGCGTTTCTGATCCTTAAAGGTCTGGCCCACCTCGTCCTGCCGGTCCACATAGGCTTGGTAGTCAGCCAGCAGCAGATATTCGTCCCGGTGCAGCAAAGAGTCCACCAGAGGGGCGAATAGCTGGCGATCTCCGTGGGAGAAAAAACCTGAACCGATGAGGTCCAGGACCTCCCGGAGATGGGGATTGTCATGCACGTAATACCCGGGGTCGTAGCCCCGGGTTTTCACGTCCAGCACTTCTTCAATGGTGTGCCCGAACAGAAAGAAGTTCTCGGCTCCCACTTCTTCCCTGATCTCGACATTGGCCCCATCCAGGGTACCGATGGTCAAAGCGCCGTTCAAGGCAAATTTCATGTTGCCGGTACCGGAGGCTTCTTTCCCGGCCAGGGAAATTTGTTCCGAAAGGTCGGCCGCCGGGTAAATCTTCTGGGCGTTCTGGACGTTGAAATTCGGAAAGAACACCACCTTCAGACGGCCCTGGACGTCCGGATCGCGGTTGATCACCTCGGCCACGCTGTTGATGAGCTTGATGATGAGCTTGGCCATGAAATAGCCCGGCGCGGCCTTGCCTCCGAAAATGAAGGTCCGGGGGGTGATATCCAGGTCCGGCCGGCGTTTTAAGCGATTATACAAGGTGATGATATGCAAAACGTTGAGATGCTGACGTTTATATTCGTGAAGACGCTTCACCTGGATGTCGAACAGGGACCCGGGATCGACGGCCACTCCGGTGCGGTCCTGGATGAGGGCCGCCAAATCCTGTTTATTTTCCAGCTTCGCCTGGCGCCACTTTTGTTGGAAGGCCGGATCTTCGGCCCACTCCTCCAGACGCCGCAGTTCATCCAGACTTTTGACCCAGGCGTCCCCGATCTTGCTGGTGATGAGCTCACTCAGCCGGGGGTTGCTCAGGAGCAGAAAGCGCCGGGGCGTAACGCCGTTGGTCTTGTTGCTGAATTTTTCGGGCCAGAGATCATAAAAATCTTTGAGCACGGTGTGCTTTAAGAGTTCAGTGTGCAGGGCCGCCACCCCGTTGATGGCATGGCTCCCCACGCAGGCCAGGTGGGCCATGCGCACGGATTTCCCGCCGGTTTCTTCGATGAGGGAAAGCCGGGCCAGCCGCGCCGGGTCGTGGGGATATTTCACCCGCACCTGGTCCAGAAAACGCTGGTTGATTTCAAAAATAATTTCCAGGTGCCGGGGCAACACTTTGGCAAAAAGCGGCAGAGACCATTTCTCCAAAGCTTCCGGGAGCAGAGTGTGGTTGGTGTAAGCCATGGTGTGTTGAGTTATGTGCCAGGCCCGGTCCCAATCCAGGAGATGTTCGTCCACCAGCAGCCGCATGAGTTCGGCCACGGCCACCGCCGGGTGGGTGTCGTTCAACTGCACGGCCCAGGCTTGGTGGAAATTGTATAGATCATCAAAAAGTCTCAGATGATTGCGGATCATGTCCTGGAGAGCACAGGAGCAGAAAAAATATTGCTGTTGCAGCCGGAGCTTTTTCCCCACCCAGGGCTCGTCGTTGGGATAAAGGACCTTGGTGAGGTTTTCGGACACCATCTTTTCGTCCACCGCGTCGTAGTAATCCCCCTTATTAAAGGCCTGAAAGTCAAAGGACTCCACCGCCTCTGCCTTCCAGAGCCGCAACACATTGCAATTGTTGACCTTATATCCGAGGATGGGTGTGTCGTAGGGCACTCCTTTAACCACCCACTCGGGCACCCAGCGGACCCGATAGCGGCCCTGTTCATCGGCATAGGCTTCCGTATGTCCCCCCAATTTTACCTGACGGGATAACTCGGGGTGTGGTATCTCCCAGGGGTTGCCGTACTGCAGCCATTTGTCGGTGATTTCCACCTGCCAGCCGTCCTTGATCTCCTGGTCAAAGATGCCGAACTCATAGCGCAGGCCGTAGCCGAAGGCGGGGATCTGGAGGGTGGCCAGGGAGTCGAGGTAGCAAGCCGCCAGCCTTCCCAAGCCGCCATTCCCCAGACCCGGCTCCTCTTCCAGGTTCAGGAAATGCTCCAGGTTGCCGCCGAGTTCCTGAATGGCCCTTTGTATGTCGTGGTAGACGCCCAGATTCACCAGGTTGTTTCCCAGATGCGGCCCCGGCAAAAATTCCGCGGAAAAATAGCAAACCACCTTGACTTCCTGTTCCAGGAAGCTCCTTACAGTGTTGATCCAGCGTTGCAGGAGGCGGTCCCGCACCGTGTAGGCCAGGGCCATATAAAGGTCGTGGGGGTGGGCGTTCACCAGGGGCTTTCCTAAAAGATAGAAAAGATTCTCCTTCACAGCCCGCCCCAGGGTTTCAATACTCAGGCCGGTGCGGGTGGACTCCCAGGGTTTCCCGGTTTTAGGCTTCTTGACCCTTCTCATCTATTACTCCCGCTCGCAAACCACCTGTCGCCATGCCTTGATTTACTAAAAATATCCATCTTGTCCCAGGGACCAACCCTGCTTATCTACCTTTGGCCCGCAGCAGACCCCTCGGGCCCACCAACCCCTGATCAGGTTAAACAGCGTAAAAATTACAATAATGGTGAAAAAGGTGGAATACTCCCGGGAAATGGCCGACTTCAGAGAAAACGGCAAATCAGGCTTTTGCCAATAGCGGAATTTGGGAATAAAGGCCGGAGTCCTGGCCGCCCACTCGCGGTACTCCTCACCGAAGTGTTCCCATAAGAAACATTCTTCTGCGAACATGATGCGTTCGTAATACAGCCAGAAAATCAGCACCGTGATGACCGTAAACCACCAACACCGGGGCAGCAGGGAAATTCCGAACCATATCAGGAAATTCCCCAGATATATCGGGTGCCTGACCACGGAATACATGCCCGTGACATTCAAGGAACTGGCCACCTGCTTCAGGGTGTTCCGTCCGGAAGTGCCAGCCGGGACATAACCCACCGTGAGAATCCTGGCGGCCAGCCCCAAGAAGGCCACCGCCAGGCCCAGCACCTCCCAGGCCGTGGGAAAGGGGTACGAGCCGACCCGAGAGACAGAATCCGCCACCGCGGGAACGGCCAAAACGAGGAGCAGCAAAGGCAGGTAACTTCTCCAGCGAAAAAGCCAGTTGCCGGTTTTTTTAAACTCTTCCACCAACATGGAACGAACTCTTGCGACTTGGGAAAAGGAGCAGGCTAAAGCCTGCGGCTATAGAACAAAAGATGATAATTTTTGTTAAGTTACTTATGAAACAATAGATTCTTCGGTCGCTTCGCCCCCACAGAATGACAGTGCTCTAAGGGATATAATCCGCCTTGATGAGATTGGTGGCGCCCTTGGTTCCCATGGGAGTGCCCGCGGTGATGACCAGCCGGTCTCCACTGGAAAGATAGCCCTGACTGACAGCCAAGTTTTTCAAATCTTCCAACATTTGGTCCACGCTTTCCAGGTGTTCCTTCAACAGAGCAAAAACTCCCCAGGACAGGCACAGGCGCCTTAAGGTCTCCTCCCGGATGGTGACGGCGATCACCGGCGCGGCCGGACGGAAACGGCTGATGAGACGGGCGGTGGTGCCGCTGGCCGTAGAGGCCATAATCACCTTGGCCTGTAAATCCCTGGCCATCTCACAGGCCGCCTGGCTGATGGCATCCGGTATGGTGTTGGCGATAGTCCTACTGCGGTTTTGGAGCCAGTCATTATAAGGAAACTGGGCTTCGGTGGTCCGGGCGATATCATCCAAAAAGCGCACCGCTTCCACCGGATAATTCCCTATGGCGGTCTCCTCTGACAGCATCACTGCATCGGTGCCATCAAAAATCGCATTGGCCACATCGGTGACCTCAGCCCGGGTGGGGCGGGGATTATTTACCATGGAGGCCAACATCTGAGTGGCGGTGATCACGGGTTTTCCCACCCGGTTGGTTTCTTCAATGAGGAACTTCTGCACGAGGGGCACTTTATCCAACGGCGTTTCCACGCCCAAATCGCCCCGGGCCACCATAATACCGTCCGCCACCGCTAGAATTTCTTTAATGCGATCCACGCCCTCCTGCTTTTCGATTTTGGCGATCACCGGGGTGTCCAGCCCGCGGCCGGTAATGATTTCTTTAACCCCCTGCACATCCTCCGGGGAGCGCACAAAAGACATGGCCACGAAGTCAACCCCTTGGTCCAGACCGAAGTTCAGGTCATCCCGGTCCTTGTCGGTTAGAGCCGAAATGGGCAAGGACACCTTCGGCAGGTTCAGACCCTTGTGGGAGCTTAAAGGCCCTCCCACCACCACCCGACACTTCAGGGATTCGGGGGATTTCTCCAACACCCGGAGTTCCAAGGCCCCGTCGGCCAGCAGTATGGTGGCTCCCACCGGGGTAGCCTCAATCACCTCCGGTGTATTAACGGAGCAAACCTCCTGGTTGCCGATGAGGTGATCCTTGGTCAGGGTGAAGGTCTGATCCGGAACCAGGTAAACGGGCTCCGGCTTAATGTCCCCGAGCCTAAGCTTCGGACCCGACAGATCCTGAAGAATGGCCACCGGCTGTCCCAGTTCCCGGGACGTTGCTCTAATATAGTCGATGCGCTCCTGGTGTTCGGCCTGAGTGCCGTGGGAAAAGTTCAGCCGAGCCACGTTCAAGCCGGCGGCGACCAGGGCCGGGAAGTTCTCTTTGGTGACGGCGGGCCCTATGGTGCAAACAATCTTGGTGCGTCTTCTCGCGGATAAGGTGCCCATGTTTCTCCTTGCGCCCGTTCTTAAGCGGAAACACCATTTATTATTTCAAATCAGTATCGAAAATTAAATGCTTATGACGGAGCATTAAGAAAAGATTAGGAGCTAGGGGTTACCCTCCATCAATAAGAGGTTTTATTTTAGAGCAAAATGGCATGGAAAGAATAGCAATTTCAAGGCCTAGAGGGTTATCTCAGACTCCGGGTTGACGTCTTTCCCAGCCTGTCTTAATACTTTAAGTATTGTACCTGGGAGAATTCAACCTGACCCAGGTGAGAAAAGTTAAGTCAGATACCTTACTTTACGCTTGTAGTTTCGGAAAGGCCAGACCATGGTCCAGGAAACCGCGGCCGGAGCATACCTGGGGCCGGGCTCCCAGCTTGACGCCAGGGCGCATCAGGTAGTGGACAGCCCTAATTTTGACGTTTTTGACGCGCCGGGCAAGCGCTTGCTCCTGGGGAAGTGTTCCCGGCTGCCGGATGACGAGGACCCCGCCGCGGGCCGCTATGGCATTGACTTTCATCGCGCCCTGCCCCCGTTTCGGGAGGATTCCGGTTACACCTGTGATTGGGGTGAAGGCCCCATCCCGGTGAATGCTTATAGCTATGCCCGGTATTTACCCAGAACTTTAAAGTTTCGCGAGTTTACTGCGAATCTGGCGTTTGCCGCCCGCAGTTTGGCAGAATACCAGGTCAAGTGCGAAGTTTATCAGGGTTTTTATCACCATCTTTACCAAAACCGGTGCGCCACGGTGATCGCCGTCCCCCATTCCGGTGAGGTGCGCCGCCCTCCCGACCAGTACCATCCCTTTCCCCAGTCGGAAACCGACGCCTGGACCCAACGGGTGGCGGTCCGGTATCTCGATGTCGCGCCAAGGGAAGGCCCGCAGCTCCTGGTTTCTCTGCATAGCACCGATTATTTCGGTGCTTTCCTGGACCTGGGTGATTTCGGTCTGCCCCAGAACCAGAGGCTGTCCCGGTCCATTGACAAACTCAACCGCCAATTTTCCCGGGACCTGTTCGACTTGCTGCCCGCGTATCGGGAATACCTCCTGCCCTATACCCTGGCCCGACTCCGTTATATGGAAAAGCGCTGGGGCACCCTGGAACCCGAGGCCCTGACCACCATTTCCACCGCGGTCCGCTTCGAAGTCCTCAGTCTCATGCGGGTGCTGGAAAAATGGCTGCCGCCGGCGAAATCAGTCACCCTGGACTGGCTGACCCAGGGTCTCGAGGCCTTTTTCGCTGCGCCGCCCCGGGAGCTCATCTCCCTGAACCGCATCTTTTCCGGGCGAAAAACCGCCAGGCTCTTGCATCTCGAAGAAAATTTACGACGCGCCGGCTTCCACACCGCAGTGCAGGTGGAATGCTCCCGCTTTCTGGCCCAGTATCATCCAGAGTTGGCCGCGGCCATGCTCGCGGCCCTGGAAAGGGATGTGCGGAGCGCCCTTTAGACTTTGAGGGAAGGATGCCTATCCTCCCGTTTACCGGGAGATGAGGGTGGGGATCAGGGTTAAATGAGACCTTAGGCTTTCCGCCTCAGGCGGCGCTTTCACCGGTGCCGATGAGGGGCAGAACTTTGTTCACCCGGAAGAACACCAGAAACCGGGGGCCTTCCTTTTTTTCCATTTCCGGAGGATAGGACTTACGGCGCAGAGAATACAGCAATTCCGTATCCTGTTCCTCCCGCACCTTGGTGAGATAAAGGCGTTTCCCCTTCCAGCCGGGACTATCTTCCCGGAAGAGATAGGCCGCCTGGGGATTTTCCTGCAAGTTTTTGTGGGTCAGGCGGTGGGGCATGATAAAGGCCGCGGTACCGTCCTCCATCATATGGGGCCGGGCGAACACGGCTTGGTTCACCAGACCCTGGGCGTCGGCCGTGGCCAGGATCCCGTGGCCGGTGACGTTATCGAAGTATTCCTTGAGTTCCTTTATATTCATAACACTCCTTTAAACTCGGGGATGGTTTATGACAACAAGCGGCTGTCAGCCTGGATGGCAGTGAGGTTCAAAGCTTCCCTGGAGCCGTTATTATTTGGCGACGGTGTTCAAGGTCTGCAAGACCTCTTCGTAGTTCGGTTCATTCGTTACTTCCTTCACCGTTTGCACATATTGCACCGTACCCTGCCGGTCCACGATGAATACAGCTCGGGCCAAGAGACGCAGCTCCTTGATCAAAACGCCAAAGGCCATCCCGAAATCGGCCTGCCGGTGGTCCGACAGGGTCTGGAGATTTTTCACCCCTGCGGCCCCGCACCAGCGTTTCTGGGCAAAAGGCAAATCCATGCTGATGGTTACCAACTCAATGTCACCCCCCAGGTTGGCGGCCTCATCATTGAAACGCCGGGTTTCCATATCACACACCGGGGTGTCCAGGGACGGCACCGAAGCAATAACCAGAACCTTGCCCCGATAAGCCGAAAGTTTCACCGGATTCAGGTCATTATCCAGTAGTTCCGCGTCAGGGGCCGGGGCCCCCACCTTGATCTCATTACCCACCAGGGTCAGAGGATTGCCATGAATGGTAATCACTCCTTGTCGTTCCGTCATGCTGTCTCCCTCCTGTCATAAGTCTCAGGAATAATATAATACACAATATCAAGATGTCATGATCTGGGGGCGGTGGTTTCCCCCCAAGGCTTGGGTAACCTGCCGGCCAGGCACCCGCCGAATCTAGAGCAGACCAGATGTCACCCGGTTACTGAAGGGGGGGTGCCGTCTCTGCCTGAAAAGAGGGAACTGGCCACCCACGGCTGTATTCATGTGGAACCGCCACACATAGAATGGCTGTATGACTGGGCCGAAGAAGGCGCCACCGCAGTGGTCATTTCCGGAGAGCGCTCAGGGGATTAATAAAAAACCTGATAAAGGCAAGAGAACCCCGGTTCCCAGTGGGCGCCGGGGTTTTTTGCTAGGGGGCCTCAGAAAATGGTCAAAATAGACTACAGGAAATTGCTACTTTCGACCATTGCCTGATTCCCAAGATTCGAAGAATATTAAGAAGAGAGGGAATATACGGCACTCAATAATTCTCTAAACCAATTTTTTTCTGGGCAGCTTCCACCCATGGTTGGTTTCACTAAATCTTCAAGGAGCAGAAGGGCGACAGCAGACCATCCTTTAAAATCAGGCGAATAATCCGGGAGTCCTCTTCCTGGATCGGAGGTATGAATATGTTCGGGAGGCGTTTCAAGCTTTTTAAGCTGTTAGGGTTCCAGGTAAGTATAGATTTAAGCTGGATATTTATCGCTATTCTAGTTGCCTGGTCCCTTTCCGAAGGATTTTTTCCTCATTATTACCAACACCTCTCTCTGGAAACCTATTGGGTGATGGGCGTGGTGGGAGCCCTGGGCCTGTTTATTTCCGTTATTGTGCACGAGTTTGCCCACTCCCTGGTGGCCCGGCAATTCGGTCTGCCCATGAAGGGTATCACCCTTTTTATTTTTGGCGGCGTCGCCGAGATGGGCGATGAGCCTTCCAGCCCCAAAGTAGAATTCTTTATGGCCATAGTGGGACCCATCACCAGTATCCTACTTGCGGTCATATTTTATTGGATGGCCGATCTGGGCAAACAGAGTTTTTGGTCCACCCCGATTTTTGGGGTGTTGCAATACTTGGGCTTCATAAATGCCATTTTGGCAGGCTTCAATCTGTTGCCGGCCTTCCCTTTGGACGGCGGTCGGGTCCAGAGGTCCGGATGTCCTACCAGCAAACCCTTACCCGACAGGCCCTGGAAGGTGAGCCGGTAAGCCGTTTCATGAAGCGTGACCCCCTAACCGTTCCCTCTTCCCTTTCAGTAAAGGACTTCGTGGAAGATTACATCTATACCCATCATTATAAAATGTTTCCGGTGATGGATGATGGAAAACTCCTGGGATATGTAACCACCAAGCAGGTTCAACAAATCCCCCGCGGCGAATGGGAACAACACACCGTAGGGGAGATTCACCTGCCCTCCTCGTCAGAAATCTCCATCTCTCCCAATACCGATGCCGTTAAGGCCTTAGGCCAGATAAGGCGAACCGGCAACAGCCGTCTTTTGGTAACCGAGGGCGATCACTTGGTGGGTGTAATATCGCTAAGAGACTTGATGGATTTCCTCTCCATGAAGGTGGAACTGGAACGCTGATAAATTCTGGATCGAAACTTTTTGTCTGGTTGTCTGGCAGGAATTTCTGCTCTTGGAATTACATCAG
>JARRKO010000019.1:9307-67638 GCA_037388025.1 Syntrophobacterales bacterium
GTTATCTGGGCCAGAGAGACAAATTAAACTTTTCGATATTTTGCTTATCTTCTCCCGCTCTTGCTGCCGAAAAGGGAGCCCAGGATGCCCCGCATGAGCTGGCGGCCGATCTGGGTGCCCATGGAGCGGGCGGCGCTTTTGGCCATGTCTCCGACAATTTTGCCCATCTGGTCCATTTGCGAGGGGGGCTGGCGTTTCCGGGCGGCCTGCTCGGCCTCGGCCGGCTCCCTGGACTCCATTTTCTCCCTGAGCTTTTCATAGGCTGATTCCCGGTCCACGCTCCGTTCATAGTGCCCGTAGAGCACCGAGGCCTGCATCACTTGGTCGCGCTCGGCCTGGGTGAGGGGAGTGAGCCGGCTTTGGGGCGGCAAAACCCAGGCCCGCTCCACCGGCGTGGGCGCCCCCTTCTTATCCAGGACGGAAATCAAGGCCTCCCCCACCCCCAGTTCCATGATGGCCCGCACCACGTCCAACTTAGGGTTGACCCGAAAGGTCTCGGCCGCGGCCTTGACGGCCTTCTGGTCCCGCGGGGTGAAGGCCCGCAGCGCATGCTGCACCCGGTTGCCCAATTGTCCCAGCACTTCATCCGGCAGGTCCAGGGGGTTTTGGGTGACGAAATAAACCCCCACCCCCTTGGAACGGATGAGGCGGACCACCAGTTCAATCTTGTCCACCAGGACTTTGGGCGCGTCCTCGAAAAGCAGATGGGCCTCATCAAAGAAAAAAACGAGTTTGGGTTTGGCTGGGTCACCCACCTCGGGCAGTTCTTCGAAGAGTTCCGACAGCAGCCAGAGCAGTAAGGTGGCGTAGAGGTTGGGGGCGTGGATTAGTTTGTCGGCCGTCAGGATGTTGATGACCCCCTCCCCGGTGGCCGAGGTTTGGAGAAGATCGGCCAGGTTCAGGGCCGGTTCTCCGAACAGGCGGTCACCTCCCTGCTGCTCCAGCGCCAGGAGATTCCGCTGGATAGCCCCGACGCTGGCCGCGGAAATATTGCCATACTGCGTCCGAAACTGGGCGGCGTTGTCCCCGGCATACTGCACCATGGTCCTGAGATCTTTCATGTCCAGCAACAGCAGGCCGTTGTCGTCGGCAATCTTGAAAATCAGGCTGAGAACCCCGCTCTGGGTCTCGTTGAGATTGAGCAAGCGGCCTAACAGGAGCGGCCCCATTTCGGAAATGGTGGTGCGCACCGGGTGGCCCTGGACTCCCTCCACGTCCCAAAAAACCACGGGAAAGCCCTGGTAGCTGAAATCGCTCAAGCCCAGGTCCTCCACCCGTTCGGCCACCTTAGGTTTGTCGCCCCCCGGCTGACACAGGCCCGACAGGTCGCCCTTGACGTCGGCCATAAAGATGGGCACTCCCAGACGGCTAAAATGTTCGGCTAGGACCCTGAGGGTCACGGTTTTCCCCGTACCCGTGGCCCCGGCGATGAGACCGTGCCGATTGGCCATCTTGGGCAGGAGGCCGATAGCGCCACTCTCCATTTTGCCGATCATCACAGGCTCATAGGCGTCAGACATGTTCTCTGCTCCTTTTGGGGTGGGGGAAGAGTGACCAGGAGGGAGAGCGGTAATCCGCGACTACCAGCCGCCCCTCTGCCAAAAATCAGCAAAAAGGATTTGTGGGGGTGTTAACACTTACCACGCCACCGGGATCCGAAAGCTGATGCTGGTGCCCTTGTCAACCTCGGATTTAACGTGGAGAGAGCCCCCCAGAATTCTGACCCGTTCCGCCATGGCCGCCAGACCCATACCTTTCTCCCGGACGTCTTTTTCCAGAACTTCCCTCAGGTCAAAACCCACGCCGTTGTCCTCCACGGAGAAGCAAACCTCACCGATATCGAGTTTGACTACCCCGGTCACCCTGCTGGCCCGGGCATGTTTGCCGATGTTGGTCAAGGCTTCCTGAAATATGCGATAGATATTTACCTGAAACTCTATGGGGAAAAGGTCTTCGATCTCATCCAGGTGATAGGTCATTTTCTTGATGCCATAGTGCTTGGCGAAGGAGTCCAGGAGGCTCCGCAAGGCCACTGTCAGCCCCAGATCTTCCAAAATGGTGGGGCTCAAATCCCGGGATAACCGCCGCACGTTTTCAATGACTTCATCCAGTTGCCGGATAGCCTCGAAACAACTGTCCTTGGACCCTTGCTCTACAGCAAGATTTTTTTCCAATCTGCGGATTTGTAACTTGAGAACCATGAGGGATTGACCCAGTTCATCATGCAGTTCCCGGGAGACGCGTTGCCGCTCTTGCTCCTGGGCATTGAGCAGCTGGAAAGTCAGGAACCTCAGTTGCTGCTCGGATTGCCGCAGTTCCGCCTCGATTTTCTCCCGCTCCCTGATTTCTCTTTTTAACTGGACATTGGATTGCTCCAATTCCATTGTACGTTGACTTACCTTGCTTTCCAGATGAGCACGGGCATCTTCGATCTCTTCCTCAAACCTTTTCCTTTGAAGGGCCAGAGCGTAAAGTTCACTCAGTCGCCTGACCGCTTCCAGGTCAAGGGCTGTATAATCCCGGCCGGAGTTGGCCAAGGCGATTTGGCCCACTAATTCGTCCCCCAGCATCACCGGTACACTCAAAAAGCGATGGATAGGTATATGGCCGGCTGGAACTCCCTCGGAAGCCGGGTGTAAGCTCGGCTCATTAGTAAAAAAAGGTTGGCGGGTATTCAGGGCATGGCCCCAAAGAAGTGGATACCGCCCATCTTTGGCCCGGGGAAAGACAATACGGCGATCAGATCCTCCCACCTTGCATTGGCCTGCCATCATATCGGTAAGGGTATGGCTGACGTTGTCACCGGTAGCCGGGTTAATGATGGAAACGTAGCCATGTTCGCTGCCGGTGAGTTCTTTGGCCTGTTTCAGAATGGACAGGGAAATGGTCAGAATAGAGGAGGAAGGCGACACCAGGGGTTCATAAAGTTCCGCCAAAGCAACAGTCACCGCCAATTCCCCATGCAGCGCCTCCTCGGCTTGCTTCCTTTCGGTGACATCCTCGATAAAACCCTCTATGACTATGGTGCCATGGGGCTCTTGAACAGTGCGATTTTTGACCTGCGCGGTAATGACCCGACCGTTTTTTTGACGAAATTCTTCCTCAAAGGTCAACCAATCCCGGCGACGTAAAATCTCTTCAACCACCTCAGTCCGCCGGCTGGGATTGACATACAACGCCTCAGCAATGCTTGAGGCATTAACGCAGGCAAACAAATCTTCGAGAGAGTCATAACCCAGAATACTCGCCAGGGCTGGATTGCCCTCCAAAAATTTTCCCTCTATAGATGTCTTGAAGATACCCACCGGGGCGGTCTCGATGATGTTTCGGAATTTTTCTGCGCTTTCTTTGAGAGCTTCACCGGCCCGTGTGCTCACTAAAGCAATGGCGGCTATTTCGGCAAACCCCGCGGCCAGACGGGCGTCGTATTCGGTAAACCCTCCGGGTTTGTTGGCCAAGCCCAGCAAACCCACGGTTTGTTGTGCCTGGGTTTTTAACGGGGCAAAGAGGACATTTTCCAGGGTCACGTGCCCGGCCGGCAGAAACTTAACGTGGTGGCTTTGGGGAAAGTTATTGTCGTACACCACTTCGCCGGTCTTATAAGCTTCGGCCCGTAAGCCCCGAATGGGCATGTCCAGATCAGGATCCACGGTGCAGGGTAGGCCTCCTGATTCCAGAAACACCAACTCATTTACGGTTCCCGACTCATCTGACAGGGAAATGTAACCCGAAGGCGCACCGATGACCTCCCGACAGCGATCGAAAATTTCCCGGGAAGCTTCGGCAAAGTGCTCATGGGTCATGACGGCGCGGGCTGCGTCCAGAAGCGCCAGGGTTTCCCTCTGGTGACGAGCCGCTTCTTCCAGGGACTGCTGCAGTTCAAACTCGGTTTTGGGGCCGCTCGAAAAAGGCAAGTCCATCACCTCGACTTCCCGTCGAGGATCAGTTTTTTTCTTCCCTTTCTTTTTTGAAGGCATGGCAGCAACCTTCCGTGGCTAACCTGGTTTCCGGGATGAGTCCTTGGGTAAATTTAGATTATGCTGATTGAGGTAAAAACGGATAATGCTAGGCCTCACCAGAAGGAACACGCATCAGTATGGATTTTAACACAAAATTGGTGAAAAATCTTGCTCTTATGGAGGAACCCAAGCCGACGATCCAAGTCCTGGAGGCAAACCGGCAAGCGTCGCCAAGGGGAAGCAACCCTAATCCTTGAAGATATGGCCCTTCTGCCTTAAGATGGAGGAGAGCCTGATGACGTAAGGAGGATTTTCATGAAAAAGTCTTTGGGCGCCAGAACCCTGGCTTACCCCGCGCCGGTGTGGCTGGTGGGCACCTATGACAAGGAAGGCAAACCCAATATCATGACCGCGGCCTGGGCGGCCATCTGCTGCTCCAAGCCCCCGAGTGTGGCAGTGTCTCTCAGAAAGGCCACTTACTCGTATGGGAACATCACGGCGCGGCAGGCCTTCACCATCAATGTGCCTTCCGAGAGGCACGTTAAGGAAGCCGATTATGTCGGTATCGCCTCAGGCAAAGATCAGGACAAGTTTGCCAAGACCGACCTTACCCCGGTGAAAAGCGAGCTGGTGGATGCCCCCTATGTGGCCGAGTGTCCCTTAATCCTGGAGTGCAGGTTGAGCCACACCCTGGAGATCGGTCTCCACACCCAGTTTGTCGGAGAAATCTTGGACGTCAAGGCCGACTCGGAAGTCCTGGGAGACCAGGGGCTGCCTGACATTGACAAGATTAAGCCCATAATTTTCGGGCCCGAAATTCGCACCTACCATGGCATCGGCCGCTATCTCGGCCAGGCCTTTACCATCGGTAGGGACCTCTAATACGGTTTTCGGTTTTCGGTAAAAAAATCAAATTATCAATTAGTTAAGTTGCAAGTTTGTTTTATTTGAAAATGAAATTGGTATAACCCCGGCTGATCAGGCGTTGACGTCCTGCCACCGTTTAGCCAGGTGATTGAAAATGAACAAGGCGATGGCCGCGGCGATGCCGGCCAGGGCAAAGGGGATCCAGACGCGGCTGGGGTCATAAGTGTCCCAGAGAAGCCGGGTCACCTGGGCCGGGGTCCGACCCAGCATGTCCGTCAACACCGCAAAGGCCTGGGAACGGTCCGGCAGCTCTTGCACCTTGAGCACTTCGGACATATAGCGCAGGGCCAGTCCGGCCTTTTCACCGGCCCGTTCATAAATTTGGCCGCCGAGAAAAGACCCGTATCCCCAGCCGAGGGCCAAGGGGATATTAGCGTACCCCATGAACAGCGCCTTTTTGTCCGCCGGGGCGATGACGCCTAAATACTCATTCATCTTGGGGGAACACAGCATCTCCCCCACCGAGAAACAGGCAATACCCGCCAGGACGAAATATATGGACATGCTGGAGCCGGCGGTGTAGACCCCCAGGCTGGCCGTGAGAAAACCCAGGAACATCGAGGTGAGCCGCCTCATCTTTTGGTTGACGTACCAGGACAGCGGCGCCACAAAGAGGATGATCAGGAAGGGGTTGAAATTGATCACCCACTCCTGGGCGATCTGGGGGCCCCGGGAGAGGTCCCGGGATAGCATGAAGGCCGGTAGATGCCGGGCTAAAGAGGCGCTGTCCACCCAATCCACGATGAAATTGGGCAGCATGTCCCAGAGCTGCATGAGCACCGCCCAGAATACCGAGGTGATGAGAATGAAGGCCAGGAGCCGGCCGTTGAGCAGGTGCCGGGCCGTGGTGACCACCACCTGCCAGACGCCAGTGGAGCGGTCGGCCCCTGAATCCACTTCCGGATAGGTGAGCAGCCACAGCAGATTCAGACTGACCAGGGCGGCGCAGCCATAAAAGACCGTGGGCCAGGAGTAGCCCACCAGAAAGTGCGCCACCGGCGGACCCAGGAAGCCGCCGATGTTGACCACCATGTAGAAGAACCCCCAGCCCACTCCTGAGGTCCGGTCCGTCAGCGTCTTGACGAAAGTTCCTTGAATGGGCGGCTTGAAGACCGCGGTGCCCGCGGCCAACAACAGGCAGCCGCTGAAAAAGGGCCAGAAATCCCTTTGGCTGGCCATCAGGACATAACCCAGCCCTTTTAACAGAACGGCTATCACAATTTGTTTCTTGTAGCCGTAGCGGTCGGCAAAGCCCCCGGTGAATACCGGCAGCGCCGACTGCACCAGGGCCCACCACATGAAGATGAACCCCTTGTCGCTCTGGGTGAAGTGCAGGCCGCCGATTTCGTCAGCCTGGGCGATATAAATGGGGATGACCACCCGCACGCCGTAGTAGGCCAGGCGCTCGATCATCTCCATCAGGTTGGCCACCCAGAACGGCCGGGTCAGACCCCTGGTCTGGCGCCAAAATGACAAGTATTCCGGTGTGGCCAACTCGGTCCTTTCCCTGGCAGTCATTCCCGTCTCAATCCATTCAGTGTCGGATCTTTAAGGTTAACAGGGAGATTATAAGGGAAAGCAGAGGTCTTATCACAAAGTTCGTCGGTTTTTTTGAAGAAAAACATCGGCAATTTTTAGAATCGGCAAGGCTTCTGGAGGCATTGAGAGGTCCGCCACCATCACGTCCGCAGGGTAAAACGGGTGACTTCTCCCTTTTTAGCGATTGAACCGAGGAGGCCGCTATAAAGCGAAAAAAAGGGACCCTGTTCAAAACGAGGGTCCCAAGTTTTTAAAGTAATGTTTACGTATGCCAGTTATCGTTATAACACCGGAACACTATGCTTTAAGGTGTGAGGATGGGCCTTGAAGTTGCCGCCGTAATTCTTAATCACATCCTCAATCACATAGATAGCTTCCGGATCATACACATCCATTTCAGGTGGAAGGGGAAATTGTTCATTGTTTTGCAGTACCTTTTTCAGGGTGGTTACATCCTCTTCCATCTTGCCTATGTCGTAAACCATCTGATAATTCAAAAAGCCGTAGCAATGGCGGACCATATGCCATTTGCACCAGCCGCTTTCATAGGCCCAGTTCCACATACGATAAGCCCGGAGCACATCCCCAGGAATGGAGGGATCCAACAGGTCCTTGCCACCCGCGGAACAACCATCCTGAATGGCCGGTAAATCAAGATAGGTGGCCACCTTCGCCGCCATTAAATTCACCAGGTTATGGGATATGGATCCAAAACTGATGTTATATTCATCGCGAGGATTGCCGAATTGCGGAAAGGCAGCATCGAGGGTCATTAACCCGGGATTGAGGGTTTGTACCAGGCACAAGCCGATGAGAAACTCGGCATGAACCTGGACGGCCGTACCATACGCCGTAGCCGGACTGGTAATATAAGAGATGGGCATGGTCAGGATGTAGATGGGCAAGCCTTCTTCGACACACCGCAAGAAGATATTGACGTTGCCGATCAAGGTGGACGTCAGTCTGGTGCCGTTCACCCGGTAACGGACCGTTTGGGGTCCGGTATCATTGAGCTGTAAGGGACTGTAGAAGAGAGAGTGCGTGGTGCACATATGGGGATTGCGCTTGTATTCCTCAACGCAGGCCTTGACCCCTTCCTCGGTGCCCACGTAGAGCATAATATAGCGACTGAAATGCTCCCGCATCACCTTAATTTGCTCGACATCCTCATAGGCATTATGAGCCCCGCCACATCCCCGGAAAATCGAGGGGATCCCTTCTCTCTCCGCGATCTGGGCAATGGCCGCCACATGCTGGTGCACGTCGGCTTCCACCAGGTTGCCGTTATTCCGCACATGCGGCGCGGTTCCTCCCCCACAATAGGATTTGCTGGGCACCGGATGTTCGCTTCTTTTGGGAGCCTGAGCCACGGCCCAATCCACTAAGGGACGTAAGACGTGAATCCTGCCGCTGGAGCCATCAAACCCGGCATAGCCGGTGTTTTCCAACACCTTAATAAGGTAAGGATGATTCATCCGCACGCCCACATTCTCCAGCAGCCAGCAAGCCTCATCATGCATTACTTGGGGACTCACGCCTCCGATGCCAGGCATCAAAGAAGCCACCTCATGCAATACTTGGGGAATAGTCATGATTTTCTCCTTTTAGTAAAGCGTTTTCCCCTTAAAAAAATTTTCAACTCCCCCCCAAAGAACGCTGAATGCTGCGGACCAACTCACTTAGGTTCAAGTAGTCATTTTGCAATGTGCAGTGCTCCATTAGTTTTTAGGATAAAAAACTCCGTAAATAAGTCGATAGAGACGAGGCCTCAATTTGCTGGGGTAAATTACCCAGGAAAAGCAGGAATACTGCCTAGGTGGAGGGTCCACTTAAGCCAGATAGAGGGTTTGCTGGGGAATTACTTACTTGGTGAATCTCGGGTGGGAACTTACAGACAGATTTGGAGGGAGAGGGTTACCCTTTCCAGTGCTCCACATCAATAATGCCCAGCCTGACGGCGTAGCGCACCAGATCCAGGGTGCTGTGCAGATTGAGTTTGGACATGATATTCGTCTTATGATTATCGGCGGTTTTGGGACTGATATAGAGTTGTTGGGCAATGTCTTTAATCTTGAGGCCTTCGGCCAACAGGCGGAAGATCTCCTGCTCCCTGGTGGTCAGGCTGCTATAAACGGGATCGGTGGTTTTGGCCTTTTGTTCCGGGAACTCCGACAGCTTTTTGACAACTTGATATGATACGGAAGCATCCAAATAATACTCTCCTCGGGACACCAGTTCCAAGGCCTGTAAAATTTTTCCAGAAGGCGCGTCCTTGACCACATAGCCGGTGGCTCCGGCCTGAAAGGCGGCGGTAATGTAATCTATTTTTGAGTGCACACTGACTATCAAAACCCGGGTCAAGGGCGACAATTTCTTGATATCCCTGGTTAATTCAATACCGTTGATATCCGGTAAGGTTATATCCATCACCACCATATCAGGCTTGCATTTCTCGGCTAACTTTAAGGCTTCTTGACCTGTGCCGGTCTCACCCACTATCTCCAAATCAGCGTTGCGAGAAATAATCGCTTTAAGACCTTCCCGGAACAAGGGATGGTCATCAACGATCATTAGAGTTTTCTTGGGGTTCACGCACAACTTCCTTCCAGGGGATCTCCACCAGGATGTGAGTGCCTTTTTCGGGTTGAGATTCAATCTGCATGTTGCCGCCGAGGAGGGCAACCCTTTCCTGCATGTTCAGCAGGCCCATGTGTTTTTCCAAAAAGGTCCCGGACTGCTGTTCAATAACGTCGAAGCCCTTGCCGTCATCTTCCAGTCGCAAAATGATCTTGGGGTAAGAAGACACCAGTTTGATGCTCACGTTTTTAGCCTGGGCATGATGCCGGACGTTATTGAGACCTTCCTGGATGAAGCGATAGAGGGTAATAATTGCGTTGCCGTCCAGTTTGTCTTCCTCAATACCGGCAATCAAAAGATTAACTTTGATGCCATTGCGCGTGGTGAACTCTTCGCAAAGTTGGTAAAGGGCCCGGGTCAGCCCCAAGGAGTCCAGAATGGGTGGGCGCAAGCCGTAGGCCAGTTCCCGCACCGAACCTAAGACCCTGTGAAGATTATCAGAAATCTGGTGTATTTTCGAATTCAATTTCTTACCGGTCTTTTCCGGCAGTATTTCCACGACATTGTCCAGGCTGATCTTTACCGCGGATAACTCTTGGGCCACGGAATCATGCAGTTCCCGGGAAATCCTCAATCTTTCTTTTTCCTGAGCTTTCATCAATTCATGAGTAAGACCTCGGACATTCTCCTCGTTCCACAATCTTTCCAGAGCCAAAATTAAACCGCCGGCTGCCTTTTCCAACTCCCGCACTACAGTCTCGGGAATCATGTTTTCTTGGGGATCAGCAACGTGAATCAAACCGAAAATTCGGTCTTTGATCTTCAGCGGAATGAGCGCCATGGATTCGTAGCCGTAATCATGGCATAAACTACAAGTAACCCCATTCTTCTCAGAGGACATGGTGGTGTCCCAGCGACTTGCCAGGTTGACGAAAAAGGAACCATGCTTAGTGAAACCAGGAATTCCAGGGGTAATGGTGCCCTTGATAATCTTAATACTCAAATCTTTCTCTGAATCGATGGCCTCCGGGGATAGGTGATTTTCCTCATTTAAGAATTTTTGGCTGAAACCTTGGGAGGCTTCATAAGGGATGGTGCCATCCCTCTGTAAGATCCTGATGCCCACCGCCGTACAGTTAGTGTAATTGGCAATTTCTCTGACAGATTCTTTGAGTAGTTCCTCTACATTGTTAGCCTGATTGGTAATTACTATTACGCTATTATGGAAGTCTAAAATCTTTTCCCGTTTTTGCAGTCCCTCGGCCATCTGATCGAGGCTGTGAGCCAGTTGATGAATTTCCCCCTGGCCTGCCGACAACCCAGTTCGCACCCCTAGATTGCCGTCGGCCAACTGCTGGGCGGTTTTTATCAAAGCACTAATGGGTTGCACAATGAATTGGGAACTTAAAATCCAGGCCGCGGCCAGCGCCAGGGCCATAGCCAGCCCCAACCAGATGAGATTGCGAGCAAAATTATCGCTGAATTCGTCAGACAAGATTTTGGTGGGTATCCCGGCAAAGATAAATCCTCTCGGACTGGCATGATCCAGCGGCTGAAAGGCGTATAAACGGGAGAGCCCGTCAATACCGGTGACTTCGCTGATGCCCTGCTTTTGGGATAAAACAATTTTAATGATTTTTCCCTCGAGTTCCTGCACCCCCACCCACTGCTGCGGATCAGGCCAGCGAGTTAGAATGATGCCTTCTTGGTCAACGATGGCGACAGCACCCTTGGGAGGCAGAGGGTCTTTGCTCATTAATTTTTGGACCCAGTCCAAATCGAGGTTGGCAAAGATTACTCCTTTAAGTTGACCAGAGTTATTATGCACCGACTTGGCCAATCCCAAGTATGGTTTGTTGGTGGTGTGATTGAGCTGATAATTGCCAACTACAACTTGGGGAGATTTGAGAGCTTCTTGAAAATAAGGCTGGTCAGCTAAATTAATTGACTGCCGTGCTGGCAGGGCACTACAGATGATCTTTCCTTGAGAATCTGCCAATCCTAAATTTAACAGTTCTTGATTTTCTTTTACTAAATCGGAAAACAACACTGAACATTCCTGGTGGCGTGCATGGAGCACTGCCGGTACTTCTGAGAGGAATACAAGTAACTGTCGGTTTTGATATATCAATTGTCCATGAAATCTGACAATGTCCCGGGTAACATTTATAATTTCCTCTTCAATATTACGTTTGATCAATTGTCGATGTTCCAGACTGGTGTAAACGACAAATGCTAAGGCTGGAATAACCGCCAACAGGACCAGGCATAATAGTCGAACTCGCAAACCGGAGAAAAAGCCCAACATAGCGACAGGCTACCAACAGCCGGAGCATATTGCAAGGGGGAGGTATTTATTAGCGGATTTTCAAGAACTTTTAGTTTTCAGAGGCGCCTGACTTGTACAGGCGCCGACAAGATGGGATCGTGGCCAGGAGGAGAACTATTCGGACTTAGTTTCGGGCTGCGGATCGGAACTGCTGGAGATAATTCTGGAGGAGGTCCAAAGCCCCGGCCTCGAGCCCGGGGCAGGCCCCCGGCGCCGTCTCCCCGTTGCTCAACCGGGTGGCAAAGACCAGGCAGGTGGGCTCCCCACAGGCTCGGCAGTTGGTCCGGGGCAATAGCTTGAGAATCTCGAGGATGCGGGGTTGGGGCGGCACTTCGTAAGTGGCTTTAATGGTCTCCCGCTTGGCCCAAGTGTCATTGATAACCCCCACCAGCCAACGGACAATCTCCTCGGCTTCCTCCTCATCTTTCAGAATGTTGATGGCGATATCGTGGGGATGGAAGGTGATGAGCTTGGCCCGAAATTTGATGGTGAGGGACGGGGGCTCCCGCATATACAGGTGCCCCCGCAACACGGTATTCAAATAGGGCAGGAGTTCTTCGATATTCTCGTCGAAACGGGCCAGGCCCCGCAGGTGGGTGGCTTCGGGGTTCGGCGGCCGGCAATACTCCAGGTGGTAGTTTTTCACCAGCATGACTTTTCCCTTAGCAGTCAGCAGTTAGTAAAAAGGAACCGGGAGACGATGGTTGGTTACCAGCTACCAATATTGATTACTGACCACTGATTACTGGTTACTGATTACTGGCCCCCTCCCCTGCATCCAGGGCGCTTTTCGCTTTGGCGGCTGCCTTGGCTTTGAAGCGGTCGGCATCGATGACAAACCGCTCGTGGATGCCCTCGGAGATCAGGTGCACATCGTCCTCAGCCCGCACCGCAAAGGTGAGCTTCCGGTCTTCAACTTTGGTGAGTTCCACCTGAATGGTAACGGTTAGTCCGGGCGGGGTGGCGGCCACGTGGGACAGCTGGAACCCCACCCCCACCGTTTGCTCATGGGGCCAGTCCAGGTACGGGTTGACCGCCTGGATACAGGCCCACTCGATGAGCCCTACCATGTACCCGGAGGCCAGAACCTCCGGCATCACCTGAAACTCCTCGGACTCGGGCAAGAGGTGCGGCACCGTGCGGTTGTCCGGCACCGGAAAGCTGAAGCTGAATTGTACGCCAGGCTGCAAGGTCTCTTTCATGGCCCCCTCCCCTTTTTGCCTTGATTATAATGGAAGTCCATTATATAAGTAAAATTAATAATACTTACTTAAATCATAAGGAAATGTCATGGAATGGCAGCAGATCGTGGGATTTCACCAGGTAGCCCAACTGGGAAGTTTTACGAAGGCGGCGGAGGCCACCTTTCGCACCCAGTCGGCCCTCAGCCAACAGGTGAAGGCTTTGGAGGAAGAGTTGGGTTGCCGACTCCTGGAGCGGATCGGCAAGCGCAAACTGCGCCTCACCGAGGCCGGGGAGAGGTTTCTGCGGTTTACCCAGTCCGTCCTGGGGGCCTATGCCGGCTTGCAAGAGGAGCTGCAGGAACTCAAAGGCATCCCCGCGGGGGAACTTCGCCTGGCCGCGCCCTTTACCACCCTGTATCACCTGTTCCGGGAGGTGTTGCGCGAGTACCCCCAACGCTTTCCCCAGGTACGCCTGGCTATCCTGGACCGCTCCCAACCGGAAGTCATTGACCTGGTGCGCCAGGGGGAGGTGGACTTCGGGCTGGCCCTGGCCTCGGCCGCGCCCAAGGACCTGACGGCCCGAAGCTGGCAGGAGGTGGAGATGGTGCTCATGACCCCCCGGGACCATCCCCTGACCCGGCTCCAGGAGGTCACCATTGAAGAGATCGTCCGGTATCCTTTGATTCTGCCGCCCCGGGGGCAACGGTCCCCGGGCCGCCAAACCCTGGAGGCCCTTTTCCAGCAACAAGGGCTTGACTACCGGGTGGTGATGGAATCATCCAATGTGGAGTTGAGCTCCCTCTACGTGGAGTTGGGACTGGGCATCTCCTTTGCCACGGTGGTTAAGGACTTGCCCCTAGCAGGGCGGCGGTCCCTGGCCTTTCTCCCCATGAGCCATTACGTGGAGCCGGATTTCATTGCCGTGCTGCACCGGAAAGATAAGATCATCAGCGCCTATTTACAGGCCTTTCTGGACCTGTTGTTCGCCCGGTGAGAAGCGCCTTGCCAAACCCCCATTTAACCTGCCGCGTTGACTCCGAATTTGGCAGTGGCCCTACATTTTATCTTGGAGTTATGCTTGAAAAGTTATGTAAAGTGATTAAAGAATTCATGAAGAAACCAAATTGATTAAAAGGAGGACTATCGTGATAAAGGTCAGAAGAGTTCGGTCGTTACTTATGGCTTTCACTCTGATGGCAGGATTTATGTGCCTCTTTTATCTTCCGGCTCAAGGGGCGGACGTGTCAAAAAAGGACACGGCCCCATTAATAAATGAGCAAGCCTGTAATGCCAAGGTCATCGATGCGATTCTTACGGTCGTCGAAAAGAACATCGTCCCCCTCACGCAGCAAGGCGTCAAGCAAGGGAACAAGGTTTTTGGAGCAGCAGTTCTGAAGAAGGACGATCTCTCTCTCGTCATGGCCGGAACCAACCACGAGTCAGAATGTCCTCTGTGGCACGGAGAAGTCTACACCATAAAGAAGCTCTATGAAAGGGCCGCGCGGCCAGAGCCGAAAGAATGTATCTTTTTTGCCACGCATCAACCCTGCCCCATGTGTCTGTCAGCCATAACCTGGGGTGGGTATGACACCATCATTTACCTCTTCAGCTACGAAGACAGTAAAAATACCTTTAAAATCCCCTATGACCTTCAACAGTTTAAGGACATCTTTAAGCTGCCGGGGGGAGACTACAACAGAAAGAACGCCTTCTGGACCAGCTACGATATAGTGGAGCTCATCAAGAAATGCGACAAGAAAACCCAAGCAGGCTTTATAGCCCGGGTTCAGAAGCTGAAGAAGCAGTATGATGAAATGTCTGCGGTTTATCAGAAGGCCAAGGTCAATACGGACATACCCTTCAAGTAAGGTACGGCAACAGATCGAAATCAGAGAACTTCTAGAAACTTTCTGGCCAGGAGTTGTTTTTCCTCTTGGCCCTCCTTATTTTTTGAAAATAATTAGCCTTGGGAAGGTAAGCCATTGCTGTTGCCCAAAGAAAAAGGACTGGGGCGAGGGATGGTTATTCTCTTTAGCCTCTTTCTCAGCCTCTATCCCCTCCTCTCGGATTGCCGGGCTGAGGCTCAAGTTCAGGTTGATCCCAGGAGCAAAATCACCTTCAACCTGGAGCAATTAAATGAGAGCGGTCTTTATGGTCCGCCCGGTGGTTTGAGGGCCTTACACTATGAATTTTGCATTCCGGGTGATCCGGGGCACGAGGCTGAGGTGCGCCGGATAGACCCAACCATCCAGATTTTCAAGACTTCCCCGGGAAGGGTCCGCTGCACCGAGGGAGAATACCTGTGTGTCGGTAACACCCATCAGCCTGACTTCAGGATGGTACTCTATAAGTTGGCCAACCTTCCCTACGTCAAGCGCATCGATCAGGCATTTTTTGAGTAAGGCGGCGCTGAACAAAATCTTACCACCATCAGAAACAAAGGAGGAGCGTCATGACCACTCCGGCACGCGTCACCCCCCAGGAAATCTATCCCCGGGTTAAATCAGGCGAGGCACTCCTGGTGTGCGCCTATGCCGATGAGGCCAGATGCCGCGGTATGCAGCTTGAAGGCTCTCTCACCCTTCAGGAGTTTCAGGCCAAGCTTCCTGACCTGCCCCAATACCAGGAGATCGTCTTTTTCTGCGCCTGAAGCAACGAGCATTCCTCTGCCGGGGCGGCAGGGGAGCTTATGAACCGGGGCTACCATAACGCTAAGGCCCTCCTGGGCGGGGTAGCCGCCTGGAGACAGGAGGGGTATCCCCTCACCCAGGCCCATTGACGTCGATTTAAATTTGGGAAAGGGGGGTTCCCACGGGCTGGAAGCCCATGCTACCGGGGTCGTGGAGCCCTGCCCCCTCTAACACCCCCTTAATGGGATGAATACCACCACCAAGGATGGCAGAATGCTAGAAAAAAAGGAAGAAACCCTGTCCCGTCAGAATCTGGCTGACTATCTGGAGGATTGGGCCCGGGGACTGAGACAAGGGCAACTGGAGGTGGAGGGCGCCACCTGGAGCGTGCCGGAGGAAGTGGAGGCCAAGCTGCACCTCAAAGAGAAAAAGGGGCGCTTGGTTCTCAAGCTGAAATGCACGTGGGAGACCCTGCCGGAGTATAAACTTGAAGCTCGGGAACCCGTAGTTCGCTGGCAGGAGTCCTTCAAGACCCTGAAAAAACGCCTCATGTCTCATTTTAAGGAATTACAGCAAGCGGTGCTGCAGGGGAAGTTCCCGGAGGCGCAGGTCCTGGCGGATTTTGTGGCGGATGCCCGGGCCATGGCCAAGATGGCCGAACCGGAATGGGAAGAGGCCCTGCAGGCCTTCCTGGAGCACGTAGCGGCTCTGAAACGGGCCGTGGCCAGCCGGAATCTGGAAGCGACACGCCACGAAGTAGCTGATTTACAGACCGCCATGGCCGTTTGTCACCGGGAGTTCGCCTGACGGACTAAGGAAAAAAGACCAGAGGGGAATAGAGGCCTTAAGCGGACATCCGTTCGTGATAGTGGCTGATGATGTCACGCTTGGAGACCATGCCGACAATCTTATCCGGATCATCCTCGTGAGCCACGGGCAGTTCATCGACATTCAACCCGGCCATCTTATCCAAGGCGCTTTGCAGGGATTCATGGAAGAACACCTGGACCACATCCGGGGTGGCCACGTCCCGGGCCAACACCACTTTGGCGAGGCTTTCCTCGAAGAGGAATTCCCGCACGTCATTGATGGACAAAATGCCGGTCAATTTACCCTCGGCGTTGACCACCGGGAAGTGGGCATCCTGGGAATTGGTAACCAACTTGACGAGAAGGTCAAACGGCATGGTCTCCGGGACTAGGGTTACGGGACGCTCATCCATGGCTTCGTGAACCTGCATATCTTCCAGCAGGCCCCGGGCAAATTCCCCCATGTGGGCCGGGGAAGCCAGCCGGTTGATGATCTGCTTTTCATACAGGCTGGTATGCCGCAGCAAGAGAAAGGAGGTGGCGGTTACCACCATGAGGGGCACGAGCAGGGTGTAGCTGCCGCACATCTCGCAGGCCATGATAATAGCGGCAATGGGGACCTTGGCCACGCCGCCGAAAAAGCCGCCGATGCCCACCAGGACAAAAGAGCTGGGATTTATGATCCAGCCGGGGGCCACCTGATGCCCCAGGTAACCAAAGGCGCCGCCCAGCATGGCCCCCATGAACACGGACGGACCGAAAATGCCGCCCGAGCCGCCGGAGGTGAGGGTGAAGGAGGTGCCGAAGATCTTCATAAAGGCCAGTAGCAGCAGGAGGCCCCAAAAGATTTTCCCCTCCATGGCCATCTGGATCCAGCCATAGCCGCCGTCTAGGATTTGGGGAAATTTGACCGCGGCGATGGCTCCGAGAAGGAGGCCCCCCAAGGCCGGTTTCAAGACCCTGGGAATCGGGAGGCGTTTGAAGAAATGATCCCTGGTTCCATAAAACACCTTGACGTAGAAATAGCCCACCACGGCGCATACCACTCCGAAGATGGTATAGGGAAGGAGCTCCCGGACTTCAAAATTCACCGGCCCCGGGAAAAAGAGGGCGGTGCGACCATACCACTGATCGAAGATGGACGAGGCCACGATGGAGGAGACGATACAGGGTAGAATGGCCTCGAATTCGAATTCGGTTTCCCGGTAAAGCACCTCCGGCGCGAACAGGGCCGCGCCCAGGGGAGCGTGGAAGATGGCCCCGAGACCACCGGCCGCTCCGGCCAGGACCAGGATGCGCCGCGCCCCGGGTTTGAGTTTGAGGATGCCGGCCAAAATGGAGCCAAAGCCAGCGCCGATCTGGGAAATGGGCCCTTCCTTGCCGGCAGAGCCACCGCTGGCGATGGTGATGGCCGAGGCCACAATCTTGACAAAGGGGACGCGCTTGCGGACAAAACCGCCTTTATGGTGGAAGGCCTCGATCATGGCATCAGTGCCATCGCCTTCCGCTTCCGGGGCGATGAGAAAAACCAAAATGCTGGAGACCAGGCCTCCCAGGGCCGGGATAAGGAGGTAAAGCCAGGAACGGCGGGTGGCTAACATGGTCACCAAGGCCTGATCAGAGCCCCGGGCCGGTTCAAAAAAACCCACGGGTATGTACAGGAAAAAATACAGACCGTGTCTTAGCAGTTCTTCGAAAAGGATGGCCCCACAACCGGCGACGATGCCCACGACGATGCTTAACAGGGGCCAACGGAGATGCCCCGTCCAGCCGTAGAGGGTTTCAGTCATTCGTTTTTTGGTGTAGCGCGACGACACATCCCCCACTTAGCTCAGTCCCCTTTGCGGAATTCTCCTCGAATTTGATGGATTCATTGGATTTTTTGAAAAGGGCCTAGATTCGGCGGTCAAATTTCTAATTAACTTATAAAAAATAATATGGAAATCTCAAAGCTGCAAGCCTAAGATTTCCCTAATCGAAAACCTGACTTGCCTGAAAAATTATTGGCTGGCGTACTGGAAAGGAGAAATTTTCCTGAATGTGGTGGCGCAACCGTAATGTTCTGCTGATCCTGTCTTTGGTCCTGGCCTTGCCCGCCGGACAGGCCGCCCCTTTTCTTGAGCCCCTGGTCCTGCCCGCCTTGGGCCTGGTGATGACTCTCGCTCTTCTGGAGGTGTCGGGAGAGGAGTTTCGCTCGCCGCGGACCATGGTGTTGCCGGTCTTGGTGGGGTTGGCCATGAATTTCGCTCTGAACGGCGGCCTGGTCCTGTCCCTTTCCGCCCTATTGTCCCCCCGGGAGGAATTCTACACCGGCTTCGTGCTAATCGCGGCGGTGCCCCCGGCGGTGGCGGTGGTGCCCTTCACCGCCCTGCTCCGCGGAGACCGGGCTTTTTCCTTTTTGGCGACCATCGGCTGCTACCTGGGGGCCCTGGCCATTACCCCCTTCATGGCCGTGGGACTTCTGGGCACCGCATTCATTCATCCCTTTAAGATCTTTAAGATCTTGTTATTGCTCATTCTGCTGCCTCTGCTTCTTTCCCGTCTGCTCCGCTGGACCCACCTGGCGCCTCGGCTGGAACCCGTAAGGGGAGCCCTGACCAACTGGTCCTTTGCCCTGATCACTTACACCATTGTGGGGTTGAACCGGAACCTTTTTCTGGGTCAGCCCTGGTCGCTCCTGTTACCCATCGCCATTGCCCTGATCAGCACCTTCGGGTTGGGAGAGGTCATTTACAGAATCGCCAGGCTGGCGGGGCTGAGGCATGACCTCACCATCAGCCTGGTCTTGCTGGGGACCCTGAAAAACGCGGCTTTGGCCGGGGGCCTGGCTTTAAACCTTTTTAACCAGCAGACCGCGGTTCCCGCCACGGTTTGCGCCATTTTCTTGATTATCTATTTTATCTGGCTGAGTTTCTGGCATGAACCACAACAGGACAAGGCCTGAAGTCCCACCAAAAACATAAAGAAAATGCGCACTTGAAGGGCGGCAAGGGCGCTGCAGCTTCGGCCCCCTGCCGGTCCAGGCGGAGGAGAACATCTACCACATGTCCCCGGCGGCACGGCGGCGACTAGGTATTCAAGATTTGCCGGTCAGCCTCTTGGAGGCAGTGGCGGAGATGGAAAAAGTCGGTTAAAACGTGGCGTCCAGAACTTCCACCCGGCCGTCGGTGAGGAAGTATTTGGACAACACCAGCTCCAGACGCCGGGCGGCCAGCGCCTCACGCATGATGGGGCTCTGTGGGCTGAGGGCGTCGTAGAGAGATTTCAGGTGCAGATCGTTGGCTGCCTCCACCAATTCAGGACCGGAAAGGCCACGTTCCCGGGCCTGGGTGGCGGAGGGGGCGATTTGCCGCACCACCGCGGTGATATGGCTCTCGTCCAGGTCAGGATGGTGGACCGCCGCGGTGACGGCCCCGCAAAATTCGTGGCCGTTGATCACTAACAGCGGTACGTGCAGGTGGGCCACGGCATATTCCAGGCTGCCCAGGCTGGTGGGCTCCAGCACCAGGCCGGCGGTGCGCACCACGAAGATATCTCCCAGGCACTGATCAAAGACGAATTCCGCCGGCACCCGGGAGTCCGAACAGCACAGGACTGCGGCCCTGGGGTTTTGACCCTTGATGAGGCTCTCTCGCAGGGCCGGGAGGTTGCGGCTCAAGGGGGACCCCTTGACAAAGCGTTGGTTACCCTCGAGAAGTTGCTGCCAAACTTCCTGGGCGGTAAGAGCGGGCCCGCTGTGTGCCATGGTTGACCTCCTATCGATGAGTTTGTCGGGCGGGAGAGGGGACCATCCACAAGCCTCTACTATGATAAATATTTCACAAACTAAGAGAGTCGGAAGAAAAAGTCAAGACCGAAAAAACCCTTCTCTGTTGGTGGCCGATTTAGGCCGGGGCTGAAAGGGATGCTCTGATATAAAAAGATAAATCTGTATAGTTACAGGATAACAGGAGTAGGGGGCGCCATGGAAGAAAACATTGCGAGCCTGGTGGGTTGGCTGAGACTGTCTCTCGAGACCGTCAGCATTGTCCTGGTGAGTGTGGGGGCGGTGGTGGCGGTTTTTTTGCTGGTGCGGGCTCTCCTCACGCCGCAAATCGTCAGCTTCAATAGAGTGCGCCTTACTTTCGGGCGGGCTCTGGTACTGGGGCTGGAGTTCCAACTGGCGTCGGACATTATGGGAACCGCGATATCACCCAGCTGGGACCATTTGGGCAAACTGGGCGCCATTGCCGTCATCCGAACCTTTCTGAATTTTTTTCTGACCAGGGAGTTGAAAGAGGAAGAGCAGGAACTGCAAGCCGCCGCCCGGCGCTCTCAGGCTCAGGCAGGAAAGGATGCAGGAAGGCAACCACTTAGCAAGTCCGATTGATCGCCATGACATCCTGGAAATTCAAGAGAGAGGAAGACGCTATGCCCGGAAGGAGGAATAATCGGCAGGCCCTGTCAAATTTTCTTCTGGTATGGTTGGCTCTGGTAATACTGCTCGGGCTGATCCAAGGCTGTGCCACGATGCGACATCGCTCGACCCTGCCCAAGGCCCTGGAGGATGAGGTACGGATTCCGGGTTTTCCCGATGATGTCAGGGCCTGGGCCGATCAGCCCAGTAAAAGCTTTGCTCGCAGCGCCGTGGAGTCCATCGAACAGGAGCGAGCCGCGTACGGCGAGAAAAGTCTGCGGGAACCGGCGGCCTTTTTGGCCCTGTCGGGGGGTGGCGACAACGGCGCTTTCGGGGCTGGTCTTTTGTGCGGCTGGAGCGCCGCCGGGACACGTCCCCGGTTCAAGCTGGTGACGGGTATCAGCACCGGGGCTATCATTGCCCCCTTTGCCTTCCTGGGGCCGGAGTATGACTCAGCCTTGCGGGTATATACCATGGTGACTCAAAAGGAGATTTTTCGGAAGAGAAACAAGCTTACGGTACTGTGGCATTCATCCCTGACCAAGACTCACCCCCTGGCCGAATTGATTGCCAAATATATCGATGAGCCGACTCTCCAGGCCATCGCCGCCGAACACAATAAGGGCCGGCGTTTGTTTATCGCCACCACCCAATTTGACGCCCAGCGGCTGGTGATCTGGAACATGGGGGCCATTGCCGCCAGCGGCCACCCGGACGCTCTGAAGCTCTTCCGCCAGGTTGTCCTGGCTTCGGCCTCGATTCCCGGGGTTTTCCCCCCGCAGTACATCAAGGTTGAGGCTGGAGGACGGACGTATACGGAAATGCATGTAGACGGCGGTACCATGGCACAAGTGATCCTCTACGAAAGTGCCCTCGGGCCTTTTGACAAAGAGGAAGAAATGATGGGGATCAAAAGGCCGGATCGAGCCAAAATCCTCTACGCCATTCGCAACAGCCGCATCAAACCCAACTGGGAAAAGGTTAAATCCCGGCTGCTGCCCATTGCCTTCAGGGCCATCAACACCCTCATCAAGGCCCAGAGCCTGGGCGATTTATACCGCCTGTATGTTTTCGCCCGCCGGGACGGTTTGGACTACAACCTGGCCATCATTCCGAAGGATTTTCCCCCAGCCCCTAAGGAGATGTTCAATCAGGCCTACATGAATAAACTTTTTGACAGGGCCTATGAGATGGCCCGGAAGGGCTATCCCTGGCGAAAGCATCCGCCGTTCTTTAATCCGGAGTCCATCTTTCAGCTTCAGGAAAAGGGAAGGCTCGAGGAATGAAAATCTGGTGGGCTCTGTCCGAGAGCTAGCCTGCCAGAATGAGATAGATAGAGCCTTAATTTTCAAGGTATCTTCCGGTGTATTGCACTATGGCCGGCGGCTTGGCGCCGACAAGGGGAGGAGGAAGAGGTATTGTAACGCAAAAAACACTTTACAAACCCGTGAATTTATACTAATATTATCGTGATTTTGTGCATGAAATAAATTTTGGTAACATAGACAACGGCTTAGGAGAAAAAACTTTTTCTGGGGACTCTCAGAAACATGAAAAATCGGAGGTGTGGAACAATAATATTCTTATGACTTTATTTCTTCCGACTGTAGACCCTCATGCGGAAGGAAAACTGCCAGAAATTTGCGGTATTAGTCTCGCCCTGTAACCTTACTTTTCACCCAAAAGAGAATCATAATTACACTTGCTAACGTCAGCGGGTCCAACGTTATATTTATCTCTTTACTTTAGAAGAATATTCTTTTCACATGGCCTTGTCTTTACAAACGAAACACATTAACCTAACTGTTCTTAAACAAATTATTATTTGGTTTCCAGTAACACTTTAAAATAAAATTTATTTCTTACATAAAAATAAACCATTTTGTGGCAAGACTCATAAATAAACCAGAGGGTATCTTATAGCATAACTTTCACTGTCTTTACTGCCTTAAAACAAGAGCACCAGAATCTTGGCAGTGAGTTCGAGTGGAACCCTCAAGGACCGCTCAATACCCCAGGAGGTCTTGTATGCCCTTGACGGACATTCTCCCGAACGTGAAAGACCAGGAACTGGCCAGGCTGCTGGGAAGCCGCAAAGGTCGTAAGTTATCGCCTTCCCTGAAAAAGAAGGTTAAAAACCTCAAAGATAAAACCAGCCGTTTAATCAAGCCGCGGGTCCATTACAAAAAGCATAAAATCCAGGAAATTTCCACCGGGGTGGTCCACCTCGAAACCGACCACCGTCTGAAAAGCCCCAAACTTTCCCGCACCATGCGGGGCAGCAAAGAATTGGTCTGTTTTGTCGGCACCATCGGACGGGGCATTGAAAAGGAAATCAAAAAGCTGGTCAACAAAAAGCGGCTGGCCGATGCCTACGTTTTGGACGCCATGGGCTCTGTCCTGGTAGAGAACCTGGTGGATCAATTCCAATCCCGCCTAGACCAACATTACCAAACCCAAAATAAAACAACGGGACTGCGCTTCAGCCCGGGCTATTGTGACTGGCCGGTAACGGAGCAAAAAACGCTCTTTGAACTGCTGGAACCCGAGAAAGCCAGGGTGGTATTGTCCGATTCCTGCCTCATGCAGCCCCGCAAGTCCATTTCCGGGGTCTTTGGACTGTACCCTTGTGAAACCGGCCAGGAGTGGGGGGATTATAATCCCTGTTGGGAATGTAAAAAACTGGATTGCACCGCCAGACGGATATAACGGCGAGGGAGGAAGGAAATCTTGAAAATCAGGAAAGGCCTATCGGGGGGGCAGTACCAGCCCCTCAGCGATTGGGACATTGAACAACTTCACCACACCATCCTTAAAGTTTTTGCCGAAATCGGAGTTCAGGTAAATTTTCCGGAAGCCCGCCAACTCTTCCGAAAGGCCGGAGCCACGGTGGATGACGACAGCCGCATCGTCAAAATCCCCGCGGCTTTATTTCAGGAGTTGATCGCCCAGGCCCCGTCCACCGTCACCCTGTGCGGCCGCGGCGACAACGGCGAGTTGGATTGTGAGATCGGCGGCGACAAAGTATACATCGGCACCGGGGGAACCGCCCTTAATGTGCAGGAACCCGGTGAAAACGGTGCCCGGCGCTCCAAGCTCACCGACATCATGCGCATTGCCCGTCTGGTGGAAGGCCTGGACAATATTCATTTTTACATGCTCAATGTCTACCCCAACGAGTTGCCGGTGGAAGAGGTGGACGTCAACCGCTTCGGCGCCGCCCTGAACCGCACCCGCAAGCACGTTATTGGGGGAGTTTACACCGTCGAGGGGGTTAGAAACGTCATCCGCATGGCGGAAATCATCGCCGGCTCCCCGGAAAAGCTCCGGGAACGCCCTTTCATCTCCATGGTCACCTGCCCCATCAGCCCGTTTAAATTAGACGGCTCTTATGGGGAACTGACCATGGAAGTAGCCCGCCACCGCATCCCCGTGGTGGTGCCTACGGAACCGTTGTGCGGCGCCACCGCGCCCATCACCCTGGCGGGCAATCTCGTGGTGCAAAGTGTGGACAGCCTGGCGGGGGTGATGCTCACCCAACTCACCAATCCCGGGACCCCGGTGTTTTTCGGATGTATTTCTTCCATCACGGATCTACGGGATATGAAGTATCTCTCCGGGGCCATCGAGATGGGTCTCATGAATGCCGCGGCGGCTCAAATGGCCCGCTTTTACAACCTGCCGTTATATTCCACCGCGGGCATGTCGGACTCCAAGGTGACCGACGCCCAGGCCGGCTATGAAACGGCCCTGACCACCCTGTTGGTGGCCTTGGCCGGGGGAAACCTGATTCATGACGCCGCGGGTTTCCTGGAATTTTGTATGACCGCGTCCTATGACAAGCTGGTCATTGACAACGAAATTAACGGCATGATTATGCGGGCCGTGGAAGGCATCACGGTAAATGAGGACACCCTGGCCTTTGATCTGATGAAGAAAGTGGGGCCGGGGGGGCATTTTGTCGCGGCCCGGCATACCCGCCGACACATGCGGACCGAGCAGTATCGCCCTGAGCTCAGTGATCGCAATAATCGGGACAAGTGGGAGAACGCCGGGGCTCAGGACACCAAAGCCAGGGCGGCCCAGAAGGTCCGGGACCTTCTTGAACAGCCTGAACAACCTATCCTCTCCTCAGACATCCGCTCCCAGATTAACCGAGAGATTCCGGGGCTCCAGCCCGGAGTCATGTAAGGCAGACCCCCAGGGAGGCGGGGGTCAGCCCTGTTCAGGTGTGCCATTTTGAGGCCGCCGATACACGAACCTTTAGGAAAAGTTCAAAGTTCAAAGTTCAAAGTTGAGACCTCTGCGAAAACCATGTAGAACAGCCGCCCCTAGCTGTACTTTGCAGGCGAGGGCGCCTGCTCTACAAGATATTGATTAATTAAGAGAGCTTGTGGTCTGGAAAGGGATTTTTGAAGAGGTCTCAAATTCGAGTTTCCAGTGAATAGAGGGTGCACTCCGCGCACCCAGATAGCCAGCGGGACACCCGCCCTACCAACCTTTTATGGATTTTGAGAGAGCCGCAGGCTCATGAGCGACTGCTTATGATTATCATTGGAGAAAAAATCAACGCCACCCTGACGCCGGTAAAGCCCATCATCCTCAACCGTGACGCTGCTGCTCTCCTTGATCTGGCCAGAGGGCAGGCGGCCGCGGGGGCAAATTTTCTGGACGTCAACGTGGGCACCGGGGTGGGATCCCAGGCGGATGAGGCGGAGGCCATGACCTGGGCGGTGCAAACCATTCAGGGCGAGGTGGAAACCCCCCTTTGTTTGGACAGCGCCGACCCCATGGTCCTGGAGGCTGGGTTGACAGCCAATTCCCGGCAACCCTGCATGATTAACTCCACCAGTGGGGAACCGGACAAGCTGGCAGGGATCGTGCCCCTGGCGGCTAAATACCAAACTCTGCTAGTGGCCCTGACCATGGACGAAGCCGGCATTCCCAAAACCGTGGAGGATCGCTGGCGGGCCGCAGAAAAGATTGTGGCGGCCTGCGAAAAATTCGGGGTGCCCCTGAAGCAGGTGCTGTTTGATCCCCTGGTCCTGCCCATAAGCACGGATATTACTTACGGTATGGTCACCATGCAGACCATAGCCCGGCTGAAAGAAAGCTACCCGGAGGCCAAAACAGTCCTGGGGCTGTCCAATATTTCCTATGGTTTGCCGGCCCGCAGCCGCCTCAATGTGGCGTTTTTGCATATGTGTATTGGCTTCGGGCTGGACGCAGCCATTATTGACCCACTGGACGAAGAGTTAATGGCCGCGGTGACCACCGGTGAGGTCCTGGTGGGCCGGGACCGGCACTGCCGCCGCTATACCAGAGCGTTTCGCATTAAATAGGAGGCTGACGTGATCGATTCCTTTCGGGAAGGTGTCCTGGTAAAACCTTATGAGCGTTTGAACCAGGAGCAAATAGAGTGGCTGGATGATGCCTCTTTGAAAATTCTGGGTGAGCCCGGGATCTGGTGCTACAACGAACGGGCGGCCAAGCTTTTTCAGGCGCATGGGGCCCAGGTTACCGAGGAGCACGATAAAGGTGGGACCGTGTGGCGGGTGCGTTTTCCCGCCGGCCTCATCAAAGAAGCGGTGAGCAAGGCGCCCAGCCAGGTGGTCCTGGGGGCCAGGACGCCGGAAAACCGCTTGTGGCTGGACGCGGAAGTGCCCCGGGCCTATTTCGGCTCCGGTTCGGAAGCCAATATCTGGATAGAAACGGAAATGGAGGAGTTTGTCAGCGTCAACGACGGTCAGACCAAAGTAAAAATGCCCCGCTATAAGGAACTGCGGGGGAACACCCATTTGCTCTGTCGGGCCGCCAAATTATGCGACAAATTGGAGCATCTGGATTTCTTCATCCGCCCGTTGAATATCCAGGACCCCGAGATCACTGCGGCCAATCACGACGTCAACAAGTTTTTTGCCAGCCTCAACAATATTACCAAGCATGTGCAGGCGGGTTTGACTGAGCTTACGGCCCTGCCGCAAGTGGTGCGGTTAGGGGAAATCATCACCGGCGGCCCCGAAGCTCTGCGGGCCAATCCGGTCATCTCCTTCATCACCTGCGTCTTTAAAAGTCCCCTGCAAATCGTGGCCGATACCGCGGACAAGGTCTTCGGTATTGTGGAAGCCGGCTTGCCCCTGGTGATTTCTTCTTCCCCCCAGGGCGGGTCTTCGGCGCCCATCCAGGAAGCAGGTATGGTGGCACAGATCAACGCCGAAATCCTGGTGGGGGTGACCCTAACCCAGCTCATCAAAGAGGGAGCGCCGGTGCTGTACGGCAGTGTGCCGGTGCGGGCCCGTTTGGACGACCTGCATGATCTATACGGCTGCCCGGAGTTCAACCAGTATAATATCGACTGCGTGCAACTGGCGCGGCATTACCGCCTGCCGTGCTATTCCACGGCCGGGGTCGGGGACGCCAAGGTTCCCGGCATGCAAGCCCTGTTTGAAAAACTGTTCACCCATCTGTATATGGCCATGACCGGCGCGCAATATATCCATTATGCCTTCGGTTTGCTGGATCGCACCAATACCTTTTGTCCTCTCCAGGCGGTGCTGGACAACGAACAGATCGGTAAAATCAAGCATTGTCTGCGGGCGCCCAAGGTCAATCCGGCTGATATCGAGGGGGCCTGGGATATGGTCAAAAAGGTCATGTCTTCCAGCCACCGGCTCTTTGCCCGGCATGTGCGCAAGGCTTTGCACAGCGGCGACGTGTCCAGCCCCTATCAGTTTGAGACCCGGGAGATGGAGGACAAGGTCATTGAGAACGCATTGGCATACATGCACCGTTTAGAAGCTGAAGCGGCTCCGCATCTGAATCGGGCTACGGTAGAGCAGATTTTCCAGGAGGTCCCCGGAATATTGCCTCACCTGAAACAATATAGTTGAGCCTCAAAAGGTTGACCATCCGGAAGAACTCAGATCATACGCCATGAAAAGGAGAAACTTTTGGATAAACAAGAACTTCTTGAAAAGATCGCCTTTAACGTAGTGCAGGGAAGACTGGAGGCCGCGGACGAAGGCTTTGATCCGGGCTTGGAAGGCCAGCCCGGGGTCACTGAGCTGATGGAGCAAGCCCTGGAGCAGGGCATCGATCCCAAGGAGCTTCTCATGGGTCCTCTGACCACTGCCATGGAGGTGGTGGGGGAAAAATTCGAGTGCAATGAATACCTGATTCCGGACATGCTGGCCTCGGCCGAGTGTGTGGGACTGGCCATGGATATGCTGGCTCCCCATCTCATTAAGGCCGGGGTCAAGACCAAAGGCAAATTTCTGATTGCCACGGTGGCCGGGGACTTACACGACATCGGCAAAAACATTGTGGCCATCATGCTGAAAGGCGCGGGCTATGAAGTGATTGACCTGGGAACCGACGTTCCCACAGAGCGCATTCTGGCCGCGGTTAAAGAACATCAAGCGCCTTTTGTGGGACTTTCCGCGTTGTTGACCACCACCATGCGGGTTATGGGTGAGGTGGTGCAAAAACTGAAGGAAGAGGGTTTGCGTGATAAGACCAGAGTCCTCATCGGCGGTGCGCCCACCTCTAAGGAATTCGCCCAGCAGATCGAGGCGGATGCCTATTGTAAGGACGCGTTTCAAGCCATAGATGTCCTGAAAACCCTTGAAGTTTGATGGCTTATCACCAGAAGTTCAGCTAACCTGATCCGCTCCAAGGAGGGGATTCAGGTGAGAGCTGAGAGGAGAGCGTATCCATGGCTGAAAAAACCGCCTATACCCAGGCTTTTCAAACCGGCAAATATGAAAAGGCCTCGGGACTTTTGGGAAAATATGACAATGTTCGGCGGTTCTGGGAAGATCAGGTCACAGGTATCTCGTTGCGTCCGGCCCTGAACACTTTAGTGGAGCGGAAGGCGCACCACCTGGAAAGAATACGGGTCCTGGACCTGGGATGCGGGGGCGGGGACGGCTATGACCAGTTAATGGGGGTCACCACCAAGGATCCTGGCCTCTATGAATGGATAACTGGGGCCATCACCTATGACATGCTGAAAGAATATGTGGGGCTGGATCTCAATCCCGACCTCGTCCAACAAGCCGAAGAATATCATGCCGGTAATCCGAAAACGCGGTTTTATATCGGAGACCTGACGGAGGGATTGCCTCCCGAGATTTGGGCAGAGCCGCCTTTTGATGTGTATTTTACCTCATATGGTACCTTATCCCACTTCCATGACCACCAGACCGCCAAAATTATTGCGGACATTTGCAAGCACGCCCCTGATCAGGCGATTTTCATGGGGGACTGGCTGGGGCGCTACTCCTACGAGTGGCAGGACCTCTGGCATCATCCGGTAGACCAAGAGTATTTCATGGATTACCGCATTTCCTATATTTACCCGGAAGAAATTCGCAGCCAAGTGGAGGTGGCCACTTTTCCCCTGCGACTAATCACCCGGGATGAAGTCCTGAAAATCGTGGAGCAAGCCTCCCGGGAGTCCGGCGTAGAGCTCAAGCCACTGAAATTTTTTGACCGCTCCGTCTTAATCGGCCGGCATATGGATACCGGGGATTACAATGCCAACTGTCCCAAGATACGCTTGCCGATAAACTCGCTCTTTGAAGGGTATTGTCGGACTGAACTGGAGAGCCTGTTAATCGATTACGTTCCGCGCCAGGGCTTTGATTATCTGAACAATTTCTTTGAAATGTTTTTCATGTGCACCAACACCCTGGTAAAATATACCATTGCCCTGCTCAGTGCTTATGACCGCGAAACCGAACAATTTCGGAGTGTGTCTGAGATCATGCCCTTCTATCCCGAACCCCTCAAGATGGCCATGGAGACCATGCGGAGGGTTATTCAGGGTATTGGCTGGGTTAGTTTCGGCGATGTTCGGGCCAACGTCATTGAGCCCATTTTAGGCTATTCCCTGCGCCAGTTGGAAATGGACCTGCAACCGGGCATGGGGGTGGGACACGGACTGATCGGCATCTTCGAGATTCGGAAATAATCTCAATCATACTGGAGAAATTGCCGTGGCAGGATTCGTTGCTATTTATGGAGACCCCCAGCAGGGCGAATTGGAGACCATGTTCTCCAAAATCAGCCACCGGGGGCCGCATTATCAGGATACTTACGCTTCTCCCCTCCTCATGATGGCTCAGAATTATCTGGAAGCCGATTTGGCCGCCTCACCGCCACAACCGGGAGTCTTTACCAACTTTGCGGCAGATGGGCTGGCCATATGCTACGACGGCCAAATGGGCAACTGGCAGGAACTGGGGCCCAGGTACGGGGTGGCGGACGGGCCTTACCGGGAGCCCGCTTTATTGCTCAAGCTTTATCAGCAGTTCGGCGCTGAAATCTTTCAACATTTACCTGACGGCATCTTCACGTTTGTCATTGCCGACGGCAAAAGACTCCTGGCCGCCCGAGACCTCTTGGGCATCAAGACCCTTTTTTATGGCCGCAAAAACGGCAACCTTTATCTGGGCTCCGAATTGAAAAGCCTGGTGCAGGTCACCGACGAGGTCCACTCTTTTCCGGCCGGTTGCTACATGGATGAAACCGGACAGATTACCAGGTTCGCCGCCTTGCCTCAAAAACCGCCTGCCCCGTTTCATGGTGACCTGGAGGAGATGCTCCAGCAGGTCAGGAACATCATCCAGAAAAGTTTCAACAACCGGGTGGACTTCCGGGTGCCCACGGCCAGCCTGCTCAGCGGGGGTATTGACAGTAGTGTCATCGCGGCTCTGGCCGCTGAGGCGGTCAAAAAGAAGTTTGGTAAAAACGCTCGCTTGAAGACCTTCTCTCTGGGAGTCGGAGTAAGTCAGGATATTCAGAACGCTCGCCTGGTGGCCCAGCATTTGGACACCGACTATCATGAATATATTGTGAGTCTGGATGAACTCTTGGCCGTGTTGCCCGAAGTCATCTATTACCTGGAATCCTTCGATCCCTCCCTGGTGCGCAGCTCCGCTTCGAATTTCCTCATTTCCCGGTACGCCAGCCAGGAGGGGGTTCAGGTGCTGCTCTCCGGAGAAGGCGGTGATGAGATTTTTTGCGGCTATATCTACCTCAAGGAATTCCCCAGCGAAGAGCTCTTCGCTCGACAAATGCAATGCATCAGCTTTCTGGAACGGAATGCCTGTCTGCGCCTGGACCGCATGAATCAGTGTAATTCCATCAAGGTGGTGGCCCCGCTGATCTCCGGAGAGTTGCTAGACTACTCCCTGGCCATCCCCCCGGAATACAAGCAAAAGCCGGACGGCAACGACAAGATCGAAAAATGGATTTTCCGCCAGGCCTTTGCAAACAAACTGCCGGAGCAGGTGGTGTGGCGGCTTAAACAGGAGTTCTCCCAGGGGTCGGGTTCCGCGGACGTGCTGCCCCAATATTTTGAAGACGTGATTACAGACGACGAGTTGGCCGAAACCCAGGCCCAATTCCCCATGGTCCGGAGCAAAGAAGAACTCTATTATTTCCGGATTTTCACCGAACATTTCGGTTCCGGCCGGGCGGTGGACACGGTGGGGCAGTGGGTCTGTCTATAAGGTGAGATTTTTTGGGTCGCGGGCCCCTGCCACCCTCCCAAATAATCTGTTGTATCTACACAAGGAGAAACACCATGTGCGGCATTGCCGGCTGTTTGGGGCGACAAGATGTAGAGACCATCAATCGCATGCTGGATGCCATGACCCACCGCGGACCGAATGACCGCGGCATTCATAGGCACGGGGACCATGTCTTCGGCCATACCCGGCTGTCCATCGTGGACGTGGCCGGGGGACACCAACCCATCCTGGCCAAAGAAGGCACAGCCGGCATTATCTGCAATGGCGAGATTTACAATTTTCGTCAGATCAGAGAGCGCCTGACCTCCAAATATCACTTCACCACACAGTCGGATTCCGAGGTCGCCTTGCATTTATACCGGGAAAAGGGACCGGCAGCGGTCAGGGAACTGGACGGCATGTTCGCCTTCGCCATTTTTGACGAAGACCGATTCATCTTGGCCCGCGACCCCATTGGCATCAAGCCCCTGTATTACGGCTACGTCGATGGCACCTTTTATTTTGCCTCGGAGTTGGGGGCCATGAGCCTGGCCGGGGTGGAGGTGGTGCACGAATTTCCTGCCGGTCATTATTACACGCCCGAGACCGGACTGGTGGAGTATTACCGGGTGCCGCCCGTACAAGACCATCTGATTACCGAGGTGGATGAGGCCTGTGAGCTCATTCGCACCACGTTAATTCAGGCGGTCAAGAAACGCTTACTGGCCGATAAGGAAATCCATGTGGGCTCTTTCTGCAGCGGCGGATTGGACAGCAGTTTGATAGCCGCCATTGCCGCCGAGGAAATCCCCCACTTGCATACCTTTGCGGTGGGCATGCGCAACGAGGATGGGGATATCAGTGACGACCTGAAGGCCGGGCGTGTGGCGTCCCGGCATATCAATTCCACCCATCATGAATTGATTTTTTCCGAAAAAGATTACTACGAAGCTCTCCCCCAGGTTATCCAGAAGCTGGAAAGCTACGATCCTTCCCTGGTGCGCTGTGCCGTGCCCTGCTACTTTACCTGTAAACTGGCAGCCGATTATGTCACCGTGGTTCTTACCGGGGAAGGCGCGGATGAGGGTTTTGCAGGCTACCATTACATGAAACACCTGCCCCCGGATCAACTGAACCAGGAGTGCCACCGCAATTTTTCCACACTGCACAACATCAATCTGCAGCGAGCCGACCGCATCGGCATGCTCTTCAGCCTGGAGTTACGGGTGCCCTTTCTGGACGTGGCTATGATAGATCTGGCCATGAAGATCGCCCCGGAACTGAAGGTTAAACGGCAAAACGGCGCGCTCATCGAGAAGTGGGTCCTGCGCCAGGCCTTTGCCGGCACCGGTTACCTTCCCGACGCTATTCTCTGGCGCTACAAGGTGCAGTATACGCAGGGGGCCGGCTGTGAGGATCTGGGGGAAAAACTGGCCAACCAGGAGATGAGTGACGCCGAATACTTACGGATCAAGCAAGAGAATCCGGACGCCCAGATCAACAGCAAAGAGGCGGCCTATTACTTCAAGATTTTCCGCCGCTTCCACCCGCAGCGCTCCATTATCAACTCCATCGGCATTTGGAAGGGCTTTGACTTTGCCGAGGAACGGCAGAAGGTCAAGGGCACGGTGGACGGCGACCTTAAACACCAGCATGTATGATGCGGTTTTCGGTTTTCTGTAAAATTTCGCTAGGTTGATTCGTCTGTTTCTTTGAATAACGCCTTCCCCCACATTTGACGGCAACTTACCAGCAGCAATTCACGGTTCACGGTGCGCATTCTGTATAAACTTTGAACTTTGAACCTTGAACCTTGAATATTCCGATAATGATAACCTACGATGCCGTCACCAAGATTTTCGGCACAGGCAAAGACGCCATAGTGGCCCTGGAGAACGTCTCTTTTGGCATCCCTCCAGGCGAAGTGGTCGTTTTCCTGGGCCCATCGGGCTGCGGCAAGACCACCCTCCTGCGGCTGACCAACCGGCTGGACACCCTCACCCGAGGTAACATCTTCGTCAATAAGCAAAACATTGTGGATGTCGATCCGGTGAAGCTGAGGCAGCAAATCGGCTATGTCATCCAGGAAATCGGCCTGTTTCCCAACAAGACGGTGGCCGACAATATTGCCGTGGTTCCCAAGTTGCTGGGCTGGCCCCCAGACCGAACCAGGGCGCGGGTGGATGAATTGTTGCGGTTAATCCGCCTGGAGCCGGAGGTGTACCGTCAGCGCTATCCGGCGGAGCTTTCCGGCGGCCAACAGCAACGCGTCGGGGTGGCCCGGGCCCTGGCCGCGGATCCGGAAATTTTGCTGATGGACGAGCCCTTCGGGGCCGTTGATCCCATCAACCGGGGGCAACTCCAGGACGAATTCCTCGCTTTGCAGGCCCAGATGCAAAAAACCGTGGCCTTTGTTTCCCACGATATTCAGGAAGCCATCAAGGTGGGCGATAAAATTGCTTTGTTTGACCGGGGTCAGCTAATTCAATACGACACTCCGGAGATTATTCTGACGCAACCCCAGAACCAATTTGTGGCCGACTTTGTGGGAGCGGACCGGGCCTTGAAGGTCCTCAGCCTCATCCGGGTGCACGAGTTCATGAACCGCGCTCCCGAAAACCTAGTCCGGGCCGAGGACAGAGCTCAGGAGGCGGGTAAATTCCTGACCGAAAACCCGGGGAGGATTGGTCAAGGAGGCCATGGCCGAGTACCCGGTGCTGCTGGAAGAGCATCAATCCGCCCGGGATGTCCTCTCCCAGATGCTCATGCATGGCATCCAGACCCTCAGTGTCATCGACAGCTCCGGCAACCTGGTGGGCATCGTCTCTTACCGGGACCTCCAGCACGCGCTCAAGGACACCTATGCCGAAGAAAATCAACCGTAAAAATCGGGTGGGCCGGTGAGCACCTGGCAATATATTGAGAGCAACTATCAGTACATTCTATTTTTGACCGGAGAACACCTGTGGATTGTGACCCTCGCCCTGGTGATCGCCACCCTCATCGGGGTGCCATTAGGGATCATTATCACCAGAAACGAGGAGATGGCCCGCAAGGTCATTAATGTTGCCAACATCTTAATGACCATCCCCTCCATTGCTCTGTTCGGCCTGATGCTGCCGGTCCTCTCGGTGGTGGGCCATGGCTTGGGCAAGGTGCCGGCCGTCACCGCCCTGGTCCTTTACAGCCAGCTTCCCATTATCCGCAACACCTATACCGCCATAAAAAATGTCCCCCCGCCCGTGGTTAATGCCGGTCGGGGCATGGGCATGAACCGCTGGCACCTGCTGGCGGAAGTGCAAATTCCCCTGGCCCTGCCGGTTATTCTGGCCGGTTTGCGCACGGCCGCGGTGATGAATATCGGTATTGCCGCCATCGCCGCGTATATCGGCGCCGGCGGCTTGGGGGTTTTGATCCAGCAAGGCATCGGTCGGGTAAATGAAGAGATGATTCTGAGCGGCGCTCTGTTGGTGTCCCTGCTGGCCGTGGTGGTGGACGGCGGCATGGCGCTGCTGGAAAGTCTGGTCACCCCTCAAGGTCTCAAGATTCAACAGCGGCGGCGCCGATGACCACTTATTTCCCCATAATCTTCAGATTTTTACTGTTACTGGTGGTTTTTGCCGCGGGGGTGGCCGCCGAAAAAACCGGCCTGATCGCCTATGTGACCGATCCCTATGAATACCCTTATATCCTCAGCCTGTGCTGGCAGCATCTTTATTTAGTATCCATTAGTATGGCCCTGGCTACGGCCTTAGGCCTCGGCATCGGCATCCTGCTGACTCGGGAGCGATTCAAGAAATACGCCGGAGTTGGTATGTATGTCGTGGGCCTGGGTCAGACCATCCCTTCTCTGGCAGTCATCGCCCTTGCCATGAGTTTTTTGGGCATCGGCGTCAAACCGGCGATCTTTGCCCTGACCATCTATTCCATTCTGCCCATCGCCCGCAATACCCTGGCGGGCATTATGTCGGTTCCCAGGCCGCTTTTAGATGCGGCCAAGGGTATGGGCCTGCCCCCCCGGTCGATTCTGTGGGAGGTGGAACTGCCCAATGCTCTGAAAGTGATTATCACCGGGTTTCGGGTCGCCCTGATTATTAATATCGGCACCGCGGCCCTGGCCTTTCTCATCGGGGCCGGGGGGCTGGGCGACTTGATTTTCACCGGCATCAGCCTCATGCAGCCCGACAGGCTTCTGGCCGGAGCCATTCCGGTGACCCTCATGGCCCTGCTGGCGGATTTTCTCTGTAACCTGGGGGAAGTGCTCCTGATTCCCCGGGGCCTGCGGTTGGTGCAACGCTAGCTTGAGATCGTGGTAAAATGGCAAGGAAAACTCCCGTCCCGACGGTCTCCGCCCGCTCCCTTGACCCCCACCGGAAATCCTGGTAGGTTCCCACCATGAAACGCCATGTGGTTTGTCTCGGGGCGGTGAATCTGGATTTGCTTTATCAGGTCAACGATATGGAGGGCTTCCTGGCGGCCTGGGGCACCGGTCTGGCCCGGGGGGGCGAGGCAGCCCTGTCGCCGGAGGACGAACAACGGCTACAGGCCTTATTACCAAGCTTCGCCAAGCCCAGCGGGCGCTCAGGCGGGGGCCAGGCCGCCAATGCCGCCTATGTCTTGTCCCGCCTGCAAGTCCCCGTCGTCCTCTTAGGCCGGGTGGGCGCTGACGACGACGGTGCTTATCTAAAGGAAAGTCTCGCCGGAGTCAATCTGGACCACCTGGTTACCCAGGGGGAAAGCGGCCGGGCTTACATCCTGATGGACGCCGAGGGCGAGCGCACTATGCTTTTGGCCCCCAATACCAACGACCGGCTCACCGAGGCTGATCTTCCCCTGGAGGTGGTGGCCGACTCGGCCTTTATTCATGTGACCTCCTTTCCCGGGGATGGCCCCTTTAAGGTGCAACAGCGTATCTTGCAGCGCCTGGCCGGCGACCTACGGGTTTGCTTCGACCCCGGGGAACTTTACGCCCGCCGGGGTCGGGAGGCCCTTGCCGACATTCTTGACCAGACGGAAACCTTGTTTGTCACTGAAAAAGAATGGCACCTTTTGGGCGGGGCCTTAAGGGGCCATATTGACTGGGCTCCGCCGGTGGTACTGGTGAAACGGGGCGCTAAGGGGTCCCGCCTGCTCACTCCGGTGCGCTACCTGGATTTTCCCCCCTATGTTCCCAAGGGCCCGGTGGACACCCTGGGCGCGGGGGACGTTTTCGCGGCCGGTTACATTGCCGGGCTGTTCCAGGGGTTGAATCTCCCCCAGGCCGTGCGCCTGGCCAGCGCCTTAGCAGCCTTTGCCCTGAGGGGACCGGGACGGGAGAGCTACCCCGACCGGAAGGTCATGGATGCCATCGTCTCATCTCTGAGGTGAGTTATGGCTGTTTGATTTGAATTTGGGGGGAGTCAGGGACGCAGGGGCGGGGTAACCCCGCCCCTACCTGCCTTCCCACCAAACCTCCTTCCCCAAAATTTACTAAGGAGCTTTCATGCATCCCATTCAGTTGAACACGGATTTAGAGGGGGCGCTGGCCCTGAATGATAACGCCTTCGAGTTGTGCCGGGATTTTCTGCCTCCGGACGGGGCCCTGCTCTTCACCCAGGTGAGCCGTTACCTTGATTATTCAACGGACATTGCCCAAAAGCCTGACTTCAAGGTCGGTGACATCCTGAAGCTCATTCTCCCCTTTCTCAGAGGCGCCGGACTCACCAATGACCGGCTGGCCGAATATTCCCGGCACCATGTTTCCCTGGTGCCCAAGGCGGAAGATGCCTATCGCTTTCTCCACTCGTTGGACTTCCCCATCTTTGCGGTCAGCGCCGGCTACCGCCAGTTCGCCATGGCGGTGGCCGCCAGGCTCGGTTTCGCCCCGGAGCGTCTGTACTGCAGCGAGTTCGACCTGGACCACTACGAGGTTTCCGCAGGGGAGTCAGAGGAGTTGCGCGGTCTCATGGGGAAAATTGTGGCCGCTCCGGCCATTGACCTGCCCCCTGAAGCCAAGAGCCTGGACGACCTGGCGCCGGAGGTTCAAGAAGCCATCCATCTCCTGGACACCATATTCCAGGACACCATCCCGCAGATGGACCTCGGCCGGATTTACCAGGGGACTACTATCATGGGCGGGCCGGAGAAGGCCCAAGCCCTGGAGGACAGCCTGGCCCAAACCGGCCTCAATCTGACCAACGCCATGTACGTGGGGGGCAGCCTTACGGATGTGCCGGCCCTGGAGAAGGTGCGTACCGGGAACGGGGTGGCCGTGGCCTTTAACGGCAACCACCACGCCATCGGGGTGGCGGAGATCATCGTGGTGGCCGATACCGCCTGGCCCGTGGCCCTGCTGGCCGCCATTTTTCAGCATTGGGGGAAAGAAGGAGTGGTGGAATTGGCTCAATCCAGCCGGCCCGGTGCTTCCCGCTATCTAGTGCTCCCGGAAGCCATGATTGAGCCCATCGCCATGGGCCTCCAGGGAAGCACCTTCAACCTCTACCACCCCAACACTTCCCGGCGGGAGGACGTCCTCCGGGACAGCGAGGCCATGCGCCGCCGCCTGCGGGGAGACGCCATCGCCGGGCTGGGATAAGAATTTATGGGGGAGGGGGGTTCCCACGGGCTGGAAGCCCGTGCTACCAGGGTCGCGGACCCCTGCCCCCTCCCCCAACCCCATAAGCATAATCAGGTGGGACGGGCTTCCAGCCCCGTGTTCTTTAATTATCGTCAGTAGGGTTAGGTGGGCTGAATAATTCCTTTTGGGTTATGTCATGTTTTAAGCGCCGGCGGTGGCGGGCCAGTTTGGGAAAGCCCAGCGGGTCCAGGCTGCCGGCCTCCAGGTTCTCCAGGACCTCCCGGGCCCGGTCGATGACCACCTGGGGGACGCCGGCCAGACGGGCCACTTGGATGCCGTAACTTTGGGACGCGGCTCCCGGGGCCAACTGATGCAGAAAGACGATGCTCCCCCCCTCCTCGGCCACCAGCACCTGAAAGTTTTTCACCCTTGATTTCAAGCGGCTCAGCGCGGTCAATTCCTGGTAGTGGGTGGCAAACAGGGTGCTCACCCCCACCCCGCCGGTGTCGTGCAGGTGCTCGGCCACGGCCCAGGCCAAAGCCAGGCCGTCGAAGGTGCTGGTGCCCCGGCCGATTTCGTCCAGGATGACCAGGCTCATAGGGGTTGCCTGATGGAGGATGCGGGCGGTTTCGTGCATTTCCACCAGAAAGGTGCTCTGGCCCCGGCCGATGTCGTCCACCGCCCCCACCCGGGTGAAGATGCGGTCCGTCAGCCCCAACACCGCGCTCTCGGCCGGCACAAAGGACCCCGCCTGGGCCATGAGTACCGTCAAGGCTACCTGCCTCAGAATGGTGGACTTCCCCGACATATTGGGGCCGGTGACGATGAGGACCCGTTGGCCGTCCTCCAGGGTCACGTTATTGGGGACAAATCCCCCGGAGGGCAGGAGGCGCTCGATGACCGGGTGGCGTCCGGCGGTGATTTTAAAAACCGGGGCGTCCACCATTTCGGGGCGGCAGTACTGGTAATGGGCCGCGACCTCGGCCAGGGCGGCCCAGACGTCCAGGCAGGCCAGGGCCCGGGCCACCCGTTTCAGACGGGGGGCCTCCCCGCCCAGTCGGCGGCGCAGTTCCTGGAATAACTCCTGTTCCCGCTTGACTCGGGCGTCCTCGGCCCCCAGGACCCGGGTTTCATAATCCTTCAAATCCGCAGTGATGAAGCGTTCGGCGTTCACCAGGGTCTGCTTGCGGTGGTAATCCGGCGGGACCAGGTGGAGATTGGCCTTGGAGACCTCGAGGTAATAGCCAAAGACCTTGTTGTAGCGCACCTTGAGAGAGCTGATCCCTGTCCGTCGGCGCTCCTGCTCCTCTAACCGGACGATCCAGTCCTTGCCCTCCCGGGATATCTGGATGAGTTCATCCAGTTCGGCGTCATACCCCTCCCGCATGACCCCTCCGGCCTGGAGGGTGTGCGGCGGGTCCTCGGCCAGGGCCCGGGAAATGAGGTCGGCAAGATCGGAAAGATCCTCCAGGTCCCGGGCCGCGTCCCCCACCAGAGAGGGGGCTTCCGGCGGCAGCATCTCCCGCAACAGGGGCAGTCTTTCCAGAGCTAAACGCACCGCGGCCACTTCCCGGGGGCCGGCTTGCTCCAGGGCCAGGCGGGCGGTGAGGCGTTCCAGGTCCCCCAGGCCTTTCAGGGCCTGGCGCCATCTCTGGCGCAACACACTTTTATCCTTGAAAAATTGCACCGCGTCCAGGCGGGCCTCGATGCGCGCTTTATCCATGAGGGGCTGTCTAAGCCACCGCCCCAATAGGCGGGCCCCCATGGGGGTGATGGTGGCGTCCAGGACCTCCAGCAAGGACCCCGTGCGGCTGCCGCCCCTCCAGGTCTCGAAAATCTCCAGATGCCGCAGGGTGGCCTCGTCCAAACCCAGGTAGTCATCCCGGGAATAGGGCAGAAGTCGATCCAAGTGGGGCAGGGTCATGGTGTGGGAATCCCGGAGATAGCACAGCAGGGCCCCGGCCGCGGCCAAGCCCAGGCGCTGCTCCTGCAGGCCGAAGCCGTCCAGGAACAGGGTGCCCAGGACACGCCCCAACTCACGCTGGGCCGCAGTGAGGTCAAAGGCATAGGGGGGGAGGCGCCGCTGAGTGGGAGGCTCCTGGAAAGGGGCCAGCGCGGCGGCCAGGACCTCTCCCCCTGAGCCTTCCGACGTCAGCAATTCCGCGGGTTTGAGGCGCCAAAGCTCGTCCCCCAGGGCATCGCCCCCGGTGCCTTCGGTGAGGCGGAATTCCCCGGTGGATAGGGACAGGAAGGCCAGGCCCCACTTGTCGCCCTGAAAGGTCACCCCAGCCAGGTAGTTTTCGGCCCGGGCCTCCAGGGCATTGGGGTCAACCTGGGTCCCCCGGGTGAGGATGCGGGTCACTTCCCGGCGCACCAAACCCTTGGCCTGGGCCGGTTCTTCCACCTGCTCGCAGACCACGACCTTGAAGCCCTGCTCCAGGAGCTTGCCGATATAGCCCTCGGCCGCATGCACGGGAAAGCCGGCCATGGGGATGCGCTCCTCTCCGGCCCGACTGCGGGAGGTCAGGGCGATGCCCAGGGCCGGCGCCACTGTTTCGGCGTCCTGGAAAAAAAGCTCGAAAAAGTCCCCCATTTGAAAAAGGACCAGAGCATCCGTGTACCTGGCCTTAAGTTCCAGGTACTGTTTGAGCATAGGGGTGATTTTATCAGGTTGGGAGTTCGTCATGATGAATGCTGGGCCGGGAAGCAGAAGGTGGGAAATGTGGCTCTAATTTATTGGAATACATGGGACAATGCAGGGCACAAAATAAAACAAGGGGTGGAAGGCTCCTCAGTCCCACCCCCCACAATGATTGTCTTATCGATAATTACTCTTGGGGATTTTCCTGAGATTCCACCGACGGACTGGCGGCGCTGGTAGAGGTTGACGTACCCCCTCCGGATATACCAGCCCGTTTCAACTCCATGTTCAAGATTTCAACATTTTGTTTCATTTGTCGAATAACTTGCCGCTGCTTGATGTGATCATACATAAAGTAGATTAATACTAGAACAGCTCCCAGGGCGAATGATAAAAGAATCAAGACCCATAAATCCAAAAAGTCAGTTTGTAACTCTACAAAGTACAGATTTAACTTAAGTTGAACTGCATGTTTCAGGACTTCGATATTTTCAATGATAAAGACAATGGCTAATAATGCCAACAAACCGATGATAAATACTTTTACATAGCGCATGAAATGACCTCATCTTTTATGGCCTTAAAGTGAGGAGCCAGGCGGGTGTACGTTTGGCGGAAATGTTCCGGGATTACCCGCACTTCAGCAAAAACCGGTATGTAGTTGGTGTCGCCGTTCCAGCGGGGCACGATATGCCAATGGAGGTGGGCTTCCACTCCGGCGCCGGCCACCAATCCCAGGTTAAGGCCGACGTTGAAGCCGTCCGGCCGCATGGTCTCTTTAAGAATGTTGATGGCTTCCCGCAGCTTCACCTGGAGGTCCAAGAGCTCCTCCGGAGTCAAATCCTCCAGGCCGGGGACATGGCGCAAGGGCGCAATGAGCAGGTGGCCATTGATATAGGGGTACCTGTTCATCATGATGCGGGTAAGACGGCCGCTGAAGAGCACCAGGCGCTCGGCCAGGTCCTCTTCGGGCCAAGGACAGAAAATGCAACCCGGGGTTTTGTCCTCTCCCAGGATATATTCCATCCGCCACGGCGCCCAAAGAACTTTCATGCGGTCGATCATACTCCTTATGTGATTAGCGGCGCGCCTTGAGGCCAATATACCATGAATTTCAGAAGATTCAACGCTTTATTGGAACAAGGAAGCCCCTCCAACATCTTCAAGCTGAACTTGACATGGAACAGGATGATGAATAAATTAAATAATTAGATTAAAGATGAAAGGAGGGGTGATTGATGTGCTGCCATAGCAAGGACAAGCATGAGCATGAGCACCGGCACGAGTCCCAGACTCATAGCCATGACGGCCATGAGCACAGCCACGAAGCCACGGTGCACACCCATGAGCACGTCCACAACGACGGGCATCATGAGCACGGGCACACCTGCTGCCATTAAGGAAAGCCACGATCCGGCGAAGGAATCAAGCCACGAAGGCCCTTTCGGTCTGAAGACCGGAACATGAGCGTTCGTGGCTTTCCTTTTTTCTTGCCTGTTCTAATAGGGTCTTTTGGAGATTAAGGAGGTACTCGCCTCTGAATGTCTCTGGGTTTACGCCGCGGGGGCGACGGCGCTACACAATGAATGGGTGAGACCAGGCCCATGAACGACTACCTTGAGAAGTTCAACGTTCAAGGTTCAAAGTTCAAGGTTCAGGTAAGGTGGGTCCTGATAATCTGTCTAATCTGTTCTTTTTTGGGGTGCTCCGCGCTTACCACCTATCCCCCCAATTATCAACCCTCAGAATGGGAAACCTCCATCGGGCCACCTTATTGGTATCTGAACGAGTCGGGTGGAGGCTGTTTTGAAACAATTAATCCGAAAGGGTGTCACTGAAACATTCTTCCCCCCGTCGTTGCCCTCCCCTACCAACTCTTTCTTCCTAAAAATCATGGCAAAACAGAATTTTCGTGTCATCCTGAACGAAATAGATGATCTCAACTTATTGAAAATGCGAGATTCTTCGCTCCGCTCAGGATGGTGAGAAGCGTAGGGGTGAAAACTCCCCCGAAAGTGCCGAACGAGGGGCGAGTCGGCGCCTTCTTTTTTTCCACCTGCTCCTGTAAACTTTTTTCTGGCGTAGTTGCGGTATTAGTATTCCCGTTCTGGCTCATCCAGTTTCTCAGGGCTCTTCTCGGCAGCTTTGGGCTTAAACCGCTCCTGCAGAGCGGCAAGATTATCACTATAAGTTAAAATCACCACCTCATCCTGGGCCACCAGGGAGGTGTCATCTTTGGGTAAATAAAAGGTGTCATCCCGGTAGTAACAAATCACCCTGGCCCCCTGGGGTAAGTCCAAGCCGCTGATGGCGCCGGCCTCTCCCTCTGAGACGATAAAAGAAAACAACCTGGCTTCTCCCTTAAGCACCGTGGAAATATCCGGGATGCCGACCCCCGCCACCATATCCACCAGGTATCTGGCGATGGTGCGGGAGGGGATGATGATATTCTCTAAACCCAGTTCCAGACAGATGGGCTCAAAAGATGGGTCCTGGATGCGGGTAACTACCCGCGTGTACCCCAGAGAGCGCCCCACCAGGCTGGCAATAATATTATTTTGGTCATTGTCGGTCAGACAAAAGAGGAACTGGGACTGCTTGGGACCGGCTTCTTTCAAAATATTGGGTTTGCTGCCGTCGCCGTGTAGAAAGCTGCAGTCCAATTCTTGGGAGAGGGCGTCGATCCTCCCTCGATCGGTTTCGATGATCACCACCTCATAATTCCGCTTGATGAACAGCTCGGCCGCCCGGATGGCGACTTGACTGGCTCCAATTAATACCACTCTCATGACAGTTGTAGCCTCCTGCCTAACCAAGTTTTTGGATACAGAATAACCAGCCACGCCACGATTTCAAGCCTCCCCAGGAGCATATCGGCACAGAGCACCATCTTGAGATAATCCGGGAGTCCCCCGCTGCTCAAACCGGCGGACAGTCCCACGGTGCCGGTGGCGGACACTACTTCGAACAAGGCATCAAGGGGAGGGTACCCAGCGGCGACGAAGATAAACCACGAAATTCCCACCACCAGGATAAACAAGGAGATAATCAAGAAAGCCTGCTGAATTTCCTGAGGGTCCAGCGGCCTGCCTCTCAAGCGGGGTTCCATCACCGCATGAGTCGGCAAAGAAGTACGCACCAGCACAAGGCGAAGCAGATAAAGCAGGATCAATAGTCGCAATACCTTGAAACCGCCTGCGGTGGAGCCTAAGCTGCCCCCCACCAGCATGGCGCCGATGAGGACCAGTTTGGCAGAACCACAGAAGTGGGCGGGGTCGGTGGTGGAAAAGCCGGCGGTGGTTTGGGCTGAAAAGGCCATGAGGGGGCCATGGTAAAGGACATCTGCCCAGGGGGCCTGTTGGCCCAGACGCAAGCAAAGTGCCACCAGGATTGCGCCTACCAGGGCACATACCACCAGGGCCCGGGCTTGGGAGTCACTGACCAACAACCGCCAGCCTTGGCGGTAGGACTGGTGATAGAGGGGCAGGGAGATGGCGCCGGCCAAAGACAGGAGAATCACCAGGTTCTGGACCGGCCAGGACCCCAGTCCGGGCAGGCTATTGTTATACGGTGCGAAACCGCCGGTGGAAACCGCGGCCAGGGTGTAAAGCAGGGCATTAAAGAGGTTGCCACTGGCCAGCCAGAGAATTACCAGTCCAATGCCGGTAAGGAGACCGTAAACCACCAGCACCCGGCGGGCATGGGCCTTGGTCCCTCCTATAAGATCTTCAGTCAAGTCTTCGCTTACAGCCAAACTTTTGGCCTCAATCCCAGGCGCCAACACCAGAGCCAGAGTCAGCACCACGATACCCAGGCCCCCATACCACTGCATCCAGGCTCTGGCAAACAGAAAGGACAGAGGTTTGTTTTCCACGTTGGCCAAAGTGCTCAGTCCAGTGGTGGTGGCGGCGGAAATGGCCTCAAACAGCGCATCTATAAAGCTTAAACCCGAGGCCGTGAAGACATTGGACATGACCAGCGGCGTCAATAAAAAGATGGCAGCCGCCAGAACCATAGCCTCATTTATCTGGACTCCGGAAACCCGGGGAATGCGGCTGAGGAGAAGACCCACACCTGCCAGCCCCACTACCACCAGGGCATAACGCAGGCTGATGTTGTACTCTCCCACCACCAATGAAAAGAAAAACGGAACCAGGGTGAGGGCCGCGACAATGACCAGCAACTGCCCGAGGTGTTTCAACACCACCCGGAAGCGGACCGCATAGCGTAGTTCGGAAGCTTGCTGTGTCACGTCGATGATTACCGGATTCTATAACTGACTGATAAATTGATCCTTTTCCATAGAGATGTCCCGGCCCCCAGGTCGGCGACTGAGGAAAGGACCCTCCGCTGCCTTCTCCTCCGACTTACTTTTTCAAGTCCCTTGTCCCAAAAATCCGATGCGTTTTGGCTGACAAGGTAGCAGGTCACCTTGTCCCTAGGAACCGAATGAATTGAGCAGGGCCCGCTGGCTATAGGGAGGCGTGGGGGTGGCAGACCCCGCGCTATTAGCTCGGTTACCATTTCATGGGCAATTTGACAAGCAGAACTTGTGGATAATGGAAGAGATTGTTTTGAGTTTGGCGCGAAGCGTCCAAAGTCACAACGGGCGTTGATAGGCAAAGATGGTATCCGGCATTTCTTTAACGCGGCTATTACCGGGAAATCAGGGCGATATCCCCCTTGGTTTTATACTTCTTCATCAACTCCTGAGCTTTTTTCTGGTCATCTGCAAGACCTTGGGGCCACAAAGCATGCTTAGTCACGACCAGGACTTTTTCCAACTCCCGGTTAGCCTCCATTCCCTTCCCCATGTGGTGAAGAGTTTCAGCGAAAAAGAGATGGTTGGTGCTGTTTTCCGGGGCGATTGCCACCGCCGCGGCCAGGTGTCGAAAAGACTTGTCGACATCACCCTCGGAAAGAGGCCAGGCAGGAGCCATAAAGTAGATGCGGCCCAGAACCCGATGAGCCCCGGCTTGATCGTAGGCCTCGTCAATGGTAAGGGTTGCTTCCAATAATTTAATAATACGGGGCACCAAAGTCAGACTCTGCTTGGGGGCCGTTACATCAGCGAGGCCACAAAGATTGAGCGCCAGCCAATAATGGCCTTCAACTCGCTGAGGTTGTTCTTTAATCAAAAGCCCGGCATAATAATCTCCTTGTTCAAAACTGTTTTTTCTGGTCTTTTGGTCTCCCTCTTCTCCTAAAAAAATGTACAAGCGTGCCAAGTAGGATAACCTGACACTCCTTTCATTCCCGGTCTTGGGGATATGCTGCTTGTACCATAACACTTGTCTTTGTGCTTCGGCCAAACCAATTATCGGTTTGAGCGAGAATGATTCATACTTGGTTGGCTTTAAACTAACCACCTGTTCTTTTATAAATTTCGGCCTTTCACCCCCCAGTGTTGAAACAGAATCTCCCGCCAACAAGGCTATCCCCAACATAGCGATAATTATTAGAGAGGCTGGAGATTTCATGACAAAATCCTCATTAGGTTTGTTGTTTGTTTTTTAGATTAATTTAGAACCCCACATATCCATAAACCTCTGTTGGCAGTTATTCGAGATAGAGGCCTTGCCTTAGGACCCACCCTCTTTGGGCTCGGTCGGGTAATTCGCTTTTTCCCACTCCGGCCAACCGCCTTTAAGAGCCATCACTTCAGGGAAATTCATTTCCATCAATTGTTGCACCACCCGGGCGCTGGTGCCCTCGTTGGGTCAGGCACAGTAAAAAACAATTTTTTTGCCTTGGGGTAATTCTTGGGCCCACGAGGCTACTTGGCTTGAGTCCTTTCGGCTAGCCCCCTGGATCTTTTTATCGCTGGAGGACCAATCATCAAGGGAGCGTACGTCAATAATCATCACCCCAGGATCGTTCAGCCAGCTTTTAACGACGTCCTTATCAACCCTTTTAACCTTACCGTTGACGTAAGACTCACAACCCAGCGGGATAGCGCCAAGATTAAGGATTAAAAGCGCCGTTCCTACTACCTTTGGTATTTTGAACATGTTTCCCCTAACATGTTTCTAAATGCTTCGCCGCCTCATGCCGAAAATCAACGAAATAACAAAGAGAATGAGGAATATATAGAATAGGATTCTGGCAATTTCTGCGGCACTCGCAGAGACCCCGGTCAACCCCAACAATCCGGCTACGATAGCTATAACAAAGAAAACTGCTGCCCAGTAAAGCATCTCCGCCTCCTCCCAGAGCGCCCTGAATTGTTAAAAAATATAACTGTGTTCAACTCAAGCATCTCTTGGACTTTGCCCGATCAGGAAATAAAGAATTACTCCTATAACTGGAAATAGGATGATGATAATAACCCACAGGAGTTTACGACCCGCCGATGATGTGCCTCCCAAAACACTGACTGTGGCGATAATGTCCAATATAAGTATGATCAAGCCAAGAATCGCATGAAAAGGTCCCATATGCGTCATTACCACGAATAACTTCCTCTCTCGAAATTTATAGAAACAGGATATCCAGGGACACTACCTTCAATCGGATAAATTGCGACAATGCAACTCAGCAGTCGTGATCTTGGCAGCATGGGGATATGCGTAACCAAAGCCATAAGCGATTCCTGTCAGGATATTTTACAATTTTGTAATTTCCCCTCCATAAGAGGTTTGAATGGGTTAAAAAAAGAAAACATAGCCTCACTGATCTTGACCCCAGGAAGGGGCTCTGGTTGATAACTAGAAAACCAAGGAACTGATAACTATGGGTACAATAATAGTATAGGGATGGCGTAGAGAAAGGACTATAAGTATAAGTGTCCATTTTGATATGGGCAAAAGTGACCATATTGGGGAATAATCCTTAAGACACCGAGTAATTGTAAGGTCATACCTTTGGCAGTTGATTGGCCGAAAATGTGATAACGGTTAATCCGGCAGGTTCGGTGAGAGAAGGACTTGGCGCGCTGAACCGCACCCTGAAAACGCTATGGTCAGGGGTCAATGCTGGGGGAGTTGGAGGCGGCAACCGGATTCGAACCGGTGAATAACGGTTTTGCAGACCGTTGCCTTACCACTTGGCTATGCCGCCTGATCGGAGGACATGAAGAGACAAAAATGGAGCGGGAAACGGGATTCGAACCCGCGACTTCAACCTTGGCAAGGTTGCACTCTACCACTGAGTTATTCCCGCTCTCGCTCATAATTTTTGAATATCTGGCCAGTCTTGTCAAGGGGAAAGTTGTCCCGCAACACTCCGCCCTTTCTGGACAACCTCCCGGAAATCCGTCACCTCTACATCATGCTGCTCAAGAGTTTCCCTTAAGCGCGGACTCACCAGGGCGGTGAACTCCTGTTGTCGTCGGTAACCAGGCGCGGCCTGGACCAGCGCGGGATCGGCAGCCAGGGCCGGGTGGCAGTTTATTTCCGTAAGCCCCGGTTGCAAGCGCGGCACAAGGTTCACCAGATAGTCCTCGGTGAGGCGGCCGTGGTGGGTGAGTCCGAACAGGTGGTCATTGACCAGGAGGCCGGCGCTTTCGGCCAACGCCCTGGTCCGCCGGGATAGGACCGCGAAGATGCAACCCAGGGCCGCCTTGGGAAAGGGTCCTTCCGGGGCCAGGGCCAGGGTGGTGCGCCAATCCTCCTTGGCCAAGCGCAGGGCGGGGATTTCATATTCCCGGGCCAGATCCACTACCAGGGGCGCCAGGCGCGGGTGCAGGTGCAAATTGAGGTGGCCGTTAAGATGCCACACCCTCAGCCCCGCGTCCAGCACCGCCTCGATCTGGGCTCTGAGCTCCCGGCGGATCTCAGTGAGAAGGCCGGTGTCAAAATAATACCACCAACCGGTGCGCACAGGGTCAGAGGGAAAACGGCCGGCGGTATCCACCAAACGGGGAAGGGTTCGGGGCGGCAGGACGGCGCGCCCTTGAATCAGGGTCAGATGCACCCCCAGGCACAGATTGGGAAGATGGCGGGATAGGGCCAAGGCCTGGACCGAGGCCGGGGCGGCTGGCATCAGGCTGGCGCTACGCAGTACCCCAAAACGGTGGGCCAGGGCCACCGCGTTGTTCAGGGAAGGGGACAGGCCGAAGTCATCGGCAGTGAACACAACCTGACGGAAGCGTCCAGGATGAGGCGGCGCTCCGCCTTGCCTGGGGATTGCAGCGGTTATTGCAGCCAATGCCGTCCTTCCATGAGGGAGTGGAGGGAAAGGAAATTTTGGGGGTTGAGGAGGGACTTGAAACCTCGGATGACCTCTCCCTGACGCCAGGCGGTCAGGGTGTCAGCCAGGGAGACCGCTACATACTGAAAGACGCTGGGATCCCGGTAACAATCGATGGAGCAGGCATTACAGCCGTCCCGGACAGGGGTGATCCGGTCAATCTCCTCCAGAGGCCCCAGGGTGTCGGCCAGGAAATGACAGCGGTAAACTTCCAGGCGCCAGTCCGCAAAAAAATATTTAAAGCCTGCCAGACAGGGAAAGCGGCTGGGCAGACCGCGCAGCTGACGGCGGGCCTCCTCCACGGCCAGTCGGGGATTAAGAATGACAAGGGGAGAATGCTTTTTGAGGTCCAAAATTTGCGAAAACCATTGATCCAGTTCCTCAGGGGAAAAACTCACCAGATGGTTATCCGCAAAGCCGAGGTAGGAGGAACTCAGCCAGGTTAAAGGATATGAGAAGGTCAGTCGCGTAAAACCCAAGTCCCGGACAAAATCCACCAAGGCGTCCAAATCGTCGATGAGACGGCTTAGGGTCACCGAAGCCAAGGCTTTCAGGTTAACCTCCGTGATTAGGGGAAGAATCTCTTTCAGGTGAGAGGTGAGACCGGGCACTCCCCGGTGGCGGTCGTGGGCCTCCCCAGAAGCGGCGTCAATAGAGATGATGAGGGTTTGGAGGCCCACATTGCTCAAGCTCTGGATGAGGTCAGGGGTAAGGAGGGCGCCGTTGGTCACTAGGAGAGTTTCCAGACCCAGGTTCCGGGCTTGAGCAAGGGAGTCGAGGAGGTCGGGATAGAGGAGAGGTTCCCCTCCGGTGTAACAGACATACTTGATGCCGGCCCTGTGCATGGCCTCAAGACCCCGGGCTAAACGGTCCGGGTCGGCCATGCACCAGTCGGCCTGGGGAACTTGGGGAAAGCTGCAGAAGCGGCAGCGGGCGTTGCAGGCGTTGGTGACTGCCAGCTGTAGGAAGCCTGGACCTCCGGCTAAAGCCAGTCGGACCAGCTCCCGTAAGTTCATGAGCAGCTGGGACCCAGGCTGCCAGTCTCTTCCTTTCCTTGGCGCCGACGAAAAAGAAAGGTGAGGAATTCCTGCCCCGTCTGTAGAAACCGGCGCCGTTGCACCGGATCTTTGACCATGCACCAGGTGATGCGGGCCAGGGCCTGGGGCCGGAAATAGAAGCGGCGGTAAAAACGGGATACCGCCTTGAAGATATCCTCTGCCGCGAGTCCGGGATAGTCCACCACACACTGCTGATAGCCGGTGGCTCCGTGGACCAGATTTTGCTCCGCCAGGTATCCTCTTTCCCGGCAAAAATCATAGAACTCCGTGCCCGGGTAGGGAGAGGCCAAAGAAACCTGAATGGTATCCGGGTCCAGTTCGCAGGCGAAGCGGATGGAAGCCTCGATGGACGCCGGGGTCTCCCCGGGGAGACCCACCATGAAGGTGCCATGAACCATGATGCCCAACTCCTTGCACCAGCGCATGAAGCGGCGGCCCATCTCCGGGGTGGACCCTTTCTTGATGTTTTTCAGGATCTGGGGGTCGCCCGATTCGAAGCCCACCACCAGGAGGCGCAGACCCCCTTCTTTCATGGCCTTCAGGGTCTCGTAGCTCGTGTTGACCCGGCCGGTGGCGGACCAGGTGCACCCCAGGGGCGCCAGCGCCCGGGCCATCTCCTGGGCCCGCTCCCCATGAGCCGTAAAGGTGTCGTCGTCAAAGAAGACCTCGACGGTCTGGGGGAAAAGTTCCAGGGCCTGGCGCACTTCCGCCACCACGTTGGGGACACTGCGCACCCGATAGCGCCGCCCCGTGAAGGTTTGGGGCCACAAGCAGTAAACACAATGGTGGGGGCAGCCCCGCCCGGTATAAATGGAAAGATAAGGATAGCGAAGATAGGGAATTTTATAATTTTCCATCCGCAAATCACGGTGGTATATCTCGGTGACAAAAGGCAGGGCGTCTAGGTCCTCGATGAAGGGCCGGTCGTCGTTGTGCCGGATGCGGCCATTGTGTCGGTAGCTAATTCCCAAAATGTCTTCCCAGGGTCGCGCCTGGGCGACCTGCAAGATGGTGTAGTCAAACTCCCGGCGGGCCACAAAATCCACCTGGGGCGCGGCAGTCAAAGACTCTTCGGGCAAAATAGTGACCTGAGGTCCCACCAAACCGGCCAGAAGCCGGGGGTTCTCATCTTTGAGACGGGAGATGGTGGCGAGGTCGGCAGAAAAAGAGGCGTTGGAGGTAAAGATTACCACCAGGTCAAAATCCCGGGCCAGAGCGACCACCTCTTCTACTGCCATGTTTTCAGGAGGGGCGTCCACCACCCGGCTTTCCGGAATCAGTCCGGCCGGATAGCAGAGCCAGGTGGGATACCAAAAGGAGACCACCTCCCGGGTGGCCTGGTACCGCGAACCGGCGCCGCCGTCAAAATCCTGAAAGGAAGGAGGGTTGAGCAAAAGGGTTCGTTTCATTTTTGGCTGACTTCCTTATTAGAATATAAAAGTTTAACCGAGTTGGTCCGCTTTGTCGACAAAACTGCAAAAATTTTACCTTGAACTGCAGTGACGTTGTATAGTGATGCAAAGATTCGGCAAAACGGAGAGGGGGCGTGGCGGCCGAGGCAGCTGTACCGGCCCTCCGACTGGAGGGCCTCACCAAACATTTTGGCTCGCGGGTAGCCGTGGATCGGGTGAACCTGACGGTGGCCCAGGGGGAGGCCTTTGCTCTGGTGGGCCCGGACGGCGCTGGCAAGACCACCACCATGCGACTGCTGGTGGGCCTCATGGACCCGGATGGAGGAGTTGCCGAAGTTCTGGGCTTTAATCCGGTGACCCAAGGAGATCAGGTCCGGGAGCATATCGGTTACATGCCCCAGCGTTTCGGGCTTTACGATGATCTGACGGTCTCGGAAAACATCGGTTTTTATGCCGATCTCTACCGGGTGGACCGGAAGACCCGGTCGAGCCGGGTGCCAGAGCTTTTGAATTTTTCCGGCCTGGAGCCCTTCACGGACCGGTTGGCCATCAACCTTTCCGGGGGTATGCGCCAGAAGCTGGGGCTGGTCTGCGCCCTCATCCACCGGCCGCAAGTCCTTTTCCTGGACGAGCCCACCTTCGGGGTGGACCCCGTATCCCGGCGGGAATTCTGGCACATTCTTTATCAGCTCCAAAAAGGCGGGATCACCATCTTCCTGTCCACCGCCTACATGGACGAAGCGGAGCGGGCCCACCGGGTGGGACTTATGCACCAGGGTCGGCTGCTGGTGACGGACACCCCCCTGGCCATCAAGACGGCTTTTGAGGGGGAGCTGGTGGAGGTCAGAGCCGATGACTTGCGGGCCGCCCGCCGGGTTCTCGAAGCCCACCCTGCGGCCCGCCAGGTGTTGGCCATGGGCGACCGGCTCATGGTCACCGTGGATGACCCCGCCGTGGCCCAAAAGGCCCTGGGCCAAGCCCTGTCAGAGGCCGGGCTGGCGGAAGTCGGACTAGCTCCAGCCGAGCCCACCCTGGAGGACCTGTTTGTCCAGATCGTGCGCCAGCACGGGGGTTAGGTCTCTTGAGGATAAAGTGACAACTCGCCAACTCATACCCCATCGAAAAAGTTTTTGACTTTCTGAACCAAGGCTCTATAATTGAGAAAATTTTCGCAAAGGAGGTGATTCCCAGGTGCAACGGCCTGTGCCCCTTATTCGCAGGAAATCTTGAAGCCCAGGTGTTGTGAGAGCCTTGGCAAGGCTCTCCCTCGAAATCGGCTGGCCGAGTCGGGAACGGAGCGCCTGGGAGCCATTCAGGTCCGGGTAGTGGCCCGGAAACTGCACTAGACCCTCCGACCCGTCTTCTGCGGGTAGTAAATCCCTCCCCACCCACCCCTACCAGCCCCAATTTCGAAACCGCACCTGGGAAAAGGTGATGGATAGAATCGCGTCTTCAGTTCGTCCTCACTTTAGGGCGAGGCTTCAGGCCGACAAGCACCCACGAGCAGTCCGGCTGGAAATTGGCAGCCGATGGCCGGCGGGGGACGGGAAAATTCCGAATCTGCAGGGAAGAAGTTCTTCGTAACCTGCCCGAAAAGTGGTACGGCAATTTTTCGGATTTCAGCGCCTAACCAGGGGCTACACAGGGGATGGAGGAAATGGTGATATGTCTTCAATAAAAGAATTCTTTGCCTCCCGACTAGGGATCATCAGTGTGGGACTCTTTATCGGCGTCTTCGCCTCGCTGTTGCAATATTGGGGTAACCCCGGCAACATGGGCATTTGCGTCGCCTGCTTCGAGCGGGACATCGCCGGGGCCGTCGGTTTGCACCGAGCCGCGGTGGTGCAGTATCTGCGACCGGAAATCCTGGGGTTCGTTCTGGGAGCCTTGATTTCCGCTTATGCCTTCAAAGAATTTCGTCCCCGGGCCGGGTCGGCTCCCATCGTGCGTTTCATCCTGGGAATGATCGCGATGATCGGGGCCCTGGTCTTCCTGGGCTGCCCCTGGCGGGCCGTTCTGCGCCTGGCCGGGGGGGACGGCAACGCCATCTTCGGTCTGCTGGGCCTGGCTGCGGGTATCGGCATCGGCGCCCTCTTTTTCAAAGCCGGCTACAATCTGGGACGGAATCAAAAGGAATATCCCTCGGTGGGCTGGCTCTTTCCTTTGGTTATCCTGGGTTTGCTGGGTTTGCGCTTGATCTATCCTCAAATTCCCGGCCAGGACAAGGACGGTATCCTATTTTACAGCCTCAAAGGGCCGGGGGCCATGCATGCAGCTTTAATCATTTCCCTGGGGGTGGGCCTGGCCGTCGGCGTGGTGGCCCAACGCAGCCGCTTTTGCACCATGGGAGCTTTCCGGGACTTGTATCTCTTCCGGCAGATACACCTGCTTTCCGGACTGATAGCCCTGCTGGTGGCGGCTTTCGTTACCAACCTGATACTGAACCAGTTTCACCCGGGTTTTATGGGCCAGCCGGTGGCTCATACCATGGAACTGTGGAACTTTATGGGTATGGTGGTGGCGGGGCTGGCCTTCGCCCTGGCGGGAGGCTGCCCGGGGCGTCAGCTTTTTATGGCCGGCGAGGGTGACGGGGACGCCGGGGTTTTTGTCTTAGGCATGATTATCGGAGCGGGGGTGGCCCATAACTTCGGCCTGGCCAGCTCCCCTAAGGGTGTAGGCCCCCACGGTATCGCCGCGGTCATCATTTGTATGATTGTCTTGTTGTTCATCGGCTTTACCATGCGGCAAAAGGCCTGAACAAATTATGCATGCATATGGAGGAACACATGTCTGAACAGGTTGATGCCCGGGGGCTGTCCTGCCCCCAACCGGTACTGATGACTATGGAAAAATTGAAAACCTTAAACCAGGGGGAACTGGTGGTCCTGGTAGACACGGACACTTCCCGGGAAAACGTCAGCCGGGCGGCGGCCAGTCTGGGATGGCAGGTGAAAGAAGTGCAGCCCGACGGGGATGAATACCGGATTACCTTGCAGAAAGGGTAATTGAGTTGTGAGCTCTAAATCTTAATCCATGAACAAGGCCGGGAGGGGCGCTCTGCCTCCCCGGTCCCTTGTCCGGCCCTCCACGGAGGACGTATGGCCTGGTGGCCTTTTAAAAAACGCCTCAAACCGCGAATCTCAGCCAGTCCCACCGGCGACCGGGGCATCCTGGTATTCTCCCATACCAGCGAAGTCATTCGGGCGGAGAAAGCCCTCAAGGAAGCAGGGTGGCCTATCCGCGTCATGGGGCCGCCCCCCGAGATCCAAAGTGGCTGCGACCTGGTCATCGAGATTCCCATCATCGAAAAATTGAACATTCTCAGGGTTCTGGACCAGGCTGGCTTGAGTCCCTTGGAAATGGTGCCGGTGAGCGCTCCTTTGCTCAAGCCCGTGGACCTCTTTCAGGTCAAGGATTTTGGGCGTTTTCTCATGGTGCGGGCCGCCAACATGAAGCTGACCGTGGACAAGGAAACCCGGGTCATCGTCAACGTCTCCGGCGGCGGCTGTCCGGATGTGCCCTACCTGGCCTGGGAGCTGGTGGGCCTACCCTTGGACCGAGCTCCCCGGCCCTGGGATCTCGGCCATACCTTGTGCGGTTACGCCCTGGAACTGGCCTATCAGGAGATGGAGCGCCGATGCTCTTAGTGGTGGGCACCGTTCCCCAAGCAGATTTTCCCCTGATCGAGGGGAAAGCCGAAGTGGCGGGAGGCCGGCTGCTGGTGGCAGAGAGGGAAATCCCGGTGAATCGAGGCACCGCGGCGCTCCTGGCTGCGGCAGTCAAGACTTTAAAACACGTCCGCCAGCCCTCCCCTTTCGCCTGCCTGGCCGGAGATATCGGGGTGGGAGGTGGAAGCCGGCGTCTCTACGAATATCTGACTGACACTCTCCCGACCCGGCAGTTTGCCGTCATCTGTTTTCATTATCTCCAGCCCGACGTGGACTGGCACAACCGGGTCTTGTTCGCGGTCCAGGACATGAGCCCCCGGCCCCTGCTCATCGCCGACGCCGGGTTCATGTATGTGTCCAAAATGAGCGGCCAGGCTGCGGAGTATGACCTGTTTACCCCGGACTTGGGAGAGTTGGCCTTCCTGGCGGATGAAACCGCGCCCCATCCCTTTTACACCCGGGGCTTCATCCTCCAGGAAGACAACAAGGTCCCGGACCTCATTACCAGAGCCTATGCGCACCAAAACGCTGCCCGCTACCTTTTGGTGAAAGGGAAAACCGACTACCTGGCCGATTCCCAAGGTATTTGGGCCACCGTGGCCGAGCCCAGTATCGAAGCCCTGGAACCCATCGGCGGCACCGGCGATACCCTGACCGGCATCGCGGCGGCCCTGGTGGCCGCCGGCCAGGACTTGGTAACCGCCGCAATCCTAGCGGCCAAAGCCAACCGTCTGGCCGGTCTCCTGGCCCATCCCACCCCCGCCACCCAGGTAGGGAAAATTATCGAACACATCCCCATAGCCTTGGCAGAATTGCTGGTTTCCCTGTGACTTAAGGTGAAGCCGTTGCCTTTTCTTGCACAGCCTTGAAGCCTGTGCTCCCGCTTATTTCTCTTATTTCTAAGATACAAGGGCTTGGGAGATGGGGATTGACGCTTCTGAGCTCATTGTCCCGACAGGTTTAGGTAAGGCCTTGACCAGGTGGGACTCTTGGTTTAGCCTTTCATGAGAAACTCATCAAAGGAGGGGTGAATAAAAAGGTCCTTGCTTCCCTGGCGGAAACCCATCACCATACGGGCCAGCCTGATTAGAAGCTTCGTTATCCTCATCCTGGTGAGTTCCCTGAGCGTCCTCATCCTGATGAGCATCAGAGCCTATCGGACCGAGCAGGAGCTGTCAGAAAAACTCATCAACCATGGCACCCGACAAGTGACCCTGGAACTGGACCGGTTTTTCCAACCGGCCAACCGGGGAGCGCTGATTGCGGCGTTTTGGGGGCGAAGCGGCAAACTTAACCTGAATGAGGTGATTGCCGGTCGGCCCGGTGAGGTAACCGAGGCCCAACGCCAGGCCGCCACCCGTATTAACACCCTGCTTTTGCCGCTTTTGTTGCAGGTGCCGGAAATATCTTCGGTGCAAGTCGGCAACGCCCGCGGTGATGGTTTCCTTATTTTGCAACTTCCTTCGGGGCATATCCGCAACCGGGTGGTGGCGCGGGAAGATTGGGGAAGTCAAACCTTGTGGTTCGATGTTAACCAAGAAGGGGTCCCTACCTCCTCTGATTGGCAGACGTTAGACTATGACCCCCGCAAACGTGCCTGGTATAAGGGCCTTAAAGACCAGCCTGACGGAGAGGTCTATTGGACCGAACCCTACGTTTTTTATACCACCAAAGACCTGGGAATCACGGTTTCCATTAAGTGGGAGAACGCTGGCTTAACCTCTGCCATTGCCTATGATGTCCTGCTTACGGCCCTAACTGATTTTACCCAGGCCGATTCCCAACAAGTCAGCAAGCATTCCCAAACCGCGATTTTTACCGACAAATGGCTGGCCATTGGCCTTCCCCGCCATGAAAAATTTTCCTCAATGGATACCATCCGCCAAGCTTTCCTTCGCCATGTCTCCAAGCTGGGAACTCCTGAATTCACTGTAGCAGTGACGGAAGCCCAAACGAATGTAACAATCAGAAAGACTTTGAAAGAAACCCAAAAAGCCATATTTCCTTTTACATGCCAGGGTGAGGATTGGTGGGCCGGGGTAAGCGCTTATCCCCTGGACGGAGCGCGCTCTCTTTGGACCGTTATCCTGGTACCGAACCGGGATTTATTGGAGGGGTTACATCAACAGCGCATCTATCTGCTCATTGCCACTATCATCGCTTTAACTGCCGCGCTGCTTTATTCCTTTCTTATGGCCCGCACGTACAGTCGCCCCCTGGAAGCCCTCGCCGCCCAAAGTCGACGGGTTCGTGACTTGGACTTCGGAGTTGATGAAAAAATTGAGGCCCGGCTCAAGGAGTTTACTCAACTCAAGGAGGCCCAGGAACAATCTTTGACCGCGCTTCAGTCTTTTGCCCGCTATGTGCCCCTGGAGGTGGTAAAAAAACTGGTGGCTAAGGGGGAAGTGGCCAGGATCGGCGGCCGCTCCGAGATCCTTACTATCCTGTTCACCGATATTGCCGGCTTCACCAGCATCTCGGAATCCATGCAACCCGAATCCCTGACCAGACACCTGGCCGAATATTTCCAGGCCATGATTGATATTTTAGAGGAACATAGTGCCACGGTGGACAAAATTGTGGGTGACGCCATCGTGGCCTTCTGGGGAGCGCCGGTGAGTGTGGACGATCAAGCGGAGCAGGCAATCCGGGCGGTGCTTCGCTGCCGGAAGGCCCTGGAGACCCACAACCTGAGATGGCTCGCCCAGGGGAAACCGGCCTTCCCGACGCGTTTTGGTTTGGCCCAGGGGCCGGTGGTGGTGGGAAACATCGGTTCATCTACCCGACTGTCCTATACCGTGTTGGGTGACACGGTGAATCTGGCCAATCGCCTGGAAGGGCTGAACAAACTTTATGGCACGACAATTATTGTGGATGAAAGCCTGTTCCATGATTGCCGAAGCCATTTCGAGTGGCGCCGTCTGGACCGCCTCGTGGTGTTCGGTAAAACGCAACCCACCGAAATTTACGAAGTCTTGGGGGAGACTGGCCAAGTGCCTGAAAGGGTGCTGGCCGCCGCCAGGAGATATGAATCAGCCTGGGAGCACTACCAGTCGGGAGATTTTGAGCAAGCCCTGGCAGTCTTGGCAGGCTTTGAGGCGGAGTTTGGCGAAGATGTAGCGGTTCGGCGACTGGGGGAGATTTGCGAGGAATACCGGTTAAATCCGCCGGAGGGTTGGGATGGGATTACAAAAATAGCTCAAAAGTGAAGAATACCGGGGATTTTTTATTCTTGTTTGTAAAACTTTGGGGTCAGATAAAATTTCACTATGAAAGCCATCACTTTCCCGAATCTATCTGAAATTTATCAGCTACCTGGCCCGGTGTTGGGAGAGCCGATAGTTTACGCGGCGGTGGAGGTCAGGGACGGAGCCCGGGAGTTATTGGCCGCCCGGCTGCTGGAAGCTCTGGCCGGCCTGGCGCCGGAATGGACCGGGGCCCTGGAATGGGGGCCTGTGTCGCTGGATACCAACTCCTTGGGACGGCCGTTCTTCAGGCTGGGGGCTAAGCCGGGGCCGAGCCTTTCCTTCAGTGAAACCGGGGCCGTGCTGTGGGGCGCGGTCGCCGGACAGGGTCAGGTGGGCCTCGACGCCGCCCGGGAGGAGGACCTGGCGTCCCCCTATCCCTACTCGCGGGCCTTCGGCCCGGTAGAATGGGACTGGGCCTGGCAGCACTGCCAGGGCCGGACGGCTGCGGCCGCCGCCCTGCTCTGGGCCGCGAAGGAGGCCGCGGTAAAAGCCCTGGGAGTGGGCTTTCATACCCTTGATCCCCTCGACCTCGAGGTGGCCCTGCTTTCCCCGGCCTGGGATGGGCTGCAACTCATGGTCCGGGCTCTGGAGGAAGTGAAGGCCTGGGCCCGTCCTTGGGAACACGGCTGGCTGGCCCTGGCCGCAGCTTGAATCTGCCTGGAAAAGTTTTCTGTGGGGGAGGGGGCCAGGG
>JARRKO010000020.1:0-24588 GCA_037388025.1 Syntrophobacterales bacterium
TTGAGGGGAGGGCCGGGGGACCCACCGGTCCCCCGGCCCTCCTCTCAAAAATATCAGAGGAATCATGCACCTGCCGAGTTTGGTTCGGGTCAAAGGGGTTTTTGTCACTGGCACGGACACCGGGGTGGGAAAAACCTGGATCGCCGCAGGACTCACCGCGGTGTTGCGTCGCTGGGGGCTGTCGGCCTGCTATTTCAAGCCGGTGCAGAGCGGCTGCCCGGAAGAAAACGGCAGGCTTATTCCCACGGACGCTCTGTTTGCCCAGGAATTGGCGGGGTTGACCGAGCCTTTGGACCTCCTTACCCCGATAACTTTCAGACAGCCTCTGGCCCCCGGCGTAGCCGCCGCCCGGGAGGTAGTTAAGGTGGACCTGGATCGCATCGCCCGGGCCCGGGAAGAGTTGGCCGGCCGCTACGACCTGCTGGTGACCGAAGGGGCCGGCGGCCTCTATGTGCCGCTCACCGAGACCAATTTTTTAGTTTTGGATATGATCAGTTGGCTGCGGCTTCCCCTCATCGTGGTGTCCCGGCCCGGCCTGGGGACCATCAATCACACGGCACTCACGGTTAAAGCGGCCCAGCATGCCGGGGTGCCGGTGGCCGGGGTGGTCATCAACCGCTATCCCGACAAGCCCTCCTTGGCTGAGGAGACCAACCCGGGGGTCATCGCGGCCATCACCGACATCCCTATCTTGGGGAAGGTGCCGGAAGTTCCGCAGATCTCTACCATGGAAGGCAGAAACACCTTTTTGGCCGCCATGGATCAGGTGTGCCATGCCCTGGCCGAAGCCTGCTCGGCCCGGGCCTTCATTGAGTGCATGGTTCAGGAATAAGTATGCTGGAAAATTTGGCCCGTGAACTCGAAAACCTGACCACTCAGGACCTGCGACGCAGCTTGACCGTGGTGGAGGAGGCCCTGCCCGGATGCCGGGTGCGGGTTGACGGGCGGGTGTTGTTGAACCTCTCTTCCAACGATTACCTGGGCCTATCCCAGGAGCCGCGCCTCATCGCCGCGGCCAGGGAAGCCGCGGCCCGTTGGGGGGTGGGCGCCGGGGCCTCCCGCCTGGTGGTGGGGCACTTGGCCCTGCATGAGGAGGTGGAGGCCAGGCTGGCCGAGTTCAAAGGCACCGAGGCCGCGGTCATTTTCAGCACCGGCTACATGGCCAATCTGGGGACCATCAGCGCCCTGGTGGGGCCGGGGGACACGGTTTTCTGCGACAGGCTGAACCATGCCAGCATTTATGATGGCATTAAGCTCTCCGGAGCCGGGCTGGCCCGATTTCCCCATCGGGACCTGAACCGGCTGGAGGCTCTCTTACAAAAAGCCGGCACCGGCAGACGGTTCATCATCACTGACTCGGTCTTCTCCGTGGATGGGGACTTGGCTCCTTTGCAGGATCTGGTGGAGCTTAAGGACCGTTACGGCGCCTGCTTGATGATCGACGAGGCCCACGCCACCGGAGTTTTGGGGCCTCGGGGCGCCGGTTTGGCCGCGGCTCTGGGTCTAACCCAGCGGGTGGAAGTGCACATGGGAACCTTTTCCAAGGCTCTGGGGTCCTTGGGGGGCTTTGTGGCCGGTGACCGGCGTCTGATTGATTACCTGCACAACCGGGCTAGGTCTTTCATCTATTCCACGGCCATGCCGCCGCCGGTCCTGGGGGCCATCGCCGCGGCCCTGGATATCGTGACCCAGGAGCCTGAACGGCGCTGGTATTTGCTGGCCGAGGCGGAAAGGTTCCGCCACACCCTCACCCAGGCGGGGTTTGACATCCTGGGGAGCGAGACCCAGATTGTCCCGGTACTGGCGGGGGAGAACGCCCGTACCTTGAGATTCGCGGCACGGCTCAGGGAGCGGGGGTTGATGGCCGTGGCTTTGCGCCCACCCACGGTGCCGCCCGGCCGGTCCCGGGTGCGCTTTTCCCTGTCCGCGGCCCACACCCCGGAGGACCTGGCTGCGGCCCGCCTAGCCATCCTGGAGGTCGGCCGGGAAATGGAGCTCATTGCATGAAGACCCTGGTTTTCCTGCATGGCTGGGGGGCCACCGGCAGTATTTGGCGTGGCCAAAGGGAAGCCTTCTTAAGGCCGGGCCTCACGGTGTTAACCCCGACCCTGCCCATCTGGGAGGTGTCCTGGCTGACCGGCTACCTGCAAGAATTGCCCCTGGCCGAAACCATCCTGGTGGGCTGGTCCCTGGGCGGCATGCTGCTCCTCGAAGCCCTGACCGCAGAGCTTCTTGAACCTGCCGGGCTGGTCCTGGTGGCCACCCCGGCCAGTTTTTGCCAACGCCCGGACCATCCCTGGGGGCAGCCCCGGTCTGTGGTGCGGGCCCTGCGCCGGGCCGTGGCTACAGACAGCCGCCGGGGTTTGACCGATTTTGTCAGCCGTTGCCTGGCTCCGGGAGAAGCAAGTTTTAAAGATGAATTGCTACAAGACTTTCAACCCCGGGCCAACGGGGCAGGCCTGGCCGCGGGTCTGGATTACCTGCTCAACACCGACCTGCGCCCCCAACTGTCCCAGGTCCCGGCAGGAGTTCTTATCATCCAAGGGGAAGAGGATGGCATCGTGCCTCCGGCCCAGACGGACTTCCTCGAGCAACACCTCCAAAATGCCCAGGTGGTGAAATTCCCCGGGGCCGGCCACACCCCCTTCTTCACCCGGGCAGCGGAGTTTAATGAGGTGATGGTAAAGATTGTGGGGGGAGGGCCAGGAACCTGAGGTCCCTGCCCTCCCCCGCCAAACCTGTCACTTGGACTTAAAGATGAACCACAAACAGGCGATACAGCGAAATTTTGGTCGGCGGGGGGCTAGTTACGACCGCTACGCCAGGGTCCAGCAAAGGATGGCGCTGGAGCTGGTGCGGGGCTGTCGGGAAGCGCTGGTCAGGGCCCACTCTATTTTGGAAGTGGGTTGCGGCACCGGCTATTTAACCAAGCTTTTGCGCCAGGCAAATCCCACCGGCACCATAGTCGCCCTGGACCTGGACGCGTCTTTGCTCAAGCTCGCCCGGGCGCGCCTGGTGGAGAATCCCGGTATCCATTTTATCGCGGCTGACGGTGAGGCCTTTTCTGGCGGCAGCTATGACCTCATTATTTCCAACTCGGTTTTTCAGTGGTTTTCCCGACCGCGGCAGACCTTGCAAGCCTATTATCGCCTCCTGCATCCCGGCGGCTCCCTGGCCTTCTCTACCCTGGGGCCGGCAACCTTTCGGGAACTGGGCACTGCTTTTCGGCAAGCCGCCGGCAGCCTGCCTTTGGCGGAATCTCCGGAAGTGGTGGCCCTTTCTTTTTCAGATGTGGAAAAATGGCAAGGGTTTCTCGGCCAGGCAGGTTATCAGGAGGTGGTAGTGCAGAGGGAGGAGTGCACCGAAACCCATCCCTCGGTCCAGGACTTCCTGCACGCCCTTCAGGCCACCGGGGCCACCAACCCAGAGCCCAGGCCCCTCTCACCACGGCTGTTCCGGCACATGGCCGCCAATTATCATCGAGCTTTCGGGGTGAATGGCTCCATTCCAGTGACCTATGAAGTCATTTGGGTTTTTGCCCGGAAGCTGGATTTCTCTTCAGATTAGATAATGGAGCTCAGGCTGTCAGCCGATTCCGACGACCAGCGAGGACGCCTGCTCCACAATACCCAAGTTTCCCTACAACTTTAAGATAAACTGATGTTGAGTCTCGCAATTAGGGTGATATTCTTCGAAATGTTTCTCAGGCTCAAAAGGAGCTCAAATTCCCCCCATTTTTAAAGGGGGGGTCGGGGGGATTTGTCCTAAGCCCTCTATAATCCCCTAGATCCCCCCTTTAGAAAAGGGGGACTTTTTAAAACCTTGTTACGAATAGTGCCACCAAATAAATGTCATGGGATTTACGGGACGCTACACTAATAAGAAATACTGTGACCTCCCCGAGAAACGGGTGTGACAACGGGAAACCATGATTCAGGTTAAAGGTGAGTATTACTTCCGGGAAAAAGGCCTTGGGGGAAAAAGCGTTTGGAAGTGAATATGAATATGGTAAAAATAATAGTTTAATGTTTATCACCCCAAAAACAGATCTTATCGACTCGAGGGTACATGTCAGAATTGCTTAACGGTCAGGTGGGGGAGCGGCGCCTATTCTTGGGCAACGAGGCCATCGTGCGGGGGGCCCTGGAGGCCGGAGTCTCCCTGACGGCCACCTACCCGGGGACGCCCGCTTCGGAGATCGGCGACCGCTTTTACGAAATTTCCCGGCAAACTGACCTCATCTTTGAGTATTCGGTGAACGAGAAGGTGGCCCTGGAGGTGGCCGCCGGCGCTTCCGCCGCGGGCTGGCGGACTCTGGCCTCCATGAAGCACGTGGGCCTGAACGTGGCCGCGGACACGCTCATGACCCTGGGATATGTGGGCGTCAAGGGCGGCCTGGTCATCGTCAGCGCCGATGATCCTTCCCTGTTCTCCAGCCAGAACGAACAGGACAACCGCTATTACGCCAAGATGGCCGGGCTCCCCATGCTCGAGCCCATGAATCCCCAGGAGGCCAAAGACATGACCCGGGCGGCCTTTTCCCTCTCGGAGGAGTTGGGCTTACCGGTGCTCCTGAGGACAACCACCCGGGTGAACCACACCCGCGGGGTGGTAACCCTGGGGGATTTGGCCACCCGGCCCGGGCTCGGTCATTTTCTGAAAGACCCGTTTTCCCAAGTGATGGTGCCGGCAGTGGCCCGGGAAGCCCACGCCAGGCTCCTAGCCAAGCAGGTTAAAGTTCGGGGACGGGCCGAAGTCTCACCCTTCAATGTTATCCGGGGGCAAGGACCCTGGGGCGTGGTCACCAGCGGTGTGGCCGCCGCCTATGTGGCAGACGCCATCCTGGAGCTGAACGTGGGGGACCGGATCACCCTGCTCAAGCTGGGTTTCACTCACCCCTTGCCGGAAAAGCTCATTGCCGATTTTCTGCGGCAGGTGGAGCGGGTCCTGGTGGTGGAGGAGTTGGAGCCCTTTCTGGAAGAGGGCCTGAAAACCATCGCCCAGGACCAGGAATTGGCGATTCCCATCCAGGGCAAAGGCGACGGTCTGTTTTCCCGCCTCTACGAATATCACCCGGGTCTGGTCCGCCAGGTAATGGCCGATTATTTTGGCATTGCCTGGGGGGCGCCGAAACCTCCAGCACCCGTCGAGCTCTGGGGCGGACCGCTGCCGGATCGTCCTCCCAACCTGTGTCCGGGCTGCCCTCATCGGGCCACCTATTATGCGATAAAAATTGCGCTGAAAGATTTGGGGTTGGAAGGTATCTTCCCCACCGACATCGGCTGCTATACGCTGGGGCTTTTGCCTCCCCTGTCCATGGCGGACTATCTCATTTGCATGGGCTCCAGTATCAGCACCGCCGCGGGTATCTCCCGGGCCACCGGCCAGAAGGTGGTGGCCTTCATCGGGGACTCCACCTTTTTCCATGCCGGGCTCACCGGTCTGGCCAACGCGGTGCACAACGGCCACGATTTTCTGCTGGTTATTCTGGACAACGGCACCACCGCCATGACCGGGCATCAGCCCCACCCGGGGGTTAGCCTCGTGCCGCCAGGCTATACTGGCAAGCACCTGCCTTTGCCCCGGGTGGTGGAAGCCCTGGGGGTGGAGCAGGTCTGGGAAGTGAACCCCTTCAAATATAAAGAATCCCTGGCGGCCGCCAAGGCGGCCCTGGACTCCAAGGGGGTGCGGGTCCTCATCTCCCAGGCCCCCTGCTATCTTTATGAGGCCCGGGTCACCGGCAAGAAACGACTGGCCCGTTTCCAGGTAACGGGGGATTGCGACGACTGCCGCCATTGCCTGGACTATTTCGGCTGCCCCGCCATGTATCTGAAACCGGATTCCGGGAGAACCCAGATGCTCATCGACCATGACCTGTGCTCCGGCTGCGCCTTCTGCGTCCAGTTCTGCGAGTCCATCCGGCCGGTGAAGGCGGGGGCACAACCACAATAGGTGGTATGAAAAACCCGAATGAGGAGGTGGATTATGAGAAAACCTATTATCATTGCAGCAATCCTGGTTTTTCTCTGCCTATCTCTGGCAGTGGCCCAAGTCCATGAACCGCCTCTCCCCGCCAATCTGAAGATCAGACCACCGGCAGCCGGGGTTTCCCCCCGATTGTCTCAGTTGAGCGGCGTCTGGGAAGGGTCTTGGGATTTTAAATTCCCACCGGGTGGCGGCGGGCAGAAATTGTTTCCGATGGATATCACCGGGAGGGGACTAAAAATCGCCATCGTGGCAATTAACCCTCCCAGAGTCAAGGCAATTTACTCCTATGGGGGCTCCACTGACAAACCCGGTAAGTGGTTCCGGGTGAGGAACGCCTCGGTTTCGGGGGATAACATCGTTTTAACCTGGGGTAAACCAGGGGAAAAAAGGACCCTCACTCTGCGTCCCTCAGGCACCCCGACGACGGCTAATGCCACCCTGGAATTAGAGAGTACAGCCAAGGTCCTCAAGGCGACCTTGCGGAAAAAGTAGGCCCATCGAACTTTAAAGCCACACTTGGTTGGAGTCTGAAGGAGTAAGTCAGACTCTTATGACCGAGCTACGGAAAAAAATAACCTCAGGACGTTGTGGTAGTCGTAAAAGGACAGCAATTCTTCGTTGAGTAATCAAGGAAACCATGAGCGGCAACAACCTCAATCTTCGCATATTTCTTACCGGCGTCGGCGGCCAGGGGACCCTCTTGGCCAGCCGCCTTTTAGGGGAAGCGGCTTTGGCCGCGGGATACTCGCCCCTGGTCAGCGAAACCCACGGCATGGCCCAACGGGGTGGGGTGGTGGTGTCCACCGTGGTCCTGGGGAACCTGCAAAGCCCCCTTATCTCTCCCGGGGAGGCGGACATTCTCCTGGGGTTCGAAGCCCTGGAGACCTTCCGGGCCCTGGACCGCTGCCACGCTGGCAGCCTGGTCATCGCCAATACCGCCGCCATCGTGCCCTACCCGGTTTCCACCGGGAAAAGCACCTATCCGGAAGTGACTCGCTTGCTGGAACTCATGGCCGGGAAGGTGGGGAGCCTGCTGGCTTTTGACGCCGGGGACCTGGCCCGCCAGGCCGGGACACCCCTGGCGGTCAACATGGTGCTCCTGGGGGCTTTGGGGGCCACCGAAATCCTTCCCTTTCCCCAGGAGGGCATCCTGACGTTGATTCGCACCAAGACCAATCCCAAATTCCTGGAGGCCAACCTGGCCGCTTTCCGGATGGGGCAGGAGGCCACCGCGGATCCCCAAAACTGGCGCAAGCCCAGGGGTTCCTGAATCTTTACCCCTGGGGACTGGGTTGCCATCATCGCCGGCGCCGGTCCATTTAATTCATTGCAAGAGAGCGAGAATCTAGTAAATTATAAACTGCGGAGTAATTCCCGCTATGTTCGGGAACATTCAGCGGGACGGCCCTTATAAAAAGTACCGGCAAGTTCCCCACACCGCCGATATTGCTTATCGCATCCAGGGAAACACCCTGGGGGAGATTTACATAAACGCGGCTGAGGCCCTGGTGGCCACCATGACGGACCGCCGTGGCCTTAAAGCCAGGGAACAGCGGGATATTACGGTGGAGGCCCCGGACCGGGAGGCCCTTTTGGTCTCTTGGCTTAACCATTTGCTCTACCTGTATGACGTGGACGGCTTTCTGGGACGGGACTTTGAAATTGTGGACTTAGGAGATGAGCGCTTGACCGCCCGGGCTCAAGGAGAGGCCTTTGATCCCGAGCGTCACGTGAGCAAAACCGCAGTGAAGGCCGCCACCTACCATCACCTGGAACTCAAACCCAGGGATCACGGCTGGCAGGCCACGGTGATCTTTGATTTGTGAGATGATTGGGGGTGAGGGGTGGGTTCCACGGGCTGGAAGCCACGCTCCCTGGCCCTCCCCCCACAAAACATTATCAAATCCTTATGGCAGTTAAGTTACGGCAGGTTGATGAGTACCGTTGGGAGGTTCCCCGGGAAGGCAAAATGCGCACCCGGGGGGTGGTGTACGCCTCTCGGGGGATGCTCCCCAAGATACAGGAGGACAGAAGCCTGGAGCAGGTGGCCAACGTGGCTACCATGCCGGGGATTGTGGGCGCGTCCCTGGCCATGCCTGACATTCATTGGGGTTACGGTTTCCCCATCGGCGGGGTGGCGGCCTTCGACATGGAGGAAGGTGTGGTCTCCCCCGGCGGTGTGGGCTACGACATCAACTGCGGGGTGCGGCTGTTGCGCACCAACCTGGAGCGCTCCGACGTGGTCCCGCGCATGGATGAGCTGGTCGATGCCCTGTTTGACAACATTCCTTCGGGAGTAGGCTCTCGGCGCAAGGACCTGAAGCTTTCCAGGCCCACTCTGAAGCAGGTGCTGCGTTACGGCAGTGCCTGGGCGGTCAAAAACGGCTACGGCGACGCCGCGGACCTGGACCATATTGAAGCCGGGGGACAGATCGAGGGAGCCGACCCGGATCTGGTGAGTCAGCACGCCCTGGATCGGGGCAAGGACCAGTTGGGGACCCTGGGGAGCGGCAACCACTTTGTCGAGGTCGGGTTTGTCACTGAAATTTATGATGAGCAAGTGGCCCGGGCCCTGGGTCTGTTTAAGGATCAGGTGACAGCCATTGTGCATACCGGCTCCCGGGGGCTGGGGCACCAGGTGTGCGACGATTACATTAAAGTGATGCTCAAGGCCACCGGTAAATATAACATCGAGCTTCCCGACCGGCAGTTGTGCTGCGCGCCCATCAAGTCGCCGGAGGGACAGCAATACTTGGCGGCCATGGCCGCGGCGGCCAATTTTGCCTTTGCCAACCGCCAGATGATCACCCACTGGGTGCGGGAATCTTTTGAACAAGTGCTCCGGTTAGGTCCCCGGGACCTGGGCATGGAGCTCATCTACGACGTGGCCCATAACATCGCCAAGATCGAAAGCCACGAGGTAAACGGCAAGTCCCGGAAGCTTTGCATCCACCGTAAGGGCGCCACCAGGGCCTTTCCGCCGGGCCACCCGGAGACCCCGGCGGCCTATAAAGAAACGGGCCAGCCGGTCCTCATTCCCGGGGACATGGGGCGTTATTCCTTTGTTTTGGTAGGCACGCCAACGGCTATGGCAGAAACCTTTGGCAGCACCTGCCACGGCGCCGGACGGGAGATGTCCCGGCACCAGGCGAAAAAGGCCTCCAAAGGTAGAAATATCGTGGAAGAGATGGCTCACAAGGGCATTGTCGTCCGGGGCGCCGGCCGGGCCACCATTGCCGAGGAAATCTCCGAGGCTTACAAGGACGTGGAAGACGTGGTGGAAGTGACCCACGGGGCGGGGATCTCCCGCAAAGTCGCCAAACTTAAACCTTTAGGGGTTATTAAAGGATAGTTCAAAATTCAAGGTGATGTAGGGCGGGCTTTGCCCACCGAATAATAGAATCGTGGGCAGTGCCCACCCTACAGGAAAAAACTTACGGCTTAAAGCTTAAAGCCCAGAGCCCAAAGCTCATAGCTCAAAACCCATAGACCTATGTTCGACCGTTTATCCGACAAGCTGGCCCAGGTCTTCAAGAAGCTCAAAGGCCGAGGGACCCTGAACGAGGCCCAGGTGAATGAGGCCATGCGGGAAGTGCGCCTGGCGCTGCTTGAGGCCGACGTCAATTACAAGGTCACCAAAAGCTTCATTGAGCAGATCAAAGGGCGGGCCGTGGGCGAAGAAGTGCTGAGGTCCCTGACGCCGGCCCAGCAGGTGGTCAAGATCGTCCACGAGGAGCTCACCACACTCCTGGGCGGCGAGGCCCCCAAGCTGGACCTCTCCGGGCGCCCCCCGGTGGCCCTGATGCTGGTGGGCCTGCAAGGTTCCGGGAAGACCACCACCGCGGCCAAGTTGGCCAAGCGCCTGAAATCCAAAGGCCGCCAGCCGTATCTGGTGCCCGCGGACGTGCAGCGCCCCGCGGCCATCGAGCAGCTTAAACGCCTGGCCGCGGACTGCCAGGTGGGAGTTTATGACACCCAGCCCGGCCAGAACCCGGTGGCCATCAGCGACGCCGCCATGGAGGCGGCCTACAGCGCCGGCTACGATACCGTCATCCTGGACACCGCCGGCCGCCTCCACATCGACGCGCCCCTGATGGAGGAGCTCAAGGCCATCCGGGGCAAGGTGAAGCCGGTGGAGATTCTGCTGGTGGCCGACGCCATGACCGGTCAGGACGCGGTGCAGGTGGCCCAAAGTTTTGACGATCTGCTCAATCTCTCCGGGGTCATTCTCACCAAGGTGGAGGGCGACGCCCGGGGCGGCGCGGCCCTGTCCATGCGGGCGGTCATCGGCAAGCCCATCAAGTTTCTGGGCGTGGGAGAAAAGCTGGACGCGCTGGAGGTTTTTCACCCCGAGCGGCTGGCCTCCAGGATCCTGGGCATGGGCGATATGCTCACCCTCATCGAGAAGGCCCAGGAGACCTTCGACGCCGAGCAAGTCAAAGTGCTGGAAAAGAAAATCCGGCAGGAAGGCTTCACCCTGGAGGACTTTCGCCAGCAGCTCCTGCAGATCCGAAAGATGGGACCTCTGGAGGGCCTTTTGGAGATGATCCCGGGCCTCGGCAAAATGAAGGCCCTGAAAGGGGCCAAGCCCGACGAGAAGGAGTTGAAACGGGTGGAGGCCATCATCCTCTCCATGACTCCGGAGGAGCGGGCCAACCACCAGATCATTGGCGGTAGCCGCCGCCGGCGCATCGCCCGAGGCAGCGGCACCACGGTGGAGGATGTCAACCGTCTGTTAAAAAATTTCGCCGCCACCCAGAAGATGTTTAAACAGATGGGTAAGGCGGCCAAGAAGGGGAAAATGCCTTTCCCCGGCATGTTTGGCTAAGACTTGTGGGTGAGGGGGGAGGAGCCATTGCTCCCCCGGCCCTCTCCTCAAGATACAATTCACTCAAGGAGGACCGAATCGCGCACATGGCTTTACGAATCCGGTTGGCCCGTTACGGCGCCAAAAAACGACCATTCTATCGCATCGTGGTGGCGAACAGTGAATTTCCCCGGGATGGCAGATTCCTGGAGATTATCGGCACCTATGATCCCCGTCAAGATCCGGCGGCGGTGACAGTGAAGGAAGACCTCTTGGACATGTGGATGAACCGGGGCGCTAAGCCGACGGATACTGTCGCCAGCCTGCTGAAGCAGTGGAAGGCTTCCGCTCCGGCGGCCCCGGGAGGTTGATACGGCCGGTCTCAGACTGCCCCAGGAGAATAAGTCCGCCCCATCCCAGATTGGAGGTGGCCAGCCATGAAAGAACTTATCAAGTTCATTGCCCAAGCTCTAGTGGATCACCCAGACGAGGTGGTAGTCAAGGAAATCGAAGGGGAACAGACATCGGTCATCGAACTCAAAGTGGCCAAGGAAGACCTGGGGAAAGTCATTGGCAAGCAGGGACGTACAGCCCGAGCCATGCGCACCATTTTGAGCGCGGCTTCCACCAAGATTCGCAAACGGGCGGTTCTGGAGATCATTGAATAAGGAAGGTAAGCCCCAACCCGACATGGTGCCCCTGGGCCGAGTGGTGGGGGTCCATGGCCTGAAGGGCATGATACGGGTGGGCCTTGCCGGCCGTGGCGATCTTGATCCGGAGACCTTTAGCGCCCTGGGCGAAATTCTGGTGGGGGGAGAACGCTTTGTAGTCAGAAAGGCCAGCCGGGGGCGGAAGCATTTGCTCCTCGGCCTCAAGGGGCTTGAAACCCGAGAGCAGGCAGAGGCCCTGGTCGGCCGGGAAGTCCAGGGGGAATCCCGGCGTTTTCCGGCCTTGCCCCCAGGGGAATATTACTGGTTCCAAATCCTGGGCCTCCCCGTGGTTCACGCCGATGACGGCACGGTTTTGGGGCATCTGGCCGAAATCTGGCCCACCGGGGAACACGACGTTTATGTGGTGCGTCAGGGGACCCGGGAAATTCTGCTGCCGGCGGTGGAGGAGGTGATCCAGGAAATCGACTTGCAAGAGGGCTGCCTCAAGGTCTGGCCCCCGGAGGGGCTCCTGGACTTATATGCGGATTGACCTTTTGACCCTCTTTCCGGAGTTTTTCCTGAGCCCCCTGAGCCAGAGCATGCTGCGCCGGGCTCAGGAACTGGGAAAGGTAAGGTTTCGGGTTCTGAATATTCGAGACTTTGCCGAAGACCGACACAAAGTCACCGATGACCGGCCTTTTGGGGGCGGGCCCGGCATGGTCATGAAGCCCGAGCCCCTGGTGGCGGCCATCCGCCGGGTGCGGCAGGAGGATCCCCACACCAAGGTTTTCCTCCTTTCTCCGGGGGGCCGGCTGTTTGACCAGGGGATGGCCGTTAATTTGGCGCAAGTTCCCGGTTTGTTGCTGGTGTGCGGCCATTATGAGGGGGTGGACGAGCGGGTCCGCCACTTCATCGATGACGAAATTTCCATCGGGGACTATGTGCTCACCGGTGGCGAGATTCCCGCCCTGGTGGTGGTGGACGCGGTGACCCGCCTGATCCCCGGTGTGCTGGGGGGCGAGGGGGCCACGGAGGAAGAATCGTTTCAGACGGGGTTGTTGGAATACCCCCATTATACCCGGCCCCGGGAGTTCGAGGGGCTCACGGTGCCGGAGGTGCTCGTGAGCGGCGACCATGCCAGGATCGCCCGTTGGCGGCGGGAGCAGGCTCTGCGGCGCACCAGGGAGCTGAGGCCGGAGTTGCTGGCCGAAGCGTCCCTCAGTACTGAAGATCAGGCCTTTTTGGCCACACTAGCGGAAGTTTCTGGAAAGGACAGGTAAATTTACTATGGAACGGTTGGAACAACTCTCCCGAGAGCAGATGCGGGCGGACCTCCCCGATTTCCGCCCGGGAGATACGGTGGAAGTGCACGTCCGCATTGTGGAAGGTGACAAGGAGCGCATCCAGGTCTTTAAAGGGGTGGTCATCCGGAAACGGGGTGGCCTCATCGGGTCCACCTTTACGGTGCGCAAAGTCTCTTACGGCATAGGGGTGGAGCGGATTTTTCCCTACCACTCTCCCAACATTGAAAAAGTGAAGGTATTGACTCGAGGTAAAGTAAACCAGAGCCGCATTTACTACCTGAGGCAACGCTCCGGCAAAGCGGCCCGCATCAAGGAAAAGCGGACCAAGCCGGCATGAGGAAGCTCCGGGGCAGCAGTCAAGTGTTTGCTGACCCGGAAGCCTACTGGCGCGGCCAGGGTGTGGGGCTCCTTGCCGGAGTGGATGAAGCCGGCCGGGGTCCCCTGGCCGGCCCGGTGGTGGCGGCCGCGGTGATTGTGCCGGCGGAACTCCAGCTGCCGGGTCTGCGCGACAGCAAACGCCTGCACCCCGAGGTCCGGGAGACCCTGGACGCCGAAATTCGCCGCGGGGCCCTGACCTACGCCGTCATCGAAGTGGGAGCCCGGGAAATCGAACGCCTGGGGATTCTCGCCGCCAGTCTGAAAGCCATGGCCTTGGCGGTCAAGGCCCTGGAAATTCTGCCTGAAATGGTGCTGGTGGACGGCCACCAGCCCCTGCCCCTGGCCTATCCCCAGCAGCCCATCGTTCAAGGGGACGACCGCTGCCCCGTCATTGCCGCAGCCTCGGTTTTGGCCAAAGTGCACCGGGACCGGTGCATGGCGGCCTACCATCGCCTTTACCCCCAGTACAATTTCGTCCGTCACAAGGGCTACGCCACTCCTGAACACCTGGAGGCCTTGAGGTGTTGGGGGCCGTGTGCCATCCACCGGCGCACTTTTAAGGGGGTCAAGGAGTGGGTTACGATTGGGGAAAGTAAAGATGACTAAGAGAATTAAACAAACACATTTCAGGACCGGATGTCTTTCAATTTAGAAATAACACATGGTGGCACAGGCGTCTCGCCTGTGCTGCACAGGCCAGAGGCCTGTGCCACCAGAGTTTGCCTCAATTTGGGGCCTTGCCTGCTTCGGGGTGAGGTCATGATAATCAGTTTCTATAGCTATGAATAACCGACGATCCCTGGGGGACCGAGGCGAAGACCTGGCCGCGGCGGCTCTCAAGAAGCAAGGTTACAAAATTCTGGAGCGCAACTACCGGACACCCCTGGGAGAGATCGACCTCATCGCCCGGCACCGGAAAGTTCTGGTGTTCATTGAAGTGAAGACCCGCACCAGCAACCGGTACGGCTCGGGCCAAGACGCGGTGCACCACGCCAAACAGGCCCGCCTCCGAAAGCTGGCGGATTATTATTTGAAACAAAAGCGCCTGGGAGAAGTGGCGGTACGGTTTGACGTGGTGGGGATTTTATGGGGAGATGGTAAACCTCAGATAGAGGTGATTCAGGGGGCTTTTTAGTGCTCCTGAACGATTACTTAGAAATTTATGAAAAATCCGGAAATGGGAATTCTTTACATCGTCGCTACGCCCATCGGCAATCTAGAAGATATCACCTTCAGGGCGGTCAGGGTCTTAAAAGAGGTGGACCTGATTGCCGCGGAGGACACCCGGCGCACCCGGAAGCTCCTCAGTCATTTTCAGATAAAAACGCCGGTGATCAGTTACCACGCCAATAATCAAGCAACTCGGGGGCCGGAGCTCATTGAGCGGCTACAGCGGGGAGAAAACCTCGCCTTGGTGAGCGACGCCGGTACCCCTGGCTTTTCCGACCCGGGAGTGCTGTTGGTGGCCCAGGCCTGGGACGCGGGTGTCAAGGTGGAGGCGGTTCCGGGTCCGGCCGCGGGGGTGACGGCCCTGTCCATGAGCGGCTTTCCGGGGGATGTCATCTTCCTGGGATTCCCACCTCGTAAGGCCGGTAAGCGCCGGGAATTTTTCGAGACCCTGGCCCCGGAACCCCGGGTCCTGATTTTCTACGAATCCCCCCAGCGGCTGGCCGGAACCCTGACGGAGATAGCTCAGTATTTGGCGGACCGGCAGATCCTGGTGGTGCGGGAGCTCACCAAACTCTTCGAAGAGGCCTGGCGGGGGCCTCTGGCCGTGGTCGCGGCCCAAGTGGCGGACCGGGAGATCAAAGGGGAATGCACCCTGGTCCTCTCCTGTCCGGAAAAGCCCCGGGACATGGAAGTGGACCTAGCCGAGCGTCTGCTCAAAACCGCGCAGCAGACGGCTTTATCCGGGCGGCGCCTTACTGATCAGGTGGCCGCGGAGCTGAAAGTCTCCCGGCGCCGGGTGTATCAGAAGTATCTGGAACTCAAAGATCAAAAGCGCTTGCCTTAAGGCAGTTTTCGGTTTTCGGTATAAATTACTAATGAAATTATGGTGTTGTAATTAGACTGCATAAAGTGAGACTTTGATAAGTTATCGTATAATTTTTGGATCATGAACCTGGCACTGACGGAGGCAAGAACCCCAGTCAATGCAAAGTTTGGTGGCACAGGCGGGGCCTGTGCCACCAGGTGTTTCTGTTTGAAGGAGAATTCCCGGGTAAAAAGGAGTTTATACCGAGGCATCCATGAGACGACGTGAATGGTCTCAACCTATTTAAAATACGGTAATATTTTATTCGTTCAGAATGGAAAAAGATCAAGGTGTTGAAATAGCTGCTAAACAAACGTGAGCAAACCGAGTCTCTGATGTTTGTGTTAAAATAAAATTTTCATAAATAGAGTTTGAGGGAAGGGATCGCAGACCCCTGACCCCCCCTCCCAAGCCCATTACTTAAAACGGTAGCACGGGCTTCCAGCCCGTGGTGCACGGGCAAGATGCCCGTGCTACTAATTAGTGGATGGGAGGTGAGCTTAAGCGGGAAACACAGGCGGAACACTGGGGCTTTAGGCCATGGTCCTCCGGCCCTCTCTCCTTAAGACCGGGTCGTAACAATCTCAATATGTCTGAGGCAAAATCTGAAATACCGGCAGTGACTCAAGAAATCTGGGTGGAAAACCGCCTGGGGCTGCACGCCAGGCCGGCCATGAGAATCACTAATCTGGCTCTCCAGTTCAAGGCCGATCTGGTCCTGGAAAAGGACGGCGTCCAGGTTAATGCCCGGGATATGCTGGCCATTCTAACCCTGGACTGTCCCCAGGGAACCCGCTTGGTTTTGAAAGCCACGGGCCCGGATGCCAGCGAAGCTGTGTCGTCGGTGAGCCGCCTCTTTGCCCATAAGTTCGGGGAATCATGACAAAAAACCATTATCTTCAGGGCATTCCCGCCTCCCCCGGCATTGTCATCGGCCGAGCCTGGGTGTTGAGCGAAATGGGCGAGATTAAGGGGCGCTTTCGCCTGCTCTTTACGGAGGAGGAACAAGCCACGGAAACGGCCCGGCTGCAAGCCGCTATGGATCAGGCCCATGAGGATCTGACCCGCCTGTATAAGGACATTTCCAGCGAATTTCCGGAACACGCCCATCTCCTCGAACTGCACCTGTTTATCCTGAAGGACCAGATGCTGTGCGACGAGCCCCTGCGGCTCATTCGGGAAGAACGCCTCAACGCCGAATGGGCCTTGTATCAGTCCTTTGAAAGGATCAAAGAACTGTTCCGCCGCATTGAAGACCCCTATATTAAAGGCCGTCTGGCGGACGTGGAGTCGGTATACCGCCGCCTGGTGGGGAACCTCACCGGGAAGGCTACCACCCGCCTGTTCGATTCCCCGGAGCCTGTCATCATCGTGGCCCGGGACCTCTCCCCTGCGGAGACCACCCAAATGGTCAACACCAAGGTGGTGGGTTTCGTCACCGAGCGGGGCGGAAAGACTTCTCATACCGCCATTATGGCCCAGGCTCTGGAGATCCCCGCGGTGGTGGGCCTGGACAACGCCACCTGGGAGATCAAACCCGGTGATGATGTGATCGTGGACGGTTTGTTGGGGAGGGTCATCCTCAATCCCGACACCGAAGTTTTGGAGAAATACCGCCGGCGGCAGCTGGAATTCGACGCCTTCAAGATGGAGGTGGCCCGGTTTTGCACGTTTGCGGCCCACACCCTGGATGACCATACCACTCACATCCTGGCCAATATTGAGCTTCCCGAGGAGATCCAGCTGGCCTTAAAGTCCGGCGCGGATGGCGTCGGCCTGTATCGCACCGAGTTTCTCTATCTGCGGCAGCGCCTATTGCCCACTGAGGAGGAACTCTACCGAGACTACAAGAAGGTGGTGGAGGCCATGGCCCCCCGCCAGGTGACCATCCGCACCCTGGATATCGGTGGGGACAAATTCCTCTCACCCCTGGAATACCCCCAGGAGATGAATCCGGCACTGGGGCTGAGGGCCATTCGTTTTTGCCTGAAAGAACAGGGGATCTTTCGGAGTCAACTCAAGGCCATTTTGCGGGCCTCGGCCCATGGCCAGGTGCGGGTCATGTTTCCCCTGATTTCCAGCATTCAGGAAATGAGGGAAGCCCGGCTGCTCCTGCAGGAGATTCAGGAGGAACTGGCTAGGGAAGGCCATCTCTTTGATCCCCAGCTGCCTGTGGGGGCCATGATTGAGGTCCCGGCCGCGGTAACCTTGGCCTCCCTTTTGGCCCGGGAAGCGGACTTTTTCAGCATCGGCACCAACGACCTCATTCAATATGCGCTGGCCATCGACCGGGGCAATAAACAGGTAGCCGGCCTCTACCAACCGCTGCATCCGGCGGTACTGCGCATGATACTCCAGGTCGCGGAGGCCGCCCGTACCGCGGGAATTACGGTGGCCGTTTGCGGGGAAATGGCGGGAGACCCTCTCTATCTCCCCATCCTCCTGGGTTTGGGTGTGGATGAACTCTCCATGAATCACATGTCTATTCCCATGGTCAAAAAGGTGATTCGTCTGATACATTATAAAGATGCGCAAAAGATGGCCCGCCAGGCCCTTGATATGGTAACTGTAGATGAAATCAATGATTTTGCCGTTCAGGAGATGAGCAGTCGCTTTCCGGAAATTTTCCGGTTTGGCTCGGCCCTGGCCGGCGCTTCCGTGTCATGACCGCTGATCGCATTAAACTAGTCTGCCGCAACCGCAAGGCTTACTTCGAGTACCACATTGACGACCTTTACGAGGCCGGTCTGGTCCTCAAAGGCACTGAAGTGAAGTCCCTCAGGTTGGGGAAAGCCAATATCGAAGACTCATTCGCCCGGTTTCGGGATGGTGAGGTTTTCTTATTAAATGCCCATATCAGCCCGTACCCCCATGCTGCCGGGCAGAACCACGACCCCACCCGGCCCCGCAAGCTGCTGTTGCATAGGCGGGAAATGAAGCGTCTTTTGGGGAAGCTCACCGAGCGGGGCTACACCCTCATACCCCTGAAACTGTATTTCAAAAACGAACATGCTAAGATAGAATTAGGGTTGGCCAAGGGAAAAAAGAAATTTGACAAACGGGAAACCATTCGCCGGCGGGAGGAACAGCGGGAACTGGAACGGGCCCGCAAACGGCGGCATTAACAATTAATTTGAGGGGAGAGCCGGGGGACCGCAGGCCCCCCGCCCTCCCCTCAAACTCCCCTCCCAACCCCCTTTTATACAGTATAGGGCGTGCCGTACACGCCAGACGGCGGCCACGGGCCGCCATATAAAACTTACATAAAGCGGGAGCACCGGCTTCCAGCCTGTGTGGGAAAAGGATGCCTGTTCTCCCGGTCAAAGGTGACCCGGGGGAAGGGCAACGGCTCCTTTTGTCACGAACACGGAAACGATATGGATTTTTTTATTCGAATTGCGGAGAATCGAATTTTAGAGGCCATCGAAGCGGGTCTTTTCGATGATCTGGAAGGGAAGGGCCAGCCCCTCAAACTGGAGGACGACAGCCACATCCCGCCGGAACTCCGCATGGCCTACAAAATAATGAAAAATGCCGACTGCCTGCCGCCGGAACTGGAGTTGCGCCAAGAAGTTGTCCGGCTCCAGGATCTGGTGGCCTCCCTACCGGACGAAGCCGAAAAGCTCAAGCAGATGCGCCGCCTCAATTTCCTGGTCATGAAGCTGGGGCTCATGCGCCCGGTTTCGCCTCTTTTAGAAGAACACGAAATTTACGCACCCAAGGTCCTGGAACGGTTGGAGTCAAAGAAGTGAGGCCGGCCCCAGCATCCCCAGGTAATCTGCGGGGAAGGCCGGGGGACCACCGGCCCCCTCTTCCCAAAAAACCTTATCCATGAAACTTCGATTGGAGCATCCCGTTTGGCGGCGTTTGGCGCCGGTCTTAGGCCGGGGCTTCGTCCGGGCGTCTCTGGGGGCCGCCAGGTCTTCCATGCACGGGGACCCGCAGGGGAAGGCTGTCCTGGAGTCTAAAGACCCGGTCATCTTTGCCATGTGGCACGGTCATCTTTTATCCTGCCTCTATCTGGGCACCATCTATTGCCGAGCGAAGTTCCCCGTGGTCATCATGACCAGCCCCAGTCGAGACGGCGTGTATGTCAGTGACTTGGGTCTGGCTCTGGGATATCTGGTCTGCCCCGGGTCCCGGCACAAGGGGGGCTTTCGGGCTCTGCAAAACCTGACCGCCCACCTCCGGCAGGGACAATCCGTCGCGTTGACGGCCGACGGGTCCCGGGGCCCCATCCACGTGGCCCAGAAGGGGGTCCTCTATCTGTCCCGGGAGACCGATACCCCCATCCTTCCCGTGGCCGCGGCCAGCAGCCGCAAGATCACCCTAAACACCTGGGACCGCTTCGAGGTGCCCCTGCCCTTGGGGCAAAACACCTTCCTGGTGAATGCCCCCATAAGAGTCGGCTCCCGAGATCGGGGAGCAGCCTTGGAAAAGCACCGTCAGCACCTGGAAGACCGCCTGAATCACCTCTTTCGCCTCAGCCAAAATCTTTTCCGGAAGCCATAAACTTTTTTGTCTAAGGGGTCGAAAAAAGACAAAAACCGATTGCTTAGCAAGGGTGATATGATACATTTTAAAGAAAGAACTAGGAACATTTTTGAAATATGCGCTTCGATAATTTGGACGAAAAAACCCTGGATAAAATTGCCCCGCCGGAAATCAAAGAACGGGCCCGGGAGCTGATCCAGAATAATCAGATACAGTTCGGCTATCGACTACCGGACCGTTTGCAGGCGGTAGTTTGGGATGAAGAGCCTTGTGTGGTGGAGGCCACCATCAAGGCAGACCAACTATCTTGCATCTGCCCTTGCCACCAGGAAGTGGAAGGACAAATTTGTCCCCATGCCCTGGCCTTGCTATTGGCTTGGGTAACCGAGCCTGAATGGTTCTTGAACCGCAATGATCTCACGGATCGGTTGAGAAAATACTCTAAAAAAGACCTGGTGGATATTATTCTGGACCTGGCTGACCGGGTACCGGAAATTCGCGGGGTTTTGAAAGAGGAGGAGCAGGGTCTGGAGGAAATTCTCGAATCCATCGACCACGTTGTGGAGGAGGTCACCGAGGATTCCATCGATCCAGACCGGGCCGAGAACAAATTACGCCGGGCCCAGGCCAAGGCCGACCGTTTGGCCCAAAGCGGCCATCTGTCCGAGGCCCGCTCCATCTACTTCTATCTCTTGGACAATATCCTGGGACTGGAAGAGCAGCTGGGACAAGCCTCCCTGTTCTCCCAATCCCTGAAAGAAGACCTTTTCGAAGAGTACTGCCAGTTCATCCACGAAGACCGCCAGTTGGAGCGGGATCTGGTCCAACAGGAACTGGAACAGCTGGAAAGCCATGGCGCGGTCTCTCGGGGGGAATTGGACCTTTCCGAGGTGAAACAGGAGGTGCAGGGAGCTTCCTGATAGAGGACTCAGTATTGGTTGGCTACTTACGGCCCATCTCCCTCAGGGGGGATGGGCTGTTTTTCTTCCGATGGTTCAGCCAATACCGGAGCTGGGGCCTGGGACCTCGATGGCACCAGGATGGCTGTCTCGTAGATGCTGAGCAAGGACAGCAGCAGGGAAAGGATAAAGGGACCCAGGATGAAGCCGATCATGCCGAAGTAAGAAATGCCCCCCAGGATGGCCAGGAGGACCAAAACCGTAGGGGTGGAGCGGGTGCCCCGCATAAGCATGGGCTTCAGCAAGTTGTCCACGGAGCCGATGACCACACCGCAGAAGATCAGCAGCCCCACGGCCTTGGCCCAAACTCCTTGCAAGAACAGGTAAACCACCGCGGGGACCCAGATAATGGCCGCGCCTACCACGGGGATAACGCTGGCGGGGATCATGATTGTCCCCCAAAAGGCCGGCTGAGGCACACCAAATATGAAAAATCCCACCCCGCCCAGGGAACCCTGGATAAAGGCCACCACCACCGTACTCCACAAGGTGGCCTTGATGGTGGCTTCCATTTCCGAGACGATCATCTCGTTATCGGCAGGGGCCAGGGGGGAGAGTTTCTTGATTTCCGAGATGAAGGCATCGCCCTGCAAGAACAGGAAAAAGGCCACAAAAAGGATCAGGGAGAGATCCAAGAAAAAACTCGTGAAGCCGGACAAAAAGTTGATGGCGTTATTATAAATAAACGTGCTGACTTTGCTCAGGACTGATTGGACCAGGCCTTCTAACTGGATTTCTTTTGAGGGGAGCGGCAATTTTAAATGCATCAAATATGCTTTTAAAAGGTCGGCCTTGGTGTTAACCCATTGGCCTAATTTACCGCTTTGCAGTCCCTGGCTTATCTGGCTGGAGAATTCCAGGGCCTGGCTGGCCACGATGCTTACCAGGGTGACGAGGGGGATGATGATGAGCAGGGCCAAAATCAGGCAGGTAACGATGGAGGCCAGGGAGCGCTTGCCGAAAAGCACTCGGTTAAGGGCCTCAAACAGTGGCTTGGCCGTGAAGAAGATGACCAGGGCCAGAAAGATGTCGATAAGATAAGGTTTAATAATTTTGTAGGAATAATACAGGACCAGGAGGGTGACGACTCCGAAGAACAGCCGGGCGAATTGGGTGGGAAAACCGACCCCGGGCTCAGGGCACGGGGGGCAGGGAGGACCTGGTTCCTCGGGAGGACCAGGGGTTACAGGTTCAGAAGGTGTCGGGTCTTTGGGTTCCACGGGTTCTCTGTCCCCGGTCATTCCTTCCTCCATGCTCCTCCTGCTCAGGGACGTTAAATGAGAATATAGCGCCGGCGCCGGAAACCGCCGAGCGCGGCGGTTCTACATGTTAATGCTCATTATGACCTTTCGGTCATGAGCTTCGCTCACCATGACATAAAACCGACGAAGATACAAGGGTGGCACTGCCCATCACTTCCTGACCGCTGAAGGAAACCGTATGCTCTTAAATCCTCATTGTTTCCCCAGTCGGCCCTCCACCGCCTGCCAGTCGATGTTATCAAAAAAGGCCTGGATATAATCCCCCCGCTTCAGGCCATAGTCGGGGATATAGGCGTGCTCGAAAACATCCATGATGAGCAGAGGTTGGCCGCCCGCTAAATGGCCCAGGTCGTGCTCGTTTATCCAGGTGTTGAACAGACGCCCGCTTTTCGGGTCCTCATAAAGCACCACCCAGCCGATGCCCCGCATGGCCCCGGTGGCCTTAAAGTCTGCGGCCCATTGATCGAAGCTGCCGAAGTTTTCCTCTAGCTTTTTCATGAGCGGGCTGTCCGGGGCCAGGGGCTCCTTCCCCCCCAGATTGCCGAAGTAGAGCTCATGCAGGCGCATACCATCGAACTCCCACCCGAAGCGGCGCTTGAGTTCAGCATAGGCCGGGGTCTTGGTCCGGCTCTCCTCTGCCAATTTCTTAAGTTCTTCGGCAAGAAGGTTAGTATTCTTTACATATCCTTGATAAAGGGCGAAATGCAGGTCCAGGGCCCGGTCGCTGAACCCCGGCATGCCCTTGAGCTTGCTGAAATCTTGGGCTTCGTAGGGCTTGGTCTGGGGACTGGGATTGGGCTTGGCTGCCGGGGTCTGGCCCTCGACGCCGCAGGCCAACAGCAAAAAGAGCAAGGCCCCCACTACCAGGATGAGCTTGCGAGGCATCAGTTCCCTCCTCTCAAAGTTGTGGGCGCTTTAGGGGCCGGGAGTGGTAATGCGTATGACCTGGCGCTTTAATTCATCCATGCGCGCCTGCTTGGCCTCCTCCTCAGAAAGCATTCTATCCCGGTTGGCGTCGCAGGCATCAAAGAGCCGAGCGGCTGTTTCTTTGTCCTTGGCCTTGGCTATGAACTGCTCCCGGGCGATTTGCCCCCCCTCAGCGCCCACGGCCCGGCATAACCTAGCAAAATCATTTTCGGGAGGCGGTGTCGCCTTGGTGGTGGTGGAGGGCCCGCCGCCGCAGCCCAAGGCCAGGATGAGAGCAGCCATGATGGTAAACGGAAAATATTTCATATTCCGGCTCCTCAGATAAATGTATTCTGCATCGATTTCTACCATATAGTAAAATTTCGCCTGGCGCAATCCGGGAAATAGCGGGCTCTTAAGGAAGAAGGGGGTCAGGTCCTGGGAAGGAATTTCTGGGGATACTATACCGGGGTTTTCGGGATGCTCAGGGATATTATTCCGGGCCGGCGGTTTGCTCTTGGGGAAAGATTGTCAGCCGGCCCGGAGTTGGTCAGGCCCTCAGGGCATGACGGCATACTCGAGGACGCGGGGATTTCCCACCCGCATGGATGCTTCTAAAATCTCCAAGCCGATGAGATTGCCTTCCTGGTCGTAGTCGATGATGACGCCGGGCTGGTTTTGGTCGCTGGCCATGACGGGAACGTTGTTCAACACGATATGCAGCACATCCACTTCCGGATCGTAGGTGACTTTCATAGCATCCTCCTGAGGGGTAGATGGAAACCCGCCTTCCGGAATAATGAAGGGGGGTAGAAGGGATGTTCGGGGCGCCAGGCGCTCCCAGTCCGTCTCCTCACGTTATCGGCTTTTTCTGGATTACCTTTACAAAAATAACCAATTTTTAGTGGTTACCAGGCCCTGTTGGTCATCGTTGCTTTCGTTACCAAGCCTCCAAGATTCTGGTTCCCAAGCTCCTGCTTGGGAACCCGTTTTTGGTGCAAAGCTCTGCTTTGCCAAGAATTCACGATTTTCTAATAGATTACGTTTGCCAAGCTGAGCTTGGCGCCCAAGTGCGTTCCCAAGCAGGAGCTTGGGAACGAGAGGTAAAAATAAATTATTAATTAGAGGTACTTCCGAACATACCCAGAGGGCTTCATTATCTCAACTTTCAATATATCTTTCACTCTGAGTCTTTTTCCCTCATCAATGAGTGTCGGATTAAAAGTAAGGAGGATACCTATGTTTGCATTTTCGGCTTCAGCCACAAGTTGGAACTCTTCTTGTCCAAGCTTCTCATCTTCAAAACAGTTTCTCAATTCTTCTATTTTAAGTTTAATCTCTGCGCGATTTAATATGTTCTTATAATTGTAGGTTCTGACCAATGATTGTAAATGCACTATATTCTTTTCTGCAACGGCTGGTAATCCTATTAATTGAAATTTATTAAAATTCTCGAATATAGTTTTCAAAGCTACTATCTCATCTTCGCCCCCAAGGGGACGTCTCTGCCCTTGATGAACAAATACCTTATCCTCATGTCGACCAAATACCGAGAAGACATCCTCATCCATGGTTATTTTATGTTTCTTTTCAGCTACCACCATAAATTCCTCAACTCCCGAGAATAGTAATTTTTGCCAATCTGAGCTTAGCGCCCAGGTACGTTCCCAAGTAGGAGCTTGGGAACGAGGGGAAAACCAGTTTCGTCAATTACTATTCTCGGGAGTTGAGGAATTTATGGTGGTAGCTGAAAAGAAACATAAAATAACCATGGATGAGGATGTCTTCTCGGTATTTGGTCGACA
>JARRKO010000021.1:0-39896 GCA_037388025.1 Syntrophobacterales bacterium
ACTCAAATCAATGGACAACTGGGCGAAGGTAATTATTGGGGACAGTCGGGATATGGCAGAGGTGGCGGCAGGGGCCGTGGACCTGGTAGTAACCTCCCCCCCGTACTGGCATATCAAGGATTACGGCATCACCGGCCAAATCGGCTATGGGCAGAGCCTTCATGATTACCTGAGGAACCTATACCGGGTCTGGGGGGAGTGTTTCCGGGTCCTCCGGCCGGGGGGCAGGCTCTGCGTCAACGTGGGGGACCAGTTTGCCCGGGCTGCGGTGTACGGCCGCTATAAAATCATTCCCCTGCACGCCGAAATTATCGGGCAGGGGGAGGAACTGGGCTTCGACTTCATGGGGGCCATTATCTGGCAGAAAAAGACCACCATGAACACCACGGGCGGGGCCACCATCATGGGCTCCTATCCCTACCCGCCCAACGGCCTGGTGGAAATAGACTTTGAGTTCATCCTGATTTTCAAGAAGCCGGGGCCGGCCAAGAAAGTCCCCAAAGATATTAAAGAGGCCTCAAAACTCACCAAAGAGGAGTGGAAAGAATATTTTTCCGGGCATTGGCACTTCGGGGCCGCCAGGCAGTTGGGACACGAGGCCATGTTTCCCGAGGAGCTGCCCCGGCGCCTTATCCGCATGTTCACCTTTGTGGGGGATACGGTGCTGGACCCCTTCCTGGGAAGCGGCACCACGGTGAAAGCGGCCCTGTATTTGGGGCGAAATGCTGTGGGTTATGAAGTCAATGAAAGATTTATGGAAATTATTCGGGAGAAAGTGGGGTTAAAAGAGGCGCAGCCCCTTTCTACCCCCGTGCAGATGATAAAAAGGGAGAAGGAGACACCTGAAGTTTCATCACTTATTTACCATCCTCGCATTCAGGACTCCTCAGTTTTAAGGAATCATGAAAATCTTTCAAAAAAATCCCAAACTCTTCCTAAAGTGGCGGCTATACAAGATGAAGAGACAATCTTGCTGGATAACGGCAACTTGGTGAGATTCTTGGGAATTCACATTGAAAAACACGATGAAACCAAGAAATATTTACAAGAGTATCTTTTGGGGAAATATGTTGTGTTGAAGGATGCGACTGTAGCCAATGAAAATGGAATTGTTTCGGCTTATATTTATCTGAAAAACAAAATTTTTATCAATGCGTATTTAATCAAGTCAGGTCTGGCCTCTCCTGATTTTCAGGTGGAGCATCGATATGCTGAAAAATTTCGCCGATTAGCTGAAAAAACCGTCAAAGTTTCCCAATCAATATCTGCTTGATCCTCTGAATTCTGCCGACCTCCCTACTATTCCACCCCCACCTCCACCGCGTCTCCCAGACCGCTAGGGCCCACCACTATCAGGCGGTGCCGGCCCCGGGTCAGGTCCAGGGTAAGCTCGTAAGGGGGCCCGGATGCAGCTTTTTCCTGGCCGTCGACAAACCAGGTGATTCTGGCAAAGGGCCTCTGACACGCGGCCTTCAAGGTAAGCTGCAGGGAATCGGCTCCAGGGGGCAGGAGAAAGCGGTCCCCGTGTAAGGGATAGCTGATGCTCACCTCCGGGGCTTGCCCCGGGAAAGAAGGGCGCGGCCGCAGCTGTTTTCCGGCCATGCCCGCCGAGCCCAGGGAGACCTTGCCGGTATGAGGTTGGGGTCGGGAAGGGGTCTGGTGGACCGGGGCGCGGTGGGGGAACACCCTGTCCAAATCCACGGAAAAACCGGCCAGACGGAACCGGCCTTCCCCGCCCCGGTGGTGGCGTTTCTGGAGCCAGCCGGCAAAGGGGGTAGGCATGCGGTGCCAGGGGGACCGGGGTTGGTGATAGGTGCAAGTCCGGGTGGGCTCGGTGTCGGTTACGAAAAACTCCTGCCGCTGATGCACACAGCCCGGACCGGGGATCAGTCCCGAAAACGCGCAAACCGTCCGTCTGACGATGCCCTCCGGCCGTGTAAATTTCCCGGGGGCACTCCCGGCGTAGACCTCCCGGACTAGGTCGATCATCAGGGGTGCAGCAGCGGTGGAACCGCTCAGGGTGGTGGTGGGCCGGCCGCTGAAATTGCCCACCCAGACGGCCACCGTGAATTCGGGGGCATACCCCACACACCAGCAATCCCGGTAGCGGGTGCTGGTGCCGGTCTTGAGGGCCAGGCCGAGCATGGGGTTCATGACCTGGGACCCCCCGAATATGCGGCCCCGGGCCAAGGGATCGGCCAGGATGTCATTGACGATATAGGCGGCCTGGGGGGTGAACACCGGCAGCCCCGGGTCCAGAGGTTGGCCTGCAAGGAGCCGCAGGGGCCGGTAAAGGCCGCCGTTGGCCAGAGAGGCGTACGCCGTGGCCAACTGGAGGAGGGTGACCTCAGGGTTGCCCACCACCAGCCCCAATCCGTAGTATTCGGGGCCATGCTCCGGATGATTGATCAGGTCCAGCTTCATCAGGGTATCGTAGTAGACCTGCGGCCCCACCTGATTGAGGAGATACACGGCCGAGAGGTTGAGGGAGTTCCCCAAGGCCTCTCGGAAGGACACCGGGCCGTGGGTGGAACGGTCGTAGTTGGCGGGAATGAATTCCCCCCGGGGGGTGCGGTAGCGCCGCTCCACGTCTTCCAACACCGTGGCCGAGCTAAAGCCCTGGTCCAAAGCCAGGGCATACAGAAAGGGCTTCAAGGTGGAGCCCGGGGAGCGCGGCGCCGCAGCGCCGTTGTTGTAGCCCTGATCCCGGGGCCCATAGCGCTGGGAACCCACCAGAGCCAGGACTTCCAGGGTGCGGTTGTCCACCACCACCGCGGCGGCCTGGAAAGCCCCGTTTTTTAAGAGGCGGGCCCGATGAGAGTGCACCATGGCTTCGGCCCGCTGCTGCAGGGAGAGGTCCAGGGTGGTCACCAGCCGGTCAGCTTTAGGTTTGGCCTTTTGGTGGTCACGCAAAACCAATTGGGCGAAGTGGGGGGCTCGGAAGGGCAGAACCGGGGTGGCCCGTTTTGTCCTGAACACCAAAGGTTCCTGCCGGGCTGCGTCCAGTTCCGGGGGGCTGAGATAGCCGAGATGGGCCATGCGCGTGAGGACCCATCGTTGGCGGGCCAGCAGCCTCTGGTGCCGGGGGCCCAGGGGACGCAAGGCGGTGGGGGCCTTGGGCAGGGCCGCCAGGAGGGCCGCCTCGGCCGCGGTGAGTTGGGCCGCGGGCTTGCCGAAAAAGGCCAAAGCCGCGGTCTCTACCCCCACGAGATTGCCGCCCAGGGGCACCCGGTCCAGGTAGGCTCGCAGGATATCCTCTTTGGAGAAGACCGCCTCGATTCGCAGGCTGCGCAGCATCTCCACCGTCTTGCGCCCATAGGTACGGGGGCCGGGATAGGTGAGGCGGGCCAGTTGCATGGTCAGGGTGGAGGCGCCGGAAACGATGCGTCCCGCCGCCAGGTTTTGGCCCGCGGCCCGGAAAACGGCGGCGAGGTCCACTCCGGGATGTTGCCAAAAGCGCTGGTCCTCCGCGGCGATGAACGCGGCAGCCACCAGACGCGGAATCTCCCCGGCGGGCAGCTTTACCGACCTGAAACCCTGGGGCCCGGCCACCAGTCGCAAGATTTGATTGTGGCGGTCGAGGACCAGGGGGCCGGCAGGGGGGGCCAGGGCGGCGGGGTCAAACCGGGAAGCCGCTTCCAGATAAATGGCCCCGCCAGCTAGCAGGACACCCAGCAGGAGCCAACATACCCAATGGGAAGGGATAAGCCCTCGCAACATCAGCGCCCCTTGATGGCCAGGCGACCCTGTGACGAAAAACCCTGGACGCCGGGGTTATACATGGCCGCGGCCTGGGTGGGCGGCAGGACGAAATCCCCCTCACAAACGGCCCGGGCGTAATATTCAAACCGGAAAGTCCCGGGGTAGACCCGGTCCCGGAAGGCCAGCACCCGATCCTGTCGGATTTCGAAGTGATTGGGGAAAAACCGGATGACGCCGTCAGGGGTGACATAATCATAGAGGTCCTGGGCTTTTTCCGGCACGGGTTCCTCGGTTTTTAAGGCGGTGTTCAGCGCCACCAGACCGGCGGGCAGGGGGTCATCCAGCACCACGTAACGCCGGGCCAGCCCCTGAATTTCCACCTCCAGGGTAACTTTCACCAGGTCACCCACCCGGATGACATCCTTGCCGTTGGTGTTTTTAATGGCCTTGGTCACCTTGAAACCGTGGTCTTCGCCCTTCTCCTTAAGATCAAGCCGGGGATAGGTGAGATCCACCTGGTAGAGCCAGGTACGGGACTTTTCCCCTTGCAGGCGCACCTCGGGGTTTTGCAGCAGGGTCTTGGCGTCCAGGCTGAGGCTCCGGTAGCCGCCGGGAGCCCAACTGAGCTCCTGGGAAGAGCCGCCGGGCTGGCCTACTGTAACCTGGCCGGCTTTTTCCGGGAAGGAGGCCCCCTGATAATATTGCCCCAAGGCCAACAGCGCCCAGCCGGTATCGCTGGTGGAAGTCCAAATACCCTGCCGTCCCACGCCCCCCAGGAGATAAAGGGCCGCTTGCTGGGTCAGGGGGTCCCGGGGCATGATATCGTGGCCCGCCAACACGGCCAGAGCCGGGCCCCGGAAGCGGGCGTCAAAGTCATCTTCGATGATGTCACCCTGGACCTTGTCCCAATCCTTTCCTGACAGAATGGGTTTGAGATAAGCCTCCAGCATCTTCGGGGAGCGAAGTTTGGCGTGATAAGCCGCCAAAATCATGAACAATTTCCCCTCGCGCTGTAGGGCAGGATATTCCCGCATGGCCTTCTGGTAAATGGCCGGCGTCAGGGCCTGATTCAAGGAGAGGATGTAGCAGGCGAAGGCCTTTTCCAGGGGAGTGACTTTGCCATATTGCACCTTGTTGGTGAGGTACCTAAGGCCCTTTTCCATCCCGGCTTGGGGGACGGCCAGCCCCTGGGTTTTGGCGATACTCAGGGCCGCCAGGGCATAAAGGGAACCCAGGGGGTGGGAGTAGTGCTGCCCCGGCCAATAGCTGAAGCCGCCCTGCGCGGTTTGCAGGTTCATGAGACGGTTGACGCCACCCAGCAAGAATTTATTCACTTTGTCCGGAGAAATTCCGGCAATCAGGTTTTGTTGTATCAGGCCCCGGAGGGCCGCCAGCCCCAGGACCCCGGAACTGATCTGCTCCACGCAGCCGTAAGGATAGGTGAGCAGATAGTTGATGGGCCGGGTGAAGCGCAGGAAGGGTGACCCCGACAAGGTAAGCACCGCCTGCACCTCGTCCAGGTTGACCTTGCCGGCGGCACCACTGGTGAGATAGGCCGGCAGCGGAATTTTCACCGTTTGGTTGCCGGAAAAGGAGCCCAGAACCGAGACCGTCTGCCGGACATGCCCGGAATTGATGGGCAGCGTGAGCTCCACCTCATCCCGGTGGCCTAGAAATTCTCCGGCAAACTTGGCCTTGGCCTGGCCGGGCGCGGTCGCCTCACCGCTGACGTTGAGTTTAAGGCTGTCCTTGGGATTGAGTTCGCCGCCGGTGTCCACCGCCTTCAGACTCAACCCGCCCTCGGCCGAAACCGAAAAGGCCACCGGACCTTTCTTGGCCGTGGCGTTGGTGGCAGAGACCTGGAACTTGAATCGGTCCCCGACATTGAAAAAACCGGGAAGGCCGGGCTCCAGGTAAAAGTCCTTGGTGGCAATAAGGTGGCGCTCGACACTGGCAAAGCGGCTGGTGCGGTCCACCGCCACGGCGAAGACTCGGTACCTGGTGATATTGTCCGGCAGGGTGAAAGAAACCTGGGCCTTGCCCTGAGCATCGGTGAGCACCTGGGGATTGAAATAGGCCACGGCTTTAAAGCGCCGGCGCAGTTTGTCCACGATGTCCTTCGAGAAGCCGCCGCCCCCGGTCAAGGGTTCCACCTTGGAGGGATAGAAAGGGGTCTGGTGGACCAGCAGGGTGAGCAGCTCACCGGTAAAGACCTCCAGGGGCAGATCAAAACGGGTAAGCTTGGTCAACGTCGGGGTCTTATACCCGGTGAGGGCCAGGACCGCTTCGTCCACCACCGCCAGGGCCACCTCCGCCTCAATTCCCTGGCCTTTGGGGGTGGCGACCGTAAGGTTGACCTTCACCTCCTCTCCGGGGCGGGCCCGCCAGTCGGCCACTTCCGGGTTTATTTTGACATTCAGGCCCTCCAGGTCTTTGAGGACCGGTAGATTCAGGTTGCCCCAGACAAAGCCGGGGGCCTGGATATCATATTGGCCGGGCCGCACCGGAAAGTCCCCCCGGGGAGTCACGCCCAAGACCGAGACATAGACATTGGGGCCATACTTGGCCTTCACGGGGAGGGACACGTTCTTGGGACCTTCTCCCCCTTTGATCACCTGGTGGAAAAGCAACCCGTCCCGCTCCAGGGTAAGGAGATAATAAGAGACCGGTCCCTGGGGACTGATGGAAAGGTGGGCGGTTTCTCCCGGCTGGTAGATAGGACGGTCCGCCCACAGCGCCAAGGGTTGGTAGGGTCGGTTTCGTTTTTCTTCGGGTATGTATTCCCAGGCCACCCTCACCTGGGAGGCGGAGGAAAAGCTTTGGCCCTGCGGGTCGGTGAAGGTGAAGACCAGGAGATAGCTTCCCGGTTGGGCGCAGTTAAATTGAAAGGAAGCTTTCCCCTCTTTCAGGGTCAGGTCTTGGGTGAAGGCCCGGCGCCAGATGGCTTCGTCGTCCCAGTACACATCGCCCCGCTCATTGCGCTTGGCCACGTAAGACCAACTTCGTTCCAGCACCTCGGCTCGCACCGTGCCCTGGCTAACCGGCTGGCGTTGCTTGTTGAGCACCACCACCTGCAGTTCATGCTCTTCCCCGATCTTGAAGCTGTCCCGGTGGCGGCTGATGCCCACCAAAAAGTCCGGCTCCACCTGAAAGGCCTTGCCGGCGGCCGCGGCGCGTCCGTCAAAATCCACCACCGTGGCCACCACCGAGATTCCCTGGCGGCCGGCCAGCATATGGCGGTCCAGGGGGAACTCCACCGTGGTTTTTCCCTGGGCGTCCAGGATGGCCTGGCCGCTTTCGATGAGAACGCCTTTGTCATCAGCGACATAGCCGAAGGAATAGGTGTCAAACTTTTGAATGGGATAGCTGGTGGGGGCCTGGGAAATACGCCAGCGCACCTGGCCGTGCTTGACCGGGCCGCCGGCATAATAGGCGCCGGTGATGGTAATCCTGACAAACTCGGCCTGGCGTTCCCGGTTTACATAGGTTTTGTCTTCCCGGGAAAAACGCGCAAAAGTGATATCCGTAAAATGGCGCGGGGGCTTGAATTCCTGCACCTGGAAGGTGGTGCTGGCCTCGGGTCGGGGGGCTTTGCTGTCTTTTTGCGCTTCCTCAGAAGGATGGCGCTTTTTGGTCTTGTGTAACACTTCGGCCTGGGGCCCGAAGGTCATGTTCAGGGTATAGGTTCCCAGGGCCCAGTGCCGCTGGGTCGGCATTTCTCCGGCCGTGGTGCCGAATTCCGACAGATTGATCTTTTTGGTAAATACTTGCTCCCCCCGGGGGTTGGTGACCGTGAAAAGGCAGGTTTTGGTTTGGGGCGGTAGTATGGCCCCATCCCGGTACTCCCGCACCGTGCCCTTGAAAAAAACCTTTTCACCCGGGCGATAGACCCCGCGCTCGGTGAAAACCACTCCTTTCAAGTTTTGAGGCTGCTCCGGGGTGGTCACCTGCCAGACGTCTTCGGCCTTGAGGTTGCCGTGGGGCTTTACTTCGATATATGAGACATCCCCGGTCTTTCCCGCCAACAAGAAGGTAATGTCGGGTTTATTCACCAGCCGCTTGACCAGATGGAAACCTCCCAGTTGTTGGAGAGAGAGGCCGTCCAATTCCCGGGGAGTGAAGGTCAGAATGCCGTCTTTGTCGGTGACCCCCAGAGGGAAGACCTCGGCATGGCGGGTAACGGCCAGAACCTGGACGCCGGCCGCGGGGGCGCCGCTTTTAATGGAGGTGACCCAGAGAAGGAGGCTTTTGCCCCCGACCTTGTAAGTTAGACCTAAATCAGTGATCCGGAAATGGCGGGGGCCGGCTGCGGCCCCGCTCCCCACCTGGTTGTCCTGGACTCGGATGAGCTCCAGGGCCCCGGCCTCTTTGTTCTGGCGAAAGCTGAGGGGCAGAGAAACGGCCAGGACGCGGTTCTTTTCGCCTCCGGCGGGAAAGAGTTGCTTTTCTTCCAGGGGTGTTCCCCCAAAGGGGGCATAGACACTTTTTCCCTGGATTAACGGGGCGAGCTGCTGCGCGGCGGTGCGCAGCTCCTTTAGGGTCTGTTCCAGGTCGGCCCCGGCCTGCTCCGCGGCTAGAGCCTGGGGCAACAGGAGGGGCGGCACCCGGATTTGGGACAGATTCAGATTTTCCACATTGGCAACCCGGACGTGCAGGAGTTGCCGGCTATCCCGTTCAATGACCCGTTTGGCGCCAACAAACTCCACGATGGCGGGGCGATCCGGCATCATAAAGGTGGTGACGGTGGGGACATAGGTGCGGCCCGCCACCGTAACGCCATCTTTCATGGTGACCACGTGGCCGGCCCCGTACTTAAAACTGCCTTTCAAGATCAAAACGCCTGACGGACTTACCCTGGAGCGGTTCCAATCCAGCTTGACACGAGGCAACAGACGCAGGTTGGCTTGGAGGACGCCCAGTGGTACCGGTTGGCTGAAGAAGATTTTCACTTCTTCTCGGCTCGCCTCCGGCACAATTTTTTTGATGGTAAAATGTTTGGCGGCATTGAAGGCAGCCCCCGGGTCGGTCCGGGCTGCGGTGGTCTTAAGACCGGACCCCCAGGTCGCCATTACCGCCACTATCAGCAGTGCCGCCACTTTCAGGAGACTCTGCGGCCGCAGGGGACGCCGCCCCTGAACCATGCTGCCATGTGCTCCACCGGACATCCTGTTCATGTTCCGCCCTCGAAAATTTTTTCCATCATAATCAAAAAATTAGAACCGGCAAAAGACTTTTACAACAAACCCAGCTAGCAAAAATAATTCTAAGTTTCCGAGACAAATGGCGAATAATTTTTTTAATTATCTTAAAATATTCTTTAACAATTTTGCTGAAAGTCCAGAATGTTGTGCTATAGTGTTCAATATTTTGGAAAATAACTAGGGTTTTTTCTTAGGGAGAAAACTTATATGACTGAAAGGAGCCTCTATAATAAGGCCTTAGCCCCCGAGGCTCACCACCCTCGCTTTAAGAATGACACTGATCCTGGGGGAAGAATGATGGTTTTCCTGGCCGCCATCGTGCTGGCGCTTTTTTGTGCCTGGCCCACTGCTTCCCGGGGAGCCGGTTTCGCGCTGATCCAGCAGGGGACGGCAGCCATGGCCCAAGGGAACGCGTTCGTCGCCGAAGCCGATGACCCTTCAGCCATATTTTATAATCCCGCCGGTTTGAACCAGATAAAAAGGCCCCAAGCATATGTGGCGACTTTCCTCAACTTTCCCGACCGGGAGTTTAAAGGCTTGGGAGGAACCGATTCCGAGACAAAACCCCGCTTATATCATACCGGCGCCTTCTACCTGGTATATCCAGCCAACGAGCGGGTGGCCCTCGGGTTGGGCTATTTTTCGCCCTTCGGTTTGGGGACCGACTGGCCGGCGGATTGGGCCGGGCGCTATATCACCACCTTTTCCCAACTCAAGACCTATACCCTTAACCCGGTGATTTCGTTGAAGCTTACCGACAACCTTTCCGTCGCCGGGGGCGTGAACTTTCTCTATTCGGACGTAAAGATCACGCGGAAATTTCCCATCATACCGCAACCTCTGCTGGACGGAAAATCCGACATAGAAGGCAGCGGCACCGGCTTTGGGGCCAATTTCGGAGTTTTGTATGAGCCTGTTGAGGGCTTAAAATTTGGCCTGGCCTATCGCAGCCCCATCGAGGTGGATCACGGCGGGCGCCTGGTTCTGTCATTCCCGGCTTTTCTTCGGGGACAACTGCCCCGATCGGTGGAGGGCTCCGCCAAGATACTCTACCCGCCTTCCCTCACTTTCGGAGTCTCGATTAGCCGGTTTAAGCCGTTTACCTTCAATGTGGACGCCACCTGGACGGGATGGTCCACCTATCAGGATCTCACCATCAAGCTCGATCAGACCATCCTGGTAAATGGCCGGCCCACCTCTGCCATCGTCACGGAGAAGAACTGGCACGATACCTGGGCCCTGCGTTTCGGCGCAGGTTGGCAGGTGAAGGAAAATATAAAAATCAGGGCCGGTTACACCTTTGACATGACCCCGGTTCCGGCCTCGACCCTGGAGCCCCAAGTGCCAGACTCCAATCGTCACATCTTTGCGGTGGGGAGCGAACTCAAGATCTGGCGGCTGACGTTGGCCTTCGCCTATAACTTCATTTTGAACGAAAGCCGAGACAAAGATAATTTCTACACCATCAACGGGGTGCCGTTGCCGGCGCCGGACCAGGCGAATGGCACTTACCGGAGCCACACCCACTCTCTGGGTCTGAGCACAACTTTCCATTTTTAGCCTTGCAGGATTGCTGCCTATCTGGGATTGGTCCAAAGACTGATGAGAGTAACGGCGTGTGGTTGGGTACGCCACTTAAACGCGCCAGGGAGGGCGCCTCGGGCGCCTTGACGATTATCAGGACAGGGTGACCCGGGTGACCGCCAGTTCGTCCAAAACCTCCTCCAAGGCCTGGACTCCCAACCCGGGGCCGGCAAGGGGCTTTCCCACCCCACCTTGGCCGAACCGCACCGATTTCTGCACCGGGTCTCGGGTGAGAAGGAAAGGGGCAAAGCAGCCTTCCAGGTAGGTGAGTGGGCCCCGGGCAACGGCAAAATGGCGACCGGCGGCGGCCAGGATACTGGTCTCCCCCACATGGCAGCCGAGCTGGCAATGGATGCCGGCCGCTTCGGCGGCGTCCTTGATACGGCTGGCCGCGGTGAGGCCTCCCACCTTGGAGAGGCGGATATTGAACATCTGACAGGCCTTGAGGTGGATAAGCCTTCTGGCGTCATCCCAGGTGCACAGAGATTCGTCGGCTATAATGGGAATATTGACCGCCTCCCGCACCTGGCGCAGGCCCTCGAAGTCCTCCTTGGCCACCGGCTGTTCCACGGCGCTCAGGCGGAAAGGCTTTAGGTCCAGAAGGCGGGAGATGGCCTCGGCCGCACTCCAGGCGGCATTGGCATCCACCCGCAGGTCGACGTCGTCGCCCAACTCCCGTCGAGCCTGGGACAGGGTATCCAGGTCGTTGTCCTCCCCTACTTTGAGTTTGACATACCGCAGGCCTAAGGACTTAATAAGTTGAAAAAACCGGGAAAGCTTGGGTCCGCCGCCGGCCAGGGGCACCACGGCGCTATAGGTGACGGAGCCGTTCAGCCGGGAGCCTAGAAAACTGGCCAGAGATTGGCCCCAGGTTTGGCCGGCCGCGTCCAACAGAGCGGTCTCCAGAGCGCAGAAGGCTCCGGGAAAGGCCTCCAGGTTAAACTTTTCCTGCAGCACGACCAGGGAAGGGAGGAGACTGGCCGGAGAGAGGGTCGGGAACCGCAGCATCGCCGGCCCTAAGTGTTCCCTCAGGAACGCCAAACTATCCCTCAGGGTTTCCCCCGTAACAAAATCCCGGGGGATACCTTCGCCGTAACCATGGATGCCCTGAGCGGTGGTGACACGTACCACCAGGTTATCAGAGCCGGAGTGGGTGGCTAGTTTATGTTTAAACGGATACTGGAACCTGCAGTCCAGGTGCCAGATGTCCACTTGCTTGATAATCATGCAAGGTCTCGGGTTTTAGGTCGAGCATCTGTCCGAATTTTTTCCATTGATACCAGTGTGCCGGGGAGTTTTGAATAGAATCTTCCAAAATCTTAAGGCACCTTTGAGCCGTTGTTTCAATTTCCAAGGATTTATGACTCACCGGCACCAGTTTCATAGTGTACCATTTTTTGCCGTTTCTTTGCATGAGCGCGGTGACGACCGGAGCGCCGGAGCGCCTCTGCAGAAGGTCCAAGGTGCGATCCCCCGGTAAGGAGCACTGTAAAAAGTTGACCTCCTGATTCTCCGCCGGACGCCACTCGTCAAATTCATCACACTCGGTAATGACGATGTGACCGCTTTTCAGGGCCTTAACCGCGGCCAGGAAAACGTTGCCTTCCTCAGAATCCACCAGGTGGAGTCCTACGGCCTCAGCTCGTTCCTGCAAGGATTCCCGGAGCCATTTGGTCTGGAAACGGCAAATCATGGTGACGGGGTAACCTCGCACCGCCAGAGCTCCGGGCAGGAACTCCACCGCGCCGTAATGACCGGTTACCAGGATAATTCCCCGGCCCTGGGCCAAGATTTCCTGTAGCCCCTCCTCGCCCTGTAGTTTGATTCGGTTTCGTAAAAATTTCAAGAGCCTGGGAAAGTTGGAGTAAGCTACGAAGAGTTTTTCGTGATAATGATCGATGATGCCTCGAAAAGCATCTTTGATGAGGATTTTTAGAGAAGACGGCTCGAGGTCCCCGCCAAAAATGTGTCGGATGGTGGCTTGAATGAGTGCTTTTTCTTTTTTCTTCAGAAAGTAATAAATTTTCCCAATCTGGAAAAGATACCATCTGGAGGCCCAGAACGGCAGCACTCGGAACAACAAGACATTGAACCGGGCCTGGCAGAATTTACTCAGATTGAGAGAGAATTTCCCTGAGAAAAGAATTTTGGGCAGCATTGGTATAACCTCCTTAAAAAAGTCCTTGGTATTTTGGCTACCCCAGTTAAGAATTGAATTTTTAGGCAGGCATCCTTTCTGATCTAAGGATGATAAAGTGTGTTCACCGGGCCTGGTTCCCCTAAATAAACAGTGGGTAGAGGGGTGAGAGGTGGAAACCGATCAGAGGAACCCTTAAGGCAATACCCTAGTGCTTCCAATCATATAGGAGATACCCTGATATTTGTCAATAAAAACTCTGGTGGAAAGAAAAAAATTTGAGTTTGACCTGAGCACATATTCAATTGTTTTCATTACCGAATCCTTACCCTTAAAAGTTCAGTTACCTAGCTCAACCCTTGAGGCCAAGCGGTTATCCTGGGGTGCGCCCCGCTCTTGCCATGAGTTTTGGCCTATATTTTGCAGTTTGTCCCAGTTGTCCGCTGACGGTACGAATCAATTTGAAACCATTAGGTTTTCCTCCTATATTATGATATAAGATTAAAGGAAAGTGAGGGTCTCCAACGTTTAAGGCGGGTTAATAATTATGTTCGCCTGGGTCAGCCCCTGGGAATCAGGGGCACCCTCATCTCCTCATGACCTTTTCGCTTCAGACAATGAAGGGAGGTTGTCCCCACGTTCCCTCCCCAGATTTCAGACAACATTCTCCGGAAACGACAAGATCTGGACCCACAGGACTCGCCTGAGACAGGTCCGACCCAACAGGGTATGGGCACTTTGTTCCAGGATATGGAAAAGCACCATAGCTGTCTGAACACCCGGGCCATCATTGAATATTTCCAGGAACAGGCACCCCAGGAATTAGACCGCCTTTTATCCGGACTGGGGCCGGAAATCGACCACCTGCATGATCCTCGGGAATTTCTGATGGAGATCAACAACTGGGTGTCCAGCGATGTGGTCATCAAGATGTTTGAGAATGCCCGGGAGATCACGGGTGAAGACGACATCGCCTTCAAGATAGGCTTTGATTCTGCCGCCCGGAGAAAGCTGGGCTACATCCAGCGCATCATTCTGTTCGCCTACCGCAATCCTAGACGCAGCCTCAGGCGGGTGCAACGAATAAATGATAAATTTAACCGCAACAAACGCATCGACCTCGTAGAAACCACTCGAGATCACGCGGTTATTCGCCTCCATTGGTTTCAAGATATCCCTGCCACCACAGATTTTTGCTTGTTTAATAAAGGGATTTACACCGGCATTCCCACCATCTGGAACCTGCCGCCCGCTATCCTGGATGAGACCAAATGCTATTTTAAAGGCGACGACTGCTGTGAGTACCACCTTAAATGGGTCAAACGCTATTCCCTGAAAGACGCCTTCCTTAACCTGTTCGTCCCCTGGCGGGCGTTGACCTATACCATCGAGGAATTGGAAAAGGATAAGGAGCTCCTTAAGAACAAATTTACCGAAGTCCATGTCCTTAACATCGAGCTCAGGAAAAAGCTGGCCCAACTCCTCCAATTGCAGGGATCCCTCCAGGAAAGTGAGGCACGCTTCCGTAACCTTCTGGAATATGTCCCCGGGGTGGCGGTGCAGGGTTACGGCACTGACGGCATAGTGCGCTATTGGAACAGGGCCAGCGAGGAACTCTTTGGCTACCGCCCCATCGAGGCGGTGGGAAAAAACCTCAAGGATTTGATATTTCCCGCGGACCTTCGACAAATGTTTGACCAGGGTCTCGAATTAGGGGCCCAAGCCACGCGTTCCGGGGAATTTATGTCCTCAGGCGAATACAGCCTCCTTACCCAAAACGGCTCCCGGGTCCCAGTTCATATTATACACACCGTGGTTTGTCTAGACGACAGCGAGCCCATTATGTTTTGCCTGGCTGTAGACCTGCGGGAACGTAAACAGGTGGAGGAGGAACTCAGGAAGTACCGGGATCATCTGGAGAAGCTGGTGGAGGAACGCACCGCGGAACTGACTCTGACGAATTTGCAGCTCCAGGAGGAAATCGGGGAACGTCTACGCACCGAAGGGGCCCTGCGGGAAAGTGAGATGCGCTTCCGGACCGTGATTGAGGGCGCCCCGGTGGGCATCAGTTTATTGAGCCTGGATAAAGACATCCTGGATGCCAACCTGGCCACCACCAAGATGTTGGGTTACACTGTCCGGGAATTGCGTCGGTTGGGGTTACAGCGCCTCCTGCACCCTGAATATTTGATCACCGTCAACAGGTTATTTGAGGAGATGCTTCGGGGGGAGCGTGATTTCTTCCAGCGGGAGGGGCGTTATCTCCGCAAAAACGGTGCCTGGATGTGGGGCAGCACCCACTCTTCCGTAATCCGGGATGCCTCAGGGAAACCCCAGTTCGTTGTTTCCATGGTGGCCGACATCACCCAGGAAAAAGAAGCCCAGGCGGAAATCAGCGCCTACCAGGAACGCCTGCGGGACCTGGCTTCGGAACTTTCCCTGACGGAGGAACGGGAGCGCCGACGTCTGGCCGCCGACCTCCACGACCACATCGGTCAAATCCTGGCTTTGGCCCAGATCAAATTGGGGGCCTTGCGTCAGGAAGCCTCCTCCCCGGAATCCCAGGCTGCCATTAAAGAAGTGCGAGAGTGCATCGGCCAGGCCATTCACTACACTCGGTCCCTGACCTTCGAGTTAGGGCTTCCCATTCTTTATGATTTAGGTCTGGAGGCCGCCCTGGAATGGTTGGGCGAGCAGCTGCATGAACAGCACGATTTGGAAATTCAAGTGCACCGGGAGCAGCAAACTAAGCCCCTGGGAGAAGGAGCCCGGGTCTTGGTGTTTCGGGTAGTGCGGGAGCTCCTGACCAATGTCATCAAACATGCCCAGGCCAGTCATGTTGATGTGGTGATTGCCAATGAAGGTCCATTCTTGAGCATCAAGGTGGCGGACGACGGCGTGGGCTTCGATATGGGTGAACCCGGGACCCGAAGCGGCAAGCCGTCGGGTTATGGCCTGTTCAGCATTCGGGAGCGGCTGTCTTCCTTGGGTGGTCACCTCCAAATCAGCTCCCGTCCGGGCCAGGGTACGGAGGTGACCATCACTGTTCCTCTGGAGTCGCAGGAAGCGGCCATGAATTGAGGCCACAGGTGCTAAACCCTGGTCTCACTCCTTAGATCCCGCCAGGCTTTTCCGCTTCGCTTTGCTTCGAATCCCTATAATTTCCTCAAGCAACCAGTGACTAAGACTCCAGCCAGTCCCAGGCCGCCTGCAGTTCCTCAGGAGGAAAAATCTTCACCTGACCTTCCATGAAGTAACTGAACACCTTGGTTGCCCAAGATACCCATTTCGGCCCCCCTACCACCGCAATTTTATCGAAGTCGTTTTTGTGGCGGACCCCAAACTTGGTATCTTCCCACATGGCGCCCATTTCCCAACCTGTAAAATTATCGTCCAGATAATACAAAAACCGGGCTTTGCCATAATTTTTCAGGAGTTCTTCCAGCTTGGGTATTAAGACGTTCTGATAATCAGCCTCGGTGACCTTGCCGGTGCCCTGGACCCCCATGATGTTGTCGTGGCTTTGCGCCATGATGGTGAGCATGAAATACCTCCCTTGCATTAATTGTTCGACCTTTAGTGAGTCGGAAAATACGGCTCTCTGCTTAAATCTTTTCTTGGGCCAGGGACGCCAACAAGCCGGCCACGGCCTTGAGACCAAAGGGCAGGGCCTTCTCGTCGGGGTTGAATTCCGGGGAGTGCAGGGCCTGGCCCCGGGTGCCGGGAGTACGGACTCCCAGAAAAAAATAAAAGGCTGGGACCTTGGCCGCGAAGTAAGAAAAATCCTCACTCCCCATGGCGGGGCGATGCTCCTGCAAACTCTTGGGACCCAGGAACCGGCGCAGGAGTTTCACGGCACGGTCAGCCAGCCCGGGGTCGTTCCGCAGGATGGGATAGATGGTGGTATGTGTCAGCTCGATTTTGGCGCCGGTGGCCTTGGCCAAGCCTGCCAGATGACGCTTGAGTCCGGTGATGACCTGCTGGCGCACCGAGTTGTGAAGATAGCGCAGGCTTCCTTCTAGAGTCACCTTGTCGGCCAGTATATTGAAGCGATTGCCGCCGGCGATGCGTCCGAAGGTGAGTACTACGGGGTGGCGGGCGTCTACTTCCTGAGAGAGGAAGGCCTTAATCTGAGTGAGGGCCTGGGCGCTTATCAGAATGGGGTCCAGTCCTCGGTGGGGGGTGGCACCGTGAGCCGACTTGCCGGTAATGGTAACGGTGAGGTGATCAGAACCCGCCATGACCACCTCCCGACCATAGCGGATATGGCCCACATCCAGGGTGGGAGCCACATGCAGTCCCAGAATGGCTTCCACGGGCCGATGGTCCAGCACGCCGGCCGCCACCATACCCTTGGCACCAGTGTCGCCGCCTTGGGGCGGGCCTTCTTCGGCGGGCTGGAAAATAAAGCGAAAGCCCCCCGCCAGCCGATCCTTGAGAAGAGAGAGCAGCCGGGCGGCGCCCAATCCCAAACTCAGGTGGAAGTCGTGGCCGCAGGCGTGCATGACCCCCTCCACCTGGGAACGCCAGGGAACTTCTATGGTTTCTCTGATGGGCAGCGCATCCATGTCGGCCCGGAAGGCCAATATCCGACCTGGATGGGAGCCTAGCAGGGTCCCCACCACCCCATGCCCGGCAATACTGCTTTGCACCTCCAGACCCAGGTTCTCCAGGTAGGCCGCCACTACTCGAGCAGTGCGCTCTTCCTGATGGGAAAGCTCCGGGTGCTGGTGGAAGTCCCGTCGGATAGAAGTGAGTTCATCCGTGAGGCTATCGGCTAAGGCATTTATCTCTTTAAATAATCCTACCAAGAATTCCCCTTTAAGGTCGACTGATTTTCCTCCTGCGGGTCACGATGTTAGCAATTATATAGCACAGTGGTCGGTAATCAGTAATCAGTAATCAGTGATCAGTAAAAAAGAACTTGGCGTCAATTATTCCAAAACATTCGCCCATGAGCCGGCGGCTTTCTCAAAGCCATGCAAGTGCTGGTAGGGCGGGCGTCCCGCCCGCCATCTTTTGATCATGGATCACTTATAGGGCGTGCCGTGCACGCCGGCGGCCACGGGCCGCCCTATAAAACTATAAGGAACTTTCTAAACAGAAAACAGAAAACCGCTCTTGCGGCTTAGGTGGTTTAAGATGAGGGCTTAGCGGAGGATTCTAAGCTTTGCGACCCCCGGCCCTGACACCTGATCTCCCCCGGCTCCCCCTGCTGACCCAGCACCTGAAAACATGGCCCCAGAAACTGCTCGATAACCCAAACGTTGGTGAGGAGGTGCAGGGTAATCTCTTCGGTGGTGAAGGCCGAAGGCCCGGGGGCCCGGGCCAGATAAATCAGCACCTGGTCAGCCAGATGCCGGTCCACCGCAACCTGTCGCTCCTGGAAAGAGAGAAATTGCTCCGCCGCCTCGTCCGCCACTTTTTCGGCGGGCTTGCCCCGGGCTCCCAAGGCACCAAAGCCGGCACGGGGCCCCCACAGGAAAACGAAGCTTCCCGGATCAAGGCTGGCAGCCTCCATCTCCTCCACCGGCAGTCTACTTCCCAGACGCTCTTTAAGGCGCTTGGCCTGGCGCTGGATGACATGAGTAGGGACTTGGGAGGCCGCGGACAGGGCCTGAAAACGGTCCGGGTCCGGGGCGTTGAGCCACGTTGGGGGGGAAAATGCGGCAGCCGGCGTCACGGTGAGACGCACCTCCCCACCCCCCCGGGGATACCAACCCCAGCGGCTCAAGGTCAGGGTGGCCTCCGCCCCCAATGCCCCCAGGGTCGGGAGAAACACGTGAACGACGTAATGGACCGGGGGGCTCCAGGCCACGTGCGTCCCTCCCCGGATGACCAGGCTCGTCGGTCCCCGGGCCGCCAGGAGAGGCGGCAGGAGGGCCTGGGCCACCAGCGAGACCGCGCCGGCGCTGCCGGTTTTTTCCGCCACATCGAAGAAGTAGCTGCCTCCCTGAATGGTGCGGGGCCGGAAGGTAAGCTCGCGGCTTCCCAGGCGGGCGCCCTCCACCTCGGCCTGGGTAATTTGGGCCAGGGCCGTCACCGCGGTCAGGTGCTGGGGCCTGAGCCCCGGCTTGGCGCGGCCGGCCCGAATGTCGGTGATCCTGACGGGTTCTCCCAAAAGAGCGGCCAGGGAAAGGGAGGTCCGGAGGAGTTGTCCGCCTCCCTCTCCGTAAGAGCCGTTCAGGTGCAGCATTTAGTCTTCCAGAAGAAAAATCACTTCCATTTTGACCCGGTAGGTGTGGATTTTGTTGTCTTTCACTGAGACGCGCATTTCCGAGATACGCAGACCGGTGATACCTCGCAGGGTCTTGACGGCCCGATTGAAGCCCACTTGGATGGCGTCCTCAAAGCTGGTGGGGGATTCCGCAATAATATCGGTTACTCTGGCCACGTTGGTGCTCATAACCGCTACCTCCTTTAACGTCGTTGGCCGGCCGGCGAACCTTGGGGGAACGGGCGGCGGGAAGCCGAAGGGCTTGAGCATATGTTAAGGTTGTCTGAGGGAAATGCAAGCATTTCTCGTCCTGTCCTTGACAATCCGGTGGTTCCTCCCTATGCTCCCTCCAAAGTGCAGAATTTCTTGTGATGGAAACTCTAAGGAAGGGAAATCACCCGAATTATCTTTTTTACTTCGGAATGTTGAATAATCTGGTATATAACGGATGGCCGGACAAGGTTGGCCCGGCCGGAACCCGAAGTCTGTTGCCGGGCCGTTTTCATACAAAATGAACCCTCACCAGGATTCCTCCATTTCTGCCGATACCCCCAGCTCGCATCGGATCGTCACCAAGCTGGCCTCCCTCCTCAGCGCCCGTTGGTTCATGGAGGTGCTCCAGGCCGTCTTTTTCATCTATCTGGCTCGCTTGAGCACTTCCACCTATGGCGAGTTTATGTTGGCCCTTAGCCTGGGGAGCATAATCCGGCTCATCACCGAGTTCGGCCTTAATCTGCCCCTGGTGGGACTCCTGTCCCAGAAGGATGAGGAACCGCAAGCCGTCCTTTCCCAGGTCCTGATTCTCAAGTCAGGGTTGCTGGTCTTGGCCTATCTGGGCGCAGTGGGTTTTATCCACTGGCAGCAGTACTCCCCTTCTCTGCGCAATTTTGCCTTAATTATCAGCTTGGGTATGGGCCTGGAGGCCCTGAGCACCACCTTTTTTACGGCTCTGCAGGTGGAGGGCCGCCAGCCTTTGGAGGGGAGAATTCGGGCCCTCTCAGCCTTGGTGGGTTACGGCTATGGTTTTGCCACCCTGTACTGGGGGGCGCCCTTCCTGGTCGTGGCCCTTTACAAGCCCATAGAGATCCTGGTCAGTTTGGGGGGCGGGGCCGTCTCGGTGGGCGTCAGGGGATTGTGGCGCTGGCCTTCTCTGGCCGGCCTGGGCGCCACCCTCCGGGGGGTGTTGATTTTTGCCGTCCTGGAGGTGACTGCGGTTCTTTTTAATAAAGCCAATGTTTTTTTCTTACAAAGATTCGGGGGGTCCGAAGGGGTGGCCCAGTACAGCGCCACCTACCAAATCGTGGACGGTTGTTCGGCCATAGCCGCCACCCTCATTCTCCAGAGCATCATGTTTCCGTTGTTTGTCAAATTCTGGGAGGTGGACCGCCAGGAGGTGACCCGTCTGGCCCGGGCCTCAGCCCGGTGGCTGTTGGGCGCGGCTCTGCTGCTCATGTTTGTCCTGGCAGCGGAAAGTGATCGCATCATTCCCCTGATTTACGGCCCTAATTATAGCGACGCCATCTGGCTGCAGCACTACCTGGTGGTCACCATCCTTTTCTCTTTCCTGCATAATTTGGCCGGTTTTCTCTTGATCAGCATGCGGCTGGAGAGATTTTTGCTCTTTGTTTACCTGGGAGCTTTGGCCTTCAATCTGACGTTCTGCTGGCTGGTGATTCCCAAGACCCCGCTTTGGGGCGCCGCCCTGGCCATAATTTTTACCAAGGGCGGCATGGCCCTGATGACCTTCGGTTTCATTCAACGACGCCTGCGGGTCTTTCCCCTGGTAGACATCGTGGTCATGGTCTTGTCCGCTTTGGTGTCTGTCCTGGTTTATTGGGGTAGCCTGTTTGTTCTGCGCCGGGGTTGGGCGCTTTTAGTGGCAGTTTTGGTTTTATTAGGGCTGCTGCAGTATTTTTGGCGCTTTAAGGCCCCGCTCCGTAAGGTGGAAAACGCGAAGCCATAAGACTCTAATTAGGCTCCTACAGGAACTTTCTTTCTTGTAGGGGCGGACCCATATGTTCGCCCTGGAGTTAGGGCGCGCACGCGGGTGCGCCTTTACAGAAGGAATTTTCCAGGGATGGTTATCCGAAATCTTTATCCCGCCGGATGGACGCCACCCGTCCCCGCCAATCCACTTGATACACTAGGCCTCGCCAGGAAATTTTCTGGGTGAGGCAGGTCTTGAGGTGAACCCAACCGGCTACACAGAGGCATGAGAAAAAAGCCGCCAGCCACAAGGGCGGGGAACAAGGGCGGGGATGCTGGCGCCGCAAGATCAGGGCCAGAACACCCAGGCCGGCCAGGAAAACCAGGGAAATGGGAACCGCACCCGGCGAGCCCCGGCCCCAGGGCGTCAGCAGCAGCCGGACGAGGCTGGCCAGGGTGAGGCCGATGAGCAAGTATAGTAGGGCCCCCGCGGCCAGCCAGGAGCCGGGGAGATAATATTTAAGGTAAATCCACTGGCGGAAAATCCAGCTCTGCCAAGAGGCCAGGGTCTCCCCCTCCACCGGCGTGGCCAGATCGGCCCCGGCGGCAAGACAAACGGGAACCCGGGCCTGGATCAGCCGTGCTGCCAGGGAGACGTCGTCCACCACGGTTTCGGCCCAGAGTTGCTCTACCCCGAGGGCGGTGAACAGATCCCGGCGGATGGCAGTGGCACCGCCCCAAGGCTGGTTGAGCCAGGGTACGGCTTTGGTGAGGTAAAGGGTCAACACCGAAACAGCCCGGCCCCAGGTGGCCACCCGGTCATCTCCGGGGACGATGTGATGATAGCCACTAGCTACCTGCCCCTCGCCCCGGGCCACCGGCGCGGCCAGGCGCCGCAGGAAATCTGGGGGGGCTTTTTGGTTGCTGTCGCAGAAGGCCAGGATTTCCGGGTCCGCGCCCGCCAGCCGCACGCCCGCCAGCAAGTTATAGTTTTTCTGGCCGCAATTTCGAGCCGGACCCGCCACCACCAGCCGGGCCCGGGCCTTGCCCCAGATCAGGGCGGCGATGAGTCCGGTGGCCGGGTCTTGCCGGTCCCGGGTGGCAAAGATCACCTGGTAGTCCGGATAGTCCTGATGAAGCAGGGCTTCCAGGCGCTCGGCCAACCCCGGCGACGCCCCCGCCACGGGCACGATGAGGGCCAGCCGGGGCCAGCTTTGCGGCGGGTCTTGCTCCCCCCGGGCCGCGAGGGCCTGGATCCGGCTGCCCATCCGCACCAACCCGACAAAAGCCAGGAGCACCAGGGCCATGCCGGCTAAAATAAGCCATTCAGGCACCCCGGTCACCCCAAGGCCAGCGGTTCGGCAGCATGGTTAATCCAGGTCTTGAGACGAGCGTAATTAGTCTCGGAGTCAAAGTCCCGTCCCACCAGTTCCCGTCCCGCCTGAGCCCGGCGCTGGGCTTCCTCCGGGTGGGACAGGGCCTCCCGCATGGCCTGGGCCAAAAGCCGGGGCTCCTCCTGGGGCACCAGCCAGCCGGTTTCTCCCGGTAACACCGCCTCGTTGATGCCGTTCACATCCGTGGCCACCACCGGCACCTGGAAGGCCAGAGCCTCCAGGATGACGTTGGGGAGACCGTCCCGGTCACCCCGGCGGGCCACCAGGCAGGGCATAATGAACAGATCAGCTTGGCGGAATAATTCGGGAACTTGGTTATGGGGTACATGGCCGAGGAAATGCACCCGGTCTTGGAGGGCGTAGTCCTGCACCAGATTTGTCAGGCGGCGGCGCTCCGGGCCGTCTCCGGCCAGGGTGAGCTGGAAGTCCACCCCCCACTTGGACAGGTGACGGCAAGCAGCCAGCAGCACCGGAAAGCCCTTTTTCTCCACCAGGCGCCCCAGGGCCAGGAGGTGAAACGGCGGGGTTATGGTCCGGGGCGGCCGGGGCGAAGCCTCCAGAGGCACGCCGTAGGTGATATGTACGATTTTGTCGGTGGCCTGGGGATCCAGGTCGATTAAATAGCGGCGATTGGTGTGGGAGATGGTGCGCACAAAGCTGGCGGCCTCTAGTTTTTCCAGGAGCGCGCCGTCCGGGGGATAGATGTCATGGGCGTGGGCGCAAAAACTGAAGGGGATGCCGCTCAGGGCCGAGGCCACCCAGGCGGCGGTGGCCGGGCCGTTGGCCCAAGGGGCGTGAAGGTGCGTGAAGCCTCCATCCCGAAAGCGAGCAGCCAGGTGAACTCCAGCCAGCGCAGCCCACAGGGCTTCTCCGGCGGTCTCCAGGGACCGCCAGCGGCGCAGCAGTACCTTTCGCAGAAATGGCGGAGCTGCGGTGCTCCAGTCCCTCCGCAGGCGGGCCCGGCTGCGCCAGAGGTCTCCTGCGGCAGCCAGTCCCAAATGGACCACCGGGGCCTGAACCGGGGACAGGCCCGCCAATCGCCGGGGCGAACGGGGGCCGTACAGGGTGAACACGGTAAGGTCCAGCCCCAGACGAACCAAAGTGTTGACCTCATCGAGAATAAAGGTCTGGGTAGGCTCGGGAAACCAGAGCAATATGTAAGCTACCCGGGAACTCAAAATTCAAACCTTATGGCGAAAAAGATTTTACCCATAGAGCTCTTCAGGCGTGGATCTCGCCCCAGAGGAGGCGGGTCCAAACCTCTTCGTGGCAGCTGACCATGGCCGAAAAGGAAAAGTGGTCCAGGACCCGTTGCCGCCCTTGCCGACCCATGGTGCGCCCAACCTCCGGGTCATCCAACAGGCGCCCCAAGGCTGCGGCCAATTCGCCTGCGTCCCGGGGCGAGACCAGCAAACCTGTGGCCTCCGACACCACCGCCTCCGGCACCCCAGCCACTCGGGTGGCCACCACCGGCAAGCCGGCCGCCATGGCCTCCAGGATAACATTGGGCAGGGCTTCGTCCCTGGAACTCAAGACAAAAAGATCGGCCTGGTGATAAAGCGGGCGCAGGTCTCCGCGCCCGGGTGGCGTTGGGCCAGAGGTCCAAAGGCCTTAAGGAGCGTGTCGTGGTCCTTGTCCGGCACCAGCCGGGCCACGGAGAGAAGCACCGGCGGGCCTTGGGGGCGGCCGTTGGGGTTCGGGTGGAAAAAGTCGGTGTCCACCCCGTTGGGGACCACACTTAACTTTTGGGGCGGCAGTCCGTAGCGGGAGATCAGGAGGTCTTTTAATACGGCGGAATTGCACAGAATATGGTGGGCCCAGGGCCACAACCAGCGTTCGTGCTGGCGCCAGGGGGCCGCGCCTCCCCGGCAGTTGCCCACAATTACCGGCACCCGGGCCAGCCTGCCCCAAAGGCGTCCCCAGATATTAGGAATTACTGTAAGGAGCATGAGAAGGTCCGGGGGGTTTGCCCACAGGCGCTTTCCCAACCCTAAAATGCTTGGGGGCCCCACCCAGCTGGAGCGGGCCAGCCAGATCATGGGAATATTCCACTCGCGAGCCACTGCGGCCAGGTCATCGCCGGCCCTAAGGACCCAGAGCTCCACCTGAAAACGGCTCCGGTTCAGACGCCGGGCCAACTCCAGGGCCTGGCGCTGAGTGCCGCCGAACTCCAAATCCTCCAGGAGAAACACCAGCCGGGCCGGCGCCCCGGCGGGTTTCCTTGCGGTCCGCCTCGCCTGCACTTCAATATCCCATGAGGCCGCAGCACCGGGAGCACACCGGCATCAGACCCTCGGTGGCCAGGCTGCGGCGGAAGGCCTGGTAGCGCTCGGAATTCCACAGCTCAGTGATGGTATCGTCCTTGATGTTCCCCACCACATAATCATGATAGTCCCGGCAGGGGGACAGGTCCCCGTTGCTGTCTATCTCCACCACCTGGTAGATGGAAACGCACTGGTTGTAGCCGAATCTTTCCCGGTGGTCGGTGTAATAGGTTCGCAGGTTCTCCTCCCCCAGGATGGAAGGGATGAAAACCACCGGCGGGGCCGACCAGGGTCTGGAAAGCTCCTGCAACAAGGTGAGTTGGCGGTCCAATTCCTTATAGTCATCCGGTTTCCAGTCTCCCAACCAACCCCAGGGGCAGCGGGGGTGAAAGCCGAAGCGTCTGCAAAAATCCTGGTCGTGGGCCTGGGCTTCCGTTTCATCAATCCACCAGGAGAGGTAAAAGACCGAGAGGTCCACCCGGTCCCGGAAGGTCTCGTAAAGATCCACCAGGTGGCGAAAATTTTCCTTGGAGATGACGGTCAGGGATGCAATGAGGGGCAGATTCCGGCCCCGGGCCTCCCGAGCCTGGCGCACTGCCGCCAATCCCTTGTTGATATCGGCGAAATTGTCGACATTTCCGGCCCCGGGGCGAATCCGGTTGTGCAACTCAGGGGTGTGTCCGTCTATGGACATCTGGAGCAGGAACAGGGGCGCGTCCACTAGTTGCTCGGCCATGGCGGCCACCCGGGTGCTGTTGGTGGCAATGGAGGTGGGCAACCCCATGGCCGCCGCGCCCTCGATGATGGGCAGGGTCCCCTCATAGAGCATAGGTTCTCCCCCCCACAGATAAATCATCGGGCGGTGACCATGGGCCACCAGATCGGCGAACACCTCCAGATACCGTTCCGGGGAGACCTCTTCCCGCTTGAGGTCAGCCAGGCTCTTGCCGTGGAGGAAGCCATGGTCCCCCCATTGGCCGCAGGTGTGGCACCGCAAATTGCACAGATCGGTGATGCGGATGCTCACCTGGCGGATGAAGCGGGCTTCTCCCGAAGCGGCATTGGGGTAAAGCAGGTTAAACAGCCATTTTTCCCCTTCTAGGGCCATAAGCTTGAGGCCGATCCAGGGGTGGGGCAGCAGATGACGGAAATTTTTCGCCACAACTCCTAGAGACACTTTGCTACGCTGGGACATGGGTCTTCCGTTAAATAATTTTCAAAATTAAATTTAATTATTATACTCTTAAATGCCGATAATGGTCCAATACTAAAAGAACCGGTTTGGAAACAGACCTTGACAAGGAGGCCGATTCAGGGTTAAGTGGCCCTTGACCAGGGGTTGATCGCCCCCGTCATCAAAATTTAAAAATCATGCTGGCCCTGGAATATTATTACTCCATTCCCCGTTATCTTCTCACCAAGGCTTTGAGCACCCTCTTCCCCCGGCGGTTTTTTCCCTGGCTGGTTCCTCTCAGGCTTCGGGAGATTCCTTTCAACAAGCCCCTGCCGGACTGGGTGGTGTTGCGTCCCCGCCTTTGTGGTATCTGCGGTTCGGACCTTAACCTTTTGAAAGGGGAAGAGTCTTATCTATTAGAACCTTATGCATCCTTTCCGTGTGTTTTGGGACACGAAGTGGTGGCAGAAGTGGCAGAGGCTCCGGCGGACAGCGGCTTTGCCCCGGGGGATCGGGTGGCGGTGGAGCCCCTGTTGGCTTGTCAGAGCCGCGGGGTGGCGCCTTGCCGATTTTGCGCCCAGGGGAATTATAATCTCTGTGAGCAGTTTACCGAGGGAGAGTTGCCGCCCGGAGTAATTCTGGGCTTCGCCCACCAGGCGATGGGGGGAATGGCGGAACTCATGGCGGCGCCGGCGCACAATCTTTTCAGGCTGCCGCCGGACCTTGCCGATGAAGCTGCGGTTCTCATCGATTCCCTGGCCAGCGCCTTGCAGCCGGTCCTGGATCATTTCCCGCCGGACGCTGCCACCGTGGTCATCTATGGGGCCGGTATCATTGGGCAACAGTTGTTGAGGAGTCTCAGGGCCCTGGGGTCCGAGGCGCGCCTGGTGGTGGTGGCCCGCTACCCGTTCCAGGCGAGCTTGGCGGAAGCCGGAGGTGCCGACCAGGTCCTCCTCAAGCCGAACCGCCAGGAATTAGGCGAGGCCCTGGGATGCAAGTTTCTCCCCACCACCCTGGGAGGCGGCAACCTGGAGGGTGGGGCGGATTATTTTTTTGACTGCGTGGGGAGCAAAGATTCTCTGCAAATGGGGCTCCTGGCTTTGCAAGCCCGGGGCACCTTGGTGTTGGTAGGCACCGCCGGCATGGTGGGACAGGTGGATATTTCCAGTATCTGGTTTCGGGAACTCCGCCTCACCGGTTCAGCCATGTACGCTTCCGCCCTTTTCCGGGGCCAACCGGTGCGCACATACCAGATGGCTGTGGATCTTATGGCCAGAAGTGATTTTCCTGTGGCCGGTCTCTTAACACACACCTTTCCCTTGTCCCATTACCGGCAGGCTTTCCAGACCGCCTTGGACAAGCCTCACTACAAAAGTGTCAAAGTTGCAGTGGACTTGAGGGAGAAAACCTAACCTGGGAAATCAAAGAAAAAGAAAAATTTCTTAAAGTTAAGGTAATAATTGCCCTGAAAAAGAAATTTTGCTAAGATACGTTTCCGAAAAGGTGGTATTTTTTCACGAACCAAGTATAATCGTCCTATGATGCTAAAGAAACGCTGCATGACCTTCCATCGCTTCGTGGAAGGGGCGAAAGCTCAAGGAGTATATCCATATTTTCGCCCCATTTCCCGGTCCTGGGGACCGGAAGTTGAGGTGCACGGCCGACGGATGGTGATGATCGGCTCCAATGACTATCTGGGGCTGAGTCATGAGCCTCGAGTGATGGAAGCCGCGGTGCAGGCCATGCACCGTTGGGGAACCGGACCCGGAGGCTCCCGGTTTCTTTCGGGGAACATGACACTGCATGAGGCCCTGGAAGAACGTTTGGCGGCCTTTGTCGGGAAAAAGAAGGCCGTTTTACACGTTACCGGGTTCAGTACCAATTTGGGGGCCATCGGCTGCCTGCTCTCGTCCCAGGATATGATTCTGTGCGACCGGGAGAACCATGCCAGCATTTTCGAGGGTTGTCAGGCCTCGAAGGCCCGGCTCGTGCCCTTTGCCCATAATAATCCGCAAGCTGCGGCGGAAAAAATCGCCGCGGCCCGTCAGAAAAACGCCGACGGTATCCTGATTCTCATCACCGAAGGCGTTTTTAGTATGTCCGGAGATATTTGCCCCTTGCCCGATTTGGTGGCGCTCAAGGACGCTTTCCCGGACCTGTTGATTTACTTGGATGATGCCCACGGCCTGGGAGTTTTCGGTCCTGGGGGCCGCGGAGTCGCGGCTCATTATGGCCAAATCAACCAGGTGGATTTTATCATGGGGACCTTCAGCAAAGCCTTGGCCTCCATTGGTGGCTTTATCGCCAGTGACGAAGAAGAGGTGCTGCAGTACATCCGCCATCATTCCCGTACCCTGATTTTCTCGGCGGGGTTGCCGGCGAGTTGCACCGCCACGGTTATGGCCTGTCTGGACATTCTTGAAACGGAGCCGGAGCGGGTGGAAAATCTGTGGAAGAATATCCGCAAAGCTCACGCCGGCTATAAAGAGATAGGTTTGGTCATCGGGGAGCCGCTCAGTCCGATCATGCCCATTCACATCGGCTCAGATCTAAAGGCCGCCTTGCTGGCAGCCGACCTATTTGCTGAAGGGGTTTTTGCTCTGCCCGCCGTCTTCCCGGCCGTACCCCGGGGGAAGGCCTTGATTCGCACTGCCTACATGAGCACCCACCAAGACAGCCACCTCGATTTTGTATTAGAGGTCCTGGACCGTCTGGCCAAAAAACATCGGGTCCGAGCCGTGGACCTGGCGGAACAGGGACGGACTCTCGATCCGATTGGCATCTCCAACCGCACCTCCATCGATTCATCGATGGAAGTGGCGGGGAAATGATCCCCCCTCAAAGGAGTGAATAGTTGCGGTTTGACGACCTCGTGCGGGTAAGCCTGCGCCAGGTAGTCCGCCACCGCCGGCGTTATATCGGCGTGGTTCTGGCCATCGCCATCGGGGTGGCGGGGTTTATCTCCATTATTACCATGGGCCAGGATGTCAAGAAAAACTTCAATGAAGACCTGGCTTTCATCGGCGGCGTTACCATTATCCGTAATGTTCTGGAATTCCGTCCCCAACATCCTTTAACCGAGTTTCATCCCGACACGGTGAAGGCCATCCAGAAAATTCCGGGAGTGGCCATGGCCAGTCTGGTGGGATTTGAACAGATCAAGGGTTTCTGGAAGGGGCAGCCGGAATTTTTCTCGGTGGTGGCGGTAGACGAAAATTTCTGGAAGATGCGCGGCCTGGAGCCCCGCACCGGGGCTCTTTTCGGCCCTTTGGCAGTCAAAGAGCACCAACGCCTGGCTGTTTTAGGCCCTCGCCTGGCTCAGCGCCTGTTCGGCACTATCGACGTAGCCGGCCGCACCTTGGAGTTGGACAACGACATCTATCAGGTTGTCGGTGTGGTGGAAGGTCTCCGGGACATCAATATGGAAAAAAGTATTTATGTCCCCCTGACTACCGCCTCGGACCGCTTTAGCAAAAAACTGATCACCGACCGCCTGTATGTCCGCTGCGCCACCTGGGATGATGTGCCTGCGGTGGCCAAGGCTATTCCCAAGGTGGTGCAAGCCCACCAATCGGCGAAAAACCTGCTGGTGGAGGTCTCCTGGGAAAACCTGACTCACGTCAAGCGGGTGGCTTTTTGGATTGAGTTTTTTATCTATCTGGCCTTCGCCGCCACCTTGATCCTGGGTGGCATGGGCATCTGGAATATCATGATGGCCGCGGTGCGCACCCGCACCCGGGAAATCGGCCTCAAAAAAGCCATGGGGGCCGAGGACCGGGACATTTTATCCCAGTTCCTTACTGAGGCCCTCTGTCTCTCCCTGGTCGCCGCCCTCATCGGGGTGGTCCTGGGAAGAATTTTAGTGGAACTCCTGGGTTTGTGGGTCGGCATGCGTCCCCCTGAAGAGCTCTTTTTTACGTGCCTGGTTATCAGCCTTATTTTTGCCGTGGCTTTAGGGGTGGGCGCCGGCCTCTATCCCTCTATCCAGGCGGCCCGCATGGAGGTGGTCTCTGCCACCCGTTATGAATAAGCCTTCCTCCTCTTCCCAGACCTCCTTGATTCAGGTGACCGACCTGACCAAGATCTATCCCAACGGCGCCGGGCCCATCCAGGTGCTGCGGGAGGTCGATCTCGAGGTCTATACCGGCGAAATGGTGGCGGTCATGGGTCCTTCCGGTTCGGGCAAATCCACCCTGCTTTATATTTTGGGCCTGCTCCAGGCCCCCACCAGCGGCTCCTATCTCTGGGAAGGCGTTGATATTCTTAGCCTCGACCGGACGCAGCAGGCGGAATTCCGCCGCCGTCGTCTGGGGTTTGTTTTCCAGGCCTGTGACCTCCTGGAAAATAGTAATGTTTATGAAAATCTGGAATTTCCGTTGATATATGAAGGAGTTGAACGGCAGGAGCGGCCCCCCCGCATCCTGGAAGCCCTCCAGAAGGTCAATCTGGGACACCGGCTGTACCATTCCGCCAATCTGCTTTCCGGCGGGGAGCGCCAGCGGGTGGCCGTGGCCCGGGCTTTGGTTAACCGTCCTCAACTCATCCTGGCCGACGAACCCACCGGCCAATTGGACCGCCGCCATGGCCATCTGATTATGGAACATTTCGAGGAAATCATCACCCACGGTGATACCGCGGTTATTATTGTGACCCATGATCCCGACATCGCCGCCCGTTGCAGCCGGGTCTGCCCCATGGAGGACGGGGTCCTTCACGGCCTGAAGTGATGGCGGAGATGGGATGGACGCCCAACAAGGAGAATTTTTTCCAAATGCTGTCTCCAAAGGCAGGCCCGGCCAGGGTAAAGCCCTTACCCGGCTTTCCCTTCATGTTCCTTTGTCTGTGCTTCTCCCTCCTTCTGGTCTGGCCCACCCCGGCCCGAAGTGCCGACGCCCGGCCGGAAGCAGCTCCCCCCGTCCTTCTCAAGCAACCTGCAACTTTTAATGACTGTGTCAGGGTTGCCCTGCGTCAGTCTCCTTTTTTTACCAAGAGTTCGCTGGAAATCGAGGTCCGGCGTCTCGACGAGGCCGACAGCAGGTCGGATTTTTTTCCCGGTTTAAAAGTCACCAGCCGGTATTATCCCAGCCAGCCGAATAATCCCAACGTCAGCAACCCCCTTGATTATTACGTCGCTTTTTACACCGGTGACTATAATCCCCTGGTGGCTTACTTTTCCCTCAAGGCCAGGAAAATGATCACCCAGATTGCTACCCTGGGGCATCTCAAGGTCATCTCCACCGGCCTGAAGCGCTTGGGGAAGGCCTTTTTACAACTCGACTCCATGGAACGCCTGGCTCAGTTGCAGGGGAGCCTGGAGGAGCTCGCCCAGGAAAAGTTGCGCTACGCCCGGGAACGGCAGAAACTGGGGGAGATACCCCCCATGGATGTTGATATTGCCTCTCAGGAAGAGGTGGTGGCTAAAGCCAAACGTGAAGCCGTGATCGCGTCCCAGGGCCAAATCCGGGAGGCCATCCGGAACTTTTTGGACCTCAAACCTGACCAGCCTCTCCGGTTGGATTTAAAGGAAACTCGCCGACAGGTGCTGGGGAACTTTGACCCAGCCAGGGCTAACCTGGAGGAAGTCCAGGTCCGTGACTTCGATGTGCGTATTCAGCAGCTATCCCAGAAACTGCAAGCTTATAACGTGACCTTGGCTAAAATGAAGTTCCTGCCCAACCTCAACTTGGCCCTGCAAACTCCTGACCCCGTGTCCTCCACCATCAACCGGGGCACGTTTTTCTCCGTGGGCCTCTCTTTCCCTATTTTCGACGGCTTCAAGCGGGTCAGGGACATAAAACGCCAGAACACCATCCTCAGGCAATTTGCTTCGGAGGAGGAGGTGAAAGCCAAGGAACTCACCCAAACCTGGCGGGAGGCGGATAAAAAGCTCAAGACCGCGGGAACAACCCTTAAAGTCGCCGAAGCCCAGGCAGAACTGGCCCGCCTGAAGGAGCGCCAAGCGGAAACTCTCTATCGCAGGGGAGAGGGTGATTTCTCTTTGTTCATGGCAGCCCGGCAAGCCCGGGTCAAGGCCCAAAAGGAGGCCATCACCGCGACGCTGGAATACGACCTGGCCGTTTTGGAACTGAGATATCTTTCCGGAGACCTGGTATATAACTATGTGAGCGAAAACCAGTTCCGGGAGTGAATATATGACGGCCAACCGACTGCGCCGGTCCTTTGGTGCTATTCCTCTCTTTAGGGGCTATGGAAAGTTATGAGACGCCTTAGCCGGACAGCCGAACTCACCTTCACCGGCAAGCTGGTCTGTTCCCTGAAACGCCCTGTGCTGCTGCCCGTGGCCGCGGAGATCCTCTCCCTCTCGGTGGAGCCTGGCCGGAAAGTGAAGAAGGGTGAGATCCTGGGCCGCTACCGCTTGGTCCCTGAATCCCTCCAGGCCTTGCGCCGCCAGCTTTCCCCCAAGCAAATCACCGAACTTCGAGCCCGACTGGCGGAGATTGACAAGGGCCTGGGCACCTTGAAAAACAAAGAAAAATCCCTTAAGGAACTGACCGAAGAAAAGCTGGCGGCCCCCCAAAGCCTGGAGCAGGTACAACGGGAAATCACCGCCCTATCCCGGCAGCGCTCCGCCCTTCAGGAGGGACTGGACCAGGCGGAGCAGTCCCTGGGTGATGAACGGGCCCTGCTCACTAAGCAATTGGGAGTTCCGGTTAAACCCGGCCACCTCCCCCAGGAAGGGTTGTTGGTGTCGCCCATCGACGGCCACGTGATCTGGATGCATCCGGAACTACGCCGAGGCGCCGTATTGAAGGGCGGTACGCCGGTAATCATGGTGGGGGTTATGGATCCCATGCTCCTGAGGGCCGAGGTTCACGAAATTGAGGCCCTCAAGCTCAAGGTGGGAGATGAGGCCGAGATTACCTTGGAGTCCCTCCCCGGTCGGAAGTTTAAGGCCCGGGTGAGCCGGCTTCCTTGGGCCCCGACGGTCCTCAAGCTGGAGCAGCCTACTTATTACGAGGTGGAATTTATGGTGCCCAACCCGGATTTGGTATTGAAAGAAGGCCTTAAAGCCACCCTGGAGATCCAAAAGCCGGGAGAAAAATCTCCCCCAGAGCCTTCCCCGGATAAAGGCAACAGTTCTTCCGGCGGCGGTCCCGGATCAAAATAATTTTCGAGTATTCAAAGTTAAATTAAGGGGTGCTGAGGGCACAAGGGGTTCGCCTGTGTTTCCTCCCCCTCAAACTTCTTTTCTAACCCCCTTTGCCGGTAGCACGGGCATCTTGCCCGTGCAGCCCGGGCTGGAAGCCCGTGCTACCGTTCTAATTTATGGGGTTAGGCGGGGTTGGGGAGGGGGAGCAGAGGTCCGCGACCCCTGGCTCCTTCTCCCCCAAAACATTTTCTCCGAGCACCAAGAGAGCAGAGGCCGTGAAGCGAATCTTCCTTATTGTGCTTGTAGTGGGGGCTCTCGTTGCCCTGGGTGTCTGGCTCTATTGGGAAAACCAGCAAGGCGACCACAACGTCTTGCGCCTGTCCGGGCACATCGAAGCCACGGAGACCGATTTGGGTTTCAAGGTGCCGGGTAAAATTGCGGCCATTTATTTCGAGGAGGGCCAGGAAGTCAAGGCCGGAGAGGTGGTGGCGAAACTGGAATCCCAGGATTTGCGCCAGGAACTGGACGCAGCCCAGGCCCGCCTGCAAGCCGCCAAAGCCAATGCGGCCAAACTGGAAGCGGGTTATCGGCCCCAGGAGGTGCGGGAAGCCCAGGCCGCCGTGGCCCAGGCCCAAGCCGACTATAACGACAAGGCCAAGGATTACTGGCGCAAAGAAAATTTGTTCAAGCGCAAGGTGGTCACCGGTTCCTCCCGGGACAAGGCCGAGGCCGCCTACCTCATGGCCAAGGAGAGCCTGCGCCGGGCCCAGGAAACCTATGACCTGCGCAAGTCCGGCTACCGGAAGGAGGACATCGAGGCCGCCCGCGCCGATTTCCGCCAGGCCCAGGCTGCCCTGCAACTGGCCCAGACGCGCCTCGGTTATGCCACTATCACCTCTCCCGTCAATGCGGTAGTCCTGGCCCGCCCCGTGGAGCCCGGCCACGTGGCCGCAGTGGGGGCCACAGTTCTCACTCTGGGGGACCTGGACCACGCCTACTTCGAGGGCTACATCCCAGAAACCGACTTGGCCCGGGTGCGCTACGGGTTAAGGGCTGAAGTCACCACCGACAGCTACCCGGGCAAACGCTACCCGGCCTGGGTGTCTTATATCTCCTCCAAGGCCGAATTCACCCCTAAAAGTGTGGAGACCTTCAAGGAGAGGGTTACCCTGGTGTATCGCACCAAGATTCGGGTTGAAAATCAAAGTCATGAGCTCAAGCCCGGTATGCCGGCCGAAGCTTATATTTTCCTGAATGAGCCGCCGATTAAATCAGGGGATGGGTCTCAGGACTGGCAATAGGGGCCTTGGCGCAATTTTTTCTAACCTTCTTACCCTTTCTTACCACTTCTCATGATCAATAACGCCGATAGACCCGCCATCGAGGTAAAAGACCTCACCCGGGACTTCGGAAAATTCCGGGCTGTGGACCACGTCAGCTTTACGGTGGCCCGGGGGGAAATCTTCGGATTTCTGGGCCCCAACGGCGCCGGCAAGTCCACCACCATCCGCATGCTGAATGGTCTGCTGCTCCCCACCTCGGGCGAGGGTTGGGTAGACGGTTTGCATATCGTCCGAGACCATGACCGGATCAAAGACCGCATCGGCTACATGTCGCAGCGCTTTTCCCTGTATGAGGATCTCACCGCGGAGGAAAACCTGGCTTTTTTTGGAGGCATTTACGGCCTGCCCCCGTCCCGTCTCCGGGAACGCCTGGAGACGGTCCTGGCTTTGGTGGACCTCACCGACCGGCGTCGGGACCTCACCCGAGACCTGCCCCTGGGGTTGAGACAGCGCCTGGCCCTGGCCTCCGCGGTGTTGCATGAACCCTCCATCCTCTTCCTGGACGAGCCCACCAGCGGGGTGGACCCCATCTCCCGCCGCAATTTTTGGGATCTGATCTACGCCATGGCGGCCAAAGGGGTGACGGTCCTGGTCACCACCCACTATATGGATGAAGCCGAATTTTGCGACCGCTTGGTCCTCATTTACCAGGGTCGGGTCATTGCCGCGGGTCCGCCCCGGGACCTGAAGGATTCCCTGCCGGAGACCATCCTGGCGCTCTACCCCGACCGCCTGGGGGATGCCCTGGAGATCACCCGGAATCTCCCCGAAATAGACGAAGCCGCGGTCTTCGGTGACGGCCTGCACGTGGCCACCTTCCAACCGGAAGAGGCGGAGGCGGCCCTGCGGCAGGCCCTGGATCAGGCCGGGATCAGCGTCCAGCGCCTCCACCGCATCACCCCCTCCCTGGAGGACGCCTTCATCTCCCTCATCCAGCGGGCCGGGGACGGGGCAGCCTGACGTGGACCTCAAACGCACCTGGGCGGTCTTCCGCAAGGAATTTCTCCATGTCCGGCGCGACTATCAAAGCCTCATTCAAATTATCCTCCTGCCGTTGATGCTCCTGATCCTCTATGGCTACGCCCTGACCTTTGATATCAATCACGTGCCCACCGCAGTGTACGACCGGGGGATGAGCCGCATCAGCCGGGATTTCCTTCGGGAGTTCCGGGGTTCCCGTTACTTTGACCTACGTTATCGAGCCTTCAGTTATGGCGACATCCGGCGCCTCATGGACTCTCGGGAGATTCGCCTGGCCCTGGTGGTGCCCCAAGACTTCGCCCGGTACATAAAATCCGGGAATACCGCCAAAGTCCAGGCCATCCTAGACGGCACCGATGCCAACACCGCCAACATTATCCATGGCTATGTCCAGGGGGTGGCTGGGGCCTATAATCAAAAAATTTTAATGGAGAGGTTGAATTCCAGAGGCATTGTCGAAGTCAAAACCCCGGTGGTCGCCCGAACCCGGTTTTGGTTCAACGAAGACCTGGAGAGCAAAAATTTCATCGTCCCCGGCCTGATCGTGGTCATCATGACCATGGTCGGGGCCCTGCTCACTGCGCTCACCATCGTCCGGGAAGAGGAACGGGGGAGCCTGGAGAGTCTGCTGGCCACCCCGGTGCGCAAAACAGAGTTGATCCTGGGAAAGCTGGGGCCCTACTTCCTCATCGGCCTGGTAGACCTGGGCATCGCCCTGGCCATGGGTCATTATCTTTTTGAGGTGCCCCTCAAAGGCAGCATCCTGCTGTACGCCCTTCTGTCAGCCCTCTTCCTGGTGGTGATGCTGGGCTTGGGAATGCTCATCTCCATCCTGTCGGAAAACCAGCTTCAGGCCTATCAAATGGCGGTGCTCCTCACTTTTTTGCCGGCTTTTCTCCTTTCCGGTTTTGTCTTTGCCATCCCGCTCATGCCCACCTTTCTGCAGGTGGCGTCCTACCTCGTGCCAGCCCGATATCTGGTCACCATCTGTAAGGGTATTTATCTCAAGGGAGTGGGATTGGAGGTTTTGTGGCCCTCGGCCCTGATGCTGGTTTTTTATGCCGTGGTTTTTCTGGCCCTGGCCATCCGCAAGTTTCGACACAAGATTGGGTGATTCATGTTCCGCCGCGTTCGCCACCTTATTCGGAAAGAATTCATCCAGGTCCTCCGGGACAAGAAGTTACGGCTCTTCATTTTTCTCCCTCCCATGATTCAGCTCATTGCGTATGGCTACGCCATCAACTTCGACATCAAGCATGTGCCCACCGCAGTCTATGCCGAAGATAACAGCGCCGAAAGTCGCCAGCTCATCTCCCGCTTTGCGTCCTCGGATTATTTTGACATTAAATACTTTATCTCCACCCAGGAAGAGCTGCGGCGCCTGATAGACGAAAACGAGGTCACCCTGGTCCTGCGTCTGCCGTACGATTTCGCTCGCAAGATAAAATCCAACCAGGAGTCACTGGTCCAGTTGGTCGTCGATGCCACCGACAGTAACGCCGCCCTCATCGTGGCCCGCTATGCCAACAATGTGATAACCGACTTCTCGCTGGAAATCATGCAGGAGCGCCTGGCGCGCCTGGGCGCGGTCCAGGGTCTTTCCCTGCCGCTGGAAGTGGAGCCGCGGGCCTGGTTCAATGTCAACCTCAAAAGCCGCTTCTCCTTCGTTCCCGGGGTCATCGCCATGGTGATCATGTTGGTGAGCCTCATGCTCACCGCTCTGACCGTGGTCCGGGAAAGGGAAATCGGCACCATGGAACAAATCCTGGTTTCTCCCCTCCGCCCAGTGGAGTTCATGCTGGGGAAAACCATCCCCTTTATTGTTATTTCTCTGGTGGACATGATGATCATCATCCTGGTGGGGGTTTTCTGGTTCGAGGTACCTTTCCGGGGGAGCATGTTGGTGCTTTTTATAGGGGCCATCACCTTTTTGTTTAATTCCGTGGGGTTGGGACTGTTCATCTCCACCGTGTCTTCCACCCAGCAGCAAGCCATGATGGCGGGTACCTTCTTTTTCACCCCGGCCATTCTCCTCTCCGGGCTCATTTTTCCCATTCCCAACATGCCCCTTTTCTTCCAGTATCTCACCTATCTCAATCCCCTGCGGTATTTCGTGGTGGTGGTGCAGGGCATTTTTCTCCGGGGCGATGGCCTGGCCATCCTGTGGCCCCAAATGGCCGGTATGACCATCCTGGGGCTTGCCCTGCTGACTTTAAGCGTGCTGCGCTTTCAGAAAAGATTGGCCTAAAGAAATATGGGGGAGGGGGGTTCCCACGGGCTGGAAGCCCGTGCTACCGGGACCATAGGCCCTTACCCCCTCCACCCAAAAAAATCCACTTAACAAATCCGGGGCAGGAGTTCTCCGGTGGGGGGGTCCAGGAGGCGGGTGGTGCCCAGTTGGGTGCGTAGATGCACCCGTCCTGGAGGGTCGGCTTTGACAGTGCCGATGATTTGAGCTTCCCGGCCGTAGCGGCTGCCTCGGATGAGGTCCAGGGCCGGGTCCGCGGCGTCGGGAGCCACAAAAATGAGCATCTTTCCTTCGTTGGCCACCTGCAGGACATCCAGACCCAGGGCCTCACAGGCTGCGGCCACCCCGGGTTGCACCGGGAGGTGAGCTTCGTCGATTTCCACCAACACTTGGGCTTGCCGAGAGATTTCATTTAGGGCCGCGGCCACGCCGCCCCGGGTGGGATCGCGCATGGCGTGCACCGGCAGGCCGGCGGTGAGTATTTTCAGCACAAATTCAGTCAGAGGCGCCGCGTCGCTCTGAATATCATCGCCGGCCAACAGCTTTTCCCGGGCCAACATCACTGCGGTGCCGTGGTCCCCCACCGAGCCGGTGAGGATAATGCGGTCGCCTGCTCGGACCGCCGCCCCGGATAGGCCGGGGGTCAAAATCCGGCCCACCCCGGAGGTGGTAATGAACAAAAGGTCCGCTGCACCCCGGGGCACTACCTTGGTATCGCCGGTGACGATGGCCACCTGCGCCTCAGCCGCAGTTTGGGCCATAGACGCGGCAATGCTTTGCAAGTCCTCAATGGCAAAACCTTCCTCAATAATGAAAGAAGCGGAGAGAACCAGGGGCCGGGCCCCGGCGGTGAGAAGGTCGTTCACCGTGCCCGCCACCGCCAGCCGGCCGATGTCCCCACCGGGAAAAAATAAAGGCGAGACCACGAAAGAATCAGTGGTGAAGGCAATATCCGGGGAATCCAGCTGCAACACCGCGCTGTCATCGGGCTGAAAACCTTCGGACCCATAGGCGGCCAGAAAGACCCGGCGGATTAATTCCCCCATCTCCCGCCCTCCGGCGCCATGGCTCAACAATACTCGATCCATTATTTCCTCGGGTAGAATTTACTTGAGGGGAGGGCCGGGGGAGCGGTGGCTCCCCCGCCCCGACTTCCCAGGCGCCCTAAAATCCCTTAAGGGATTGGGGGAGGGGGCGTGGGGGAGGAGGTAAGGGGCTCGCCCCTTAGCCCCCTCCCCCACACATGCCCCTCTCATCATCTCTCATACTTGTACGCGGCGGCGCAGGCGCCTTCATGGGAGACCATGCAGGGTCCCAGAGGTTGAGAGGGGTTGCAGGTCCGGTCAAATTGCGGGCAATCCTGAGGTGGCAGAGTGCCCCGCAGGACCTCCCCGCAGCGGCAGGCCGTGGGTTTAGCCGGAGGGGCCTGAGCCAGTCGGTCGGCAAAGCGACGTTTGGCATCAAAGGGAGCAAACTCTTCCCGCAGCCCGGCGCCGCTCCTGGGAATCACCCCCAAACCCCGCCAAACCGCGTCTTCCACCACAAACACTTCTGCCAGCAGGGCCTGTGCTCGAGGATTGGTCGGGGCCTGCACCGCCCGGGTATAGACGTTGTCAACCACCGGCCTTCCCTCTGCGAGTTGCCCAAGAAGAGAAGATACCCCCAAAAGAATATCCACCGGCTCGAAGCCCGTCACCGCGCAGGGAAGCTGAAATTCTTCAGGTAAAAAGTTGTAGGCCTCAGGCCCGGTAATGGTGGTGACGTGACCGGGGAGGAGCAGGCCCGAGACCCTGACCTCTCCACTGCCTAACAGGGCCCGCAACGCCTTCGGCATGGTTTTGTGAACGGAAAGCACTGAAAAATTTGTGAGATTTTCGGCTGCGGCCCCTTTCACTGCCAGGGCGGTGGCCGGCATGGTGGTTTCAAAGCCCACCCCGAGAAAAATGACTTCCCGGTGGGGATGCTCCCGGGCCAGGGCCACAGCATCCAGGGGGGCGTATACCACCCGCACTTCTGTTCCTTGCGCCCGTTCTCGTTCCAGGGAGGTGACGGAACCCGGCACCCGCATCATGTCCCCGAAGGTGGCCAGAAGGGCCTGGGGCATGCTGCCCAGGGCCAGAAAGGCGTCGATGTCCCCCTGGGAAGTGACGCACACCGGGCAACCCGGTCCGGACACTAAGTTCAGGCCGGGAGGGAGAAGGGACTTTAGACCGAAACGGGCCACCGCCATGGTATGAGTGCCGCAGACCTCCATGAGCGTAGCCGGCGCGGTAAAAAGATCATTAATCCGGTGGCTGAGCTGTTTCACCAGCTCCTGGTCCCGATACTCCTCACTATACTTCATAGGAAAGTTGCCTCAGGACCTCCAGGGTTTCTGCCGCAGCCTCGGGGTCCACCGTGGCGATGGCCAACCCGGCATGCACCAGGATATAGTCTCCTAGCGCCGCCTCCGGGAGCAGATCCAAACGGGCCTCCCGGCGCACCCCGTCCACCTCGGCGACGGCCCGAAATCCATCAATCTCCACAATACGCATGGGAATAGCAAGACACATAACAGTTCCTCGGATTTTGCGGGGGGAGGGCCAGGGAGCGGCGGCTCCCTGCCCTCCCCCCG
>JARRKO010000022.1:0-32513 GCA_037388025.1 Syntrophobacterales bacterium
AACCCGGGTGCGGATTTCGTTGATTTTGTCCTGATGGGAAAACTCATCCGACCGGCTCTGCTCCTCGGCGACCTCGGAACGCAGCCGCAGTTTGCCGGGAAAGGGGAACTTTTGCGAAATGGCGAGCTGCTTCTGGGTCATGTCCCATTCATTGAAGGCCCAGGTGTTCACCGGCAGGGCCAGGATGTTGAAGGAAAACTTGGGGTCATCCAAAGACCCGGCGGGACGGATCGATTCCTCGGACGCGGTCTTGAGCTGGGATTTTTCCTTTATTTCGGGGTTGGCCTGCAGGGCCTCAGTGATGAGGGTCTGCAAATCGGCAGGCACCCCGGGCCGACCTTGGGCCCCGAGGGGGATGGTCCAGGGCAACAACAACACGGTGCCAAGCAGGAGGAGGAGGGCTAACCGGGGGAGCCTCTGGATAGAAAAGCGCATAAGTGACGTCAGCAATAATTTTCCCTGCAAATTCACCCTTGTGCCCTTATCATGATAGCTTCTGTCCCAAATGCAACTTTAATTTTGACGAAATTTTTTACAAGAAAGACTGTACCTGGCCATCAGGTCACTAAAATCATTAATAAAAATGTAAGGACAGCCGCCCCGACTGTCCAGGGGCTGTTAAATTTGGATTAGAGGTTTGGTCGGTTGCCCTCCAATTCTTGCATCTCACCTCAGAGACTCTGCTGATCCCTGGATATCTGCTCTTGAATCTTAATCCCACGGTCTTTGCCGCTGCTGAATTATTAGCCGAGATTATGCGGCAGCGTTGGCCATCGCAGTCAAAAGATTGTTTTAGGGGCCTCATCTCCCGAGTTTAATCCAGTTAAGGCTCCTTTTTTGGCAGCCAAATTGTCTTGTGGGAGGCATGATAGCAAAAACTTCGCTGAAAAAGCAATTTTTCCAAAAATCCGTGCATACCTGACCCCATGACCAGGCCTCATTGCTTGGCAGCCTAAGAACTCCAGACCAGTACCGCTAGATAATGGTGCGCTTTCGGTACAATTTATGCCGAAATCCTGGTAGACGACTCGCCTCTTGCCCCGCCTCTTTATCGTACAAAGTCACAATTTTACCTGAATCATGTTGCGGAGCCTGGTCAAAGTTATTAATTTAAACAGTATAAGCTTAATGGGCTGCCAGCATGGGAGGGAGCCATGAGAGATGATGACTCATCGGGTTCAACCCTAAAAGATCCGGTCTGTGGCATGGAGGTAATCTTTGAAAGCCCGTTTCGAGCGACTTATGAAGGAAAGAATTATGTCTTCTGTAGTCGCCACTGCCTGAACGAATTCCAAGAAAACCCGAAGAAATACCTGACACCCCCTCTCTTCCCGGACCCAGTCTGCGGCATGAGCGTGCCAGCAGATGGCGGGTTTAGGACCTTTTATAAAGGTAATGAATATATCTTTTGCAGTCGCCACTGCCTGGCCGAGTTTCAAGAAAATCCGGAAAAATTTATTGCTGCTCCCCCCGAATACTTCAAATGCCCCGTGCACTCGGGGGTGCGCCAGGCGGAGCCGGGTATCTGCCCCCAATGCGGTATACTCTTGGAAGCGGTAAGACCCAAGTGGGTCTGCCCCTATCATCCCCAAGTGCTGCATGATGAGCCGGGCAAGTGTCCGATTTATGGCTTGCCTTTGATTCCCGAACCTCCGGGCCGTTTCTACTCCTGTGACCTCCATCCAGAGGTAAAACAACTGGAGCCCGGAAAGTGCCCGCGCTGCGGCATGATTTTACAGCCATCCTGGGCCCCTGTCACTCGCCTTCGCACCGAATGGTTCTGTCCCATGCATCCGGACTTAATTAGCTCGATGCCGGGAAACTGCCCCAGGTGCGAGATGAAAATGGAACCCCGTGAATTGCCGGAGGAAACGGCAGAAAAGTCTGAGGGGGTTTGCCCCAAGTGCGGCCTGGAAGTCAAACCTTGACAAAAGAGGCTACGCAGAGCTAAAAAAGGAGCCAAGGAAGTTTCGTCCTCAAAGATTCTCAACCACGGCACGCCCATTTCAACTGCGAGTTCAGGCGAATTCAAGAGATGCTCCTATTTCGCCATATCAAGCCATATCGCCAGATTATCTCTACCCTCATGCGCCATGGGTCCAGTTGGCTCATTTTTGTTGGACTCGGCCTTGGAGCGCTGGTGCCCTTCCATTGGGGCTTGTTCAGGCAGGATAACAGCCTGTCCGAGATTCGGGCTATCATCTTTTGTCCCAGATTCCCGTTACTTGATTAAGGACTAGAACTGGGCCAATTTTGGCACTTAGAGATTAAAAACCGTATTTAAAGGAGGAAAATCATAAGCGAGGGAGGCGGCGGAGGCCTCCCTGTCATCCTATCGGTGGGATCTTTGATTTACCCTAAACTTTACAGAATCAGCTTGCACTTTAAATGCTGAATTCACCTTGCAGGAATCTAAAGGAGATTTCCCAGAGAATTGGGCCGAACTGGAATGGCCGGTGGAGGAAGCACTGACCCGCCGGCTGGAGGGGAGGAAATGAATATCCGCCGCTTCTTGCCGGGTTTGCTTTTGGGACTGATTGTCCTATTGATTGCCGGGGGTTTTCTTTACTGGCGGGGATACCGCTTGATGCAGCTCATCGCTTCTCCCGGTCCTTCGGCTCTGGCTCCCGAAGCCAAGGAAGGCCGGAAAATTAAGTATTGGGTCTCACCCATGAACCCCAAATTTGTCTCGGGTAAGCCCGGGAAGGACCCTATGGGTATGGATTTGGTGCCGGTTTATGCAGAGGGGACAGAGGCCCAAGCCCCCGGGGCCATCGTGGTGGATCCCCAAACCCTCCAGTCAATGGGGGTCAAGACAGGGAAGGTAGAAGTACGCCCCCTTTCCAGAGTAATCCGAGCCGTAGGCATGGTAATTTATGATGAGCGGCAACTCTCTTTGGTAAATACCAAGGTGGACGGCTGGGTTGATCGGCTCTTCGTTAAAGTTACCGGCGCTCCAATACGGCAAGGTCAAGCCCTCCTCAGCCTTTATAGCCGGGAATTGGTAACGACCCAGCGGGAGTATCTCCTGGCCTTAAAGAATCTCAAGACCATTGGGAAAAGCCCTTTTGCCGAACTGGCCGAAGGCGCCCAACGTCTGTTCGAAGCTTCTCGTCAACGTCTGGAATATTTCGACATTCCATCTTCCGAGGTCAACCTCTTGGAGAAAACCGGAAAGGTTAAAAAGAACCTTACCCTGGTCTCTCCGGTAAACGGCATTATTACCAAACGCATGGTGACCGAAGGCCAGTTTGTTATGAGCGGCATGACTCTCCTGGAGGTAGCGGACCTCTCCACTATCTGGGTGGATGCAGATATCTATGAATATGAGCTCCCCTGGGTCAAAGTGGGTCAGAAGGCGGTAATGACACTGACTTATCTGCCTGGGAAAACCTATGTCGGTGAAATCGAGTACCTCTATCCGTATCTTAAGGGCAAGACCCGCACTGCCAAAATACGCCTGAAATTTCCCAATCCACGTCTGGAACTCAAACCGGAGATGTTTGCCCAGGTGATGATTAAATCCCCTTTAACCCTTCCCGTAGTGACAGTCCCCTCCGAAGCAGTGATCGATACCGGCGTGAAGCAACATGTCTTCCTGGCCTTGGGGAAAGGCCGCTTTGCCCCCCGGGAGGTGAAGTTGGGGGTGTGGGGGGAAGGCGGGCTACGGGAAGTTATCTCCGGCCTCAAAGGGGGAGAGGAGGTGGTCACCTCGGCCCAATTTCTGCTGGACTCCGAGTCCCTTTTCAAGGAAGCGGCGGCCTTGCTGTTAAAGCCTGGTGAGTCCGAGAAGGGAGGCGCTCCTGCTGCGCCGCCCCCTAGTCAGTGAAGACTTATGCTGACAGATTGCCTCAAGCTCAAAACTTTCTAATCTTTAAATAGATCCCTCAATATGATCGCCCGGATAATTGAAGCCTGCGTGCGCAATCGCCTCATGGTGATAATTATATTTCTGATGATCATCCTCGCAGGAATTTATGCTCTCTATAATCTGCCGGTAGACGCCATCCCTGACCTCTCCGATGTCCAGGTCATTATTTCCACCGATTATCCGGGACAGGCCCCCCAGATCGTGGAAGACCAGGTGACCTACCCCTTAACCACCACCATGTTGGCGGTCCCCCGGGCGAAAGTGGTGCGAGGTTTTTCCCAATTCGCCCTCTCTCTGGTTTACGTCATCTTCGAGGACGGCACCGATATCTATTGGGCCCGTTCCCGGGTGCTGGAGTACCTCAATTATATCAGGGGGAAACTTCCCGCTAATGTCAACCCCGCCTTGGGCCCGGATGCCACGGGAGTGGGCTGGGTTTATGAATATGTAGTGGAGGACCCTACCGGGCGCCATGATCTGGCGGAATTACGTACCATTCAGGATTGGTACCTGCGCTACCAGTTGCAGACTGTGCCAGGCGTGTCCGAAGTGGCCAGCATTGGTGGCTTCGTCAAACAATATCAAGTGGTAATCGACCCTAATACGCTGGCTTCATATGGTATCCCCCTCTCCAAGGTCAAAGAGGCCATCAGGCGCTCCAATAATGATGTAGGTGGGAGGGTGATTGAGCGGTCTGAGATTGAATACATGGTGCGGGGCCTGGGATATATCAAAAGCGTTGAAGATATAGAAAAAACTGTGGTGGGCACCGATGGCCAGGGAACACCCATACGGGTCAAGGACGTGGCCCAAGTAAGGTTGGGACCGGACCTCCGCCGAGGCCTGGCCGACGCCAACGGCGTGGGCCAGGTGGTGGGTGGCATTGTGATTATGCGCTTCGGGGAAAATGCCAAGGCGGTCATCGCACGAGTTAAGGAAAAACTAAAGGAGCTTGAATTCGGGTTACCTCCAGGAGTACAGATCGTTACAGCTTATGACCGCTCCAACCTCATTGAACGGGCCATCGAAAATTTAAGGGGAAAACTCTTCGAAGAAATGGTGATCGTGGCTTTGGTGTGCGCCCTTTTTCTGATGCACTTCCGGAGTGCCCTGGTGGCCATCATTTCCTTGCCCCTGGGTATCTTGATCGCCATCGTTATCATGTATCAACTTGATATCACCGCCAACATCATGAGCCTGGGAGGCATTGCCATTGCCATCGGGGCCATGGTGGACGCCGCGGTGATTATGGTCGAAAATGCCCATAAACGTTTAGAACATGCCCCACCCGATACCCCCCGGGGGCCTCATATCATTGAGGCGGCCAAGTTAGTTGGACCTACGTTGTTTTTTTCTTTGCTGGTTATTACCATCTCCTTACTACCAATTTTTGCTTTAAAGGGAGAAAGCGGGCGCCTGTTCAAACCCATGGCCTACACCAATATTTTTGCCATGGGAGCGGCCTCGGTCCTGGCCGTCACTCTTATTCCCATCTTGATGGTTATCTTCATAACCGGCAGAATCCCTCGCGAGGAGCGCAATCCCTTGAATCGTTGGACCAGACGCCTCTATCAGCCGATATTGGTGTTTGTGCTACGCTTCCGTAAGACCTCCATACTGCTGTCGCTACTTTTGATGCTGATCACACTCTTCCCCGCCTTAAGGCTGGGTTCTGAGTTCATGCCGCCCCTGGATGAAGGAGATCTGCTTTACATGCCCTCTGCCTTGCCGGGGATGTCTATTACTGAGGCCAAGGCCGTCCTGCAGCAAACCGACCGCATCATCCGCACCTTCCCGGAGGTGGAGTACGTCTTCGGTAAGGCTGGGAGGGCGGACACCGCCACGGATCCAGCCCCCCTGAGTATGATCGAAACCACCATTCGTCTCAAAGATCGAAAATATTGGCGACCGGGCTACACCACGCACCGCCTCATTAAGGATCTGGACGCGGCCATCCAGTTCCCCGGTTTGGTCAATAGCTGGGGCTTCCCCATCCGCACTCGCATCGACATGTTGTCCACCGGTATCAAGACCCCGGTGGGCATTAAATTTTTGGGCACGGATTTGAAGGTTCTGAACCGACTGGCGCAGGATTCCGAGGCCATTTTGAAGAAAGTACCGGGGACTGCCAGCGTATATTCCGAAAGGGTTCTAGGGGGCTACTATTTAGATTTTGCCATTGATCGTGATGAGGCAGGACGCTACGGCCTGACGGTGGGAGATGTACAAGATGTGATAGAAAGCGCCCTGGGTGGGATGAATATCTCTCAAACCGTGGAAGGCTTGGAACGATACCCCGTGAACCTGCGTTATTTTCAGGATTATCGAGAGAACACCCCTTCCCTCCGGCGAGTTCTTATCCCCACCCCCACCGGTGCCCAGATTCCCATAGACCAGGTGGCCCAAATCAAGGTTCACCAGGGGCCCCCCCAGATTAAGAGTGAATCGGCCCGCCTTTCTGCCTGGGTCTACGTTGACATCCGGGATGTTGATTTGGGAACTTATGTCCAGCGCGCCAAAGCGGCGCTCAAAGCTCACCTGAAGATTCCTCCCGGGTACTATACCTTGTGGAGCGGTTCCTTTGAGTATATGGAGCAGGCCAGGGAGCGTTTAAAGGTAGTTATCCCTATCACTTTAGCCTTGGTCTTTCTCCTTCTCCTTACCAACACGAAATCCTTGACCAAGGTGGCCATTGTGTTTTTAGCGTTGCCTTTTTCCCTGGTAGGGGCCATCTGGCTTCTTTACCTCCTGGGGTATCAGGTGAGCGTGGCGGTGGTGGTGGGGATGATTGCCTTGGCCGGCCTGGATGCCGAAATCGGTGTGGTCATGCTCCTTTTCCTGGATCTGGCCTTCCACAAGCGCCAGGATCAAGGACGCATGCATACCTTGGAAGATGTGGAAGAAGCGGTGATAGATGGGTCGGTAAACCGCCTGCGCCCCCAACTGATGACGGCGATGGCTATTCTCATGGGATTGCTTCCCCTGATGTGGGGCTCCGGCGCCGGCTCCGCAACCATGAAGCGCATTGCCGCGCCCATGATAGGTGGTGTGATTACCTCATTTTTCCTGACACAGCTTATCTACCCATGTATTTACACCATCTGGAAGTGGAATTTTGAGGTGAAAAAGCAAAGGCCCTCCGAGCCATCAGAGCGTTAGCCATGCGTTTCTCGCCAGACGGGGTTGCTTTTCACTACTCCTGAAGAATTGAAAGATTATCTTGGACTGCTCCTGATCTTATGAACTGACCACGCCCGGGTGGCAATGGAACTAATGAAGATAGTCCTTCCGCAGTGATGGTCCTTAAAGGCGGCAACTGAGTTGAAACCTGCTCTGCTTCGACACTTATTATAGAGGCAAAAACTCCCCCTATTCAGAACATATCTAATTTTTCTAAGTAATTTCAATAGGTTTATGACGTAGCCAGATAGTTTTCCGCCGTTTTCCCAAATAATGACATCTAATCATCCCCAATTAGTCAATTCTGACTATAGACTCTCCGGTTGAGAAGCTGGAAAATATAATGCATGGAAAGGTGGGAAAGGCCTGAACCCTATCTTTTAGGGATCTTGTTCTTTTATGCCCTAGAATTTGTTGCCTCAGGTTAGGGGAAGTCTGAACCAACAGTTATGCGACCTTTTTAGCCATGGGAAGGAGGCAGCGAGATGCAACCCCTCAATGTGCAGAGATTCAGTTTGGCCTTTGGCGCGGCTTCCGCCCTGCTGTATGCGGGATGTGTGGTTTTTATGGCCACCGTAGGGAAGGAGGGCACCATAACCTTTTTCAATAGCCTGTTCCATGGCCTCGATGTGAGACTCATCATCAGGATGGACGTTCCCTTTCGGGACACCGTATTCGGCATCATCGGGACATTTATCCTGGGTTGGGTGTTCGGAGTCATCATCGGCGTAATTTACAACCTGGGGACGGAAAAACCTTAAACGTGTACCTTCCAAGGAATATTCCCCAGGATGCCATCGTATTTAGCTTAATAAAAACTATCCTCACCTGAAGGAAAATTTTCAGCACAAACTTTATGATACCCCGAGCACACCCGATATAATCTTATTTCTTTCCCATGACGGAGTTTTATTATGCAAACGGACCAAGAGAAGCTCAAGGACCCCATCTGCAACATGCTCGTGTCGCCGGACTCGGAGTGGCGAGCGGAGTACCAGGGTCAGGAATATTTCTTTTGCAGTGAACGGTGTTTGACCGAATTTCAGAAAAATCCCTCCTATTACGCCGGTGAACTCGCCAAAACGGAAAAAGCCGAAAGTTCCGGAAAATTTTATACCTGCCCCATGCATCCCGAAGTCCGCCAACCGGAGCCTGGCCAATGCCCGCAGTGCGGCATGACTCTGAAGCCGGAGGAAAAAGGGGGCAATGAGCCCCATCACCAGAAGGTTCCTGAGAAGTCGGAGAAAATGGTAGACCCGGTCTGCGGCATGCTGGTGCAACCGGATAGCCCTTTTCAAGCCACGTATGGGGGCCGGAATTTCTCGTTCTGCAGTCCCCGGTGCCTGGACGTGTTTCAGGAGCAGCCGCAACGGTATCTGGAACCCAGCGGCGAAGAACCTGAAAAAGCCGAAAAAGCTGAGGCGCAGCCGGCCGCAGAGGGCGAGGCGGCGCCGGAGCACTATCTGACCTGCCCCATGCACCCCGAAGTCAAAGAGCCCGTTCCCCGGTGCCCCAAGTGCGGCATGTTTCTTAGGCCTCCGGAAGAGACGCCGGAAAAAGAACCGGAAAAAGCGCCCGCCGCGGAGGAGAAGGCACCGGCCCCGGGCGGCGCGGTTTACACCTGTCCCATGGACCCGGAAGTCCGCCAGGAAGAGCCCGGCTCCTGTCCCAAGTGCGGTATGGCCTTGGAACGGACTGAACCGGAAGCCCCTTTGACCCGCACCGAGTACACCTGCCCCATGCACCCGGAAGTGGTGCAGGACAGCCCCGGCTCCTGCCCCAAGTGCGGCATGGCCCTGGAACCTCGCACCGTTTACGCCGAAGAGGAGGAAAACCCCGAACTGGTGGACATGCGCCGCCGCTTCTGGGTGTCCCTGGTGCTTACCGTCCCCTTGGTGGTCATTGCCATGGGCGGCTTGATTCCGGGATTTGCCCGGTTCCTGGAAGACCTGGCCCCGTCCCAGGTCTGGGGTTGGGTGGAGCTGGGCCTGGCCACGCCGGTGGTCCTCTGGTGCGGCTGGCCCTTCTTCGTTCGGGGCATTAAATCCATCATCAACCGCAGCCTCAACATGTTCACCCTCATCGGCCTGGGCGTGTCCGTCGCCTATATTTACAGCGTCATCGCCCAGATCTTCCCCGGCATCTTCCCCCCCTCCTTCCGGAGTGAGACCGGGGAAGTGGCGGTCTATTTCGAGGCCGCGGCCTTCATTGTCACCCTGGTGCTCATGGGCCAGGTGCTGGAGCTCAAGGCCCGGGGGCAGACCAGCCAGGCCATCAAAGCCCTTCTGGGCCTGGCCCCCAAAACGGCCCGGCGCCTCAAAGAAGACGGCACCGAGGAGGACGTTCCCCTGGATCAGGTGCAAGCCGGGGACCGCCTGCGGGTGCGGCCCGGGGAAAAGGTACCCGTGGACGGCGTGGTCCTGGAGGGCAAGAGTTCGGTGGACGAGTCCATGGTCACCGGCGAGCCCATCCCGTTGGAGAAAGAGCCGGGCACCAAGGTCATCGGCGCCACGGTGAACGGCACCGGCTCCCTGGTGATGCGGGCCGAGAAGGTAGGCACCGACACCTTACTAGCCCAGATCGTCAAAATGGTGTCCGAAGCCCAGCGCAGCCGGGCCCCCATCCAGAGGCTGGTGGACGTGGTGGCCGCCTATTTCGTGCCCACGGTGGTGGGGATTGCCATCCTCACCTTCATCGCCTGGGCCCTGTTCGGTCCCGAGCCCACTATGGCCCACGCCATCATCAACGCGGTGGCCGTGCTCATCATCGCCTGTCCCTGCGCCCTGGGCCTGGCCACGCCCATGTCCATCATGGTGGCCACGGGCAAAGGCGCCACCGTGGGGGTGTTGTTCAAGAACGCCGAAGCCATCGAGGTCATGCGCCAGGTGGACACCCTGGTGGTGGACAAGACCGGTACCCTCACCGAGGGCAAGCCCAAGCTGATGAACGTCACCTCCATGAACGACATGGACGAAAACAAGCTGCTCCGCCTGGCCGCCACCCTGGAGAAGGGCAGCGAGCATCCCCTGGCCGCGGCCATCGTCAAAGGCGCCCGGGAACGGGATCTAGAGCTGGCGGATGCCGAAGACTTTGAGTATCTCACCGGCAAGGGGGTAACCGGCAAGGTGGACGGCCGCCAGGTGGCCCTGGGCAATGTGCGCCTGCTGGAAGAATTGGGCCTTGAGGCCGGGAAACTGGCGGACCAGGCGGATGCCCTGCGCCAGGAAGGCCAGACCGTGATGCTGGTGGCCGTGGATGGCCAGGCCGCCGGCCTCGTGGCGGTGGCCGATCCGGTCAAGGAAACCACCCCCGCGGCCATCCAGAGTCTCCATGAGGACGGCCTTCGGGTGGTCATGCTTACCGGCGACAACCAGACCACCGCCGAGGCGGTGGCCCGGAGGCTGGACCTTGATGAAGTCCTGCCCGAAGTGCTCCCGGATCAGAAGGCTGAAAAGGTGAAAGAGCTCCAGGGGGAAGGCCGGTTCGTGGCCATGGCCGGCGACGGCATCAACGACGCCCCGGCCCTGGCCCAAGCCCAGGTGGGCATTGCCATGGGCACCGGCACGGACGTGGCCATGGAGAGCGCCGGAGTCACCCTGGTCAAGGGTGACCTCCAGGGCATCGTCCGGGCCCGGCTGCTGTCCCGGGCCACCATGCGCAACATCAAGCAGAACCTGTTCTTCGCGTTTGTGTACAACAGCCTGGGGGTGCCCATCGCCGCGGGCGTGCTCTATCCCTGGTTTGGGATCTTGCTCAGCCCCATCATCGCGGCCGCGGCCATGAGCTTCAGTTCCGTGTCGGTGGTGAGCAACGCCCTGCGCCTCAGGCGCGTGAGCTTGTAGGTGAAATCTTACCTATTCGACCAGGTGGAGGTCGAAAATTTTATCTAACCTTAACCACTCATATGATCCACCGGGACCACAAGGAGGCGAAGATGAAAAGGAAAGCCATTCTTTATCCATTAGTCTGGGTAGTTTTGTCCTTTCTGCTGCCCGCGTGCGGGGGTGGTGGAGGTTATACTTCAGCTCCACCTCCAACAGTAACCGCCCCTACGCCATCGACGGCACCTGCCCCGGGTTATGTGATGGGTCCCGGCATGCAACATAATTTCGGTTTGATGCGAAATAATGTGGACCGGATGTACGGCATGATGGGCCAGGGGTATATGAGTCCGGAACATTATAATTCCATGATGGGGATGATGGGTCAGATGGGGGGCATGATGCAGGGAATGTCTGGCCCCTACTACAACCAGGAAATGGAGCAGCAACATCGGCAGCAGCTCGAACAGATGCACCAGAATCTGAATACCATGGAAAGGCAAGCGAGAGCCGGAGGCACCCCCTCCGGGTCCCAGATATTTGCCAGCAACTGCGCCTCCTGCCACCCCAACGGCGGCAACGTCATCAATCCGAACCTGCCGGTCCGGGGTGCGCCCCAATTGGGCAGTTATGCTAGTTTCAGGGCACTGATGCGACAAGGCCGCGGGCCGATGCCCTCCTTTCCTTCCTCCAGAATCTCCGACTCTCAGCTGCAGGAACTTTACCGGTACGTTAGTTCCGCCTATGGGGGCTAAGGGGGAAGATAAAATTCCATGACCGTTTTCAATTCCTTTTATGAGGCTTTGTACAGCATCGGCTTCTTGGACCCGATCCATCCTCCCCTGACCCACGTGCCCATGGGGCTGGTGGTGGGGGCTCTGGTTTTCGGCGTCCTGGCCTGGGCCTTAGGAAAACCTTCACTGGCGCTCGTGGCCCGCTACAGTCTCATTCTGGCTTGGTTATTCATCTTTCCCACTGTGCTCCTGGGTTTTATGGACTGGCAGCACTGGTACCAGGGGGCCTGGCTGCAGCCCATTCTCATCAAGATCAGCCTGGCCAGCTTTTTATTCGTGCTACTCTTTTTTGGGATGATCCTGATTTTAACCGGCCGGGAGGAATCTAAAGCGCTTTTGGCTATCTATCTCATCGCCTTTCTCACCGTGGGAGGGTTGGGATACTTCGGCGGGCGGTTGGTTTTTGGAGGGCGGGCTCCGGCTGCGCCCGCAGGCCTCGAGGCCGGGAGAAGGCTCTTCAGGAACAACTGCATGGCCTGCCATCCCAACATGGGCAATGCCATCATGCCGGCCATGATCATCATCGGGTCCGATAATCTAAAAGACCTCTATACCTTCATTTCCTGGATCCGTAAACCCCGTATAGAAAACGGCCAAAAAGGGCCTATGCCGGACTTTCCGCCGCAAAAAATCTCCAACGAACAAGCCAGTCGCCTGTACGAATATCTCATCGGGGTTTTGGGAAAGCCTAAGGAAGGGCAGGCCATCATGAGCACTGAAGAGGCGGCGGGAAATTACTGCCAACCCCTATCTAATTTCCAGAGAGGCACCTTTACCAGGTAATGATTTCCCCGCGGGGAACTTAGGAAAGCAGATGAAAATTGATCCAGTCTGCAAAATGCAGGTTGAAGAGGAAACCGCTTTTACCGCCGAATGTGACGGGGAAGGTTATTCTTTCTGCTAGGAGGGCTGCCGGGATAAGTTCCTGCAAGACCGGACCTGCGTCCGCACCGCGTATGACTTAATCATTGTGGGCGGCGGCCCGGCAATATCTCTTAAATTTGCGCAGAGCAGTTTGCCTTTAGGAGGTGAGACCAAAATAGACTGCAGGCTGAGAACAGGTTGGCAAATTAAGCCTTCTATCTTCCATTAAATTCTTAGCACAGGAGGGATTTGTTTATGAAAAAGGTAGGAATGTTTCTGTTAACCGCAGTTCTCGTTCTGGCCATACCTGCATTGGTGGCCGCCCAGATGCACGGTGGTCAGGGCCAGCGAGGTCAGGGCCAGCATATGATGGGGCAATACCAATACATGATGGGTCCCGGCATGACAAACAACTTCGGTATGATGTCAGGAATTATGGGCGAGATGCACCAAATGATGCAGTCGGGCCAGCTGACCCCTGGGCAACAGCAGCAGATGCTGAAATGGATGAACCAGATGGGCGGCATGATGCAGCAGTGGGGCGGCCCCCAGGGTGCCCAGCTGCAGGCCCAACATCAGCAGCAGCTCCGGCAAATGCAACAACAGCTGCAGCAAATGAGAGGCCAGATGCAAAGGAAGTAAGGTGACTCGGGTGGGCGGGGCCAGACTGTTACAGGAGGACCGCCCTCCCGCCGAGGGAGGGGAAATCATGGGTTTTAACCACAAGTATATCTAACCAAGGGTCAGACCACTAGAATGAACAACGACGCGATGAAACCGGTTCTCTTAAAACCCGCTGCTCCTGCACAGCAAGTGGGTCCCTTGCTCTTATGGGGCCTGCTCTTGGGGGCCGTGGTGGGCTTATTGGTGGTGCACCCCATATCCATGCTGGTGCGCGCGGCCCATGACGCCATTTACTCCGGCGTCCCTTTGGAATTAATACCGGCCTTCATCCAAAGTTACCGTGCCGAAATGTGGCCCATGATGCTGCTCTACACCCTATTGGGAGCCCTGGTGGGGGCCGTTTTGGGAATTGTCCTCAAACTTCTGAAAGAGCACCGTCAGCGCCTGGACGCCGTGCATCAGGAATTCGAACTCCAGGTGGCCACTTTGCGGCATCATTACAAAAACCTGGCCATCGGCATTCAGGGGTTTTCCGGCCGGGTCCGGCGCAAACTGGGGGATTTGGAAAAGCAGCTGCATCAGTGTGACATCGAGAACTCTTCCGTTAACCAGGAATTTGCCGCCTTGGACCGCAATGTGGGATTTCTTGAAGAAGCCTCGCAACGTCTCACCCAGACCCTGGGGCAAGAACTGATGTTTCTCAAGGCCCTCACCAGCGAGTCAATGGTTTCGGGCACCACGGATATTTACCCCCTCCTGATCCACTCCATCCAAGACCTGTTAGATTTTCGCTTTCGGGACAAACACCTGCAGGTGGAAATCAACGGCGAACCCTGGGAGCGCTGCCGCGAGTCTCTGGTCTTTGCTTTCGAGCCCTATGCCCTGGAAGTCATCCTGCAAAATCTTCTCAGTAACTCCATGAAATTCGGTGACCACATTCAGGTAAAGGTGAGCGAATCGGATGGCTGGGTGCAGCTGGGGATCAGGGACAACGGCCCCGGCCTGGAGGTGGGCAAGCTCAAGGATCACCTGTTAGCTCCCGCCGACCGCCACGCCCCCGAAAGCACGCACCTGGGGCTCAAGGTGAGCCTCCGCCTGATTAACAAAAGCGGCGGCCATCTTTTCGTGCGGAGCCAGCCCGGCTCCGGAGCGGAGTTTATGGTCGAGTTGCCCAAACAGCCGGTGGTTAAGGCTTAAATAAACTCTAAGGAAAATGATGCCTTCAGGTTTAGCTAAGATTGACTTAAAGGACATCCAGAAATAGGAGATCTCAGTGATGAGACATCCAGCGGGGACTATCACAAGGATAGGCAGAACTTAACTTTTTACGATTGCTTTGTTGAGGCCCAGTGATTAGGTTTAATACATTCTAAGAAGGCTTAACAGCCGGTTAATTTTGGATTAAGGACGCGGTTAAAGTTCACGCCTAATCGCTGATTCGAGGACACTTCGTAAGGCTCTTCTACGATCATGCTTCAAACTCTTTATTGTTTGAAGCCCCCTTCTAAAACCTTCGGAGACGATTTCATGGCCACAGAAGGTTTCAAACGCAAACTCGCTGCCATCCTCAGTACCGATGTAGCAGGTTACAGCCGCCTCATGGGGGAGGATGAAGCAGCCACGGTGAGGACCCTCGAGACTTATAAAGGGGTCATCTCGGACTTGATCCTGCAGCATCGAGGCCGGGTGGTGGATGCTCCCGGCGATAACCTCCTCGCTGAATTCCCCAGCGTGGTGGATGCTGTGCAATGTGCTGTGGCGGTTCAGAAGGAGATCCAGGTCCGCAACCTGGGGTTACCCGAAACTCGGAGAATGCAGTTCCGCATCGGGATTAATATGGGGGATGTAATCGAGGAGGAAGACCGCATTTACGGCGACGGGGTGAACATCGCGGCGAGGCTGAAGTCCTTAGCGGAGCCCGGTGGCATCTGTGTCTCCAAGACCGCCTTTGACCACATCGAGACCAAGCTGCCCTTGGGTTACGAGTATCTGGGGGAGCAGGTCGTCAAGAATATCATCAAACCGGTAGGCGCCTACAAGGTCCTGATGGAGCCACGGGTAAAGGGGAAGGCTAAGGCTAAAGTGAAATTTAAACCAAAGGAGGGCGCCTGGTGGAGGCCCATAATCATCGCCCTGGTAGCCGTCCTTCTCATGGCCGCGGGCGTAGTGCTCTGGCGGCTCGCCTTTCCCCCCACCTCAATGCAAGACATGATGCAAGGTATGAAGCACATGCAGAGGTGAGGAAGTCTTGATTTGGCGCCACAAATGACAAAGGTTATATTTTCAATGCTTAGTGTGGCCCGTGCGTTTTTTCCTTTCCAGAGTCGGGTTTCGTAACTTATTGAAAACCAATAAAAACTAAATAACTTTTAATTAAATCCATCGAAGAAGAGCGGTGAAATCCAAGTCTTGGCTAATTTTAGCCCTGCTCATCTTAGCTTGCGTTGTGCTCCTGTAATGCTTGGTTAGGAACCGGGACTGGGCACCCTAGTTCCCAAGCACTCAGCAAAAATTCGTTAAAAGCCGACATGAAAAAGGACTTGGAAGCCCGCCTGGCTGCCAGTCAATATAAAGGAGTAGCATGAATACTGAACAGTGCGATCCGGCGGCCCTGGAAGCCTTGATCCGCCAGAAGAAAATCTGGCTCTATCCCTGGATCGGCATCCTGTTTGGCATCGCCTTGGGTATCTTAATCGGTCACCCGCTTTCGATGCTGGCCCATAAATATTACAATTCTGTTGCTTCGGGCGCCCCGTTGGATGTATGGGGAGCCCTCCTTCACAGTTTTTATTGGCATATGTGGCCTATGACGCTCATCTTTGCCGGGTTTGGAGGAATAACCTGGGGTTTCATAGGCTTCATTTTGCAACGTCTCCGAGAGAATCGCTTACGCCTGGACGCCGCGCACCAGGAGGTACTGAGACAGGCCAGGTACCTCAATACCTACCTGACGGTCAGCTCCATGGTCGCCCAATGTCTGGACCCCCACGAACTCCTGGAGGCTGTTTTGACCATCATCATGGAAACCGTGTCTGCTGAGGAAGCCTCTGTTCTGCTTTTGGATGAAGATCAGGTGAACTTCCGGTTCTATAGCATCGAAGGCCCTGCCAAGCAATGCCTGTTGTCCATGACCTTCTCCGCCGATAAGGGTATAGCAGGTTCAATTCTGCAAACCCAGAAATCCGAAGTTATCAATGATGTGCACAACGACCCCCGGTTTTATGGAAAATTCGATTCCCAATACGAACTTAAAACCAGAAATATGATTGCTATTCCCTTGACCGCCGGGGAAGAAAAAATCGGCGTAATGGAAGTGCTTAATAAGTCCGGCAGCGAACTTTTCACTGATGAGGAGCGTCTTTTGTTAGATTCCATCGCCGAAGAAATCGCCTTCGCCATCCGCAATGCCAAGATATTTGAGTACGTTGTCAACAGCTACTGCAAACAGCGCCAGGGAGAGGCCTCTTGTAAAGGGTGCAAGCGCCCCCTGAGATCCTGGACTCCTTGTGTCAAATACAGCCAGGCCGCCGATATTCCCCTTTAATCGCTATGGTGGCAGGAGAAGATTTTCCAGGGACCTAAGGAACTTTTATTATGGAAAAATGCAAGATAATCTCTTCACCCTGTCCCCCTTGAGACTAAATCTGAGAATGCTTACCTTAGAGTAAAAGATAATGTTACTCAAGGAGGTCAGCCCATGGCAAAGATTCTGGAATGTGCCAAGGTAGACCCATCGAGCGGGTGTCAGCACGTCATGAGGGGTGATACGGAAGAGGAGGTACTCCAGAAGGCGGCTGAGCACGCCAAGGAACACGGCATCCGGGAAGTGACCCCGGAGCTGATCGAGCTCGTCAAAGCAAACATCCGCGACGAATAGAATCGCCTTAGTCCTTATCATCTGCCCCCAATCTCGCGGAGCTCTTTATTCTTGAAACGTTGACCTAACAAAGGGGGGCCTGTCTGGACGCCGGCCCTCCCCTAACCACCATAAAACCTTGGTCACCAATAAGCCCTTCCTTGGCGGCAGGAGTTCTGTTCACTGCCCTGCTTAGAAACTTATCAAATCGACACCTCAAACTAACCATGGGGGCACAGGGCGAAGTGCTTATGAAAGGCCCATCGAGGGCTTATCCCCGGGGAAAGGATTTACCTGAGAAAGACTAAAAAATCTTTTCATTCCCCTATTGACTTACTAATTATATATATATAAATTTTATATAGAAGTGATATGTTCACTTACTCAATGGTGTTGCTTTTTGTTCTTTGCTCTTGGCGTATTGGTGACGAAACGTGCTATCTTCTAGAAGGATCTGACCCATGAAAGAAAGTTATTGTGGTTGTTGTGATACTTGTCCGCTGGATAATCCAGATTTTCTTGAAGCTCTCACCCAAGTAAAGAAATATGTCAAAGAATTCCCCATCTTTTGGTGGACACATTGTTTCCCCGGAGATGAAGGATTTTCTTTTCCTGAATTTATTAAGGGTCTTGACTGGTTCCTCAGCCATACCGAATGCCCTGGATGTAAAAAAGGGGGTGGTTTAAAAGAATGCCCCATCCGTCAGTGTGCGCGCCAGCGACAAGTAGCTCACTGCTCCGAATGTTCGGATGTGGAAATCTGCGATCATTATAATATCATTATTCAAGAATATCCTGGTAATAGGGTTTACTTAAATCGTTACTTGCTCAGAGTGGGGTTAATGATGGATTCAGAGTAATATTTAATGAGATATAAATGAATGACAGCTTATTGCTCTCAGGTGAAACGTATCAAGCAGCCAAAAACCTTACCCAGACCATAGCCACACTTCTGGGCAGAAGGATTCCCACCTTTGGACTCAATCCCTTCAGCCCTTCGCCATGCCTCCGGCCCGAAATTTCTCACTCCATTGACAGTCTGCTTCGCTATGAAGATGATCTCCGCAATTTTTCAAGGCAAGATGATAACTGCAGGGTTTGGCAAGTGATCTTCAATCTGGCCTAGCTGATTAAGATGTAATTTTAAATTACCTTTCTGCAACCTTATGGATTGCCCTCACCCCAAAATCAGGTTTGAAGTACGCCAAGGACCAAATTGTTGGACATTCTGCTCTGCACCTGGATTCTATCTTTCAAAATTGCCGAGTGTAAGCTCAGGCTGAGGCCATTCTAAGGTGTATCTTTGGCCGTGATGCGGCATTACTCCCCCTTCTCCAAGTGGAAGGCTAGCGCCACCTCCCCCGCCCAGGACCGCATAAAGCCGCACTTGGTTGGCCAGCTTAGCCAGGCGGACGGCGATAAGCCCCTGCTGGGCCGTGTACAGAGAGCGCTGGGCATCCAGCACGTTCAGATAGATGTCGATGCCCTTCTCATAGCGGGCATTGGAGAGCCGGTAGGTTTTGGCGGTGGCCTCCACCAGGGATTGTTGCGCGTCCAACTGATCCCCCAGGGTTCCCTTGCTGGCCAGGGCATCGGCCACTTCCCGGAAGGCCGCCTGGATCGCCTTTTCGTATTGGGCCACCGCAATTTCCCGGTCCACCTTGGAGGCACTCAGCCCCGCCCAGATACGGGCATCGAAAATCGGCAGCACGGCCTGGGGAGCGTAATTCCAAACGAAGGACCCGGACTGGAACAGTCCCGAGAGGTCGCCGCTGGCGGTGCCGAACGCAGTGGTGAGGGCGATGCGGGGAAAGAAAGCCGCCCGGGCCGCGCCGATGTTGGCATTGGCAGCTTTCAGCAAATTCTCTGCCTGAAGAATGTCCGGGCGGCGCAGCAGCACTTCGGAGGAGGTTCCGGGAGAAACCTCGGGCAGTGGTTTGATGGCGCTCAATTCCTGGGGCAAAAGCTCGGACGGCACCGGCGTACCGGCCAACAGGTTCAGGGCGTTTTTATCCTGGGCCACCAGTTGGGTGTACCGAGCGATGTCCAGCCTTGCCGTATCCACCCTGGTTTGGGCCTGGCGCACATCCAGTTCAGGAGCAAGTCCGACCTCGAAGCGCCGTTTTATTAAATGGTAGGCGGCCTGCTGGGTCTCGAGGGTGGATCGGGCCAGTTTGAGGTTTTCCCGGTCCGCAGCCAGGGTCAGATAAGCGTTGGCAACTTCGGAGATCAGCAGGATCTGAGCGCTGCGGTGGGCCTGGTCCGTGGCGAAGTATTCCTCCAGGGCCCGTTTATTCAGGCTACGGATCCGCCCAAAAAAATCAATCTCCCAGGAAGTGAGGCCCAGATTGACGCCATACTCCTCCAGGGTCACTAATCCCTCGCCGCCGGAAATTCGGACGCGCTGCTTGCTGGCGATGACGCCTGTTTCCAGCTTCGGCACCAGCTCGGCGCGCTGGATGCGATACAGCGCCCGGGCCCGTTCCACATTCAAGGCCGCCACCCGCAGATCGCGGTTATTTTTCAAGGCTGTCTCGATAATCGGTTGCAGCCGCTCATCAGTGAAAAATTGTCGCCATGGCAGGTCAACGGCCGAAGTCCCCTGCCGGGTCTCTTTGTAGGCCGGGCCGCTGGGCCAGTCCTTGGGCACCGGTGCCTCGGGGCGGGTGTATTTCGGGATCATGGTACAGCCGGAGAGCAGGACGGCTGCCAGGGTCAAACCGGAAAATAGCCTGGTTATCATGTCACTGCTCCTCCGAGGGATTCGCTGAGGGATTCGCCAGAACCGGCTTCGGTTTTGGCGCGGCGGCGGCCGGCTTTCTCTCGAACAATTGCACCACCCCCACATAAAAGAGGGGAATGAAGAAGATCGCCAGGAAGGTGGCCGTAATCATTCCGCCCAGGACGCCGGTGCCGATCGCGGTTTGGGCGCCGGCGCCGGCCCCGGTGGCAATAACCAGGGGCAGGACCCCGAAGCCAAAGGCCAGGGAGGTCATGACGATGGGGCGCAGCCGTAGTTTCGCCCCTTCCAAAGTAGCGTCGATCAACCCCATGCCCTCCTCTCTTTTGGTCATGGCAAACTGGACGATCAAAATGGCGTTCTTGGTGGTAAGCCCTAATACCGTCAGAAGCCCGATCTGGAAGTACACATCGTTGGGCAGTCCCCGGAGCGAGGAAGCCACCACACCGCCGATGACCCCGAGGGGCAGGGCTAGCATAACGGAGATGGGGACGGTCCAGCTTTCATACAGGGCCGCCAGGCAGAGAAAAATCACGATCACGGAAAAGGTATAGAGCAGGCCGGTCTGGGCCTTGGCCATGCGCTCCTGGTAGGAGATGCCGGTCCAGTCAAAGCCGATGCCCTTAGGCAACTTGGCGACGATGTCCTCCATGGCCTGCATGGCTTCCCCGGAGCTCACCCCGGGCGCGGGTTCGCCCCAGATGTTCAGCGCCGGGAAGCTGTTGTACCGCTCCAACAGCGGCGAGCCCTGGAACCAGTGGCCGGAGGCGAAGGATGTGAAAGGCGTCATCGTCCCCTCGGCATTGCGGACATAGAGCCGCTCCAGGTCGCTGGGCAGCATCCGGTAGGGCGCGTCCGCCTGGACGTAGACCCGCTTGACCCGCCCACCCTGGATGAAGTCGTTCACATAAGCGCTGCCGAAGGCCGCGGAGATGGTATGGTGGATGGCATCGATGGGAACCCCCAGGGCGCCCGCCTTTTCCCAATCCACGTTGATGCGGTATTGGGTCACATCCTCGAGGCCGCTGGGGCGGACCCGCACCAGCCTCGGGTCCTGGGCGGCCAGGCCGAGCATCTGGTTGCGGGCCGCCATCAGAGCTTCGTGGCCCAATCCGCCCCGGTCCTGCAATTGAAAGTCGAAGCCGCCGGCGCGCCCCAACTCCAGGACGGCCGGCGGCGGGAACGCGAACACCCTGGCGTTGCGGAGCTGGGAAAACTTGACCATGGCGCGCCGCACCAAAGCGTTTACTTTCAAGTTCGAGCCGGGACGCAGATCCCAGTCTCTGAGCATGACAAAACCCAGTCCCACGTTCTGCCCGGCCCCGGAAAAGCCCCGGCCCGCAACCGTAAAAATGGACTCCACCGCGTCCTTCTCATCCTCCAGAAAATGATGGCGGACTTTGTCCAGGACCTCCTGAGTCTGCTCCAGGGTCGAACCCGTGGGCAGCATCGCCTGGACGTACATGACGCCCTGGTCTTCATCGGGGAGATAGGCGGTGGGCATGCGCGTAAACAAAAATCCCAGGGCCGCCACAATCAGCAGGTAAATGATCAGGTAGCGGAGCTTTTTGCCGATGATTCGGCCCACCAGGGCCTGGTATTTGTTTCGAGTCCACAAAAAGGCCCGGTCAAACCAGCGGAAAAAGGGGCGGAACAGGAAAAACCCGGTCTCCGCGGCCCCATGTCCCTGGCCCACCGGCTTGAGGAGGGAGGCGCAGAGAACCGGCGACAGGATCAGGGCCACCACCACCGACAGCAGCATGGCCGCGATGATGGTCACGGAAAACTGGCGGTAAATGACCCCGGTGGAACCGCCGAAGAAGGCCATGGGGCCGAACACCGCCGCCAGCACCAGCCCGATGCCGATCAAGGCGCTGGTGATTTCTCCCATAGACTTGCGGGTGGCCTCTTTGGGGGAAAGTCCCTCCTCGCTCATGACCCGTTCTACGTTTTCCACCACCACGATGGCGTCGTCCACCAAAAGGCCGATGGCCAGCACCATGGCGAACATGGTCAGCATGTTGATGGAGAACCCGAACAATCCCAGGACCGCGAAGGTTCCCAGGATCACCACCGGCACCGCCAGGGTGGGAATCATCGTGGCCCGCAGGTTTCCCAGGAAAAGGTACATCACCAGGAAGACCAGCAAAATCGCTTCCAGCAGGGTCCGGACCACCTCCTCGATGGCCACCCGCACGAAAGGCGTGGTGTCATAAGGGTAGATGGCCCTCATGCCGGGGGGAAAGTACCGGGATAGCTCCTCCATTTTCGCCTTGATGGCATCCGCGGTGGCCAGGGCATTGGCGCCGGCGGCCTTGCGGATGGCCAGGGCGGAGCCCGGTTGGCCGTTGTAAAGCACCTTGCTGCCGTAGATCTCGGTGCCCAGCTCCGTGCGTCCCACGTCGCGCACTCGTATGATGGAGCCGTCCGGGTTGACGCGCAGGGGAATGGCCGCGAACTCCTCCGGAGTCTTGAGCAGGTTCTGAACGATGATGGAGGCGTTCAGCCGCTGGCCTTCCACCGCGGGCGCACCGCCGAACTGGCCGGCGGACACTTCCACATTGTAGGCCTGAAGACTCCGAATGACATCTTCCATCGTCAATCGGTAATTGGTCAGTTTGTCCGGATTGAGCCAGACCCGCATGGCATACTGGGAAGAGAAGGTTTCCACTTCGCCCACGCCCGGCACCCGGGCCAGCACCTGTTCGATGTTGGCCTGAGCGTAGTCCGCCAGGTCATATTCATCCATGCTGCCGTCATCCGAGGTCAGGCCCACCACCATGAGCCAGTTTCGGGTGGACTTGCTGACCTTGACGCCCTGGCGCTGGACCACGTCGGGCAGACTCGCCATGGCGAGTTGGAGCTTGTTCTGCACCTGGGCCCAGGCCAGGTCCGGATCGGTTCCCGGCGCGAAGGTGAGCTCGATTCTCCCGACCCCGGACGCATCGCTTTTGGCGGACATGTACAACAGCTTGTCAAACCCGGTCATCTTCTGTTCGATGATCTGGACTACGCTGTTCTCCACAGTTTCGGCCGAGGCGCCGGGATAAAAGGCATCGATCGCGATGGACGGAGGGGCAATGGGCGGATACTGGGAGATGGGCAGATTATAAATGGCCAGAGCGCCCGCTATCATCATGACAATGGCGATGACCCAGGCAAAGACCGGGTGGTCCAGAAAAAAGTTCGACAACATCACGGTTCTCCGTCAGTTCGACGCGGCTGGCGCACCGGGCCGCACCTTCATCATGCCTTCCACGATCAGGCGATCTCCGGCAGACAGCCCGGAGGACACCAGCCACTCATTGCCGATGGCCCGGTTCAGGCTCAGCAGCCGCTGCTGAACCTTGCCGGCATCATTCACCACCAGGGCGACGGGTTCGCCTTTGAAATTACGGCTCACTCCTTGTTGAGGGACCATGATGGCCTGTTCCACAATACCTTCCTGGATCGCGGCCCGCACGTACATGCCCGGCAAGAGCAGGTGGTCTGGGTTGGGGACCACGATACGCAGGGTGAAAGAACCGGTTGCCTGGTCCACGGTGATGTCCCGGAACTGCAGGGTGCCTTCCCGGGCATAGGGAGTGCCGTCTTCCAGGAGGATGCGGACTTTGCGCCCGTTTTTACTGTCCGCGGTGAGCTGGCCGCTTTCCAGCTGACGCTTCAAACGCAGCAGCTCGGCCGAGGTTTGGGTCACATCTACATAAATGGGGTCGAGTTGTTGAATGGTGGCCAGGGACTTGGGCTGGTACGCGGTCACCAGCGCTCCCACCGTCACACTGGACTTGCCGATACGCCCGGAGATGGGCGCGGTAACCCGTGTGTAACCTAAATTAATGCGGGCCTCGTCCACCCGGGCTTCCCAATATTTGATTTCGGCCCGGGCCTGTTCCAGGGCCGCGGCCGCGTCGTCATAGTCCTGCCGGCTGACGGCTCTGTCAGCCAGCAATTCCCGGCAGCGCTCGGCCTTCAGGCGGACCGAGGGCAGATTGGCCTTGGCCTTGCCCAGGGAAGCCCGGGCCGAGTCCAGGGCCACCTGAAAGGGCGCAGGGTCGATCTGGTAGAGCAGTTGGCCGTTTTTGACATCGGAGCCCTCCTTGAACAGGCGCTTTTTGATGATGCCATTTACCTGCGGACGGATTTCCGCTACCAGGTAGGGGGAGGTGCGGCCCGGCAACTCGGTGGTGAGCTCCACCTGCCGTGGCTCAATGGTGACCGTGGCCACTTCCGAGGGAGGAGGCGCCTTGCCTTGCTGTCCCTGGCCGCTGCCGCAGCCGCCCAGCAAAATCATCAGGACCAGCAAAGCTCCGTTCAGTGTCAGGGATTTGTAACTATTCGGGTTCAGGTACATCAGAAAACTCCCCTAATATGGAAATGAAGGCAGCCGCAGGGCAAACCTTCGGTCAAATCAAGCTTCAAGCAGCCCCTGAAAGAAAATGTCCAAAATGGCGTCCGGATTTTCCGGATAGGGAAAACGCTCGGGCGCGTCGAGCCAAAGCAGGAAAGAAGTATCCAGGACGCTGTCAAGGGCCGCGGCCAGGTAATAGGGGTCAGCGATGTTCTTGAAACGCTGGTTTTTGATCCCAAGGTTAAAAATCGAGGCCAACCTCTCCAGGAAGTTATAGTATCGCTGGCGCAGTTCATCGTTGAGGCCCGCCTTGAGGCTGAAGCTTACCCCGCGGCTCTCGGCGAGAAAAATACGGATAAAGGGAAGGTTGCTGCGGAACCTTTCAATTCGGGTGCGCACATAATAGCGCAGTTTTTCCACCTCGTCCCCCGGCTTTTCCAGGGCCTGTATGATAGCGGCTTCGAACTTGTCGCATTGCTCCAGAACCAGGGCCCGGTAAAGGTCCTCTTTGTTCTGGAAAAAATTGTAGAGGGTGCCGATGGCGAACTCGGCCTGCGACGCGATCTCATGCATGGAGACGTTGTGGTAGCCTTTTTGCGAGAACAGGTCCAGCGCGGCGGCCAACATCTCCTGACGCTGCCGCAATTTATCCCTCTCCCGCCTGGGGAGCCTTTGCTCGGCCATGCTGTGACCTCCGCTGGTGAATAATTATTCACAAAATGAATGTAGCGTCAAAATATAGAATTGCATGGCAGATTGTCAAGAAAATTCAAAAGACCAATGGGCGACCGGGACATTCGCCGGAGTCACTTTTCGTTGGGAACGAGCTCCAAGGCGAGAGATAAGACGGCGAGAAAGATTATTGCCTGGGAAACTTGATGAGTGAGAAGTCTGGGGTAAATGCCGTTGGAAGGAACCTATGACATACTGTTTTCAAAGCGCTAATCCTGGGGGCTTTATCGCCAGATTTTCCGACCTAAAGTACCCCAATTCGTTGTGCAGATCAGCTCTGCAAATTTTAAAGGAAAGGGTATAACTATTTATTGAGAGGAATAGTAGGTTACGAGTGTCTCTCAGAACATATTGATATTGGTTGGATTAAAAAGTTCTTAGAAACTTGGAGACAAGGGCCTCTTGACCAGGCCCTTGATGAGGTTATCGCATGAAGCATGAAGAGGACCAATCCTGGCTTTGTCATCAGATTGTCGAGGAAGCTCACGATGCCATCATTATGGCGGACCGGGAAGGTATCATTCATCTCTGGAATAAAGGGGCAGAGATGATTTTTGGCTTTAGCTCCGCTGAAGCGCTAGGTCAAACCTTGCATATCATAATTCCCGAAACCCTCCGGGAACGCCATGATCAGGGCTATCAGAAGGTTATGGAGAGTGGCTACAGCAAATATTACACTGAACTTCTCGCAGTACCGGCGCTCAAGAAGGATGGCAGTCGGATATCGGTGGAATTTACCATGATATTAATAAGGGATCATCAGGCCCTGATCTTGGGGGCGGCTGCCATAATCCGTGATGTTTCGGCACGTTGGGAACAAGAACGCGCTATGAAACGTCGTCTTGTCGGTTCCGCGTCGCCTTTCCTTGGGTCAACCTCACCTAATTCTGATATTCAAATCATACCTGCAAATCTTGAGGCTTTGGTGATAACTGCAGGGTTTGGCAAGGTATCAACCATTTCCTCTTCTAGCTTGGACACCAAAAGGGTGGGCCACTTTGGAGGCTGCCTCGCCTGCTTCAGGTCTCTTAGAGTTTATCCCTTTCACTTTCTTCGGCAGCCGCCCTGGGAGTTCCCTAAAAAGCTGCTGTGCCGTCTCCAGAACCAACCTCACCGAATCACTTTAGGCGCCTTGCCCATTGACCGCCTTCTTTGTCGATCAAGGCCACAATTTAAACTGAGCCGGGTTGCCAGGCAGGTTTGATGTTATTATCTTATATAAACCCAATGATCTCCAATCATGGGAGGGAGCCATGAGCGATCGCGAATTATCGGGTTCAGCCCTCAAAGATCCCGTCTGTGGCATGGAAGTAACCCCTGGAAGCATGTTTCAAGCCACCTATAAGAGGAAGCATTACACCTTTTGCAGTCCCCAGTGCCTGACTGAATTCCAAAACAACCCTGAGAAATACCTGTCGCCGGTTCTCTTCCTGGACCCGGTTTGCTGCAAATCCGTGCCCACTGATGGCGAGTTCAGAACCTCTTATGACGGGCAAGAGTACATCTTTTGCAGTGAGCGCTGCCTGGCCAAATTTCAGGAAAGCCCGGGGAAATTTATTGTTGCTACCGTCGAATATTTCAGCTGCCCCAGGCACCCCGGGGTGCGCCAGGCGCAGCCCGGGGAGTGCCCCCACTGTGGCATGCCCTTGACAGTGGTGAGGTCCAAGTGGGTCTGCCCCCATCATCCCCAAGTGCTGCAGGATTTGATGGGTCCCTTGAAATCGGACGAATAGAGCCCAGCGACGAGAAACTGCCCCAGGTGCGGCCTGAAAATCGAACCTTCACAGGTGCCCGGGGGAGAAGCCCGGGAGCATAAGGAGGTTTGCCCCGAGTGCGGTCTGGTATTCCCTCATGAGTAACGCCAGGCTCAGCTGAGGAAACAGGCAAGACAGATTCAGCATCATATTCAGAAGTTATCGACTCTTTTTAGCATCAAAAAGAATGGGCTACCCTTGACATCAAGGCGTTCGGCCTAAATATAAAGATAACTGGTTTCAGACCGTAAAAATAACTCCTCCTTCCGCCCCTGGAAAAATCTGGGGGCTCTTTTTCTCCCTGCCTTCCGACTCTTCGGTGTCTGGAGTTCCGGATCTTTGGTGGCCCGTTTCGATAAGCGAATCATAGTCACACCTTTGCGGGACTCGGCGATAAGCTTCTGGTTTGGCAAGAATCCGATAATTTTTCCCTATCCTTGTCCTCCCATTCTCAATATGCAGGGGTAAAAGCTGACGGTGTCTAGACCGTGTTGATGGCAAACCGAGGCTGCCAGGCCCCCTCCACCTGAAGCGTCCTGACTTCTCCTGACCACCATAACCTTTCGTGCGCTTGTCGGCGTTCCTCACCACTGTCGGGATGTGACGTGGTGTTCACTGGGACCAGCTCTTTCCCCGAATATGACAGCTCATACTTATTCTTGCGGGAGTGCCGGCGTTGCTTGTTGTAGCCCCAGCGGCCTCCTCGCCCAGGTCATTCTTATGATAATGACTAGTTAATACAAGATAAAGTCTAATTTAGTATAAATTAGTATATAAAATGATTATTTTGTTAATAGTTATTTGTAAAAATTATTATTTTATTGGCAAAAAATTTTGCAGTAGTTTGGAGATCTCCCTCCTATTATTCAATTTACTTTATTATATGGTCACATTTAACCATATAAAAATGAGTATTTTTACCTATGGAATTTGTATTCATTTTATAGATTATTATATAGGAAAAATTGTTTACTTAAATTGAGCCTTGTTCTCCAAATGGCTGGCCTCCTGGGCCGGCGAAGGAGAAAGTAGAGCTAACTAAAGATCTGCCCTTGAAAAAACCTAAAGACAGAGAAATGAAAGGAGGGAAGACATGAAAAGGTTGACAGCGTTATTGATTGTTGTGGCTATGGCCATTGGCGGGGCAACAGCCCTAATGGCCGCTGACTTGCCCCAGGTCCAAAAAGGAGTGCTGGCTGGGGAAAAATCCTTACCCGATGCCGACTTGGCAAAGATAAGCGGCAAAGGCTATGTCACTATCACTCTGGGCGGACTGGATATCGCCTACGCCCATACCGTAGTAAATCCAGCCCCTGGGGTTGGGTTGAAAACTGCCAGCAGCGTTATTCATCAACTCATAAATTCTACACCGCCACCGCAACCACCCTTACCCCAGAAATAGCGATTTCTAACGACTATACCGATGAGGGGCCACCGGACTTCGGTTTGGTGGCCTCAGTGATGTCCTGTTTCGCGAACCTTAACTCCCCCCGGGGCCTAAGTTCTTTTCGGAGAGGCTATCTAAATCACAAAAAGGCTATCTGCTCTATACCTGCGGCTTGGAAGTGGAAAAGGTGCTTCTGATATTAGGTCAATATCGGCACTTTTAACCCGAAGAGTTGACAGACACGTGGATGCTCAGGATTGACAATTGCAGAAATTCTTATGATTCTGAGGCGCAAGTCTTATAGTTCATCAAAGTCAATCATTTTAGACCCTGTAGTCTCCCACTGGCCATCCCGTGTAAGGTAGTAGTAGTAAGGTAGTAGTAATCCGGACACTGATATCAATCAGGTGCTGAGGACACTACATGAAAAAGGAGGTGAGGAGATAGTCCCAGGCCAGGACCAGCACCGCGGAGAGCACCACGGTCTGGTTGGTGGCCCGGCTCACTCCTTCGGCGCCGTGTTCCGTGTTGTAGCCTTTATAGCAGGCCACCAGCACGACGGTGATGCCAAAAACCAGTGATTTGACGATGCCGCCGTTAATGTCCAGGGGCACCACGCTCTGGACCATAGTGGCGAAATACGTGCCGGAGCTTACCCCCAGCAGTACCACCCCCACCAGGTACCCGCCCAAAATGCCCATGACGTCGAACATGGCGGTCAAAAGCGGCACCGCCATGAGGCCGGCCAGCAGTTTGGGCATCACCACGTACTGCATGGGATTGACGGCCATGGTGTCCAAGGCGTCCAACTGCTCGGTGATTCGCATGATGCCGATTTCCGCGGTCACCGCCGAGCCGGCCCGGGCCGAAACCATGATACCCGTGAGCACCGGCCCCATCTCCCGGATGAGGCTGAGAGCCACCGCCGCGCCTAGGGCGCCTTCGGAGCCGTACTGTCGGAGGGTATAATATCCCTGGAGGGCCATAACCATACCGGTAAAAGCCGCAGTCAGCAGAATGATGGGAATGGAGCGGACGCCGATAAGGTAAAGTTCTTGGAACAGCCGGCGAAATCGGAAGGGCGGCACCAGGGCGAGCCCCAGCCCCTCCAGGAGGAAGATAGTCATGCCCCCGGCTTCCTGAACCAGAGACAGGGAGACGCGACCGAACTGGCGGAAAATTTTCGTCATAGCTGTGAGAAAGGGTTTTGGCCCAGCCGGTGCAAACTCCCTTTCCATCCCCTGTCTTTAAGCAGGAACGCGAGCTTTTTCTTTTTATCAACAACAGACAGAATGCCTGCCGCTTAACCTAGGAACGGGACAGGAGTTCTCGGCAACCGGGTTGGGGTCTATGACCGCGGGCACAGCCCTCCAGCCCGAAAAAACCCCTTTCCCCAAGTCAATTTTTCTCCGACCTGATTTTTAATCATTTGCTTACTTGAACCAGAATTGTATGATTATCAGCCTTAAAAAACAAGAGATGAGCCACCGCCATCCCGCAGGTTGCTTCGACAAAATCGTTGACGGGCCGGACACTTCTGCATTACATTAACTAAAATTTTCAGACCTCGAACCTCCAGGCCAGCCCGGCCCTGTCAAGATCAAGGAGAATGGATGCCCATCAGAGTTGCCATTAACGGCTTTGGCCGCATTGGCCGGTGCCTCGCCAGAATCATTGCCACCGAGGTCAAAGACATCGAACTGGTCGCCATCAACAGTCGAGCCGGGGCGGAAGTCCATGCCCACCTGCTCCGTCATGACTCAGTCCACGGCCCTTTCCCCGGCTCGGTGGAGGCCAAATCTGATCGCCTAGTTATCAATGGTAAAGATGTGCACCTGACTCAAATCGATGATCCGGAAAAACTACCCTGGAAAGAGATGGACGTGAGGGTGGTCCTCGAGTCCACCGGCGCCTTCCGGGACCGGGCCAGCGTCTCCAGTCACCTGGAGGCCGGCGCCCAACGGGTCATCCTTGCCGCCCCCGGAAAGAAGATCGACGGCACCTTTGTCTATGGTGTCAACCATCTGACGTTTGATCCCGCCAAACATTTTATTGTCAGCAACGCTTCCTGTACCACCAATTGTTTAGCCCCGGTGGTGAAGGTGCTGCACGACAACTTCGAGATCGAACACGGCCATATGACTACAGTGCACTCCTACACTATGGACCAGCGCCTGTTGGACGGTTCCCACAGCGACTTCCGCCGGGCCCGGGCCGCAGCTCTTTCCATGGTCCCCACCTCCACCGGCGCCGCCCGGGCGGTGACCGAGGTTATCCCGGAACTCAAAGGCCGCCTGGACGGGTTGGCCGTACGGGTTCCTACCCCTAACGTCTCTATAGTTGACTTTGGTTGCAACGTCATCCGATCCACCACCCAGGAGGAGGTCAATCAAGCCTTCTTCACCGCTCAGGAGGGGGACCTGAAAGGGGTCCTCCAGGTAGTTACAGAGCCGTTGGTGTCCGTAGACTTTAACGGCTCTCCCTTCTCTTCCATCGTGGACGCCGAGTTGACCACCGTCATGGGCGGCAAAATGGTCAAAGTTATGGCCTGGTATGATAACGAGATGGGATTCTCGCACCGCATGCTGGACATGGCGGTGTACATGGGAAGCAAATAATGGCTAAAAAAGAAGAAATCAAAGTTCGGTATATCGACGAAGTCGACATCAAGGAAAAAACCCTGTTTATCCGGGTAGACTTCAACGTGCCCTTGGACCGCAACCGCCATATTACCGATGACACTCGTATCCGGGCGGTGCTCCCCACCCTTAACTATGCCTTGGAGGAAGAAGCCAAGGTCATTGTGGCCTCCCACCTGGGGCGCCCCAAGGGCAAACCATCCGAGGAACTCAACATGGTGCCGGTGTCCCGCCGCTTGGCCTACCGCCTCCACCGCAAGGTCAAGCTGGCCCCGGACGTGGTGGGGCCTGAGGTGGACCGCCTCAAGGCCGAGATGGAGCCCGGTGACGTGCTGCTGTTGGAGAACCTGCGGTTTAATCCGGGAGAAGAGGCCAACGATCCGGAATTCGCCAAAGAGCTGGTCAAAAACGTGGATGTCTACGTCAACGACGCCTTCGCGGTGGGCCATCGGACCCACGCCTCGGTGGATGCCGTGACCCACTTCGCCCCCATTTGCGTGGCCGGTTTTCTCATGCGGGATGAGGTGCTTTATTTCCACCGCAGCATGGAAGATCCGGCCAGGCCTCTGGCCGCCTTGATCGGGGGGGCCAAGATCTCCAGCAAACTCGGGGCCTTGGTCAACTTGATGAAAAACGTTGACAAAATGATCATCGGCGGCGCCATGGCCAATACCTTCCTCAAAGCCCAGGGCTATGATATAGGCCAATCCCTGGTGGACGACAAACTCATTAAAACCGCGGAAAAGTTGATGGCTGAGGCGAGGAAACGGGGAGTGAAATTTTATCTGCCCGTGGACGTAGTGGTCGCCGACCGCCTGGACCGCCGGGCCCAGACCAAAATCACCCCGGTCCAGGAGGTCCCCCCGGAATGGATCATCGCCGACATCGGGCCGGCCACCGTGACCCTCTTCAGCGAGGCCCTGCAAAACGCCCAGACCATTATCTGGAACGGTCCCATGGGCGCTTTCGAACTGGATCCCTTTACCCGGGGCACCATGGCCATGGTCCACAAGGTAGCCGATCTCTATGCCCTCACCATCGTCGGCGGCGGCGACACCGACGTGGCCCTGCACAAGGCCGGGGAATTCCAGAAATTCTCCTATGTGTCCACCGGCGGCGGCGCTTTCATCGAGCTGTTGGAAGGCAAGCAACTCCCCGGCGTCAAGGCCCTGGAAGATTGGGCCAAGAGGCACCACGATGTCTGAACGTATCAAAATGGTAGCCGGCAATTGGAAGATGCACAAGACCCTGCCTGAGGCCCGGGAACTGGCCCGGGACATCGTTCAGGGAGTGGGTCCCCAAACCCGGGCCGAAGTGGTCCTGGGCCCGCCCTATACGGCTTTGGCCGCGGTGGCCGCTGAACTAAAGGGCTCCCCGGTCAAACTCACCGCTCAGGACACCTTCTGGGAGGCCAAGGGGGCCTATACCGGAGCCATCGCGCCCGGTATGCTCGTCGACGTGGGCTGCACGTATGTCATTGTGGGCCACTCCGAACGCCGCCACCACTTCGGCGACACCGACGAGTTCGTGAACCGCAAAGTGATGGCCGCTCTGGCCGCGGGCCTCAAGCCCATCATGTGCGTCGGCGAAACCCTGGATCAACGGGAGGCCGGGCGGACCTTTACGGTGGTGGAAACCCAGGTGCGCCAGGGTCTGGCGGGCTTCCCCACCTCGGAGCGGGAGCGCCTGGTGGTGGCATATGAGCCGGTTTGGGCCATCGGCACCGGTAAAACCGCCACCCCCGACCAGGCCCAGGAGGTGCATCGCCTCATCCGGGACCTGCTGGACGAGATTTTGGGTACGGACGCCATCCGCATCCTCTACGGCGGCAGCGTCACCCCCGATAACGCCGCCACCCTTATGGCCGAACCCGACCTCGACGGGGCCTTGGTGGGAGGCGCAT
>JARRKO010000023.1:0-45933 GCA_037388025.1 Syntrophobacterales bacterium
TTTCTCGAGTCGTTCATGGATGTTCCTGGCCAGGTAAACTTGGAGGAGTGCAAGCCCACCGGACCTGTGGGCCTGATGTGGCGTATGCGCAGCCCGGAATGCCGCCAGGGACTGGGGGCCCTGGTGGAACTCACCAAGGCCCTGGGAAAACTCGCCAACAGTAATGGCAACGGCAAGAGTCAGCGAGTCAATCTGGAGCAGCAAGATTAAAGAAGTTTAATAAATGGAGGCCCTCATGGCGAGAGATCAAACGGACCTTATAGACTAGAGCCTTGGAGGGCGAGTTATTCTCGGGCGTCCAATAAAAGACCTACTTCCTTGACGATCTTTTGAACCAGGATAATTCGGGAAAATTTAGGCTCCCCGTCGATGAGCACTAATGGAGCACATACCTTCTTATTAACCAGGAGTTGCCCCTCAGCGCTTTCCTTTTCCGCCGGATTTCCCTGAAGATTGATGTAGGTCACCCGGGTCTTTCCCGGGTAAGCCTTTTCCAGGGCCGCTTTCAGCGATGCCACTTTCTGTTGGATGAAGGCAAAGTATTCCGGGCCCCCGGTGGGCAATAAACAGGGACAGGGGCTGCTGTTCCCGGGATGGTCCAGGATTTTCACTACTAACATTTCTGAATGTTTCATGGTGCTCACTTTTGTCAACGCTGCACCAATTCCTAACTTTTTGAACTGAGACTGGCAGCCATGGCCAGCGCAGACAATAAATAGGTTTGGAGGATCCTCCCCTCGAGTTTAAGCCCAAACGTTTCTGTTTCTGAAACTAATCATTTTATTAATAATATTATAGCGCAAATTTCGCTGGTATGGGAGTAGCGTGCCATGGGGGAAGGCGGAGCGAACATGCACATGTCCCCCTGGGTATGAGCAGTGGCATCATAGAATAAAAGTTATCTAGCCAAAGTCCTAACTTATCAAAGAACCTGAAAAAATTGCTTTATATAACCTATATGTACTTAATAGTGCATAAAAGCGTGGCACTGGTGGATCGGCAATGCGGCAGGCCTCCTCGAAAATTATGCTGCCATACTGGCAAAGAGAAGATTTGGCTTAACAAGCAGAAATCTTAACGTATTTTCTCCAGGGAAAGGGGGGTCGTAAAAACCATTTTAAGTCCGCGGAGGCCAAGGTTGCCGCATAATCTCAGTTAAGGAATATGCTGAGGACTGATAATTTGAGAGATTCCAGGACAATAGGCCCAAAAAATAATTTAGGACCGTCACAGCCAGGGCCGCGCATAATCCCGGTTCTTGTCGTTTCTCGGTGCTGCCCCGATCCATAAAATTTTCTAAGTTGTGCTAACGAAAGGAACAAGGTAACAAACCTTTCTCAGTTGTAGATTCGGTGTTTGGGGCTACCAGCCTAGCGTGTAGGGGGATGGCGCGGTGATGGCGGTTCCTTAGATATTTTTGGTCGACGCCGTAATCACCTGCCAATTTTCTAGAAATCCATAATCTAAAGATTTAGCCGAGAAGACTATGCGCAAAATTCTTATACCCGCGTTGGCTTATGTCTTTGTGATGCTGATTTGCCTTTTCTGTTTCTCACAGGCACCGGCAGAAGTGGAGGGCAAAAAGGCCGAAAAGCCCAACAAAAAGTATGCAGGCGTGGAAATCTGCCAAACCTGTCACGCCAAGGTGTACGATGAGCTCGCAAAGACGGCTATGGGCACCCTGTTTTTGAAGCACCCTCGTACCGCCACTGAAAAACTTGGCTGTGAAACGTGTCATGGACCGGCATCAGCGCATGTTGCTTCAGGGGGCAAATCATTCGCGGGGATGGTTCGATTTACGAAGGGGACCCCCAACTCTGCTTCCGAGCGCTCCGATGTCTGTCTCAAGTGCCATCAAAAGAGGAATAGGCTTTTCTGGTCGGGCAGTGTTCATAGCACCAACGGCCTCGCTTGCACAACGTGCCACGTGGTCCATACGGGACCGGGAATTAAGACGCGTTATCAACTCGCCAAATTAACCGTAGCGGATACGTGCCTTACCTGTCATAAAGAGCAAGTTCGCGCGGAGTGGAAGTTTTCGCATCATCCCCTGCGCGAGGGAAAAATGAACTGCGCGAGTTGCCACAACCCGCACGGGACTGCATCGCCCATGCTCGTAAAGGCTATTTCCACTAAAGAACTTTGCTTTAATTGTCACGCCCAGTACCGGGGTCCGTACCTTTTTCAGCACCCTCCCGTCATGGAGGATTGCTTCAATTGCCATCAGCCCCACGGCAGCGCCTATCCCGCCTTGCTGAAACAACCTCCCATCAGGTTGTGCCGGGAGTGCCACGTTGCCTTCCACAACGCCCCTTTCCGGACAAACACGGGGGTGATAAGGACGAATCAGATGATGGGCTCGGCGTGCATCAATTGTCACCGGAACATCCACGGCAGCAACAGTATCAACGGCGATTTATTCTTTAGATAAGGAGGGCGGGGGGATGAAGATTAAGAGGGCAATCCTGGCCTTTTTTCTTGGAGTCATGCTTATCCCTCTGACCTGCGTGGGGGGATCCGCTGAATTAACTTTGGGCAATTACACGATGACCGGCTATCTCCAAGCGGGTGGAGGATGGCTCTCCCCTAACCCCAGATTCATGAACCGGACATATTTTACACAGTATGTTCCCTTTCCCGAAGGGGCCCTGGGGTATGCGGATTTAACGGTGAAGAGCAAGGACGGCCTCGAGTATGCTAAATTCTGGATGTACCAGCCGGGATTAACAGATCAGGATTACTTGCTCCAGGCGGGCAAACTCGGGCTCTTCCATGTCCAAATTGAGTTTGACGAGATGCAGCACCTTTACTGCACGTTGAATCCCTTTAATAACAATATCGGGATCCATATCTATAGAATTCGGGCCAGCGGCTGGGTCAACCTAACACCTGATATCCTCCTTTTCGCCGAGAACCAATTCCTGAGAAGAACCGGGTCCCAGGCAGCGAGCTATGTTTCAGGTCCTAGCAACCCCTATAATTTTCGCGCCGAATATCTCAGACCGGTTGATTATAAGCAAAACGACCTTAGGGTCGGAGGGGAATATGATCGGCCGGGTGGTCAGTTTCGAGTGGCTTATCATCATTCGACCTTTGATAATGGTAACCAAACCATACTCGGCCGTCCCGGGGTTTTTAACACCATCGTATCCCTGCCCCCAAGTAATGTGGCCAACTACGTTACTGCTGAGGGGGCAATTAACATGCCTCAATACAAGACCAGGGTCACCGGTTCCCTTACCTACGGCTGGCTGAATCAGAACGACACCATTTACGATAGAGAATATAATGATAGAGGCCTAGCGGGTCTCGGCGCCACGACTTTGGCCGCGTATATTTCAGGCCTAACCCGTCCAAACAAGCAATTAGCCTTAAGGTATTCGTACAGGGCTTATAATTATGAGAATAATAACACAGCTAATCAAGTTTTGAGGGAGGCATACGAGGGAGACGAAGCCCTTATGCAGGCTGAGCAGTATTCGTATTTACGGCAGACTGTCAACCTCAACGCCGACTATAAAGTGAACCCCATGATGGCCGTCAATGTCGGCTATGCTTGGCATGGAGTCAGCCGCACCAATGGACAGGGCAATACCTCGACTAACACGGCCAAGGTGGGCGTCAGACTGTGTCCTACTAACTGGATGAACCTGATGGCCAACTATTCGTACTCAGCCCGGAAAGGGAGTAATTATCTGACGTACGATCAGCTGGAGGAGGGGATTCCGCTGACTTACAAGTTCTACTCGGGAAGCAACACTCGGAACACCTTCAGGCTCATTGCCGAGGTGTACCCCGTGAAAAATATCACCGCCTCAGTAAATTGCTCGTTCTATAGCACCAGTTATCATAACTCGGGATTTGGTTTGCTCAGCGATGGAGGCTGGTCGGCCGGAGCGGATGTGAGCTGGAGGCCGACTGACCGTGTCGCCTTGAGCCTTGGATACGACCACCAGTATATCAAGACCAGAACAGAGTCCATCGACGGCACGCAAATTGCTGGGGAAGAAGCTCTAATTACGGGTGATGCGGGCTACATGTTGTGGACCTCCGATACATATGACACTATATTCTTCAGAGGGGACTTTAAGGTCATTCCGAAAAAGCTGGACTTCACGACCAGGACAAACTTCTCCTTTTCGAACTCGAGATTTCACAACGAGGGTATACCCAATCTGCACGAAAATATCCTCGATTGTAGAAGTTTTCTCACTTACAATGTCAACGAGCACTGGGCTTGCAAAGTGGGATACATATTCCAGTACTTCAACCTGACCCAACAGTTCCAAAGGATTTACACAACGGGGCTCAGAACGGATGGCACGCTGCAAAACGATCAGCGGTTCAATACCCTGGACGGGTACTACCAGAACGCCACGGCGCATTTAGTGCAGGGATTTTTGGTGTACAAGTTCTAGCCTGAGCTTACGAGTCAGGCGGCATGAGTGGTCAGTCCTCCTTTTTTAATCTTGCTTCCATCAGGCAACGGGGATAAACTGGGAACAGCGGTGGTTCGGCCGTTCGTGACTGCCGTGGCCCAATAGGCTGAGGTAAAATACAGTCTATGCCATAAAACAAAGGTTTCCAGTTTAATACCACGGTCACGTTCGCTAAGCTAACTGACTGTTCACCAACCACAGGAGGCAAAAATGAAATCTATAGTGACGGTCGTGACGGTTCTCTGTTTGCTGTTGATGGGAATTGCGGCATCTGCATGGGCTCAAGGTGATGCGGCAAAGGGAAAGGCCCTGGTGGATAGCAAAAAATGCGCGCTGTGCCACAAGGAGGGTAGTAAACTGGGCAAGCCCATGGAAATGCTTGGCGGGGATAACGACGCTAAAATCAAGGGAGCCTTAACCGACCCCAAGAAAACCCTTGGGCCCCAAGTAAAAATGCCCGCATATAAATTAACCGATGCAGAAGTGCAGGATATTATCGCCTATCTTCGATCCATTAAGAAATAATGAGGGTTGTAACCGGATGCATCCGCTTTTTTTAGGCTTGTAAGCGGATGCATCCGCTTTTTTAATATCTATTCGGAACCCCTCTCATGAATGGGCCTAAGGCCCCGCGTCACAAATTTCTTTCCGCCCTGGTCGGCAACTGGGTTGGCTTATTCGGCCTTATACTGGCCGCGTGCAGCCTGTTCGCCGCGCTGTTTCTGATAATAATTGACTTTCTTCACGGTTTCAGAACGCCCTACATGGGCATCCTGATCTACCTGATTGTCCCGTCATTTGCCTGGTTTGGCCTCATTATTGCGGGAGTGGGAACCTGGCTGGAACTCCGCCGGCGCAAAAAACCGGCGGCGGCTGAGGTCCCAGTTGAGGTAAGTGACAGGAGGCGAAGGCGCAACCTTGTCGTGGCCCTTGCCTTCACGGTCATTTTTCTTATGCTCAGCTCGATAGGAAGCTACCGCGCGTTTGAGGTGACTGAATCGCCGGGGTTTTGCGGCGCTTTGTGCCACCCGGTGATGAAGCCGGAATACACCACGTACAAAATCTCTCCCCACGCCAGGGTACGATGTACGGAATGCCATATCGGCCCGGGCGCCTCCTGGTTTGTCCGCTCCAAGATCTCCGGCCTCTATCAGGTTTATGCAACCATTACCGACATATATCCCCGGCCCATTCCAGTGCCGGTCAAAAACCTGCGGCCCGCGCGGGAAACCTGCGAACAGTGCCATTGGCCGGCGCAATTTTTTGGATGGGTGGAACTGAATCGCCGATTCTACCTGCCTGACGAACAAAATACTCCGTGGACCATAAGACTGCTGGTGCATGTGGGAGGGGCAAATGTCACCAAGGGGCCGCTTGGAGGCATCCACTGGCATATGATTGTGGACAACCACATGGAGTACATAGCCACGGATGAGAGTCGGCAAACCATACCCTGGGTGCGCCTGACGAACCGAGAGACAGGCGCCTCCACCGTCTACCAGTCAAAAAACAATCCATTGACCCCCCAACAACTAAAAACTCTGCCCGTGCGGGTGCTCGACTGTGTCGACTGCCACAATCGTCCCACCCACATTTTCGATTCTCCCTACCGCGCTCTGGATCTTTCCTTGTGGCTGGGTCATATCGATCCTTCCATTCCTTTTGTAAAAACGAAGGCGGCCGAGGCTCTGATGAAGGCAGCCGGGGCCGGTTCGCAGGCCCGTGGGATTGAGCTGGTTGCTCAAAAACTTTCGAAAGAATACTCTGATTACCAGGACCAATCAAAGATCAAGCAGGCGATCTCCCAGACTCAGAGGATCTTTGGAGAAAATTTCTTCCCGGAAATGAAAACGGACTGGAGAGTGCGGCCTGACAATATCGGGCATTATATTTGGCCGGGTTGCTTTCGCTGCCACGATGGTTCCCATGTCGACCAGGCAGGCCGGGCCATCTCCAATGAATGCACCGCGTGTCATATAATTACCGGTCAGGGCAGTAAGCCAAAACTGGAGACTGTGAGTCTACAGGGATTGAAATTTGACCACCCTGGAGGAGAAATCCCCCCGGAAATCCTCTGTAACCAGTGCCATACCGGCGCGCCGTAGTCTGAAAACAATGGCTTCATCTTTGCAGCGAACTTTGTCCTTCAGGCCCTCTTTGACCGGGTACAGCTCGCTTTACCATACACCGTCTATCCCCACTTCAACGAGGGCTACGGCAATTATGACGGCATTGGCCGAAGTTCTTCGAGCAATAATAACCTAGACCTCCTGTTGTGGGTGGCCTATTAACTCTTACAGGGGGGCGGAGCCAAGGGGCTCCCCACCCTCCTTTCATGGTAAGGGCATGACGGACCGGCGCGGTTTCCTCCAATTTATCCTAGCGGCTTTAGGGCTTACGGCTGTCGGGTGCTTTGCCTATCCCCTGGTGCGCTTCCTGTCGCCCTTTGCGGGGGTAGGTCCGGGCAGCACCGTCACCATCGATAAGAAGGACATCCCGATGGGTGACGCCAAGGACCTGGTGCTCAACGACCTCCCCATCATCGTCATTAACCGGCCGGAAAAGGGGTACATCGCCCTGTCCCGGGTCTGCACCCACCTGGGCTGTCTGGTGGAGTACCAGAAGGGCACCGAGATATTGCTGTGCCCCTGCCATGGCGGCAAGTTCGACCTGGACGGTAAGGTCATCTCTGGACCACCCCCGAAGCCACTGCCTCAGTTGACGCTGAAGGTGGAGGGGAACTCCCTGGTCATTGGGTAAAGGCAATGTTTGCAGGCCTCAAAAAATGGCTGGAAGTGCGGATCGGGCTGCAGGAGTTGATCCGGAGCCAGCTCACCGAGTACCGGGTACCACGGAATATCAACCTGTTTTACACCCTGGGGTTTGCGGCTCTGTCTATTTTCGTCCTGCAGGTGGTCACCGGGTTCTTACTGCTCATCTTTTATATCCCGGAACCGTCCCGGGCTTTTAAGAGCGTCCAGCGCATCATGACTACCATCCCTTACGGCTGGCTGTTCCGCCTGATACACGTGGTGGGCAGCAACCTCCTGTTAGCCGTGGTCATGGTGCACATGCTGTCCGTCTTTTTCATGAACAGTTACAAAAAGCCCCGGGAACTGACCTGGATAACCGGGGCCCTGCTCCTTCTCATCACCCTGACTTTTTGCCTGAGCGGCTATCTGTTGCCCTGGAGTCAGTTGAGCTACTGGGCCACCACCATCGCCACCGCCATGCCTACGGCCTTTCCCTACGTGGGTGGCTTTGTCTCAGACCTCCTGCGGGGCGGGGCCACCGTGTCCGGGGCGACGCTGGGGCGGTTCTTTGCCCTGCATGTCGGAATTCTTCCAGCTGCCCTCCTGGTGGTACTGGGCCTCCACCTGTTTCTGATTCGGAGGATCGGTGTCTCTGCGCCTCCCTTCGGCGCCGCCCAGGAAGAGAAGAAAGAATGGACGGAGTTCCACCATGACAGCCATCCCGGGGGCGAGCCATTCTTTCCCCACTATGTTTTGAAAGAGACCGTCATGGTCATGGTCTTGTTGGCGGTGATGTTCTTTATCATTGCCTTTATACCTACCCTGTTCCTGCCGGAGGATACCAACCTCCCCGCCGATCCTTTCCAGACGCCGGAGCACATCAAGCCTGAATGGTACTTTCTGGCACCTTACCAGATGCTCAAGCTGATCCCCAACAAATTCGTGGGCGTCAGCCTGCAGCTCATCATTGTGGGACTTTTTCTCGTCTGGCCGCTGTTGGACACCTCGAAACAGGAGAACATCCTGAAAAGGCCTGCTCTGTTAGCGGCGTTCGGGGCCGCCCTCTGCCTCTGGATAGGGCTGACCATTTGGGGCAAATACTCATGAGGGGCCTGTTGGCAGTCTTGCTTTTTTTAGTCCTGGCCACCCCGGCGGCCGCCGCTTCCGTCTGCCTGGTGTGCCATAGCTCGGCCATGATGAAACCGGAGTTCCGCAAGGTCTACCAGCAGTGGAAAGAAAGTTGGCACGCCCAGAACAATGTTTCCTGCAATGATTGTCACGGCGGCGACCCCAAGGACGCCACCAACGCCATGTCACCTCAGCGGGGCTTTCTAGGGGTACCCAAGCCCGCAGCCGTGCCGGAATTTTGCGGCAAGTGCCATATCGCCATCGCCAAAGACTATCTGAAAAGCGGACACGGCAAGGCCTTGATGACCAACGGCACCGGGCCAAATTGTGTCACCTGCCACGGGGCCCATGATGTCCAAAAGGCGCGGCTGGGCATCATCAACGTGACGCTGTGCAGCAAATGTCACTCGTATGAACGGGCTCAACTCATGAAGGAGGCCCTTTTCGGCACGGAAGAGAAGATCGGCACCATTAGTGGAGAATTGCAGACCATTCGGTCCAACGGCCTGGATGTGGAAAACGACGCGAAAACCCTCTTCCGCACCCAAGCGCAGTATCGGGCCCTTTTCCACACCGTGGATGTTAATCTGGTGAAGAGCCAGACGAGCAGCTTTAACGCCTCCTTGGACACTCTGCAAAAGAGGGCCCAGGTCTTCCTCCAGGATCTGGCCTTTAGGCGGAACTTTGCCGGCTTTCTCCTGCTCCTCTTTGCGGCCATGGGCGTAGCGGCCTTTTTACTCTCCAAGACCTACAAGCGTTAATCGTACCGATTCCTGATTTTGCCTGTTGTTTTTCCCGAAAGTTTTTATTTGCCGGGGGCAGGGCATCTCCGAGCCCTGGGCAAAGTTTTGCTTTATTTCTACTAAAGACTTTCCCACCCTCGACGGCGTTTAATTTCCTGTGGAAGAAATTTCGTCCAGGTTGATTCAGAAAACTCGGATAGTTAGTTTTTAGTTTAGTGATAATGATTTGCCATGAGTCATTATTGCTCTAAGTAAACTGGAGAATATTCTTTCCGCCAGGAGCACTGGGAATAACCACTATGATAGCTGCATTCTATGCCTTCCTGAAAAGCCTGGGATACCCTCATCCGGTCCACCCTGCCATCGCCCACATGCCCATCGGGCTGATGACCGGAGCCCTCGTCTTCGGATTTGTAAGCTTGTGGCTGCGACGACCTATCCTGGGGTGGTCCGCCCGCCACTGCCTCATTCTCGCCTGGCTTTTCTGGTTTCCTACAGTGGTTTTTGGCATCATGGATTGGCAGTACTTTCTTGCCGGAGCCTGGATATTCCCTATCGAGATGAAGCTTATTTTGGCTGGGATCCTGTTCCTTCTCCTCTCTATCGGCATTCTCGTAAGCCGCAATCCCGACACAGGACTCAGGGGCCCTTTGATCGTCTATGCCCTCAGTTTTTTCTGTGTGGTAGGCCTGGGCTGGTACGGCGGCAACCTGGTTTTTGGGGCCAGGACTATACCTGCGGCCAAGGAATACAAGGTCGGCATGGAGATTTTTGACGTAAATTGTAGTGGTTGTCATCCCCACGGCGGGAATATCATCAAGCCTAACTTAACGTTGTCAGGCGCGCCGGAATTGGCAGATTTTCATGACTTCCTCGCCTATATACGCCATCCCCTTATGCCGGATGGGTCAAAGGGTATCATGCCAGCCTTTCCGGAGAAAAAAATCTCCGACCCGGAGGCTGGACAACTTTACAAGTACCTCGTCAAGGTGCTGTCAGTTCGGAGTAAAAAGTAAGGTCTGCACTTTATTAGCAGGAGAGGCTCTGGAACTTTGCTGGCTTTCTCCTGCTTCTTTTTTCGGCCATGGGCGCGGTGGCCTTTTTACTCTCCAAGATCTTAAATCGTCCCGATTCCTGATCTTGCGGGAGGAGACCCTCAGTAAATTTAGGTTGAAGACCACTCACTTTGGTAGTGGAGAATACAAAAATAATAAATTTTTGGGGTTCTCTCTTGACTTTATACTATACTGAATTATTATATAATTAATTACTAATTTGAGGTGCTTGAGATGAATTTTCTCACCGAATGCAAAGCTGACGCCACTGCCGACCTGGTTTATCGGGTATGCCCCATGCATTTGCTGGAACCTGCGGAATACCTGAAAGATTTGCAAAAAGGGCAGGTCCTGGAAATTCTCACCGACTATGACGGGGCCCTGGAGGACATTCCGGCCTGGTGCGCCAAGTACGGCCAGGAGTTTGTAGGCATTTGCGAAGAAGAGGATGACGACGTTTTCAAACTATACATCAAGAAAGTCCACTGAGGTATGATGATGCGAGTATATCTAGATCATGCCGCGGCCACCCCGGTCCGGCCCGAAGTTTTGACCGCTATGCTCCCTTATTTCCGGGAGCGTTTTGGCAACCCCTCCGCTGTTTATGATCTGGGAGCCGACATCAAAGAGGTGATGGAGGTAGAGCGGGCCAAGGTGGCCCGCCTCATCGGCGCCCCCGAGGACCACATAATCTTTACATCCTGCGGCGCGGAGGCCAATAATCTGGCCGTCAAGGGGGCGGCCTTGGCTCACCTCAATAAAGGCAAGCATGTCATCGTCTCGACCATCGAGCACCATTCGGTGTTGAACTCCGCTCGATACCTTGAGAAATTCCACGATTTCGAGGTGACCTTCCTGCGGGTGAATAAATGCGGCCAGGTGGAGGCCGAGCGCCTGGAAAAGGCTCTTACCCCGGCCACGGTCTTAGTCTCCATCCAGCACGCCAGCAACGAAATCGGCACCATTCAGCGGATTAAGGAACTGGCCGGCCTGTGCCGGGAACACGGCGTCATTTTCCATACGGACGCGGTGGCCACCGCGGGCTATGTTCCCGTTAATGTGAAAGACCTGGATGTGGACCTGTTAAGCCTCTCCGGACCGGCCCTGGGCGGGCCCAAAGGGATTGGCGCTCTATACTTCCGCCGGGGCCTGCGACTGGTGCCCCAGATTCACAGTGGCATCCAAGAAAATGGCCGGCGGGGCGGCACGGAAAACATTCCGGGCATCGTGGGGCTGGGCGTGGCGGCGGAGATGGCCCAAGGGGAACTGGCCGACAAAGCCGTTCGCCTCAAGGCCCTCCGGGACCAGTTGATAAAAGGTGTCACCGAGCGGATTCCGTACGCCATTTTCACCGGCCACCCTGATGAGCGCCTGCCGGGACATGCCAGTTTTTGCTTCGAAGGCCTTGAGGGTGAAGCCCTGGTCTTTATGCTGAATGCTAAGGGCATTTGCGCCAACACCGGTTCGGCCTGCGCCTCCAAGGCCCTCAAAGTATCGCCCGTTCTCTGCGCCATCGGGCTCTCTCCGGAGGTGGCCCAGGGTTCCCAGGTGTTCACCTTGAGTCCTGACAATAACGAAGAAGACATCGATTATGTACTGAACGAGTTACCCATGGCCGTGGACAAACTCCGGTCCTTTTCGCCGGTGTGGCGCAAGAAGATGGCCGCAGTTTCAGGAGGAACGCATTGATGAAGCTCTCCACCCGGAGCCGCTACGGCACCCGTCTCATGGTGGACATGGCTGAGCATTACGACCAGGGCCCTGTCCAGTTGGGGGACATCGCCAGGCGGCAGAACATCTCCGTCAAGTACCTGGAGCAGATCATCATTCCCCTGAAAAAGGCTCGCTATATTGAAAGTATCCGGGGGCCCAAGGGCGGACATGTCCTGACCAGGCCCCCGGCAGAGATTACCGTGGCCGAAATCGTGGCCCTCCTGGAAGACGGCGCCAGTCTCACTGATTGCACGGAGCACGCAGAGGTCTGTGAGCGCGCCGATTTCTGTCCCACCCGGTTGGTGTGGAAGGCGGCCTCGGAGGCCATGTTTAACAAACTAAAGTCCATCACCTTGGCGGACCTGGCGGCAAAGGCCGGGGCTGCTAAAGAGAGGGAGATGCACAATGTACTCTGATATCGTCATGGAGCATTTCTCCAATCCCAGAAATACCGGGGTCATCGAAAACGCGGACGGGGTGGGCGAAGTGGGCAACCCGGTTTGCGGCGACATGATGACCTTCTACATCAAGGTCAAGGATAACATCTTGGAAGACGTAAAATTCCAGACCTTTGGCTGCGTGGCGGCCATTGCGGTCTCCAGCATCGTGAGCGAAATGGCCAAAGGCAAAAAACTGGAAGATGCTCTTCAGATCACACGGCAGTCGGTGGCCAAGGCTTTAGGGGGGCTGCCCCCGAACAAGATGCACTGCTCCAATTTGGGAGCCGATGCCCTGGCCCTGGCCATCAAGGATTATCAGAATAAGCACCACTGAAGAGGAGCTCAATATCATGGTTCCATCTCAACCGGCGCTGGCCCTGGCTATCAAGCCGGACATCAATATTACCCGTCAAGATCGCTCCCTGACCGATGAGGTAATAGGCCGGAGCGGCACGGATATCAAGGCCTGTTACCAATGCCGCGCCTGTGGCAACGGCTGTCCCTTTGTCCAAGCCATGGATTACACCCCCAACCAGGTGTTACGGTTGCTGCAATTCGGTTTGCGAGAGCAAGCTCTTACCTGCAAGACCATCTGGGTCTGCGTGGGCTGTCACACCTGCTCCAGCCAATGCCCCATGGGCATTGACATCGCCGCGGTGATGGACACCCTGCGCCTCATGGCGGTGGAGGAGGGGGTGGCCATCGGCCAGCCCAACATTCTGGACTTTCACGAGGAAGTCATGCGGTCCCTGGAACATTACGGCCGGGCCCACAAACTCGGCATTATGCTGCGCCACAAATTAACCACCAAGAGTTGGTTCAAAGACCTGGATGTGGGGCTGAAGATGCTGGCCAAGCGCAAGTTGGACTTGTGGCCTTCCAAGGTTCAGGATATCAAGGAGATCAACGGCCTCTTCACCTGCTACTGGAGAAAGGCAATATGAGCAATCTCATCGATTTTTCTTACTTCCCGGGTTGCTCCCTGGCCACCTCGGCTGCGGAAAGCAACATTTCCATGATGAAGTCCGCCCGGATTCTAGGACTCAATCTCATTGAGCTCAAGGATTGGAACTGCTGCGGTTCCTCCTCGGCTGGCACTTTATGCAAGAATTTGGCTCTGGCCATGGCGGCCCGGAACCTCTCCCTGGCCCCGCCGGATCGGCCCCTGGTGGCCATGTGTCCCCGTTGCCTGCATTATCTCCGGAGCGCCCAGAACTGCCTGAAAAATGACCCCGAGACCAGGAGCAATTTGGAAGAGCAGTTTGGCCGCTCCCTCAATCCGGATCTGGAGATCGTGCATTTTATGGAGATCCTGGTGCGCTACGGCCTGGACCGCCTGCATGATAAAGCCCAACGCAGCCTGAAGGGGCTCAGGTTCGTGCCCTATTATGGCTGCACCCTGGCCCGACCGCCGAGTCTAGCCAAGGAGAAGTATTTCCAGGGAGAAATGGAAAACATCCTGGTGGCCCTGGGAGCCGAGCCTGTAACCACGGGTTTATCCCACCGCTGTTGTGGTTCCTTTCTATCCGCCACTGATCCGGAAGTGGTAACGCCTCTGGTAAATGAGATTATTAAAAGCGCCGTGGCCTCAAAGGCCAATTGCCTGGTGACCGCTTGCGCCATGTGCCAGCTTAACCTGGAGATCCGTGCTACTGCGAAAACCAGGTTACCAGTCTTTCACTTTTCCGAAGTTCTGGCGCTGGCCCTGGGAGCTGAGGACTACGAAGCCTGGTTTGTCCGCCATATCGTCGACCCGCGTCCCCTGGTGGAAAAGCTGGCCAGGGCGGCGTAAGGGAGTGGGGTTCACTCAGCCTCCCCTTGGGCGCGGGGTCTAGAGGCCTTGTGAGCAAGCAACCAGTGCTAGCCAAAGACCGGGAAGAGTTGCCCCCGCCGTGCACTGCCGCCTGTCCGGTAGGCACCGATGCCAGGCGTTATTTCGGGCTTATTTCCCAAGGCCGTTACGAAGACGCCCTGGATGTGATCAAGGCCAATAACGTGATCGCTTCCGTCTGCGCCTATATCTGCGCCCATATAAAGCAGGCCGACGGCGAAGGATGGCCTTTTGACCTCGGGCTCAGGGATGTAATCTTGAACTAACTAAAGGACAAATAAGGCTTGGGAAAAGGAACCCGCATAGAAGCAGTAGTCTTCTATTTGGTCAAGAAATTTAAAAACTTAGTTAAAAGACCTTCTTGGATATCTTGTTAACCCCGGCTGTCATGGTTTAGAAATAGTTCCGTGGACAGATAGCGCTCTCCAGTGCTGGGTATGATCACCACAATCTGCCTGCCTTGATTCTCCGGACGTCTTGCCACTTGAAGCGCGGCATAGGTTGCGGCCCCGGAGGAGATGCCACACAAAATCCCCTCCATTTTGGCCAAGTCCCGGGCGGTCTCAAAGGCCTGCTCGTTGGTCACGGTGATAATTTCGTCGATGATCTTGGTATTGAGGACAGCCGGGATAAAACCGGCGCCAATCCCTTGTATCTTATGGGGCCCGGGCCGCCCCCCCGAGAGGACCGGGGAGGCTGCAGGTTCCACAGCCACGGCCCGGAAGGTGGGTTTGCGGGCCTTCATGACCTCAGCGACACCCGTGATGGTTCCACCTGTGCCGACGCCAGCCACCAGGATGTTCGCATTGCCGTCAGTATCACGCCAGATTTCTTCGGCGGTAGTCCGCCGGTGCATCTCGGGGTTGGCAGGGTTGCCGAATTGATCAGGCATATAGGCACCCGGAGTTTGCACCAGGATTTCCTTGGCCCGGTTAATGGCTCCGGCCATGCCCTCAACTCCTGGAGTCAGGACCAACTCGGCTCCCAGGTGTTGCAGGAGCTTTCTTCTCTCCAGGCTCATGGTCTCCGGCATGGTCAAAAGGAGACGATATTTCTTGGCGGCGCACACGAAGGCCAGAGCAATTCCGGTATTGCCGCTGGTGGGTTCCACGATCAGGGTATCCCGGCGGATAAGTCCTTGGGCTTCCGCCGCCTCGATCATGGACACGCCGATGCGGTCTTTGACGCTTCCAAGAGGGTTCTGAAACTCCAGCTTGGCCAGGATTACCGCGGGCAGTCCCCGGGCGATGGTGTTCAGCCGGATGAGGGGCGTGGCGCCCACGGCTTGCATAATATCGGCAAAAATTTTACTCATAGCCTTGGCTCATTTTCTCGTGACCACTGAGTGATGTTTCCTTCCAAAAGACTGGCACAAAAGCACTCTTAAGATGTTCCTTTGTAAATCAACTCCGGTCTTTTCAGAAAGACCTTGGTGTCCGGAGGAACGGATTCCGTGAGCCAAACGTTGCCACCGATGACGGCACGGGCCCCGATAACTGTGTTACCCCCCAGGATGGTGGCACCGGAATAAATGATCACATCGTTCTCGATGGTGGGATGCCGTTTTTGGGTTCTTAAAGAATCCACTTCATCTCTCGGCAAGGACAGTGCCCCCAGGGTAACCCCCTGGTAGATCCGGACGCGATCGCCGATTTCCGTGGTCTCTCCCACCACTACTCCGGTGCCGTGATCGATGAAGAAGCTTTCCCCGATGTGGGCTCCGGGGTGGATGTCGATGCCGGTCTGGCTGTGGGCGAATTCCGTCATGATGCGGGGCATCAGGGGAACTTGTTGCTCCCAAAGTTGGTGAGCCACCCGATTGACCGTGATCGCGAAGAGCCCCGGGTAGCTGAAAATGATCTCATCGTAACTTTTGGCCGCGGGGTCGCCTTCATAAGCAGCGCGCACGTCCTTGGCCAGAACGGCCCGCAGATTGGGCAGCGCCCGCATAAAGCGGATCGCTTCTTCCCGGCCCCGGTCTTCGCAGTGGGTGCAATCCAGATTGTAACGCAGGCACTCATGACGGACGCAGAGGGTGATCTGGCCGGCTAGGGCTTCATAAAAGGCTACGGCTTCCTGGCCGAAATAGTAGCCCAGATTGACCTCATCCACCCGCTTGCGGATAAAGTAGCCGGGGTAGAGAAGGCGACAGCCCCGGTTAATAATGTCGATGGCCGCTTCCCGGGAGGGCAGGGGTTCCGGCCCTACGTGGTCGAAGCAATCCTCCCGACGGCAGGAAAGGACCAGTTCGTCCACGATGCGGGGGAGTTCCTGGCGATGTTCCTGGGCGGTCTTTACCTCGACTTTGCAAATCTCCGGTTGCTTGGTTGATTCATCCATGGACTACACTCCTCCAAAGTCGCGGGTCTCGCAGACCGATTGGCCCACTTCCCAATAAGGGGATAAGGCTCGCAGCTCGTCAATGATTGGAGGAAATTTCTCGATGACAAAATCGATTTCCGGCTCGGTATTGTAAATGCTCAAGGAAAAGCGAATGGAGCCGTGGGCCATGGTAAAGGGAACGCCCATGGCGCGCAGCACGTGGGAAGGTTGCAGGGAACCCGAGGTGCAGGCGGAGCCCGAAGAGGCACAGATGCCGAATTCGTTGAGCCGGAGCAGAATGGCCTCCCCTTCCACATATTCAAAGCTGATGTTGCTGGTATTGGGCAGGCGGTTTTGCCGGTCGCCGTTCACCCGGCTGTTGGGTATCCGAGCCAGCAAGTCGTTTTCCAGCTTATCCCGGAGATTTTTGACCGTGGTGTTTTCTTTCTCCAGGTTTCTCCCCGCCAGCTCACAGGCCACTCCAAAGCCGATAAGGCTGGCCACATTTTCCGTACCGCCCCGGCGGCCTCTTTCCTGGTGGCCACCGATGAGGAAAGGAGAAAACTTGGTGCCCTTCCGCACGTATAGTGCCCCCACACCTTTGGCGGCATGCAGCTTGTGGCCCGACAATGAAAGCATGTCAATGGCGCTGTTCCTGAGATCGATGGGAATCTTTCCCACGGCCTGCACCGCATCGGTGTGAAACAGGATGCCCTTGTGGCGCGCCATCACTGCCATTTCTTCCACCGGGAAGAGGACTCCGGTTTCGTTGTTGGCCCACATGACGCTTACCACCGCGGTATCGGGGGTGAGACTTTTGGCATAGTGCTCCAGGTTCAGCCGTCCCTCGCCGTCCACCGCAAGTTCCGTTACCCGGTAGCCTTCCTGGGCCAGATTTGCCACCAGGGCATGAATGGCAGGATGCTCCACCCGGGTGGTGACGATGTGCCGTTTGCCGGGGCTGGTGGTCAGAGCCGAGCGGATGGCGGTGTTGTCGCTTTCGGTGCCGCAGCTGGTGAAGATGATTTCCTCGGGAGTCGCGCCAATCAAGGCCGCCACCTGCTCCCGGGCGAGCTTCAGGGATCTCCCTACCTGCCCCCCAAAAGAGTGCATGCTGGAAGGGTTGCCATACAAGTCGCGCAAATACGGCAACATAGCTTCCAGGACTTCCGGGGCCACCTGGGTGGTGGCGTTATTGTCCAGGTAGATTGTGGTCACTGGGACACCTCCTCCACTTCCAATTCAGGCCAGACCAATTCCCGCAGTTTTGCCTCCACAAAACCTTTGAGGGTCAGGTGCACCGAGGCGCAGGAGGCACAGGCGCCCCGGGTGGCCACCAGTACTTTGTTGCCCACCACGTCAATGAGTTCGATGTCGCCGCCGTCTTGCCTCAGGGCCGGCCTGATTTCCCGCTCCAAGGTCTCTTCGATCATCTTGATCTTCTTAATATTGGTGAGCTTGGGCCTTGTCCCCGTGGCTGGCTTCATTTCGGCCCGCACCCGGTCAATGATCTCCTGGATGGCCTCATGGCAACCCTCGCAGCCGCCGCCGGCCTTGGTGTAATCGGTGACCTCTTCTATGGTCTTCAAGCCGTTTTCTCGCACCACCCGCTCGATCTCCGGTTCTGTGACCCCAAAGCATTCACAGACAACTTTGCCCTCTACCTCAGGGACTGGCACCCCTTTATAATGGGCAATGGCCTTTTCTAAGGCCTCTCGACCCATCACTGAACAATGCATCTTCTCCTTGGGGAGTCCGTCCAGATAATCGGCGATATCCTGGTTGGTCAGCTTCTCGGCCTCTTCCACGGACATCCCTTTAATCATTTCGGTGAGAGCCGAAGCCGCGGCAATGGCGCTGGCGCAGCCGAAGGTTTTAAACTTGGCCTCCTTAATTTTGCCGTGTTCATCTAACTTGAAGGTGAGTTTGAGGGCGTCGCCGCAGGCGATATTGCCCACCAAGGCGGTGCCGTCAGGATTCTCCACTTCCCCTACATTCCGGGGATGAAGGAAATGCTCCAAAGTCTTTTCCGAATATTCCCACATAGACTAATTCCTTTCTCTCTAAAGCAATGCCGGATCCAGCGCTTTGCACTTCAGGGGGGCCATCATCATTTATTTAAAAATATGCACCCTTATTGAACTTCGCAATAGGTGCTGATTAAATGGGGTAGAAGTTAGGCATTCCCTTATGGGGACACCTTTAAGCGGCCTTTTAGGAACCGCTGGGAACAATCCCTTTAGGCTGGTAACGCAAGACCAGGAATGCGTGTGGACAGGTTTGTCCTCACCGTCCACATTGATATCATCAGGGAATTCGTTCCGTGGAGCATGATTGTGGACAAAACTGTGGACAAAACCTGGATAACCCCAAAATAAAAGGCGCAACCCCTTGAGCTTGCGCCTAATTTAAACGGTTGGTGCCGAAGCGGGGACTCGAACCCCGACAGGCCAATGCCCACTAGACCCTGAACCTAGCGCGTCTACCAGTTCCGCCACTTCGGCTTTACGGAAAAATTATCATCCCGCCTGGCTTTTTCCAATCAATAATTTTATATTTATTTTATGAAAGGTGTCAAGCTCATTCCCGCAAGCGCACGTGGGGGAAATGATGGGTAACCATGGCCTGTCCTCGGGTCATGAGCCGTTTTCCCGCACCGTGGTTACTGTGGGGAATTTCGATGGGGTTCACTTGGGTCACCGGGCCATTCTCTCCCGAGTCCTCCAGCGTGCCCAGGAATTGGAGTGTCAGCCCCTGGTGTTGACCTTCGACCCTCATCCCCTGAAGGTCCTGAATCCACAAGCCCAACCCCGTTTGCTCACCACCCCGGCCCAGAAAGTCGAGTTGCTCAAAAGCGCCGGGTTGTCAGTGGTGGTGGTGCCCTTCACCCCGGAGTTCGCGGCCATCCCGGCCCAGGAATTTGTCCGGAACTACTTTTGGAAGCGCTTAAAGGCCCGGGAAGTGGTGGTGGGGCATGATTATCGGTTCGGCTATAAACGGCAAGGAAACATCGAGCTGCTGAAAGCAATGGGCCAGACCCTGGGTTTCACAGTACAGGTGGTGTGGGCCGTAGAGTTGGATAGTGTGGTGGTGAGCAGCTCCCTGATCAGGGCCATGCTGCAATTGGGGAAGATTGGAGAGGCCAACCGTCTCCTGGGCCGGGACTATGGAGTGACGGGCCAGGTGGTGGCCGGCAAAGGCCGCGGGGCTAAGCTTCTGGGAGTGCCCACGGCCAACATCATGCCGGAAAATGACTTGCTCCCCGCGTCCGGCATTTATGCGGTCCGGGTGGCCAAGGACGGGGAGCAACTTCCCGGGGTGGCCAACATCGGCACGTGCCCCACCTTTGACAACCAGGAAGAGCTGACCCTGGAAGTGCACCTCCTGGGATTCAACGGCGATCTTTATGGAGAGCGCCTCCAGGTGGAGTTTGTGGCCCGGCTGCGGGAGGAACGCCGCTTTCCCTCCATCGACGAACTGGCGTCTCAGATTCGGGACGACATAGACGCAGCCCGCCGGGTGCTGGAATAGAAAGGGTAGGTCTTCGGATAGGCGCCGGTGCGTGTGTCCCCATTTATCGAATAATCTAAGGAAGTTTCAAACTCCAACCTATGTCCCTCAGGCCCGATTATCGGTGCTGCCGTTTTCCAGCAGCAGCAGGAAGCTGGTAAGCCCTAAAATGCACTTGACAATCACCCGCATATTGATTACAAAAAAAGTTGTAGCGGGCATAGCTCAGTTGGTAGAGTACAAGCTTCCCAAGCTTGGTGTCGCGGGTTCGAATCCCGTTGCCCGCTCCAGCGCCGGAGGTGATTAAAGCCGCCGGTGATCCCGCTTCCCCCGTTGAGGGGGCCGGCCACTGACTTTGGGGCGAAAGGTCGGCCAGCTTCGGCGGGCGGAGAAATGGCGAGAACTCTGGGGACGCCCCGAGATTGGCGAAAAATCTTGGATTTTCCCGGAAGTGGGCTGAGGCCCGCTTTTTGTTATAGTAAGTATTAAGGATGATTTCTGATTTCCATTTATCATCCGGTACGACATCGTCGGGAGGCATATCGTTAGTCAAAAAGGTACTTGAAAGACTATGATGGATCCTACTGATTGGGAAAAGCTGCAGATCGACGAGCCCCTTGTCCGGGACGTCATGGCCATCGATCGCACCGTCCTGGCCAATGAACGGACGTTTTTGGCCTTCTGGCGTACGGCGCTCACCCTGTTCATTGCCGGGCTGACGTTTATCCAGTTTTTTGCCGGCACGGTTTTTCAGGTCATCGGCTGGATCTTCATTCCCACGGGAATAGCCGTTTTTATCCAGGGCCTCCGCGTCTATCGGCGGATGCGTCAGACCATCCAGCGGGCCGAGCAAACCGTGGAAGATGAGAGCCAGAAGAAACACAATGCCAAAGCCTAGCCGGCAACCAGGATCTGAAAAACCTGGTCTTGGTAAGCCGGTAGCAAAACGGATAATGCCTAAAGAAGAAATTATGACGCGGGTGGCGGACCTCATCCAGCCCTATCTCCAGGTTCAGGGGGTGGAGCTGGTGGATCTGGAATTTACCCAGCCCCGACGGGGGCGGGCCACCCTGCGCCTGTTTGTGGATCGGCCCGGGGGCATTACCTTGGAAGAAATCACCCGGGTGAGCCGGGTGGTGGGGGAGCTGCTGGACGTGCACGACCTTATCAGCTCCTCTTATACTCTAGAGGTTTCCTCTCCGGGTCTCACCCGGGAGCTCAAGAAGCCCCAGGATTATGAACGCTATACCGGTCGCCTGGTGCGTCTCACCACCCGGAGCCCCTGGCAGGGGAAGCAGGTGCATCGGGGTATTTTAAAGGGATTGGCAAACGAAGAGGTCAGCCTGGAAGAGGATCAGGCGCTGGTGCGCATTCCCTTGGGGGAGATCGCCAAGGCCAGGCTGGATTTATAAGCCATAAGCTGTAAGCTATAAGCTAAATAAATGGCCTAAAGTTCACAGCTCAAGGCTCAAAGCTTAAAGCCAAATAAGGAGGGCACAGGCCCATATGAATCTGGAACTCAGGCGCCTCATTGACCAGGTCAGTCGAGATAAAGGCATCGACAAGGAGTTGCTGGTTAACGCCATCAAAGATGCCATTCGCTCGGCCGCCAGGAAAAAGTACGGCCCTAAGATGGACATTGAAGTGGAGTATCAGGACGACACTGGGGAGATCGAGGTCTTCCAGTACAAGGAAGTGGTCACGGAAGTCACGGATCCGGGCCGGGAGGTTCCCTTTGATGAAGCCCGGGGTCTGGATCCGGAGTGCGAGTTGGGGGACCAGTTGGGCATTAGAATGGACGCCGCCCAATTCGGCCGCATTGCGGCTCAGTCCGCCAAACAAATCATCATGCAGCGCATGAAGGACGCCGAACGGGACCTGGTCTTCGAGGACTTCAAAGACCGCAAAGGGGAGATTATCAACGGCATTGTGCAGCGCCTGGACCCGGAGGGCATCATTGTCAACTTGGGGCGCACAGAGGCCCTGTTGCCGCCGTCTGAGCAAGTCCCCCGGGAGATCTACCACAAAGGCGAGCGCATCCGGGCCTATGTCCTGGACGTCAAGCGCCAGACCCGGGGACCCCAGATCATTCTGTCCCGCACCCATCCCAACTTTTTGGTGTCCCTGTTCGAGTCGGAGGTGCCGGAAATCGCCGAGGGTATTGTCCAAGTGTTGGGGTGTGCCCGGGAACCGGGCAGCCGCTCCAAAATCGCCGTGGCCTCCCGGGAGTCGGACGTTGACCCGGTGGGAGCCTGCGTCGGCCTGAAAGGGTCCCGGGTGCAGAACATCGTCCAGGAGCTCAGGGGGGAAAAAATCGACATTATCCCCTGGAATCCGGATGTGGCCAAATTCACCACCAACGGGCTGGCGCCGGCGGAGGTCAGCCGCATTATTCTCAACAAGGACCAGCAACTTATGGAGGTCATTGTTCCGGATGACCAACTGTCCTTGGCCATCGGGAAAAGAGGGCAGAATGTGCGCCTAGCTTCCAAGTTGGTGGGCTGGAAAATCGACGTCAAAACTGAGTCCAAGTATTCGAAATCATTAAAAGAAGGATATCTCTCGCTTCTGCGTATTCCCGGGGTGGGGGAAATCACCGCCAACACCTTGCATGAAGCCGGCTTTACTTCGGCCAAGGTAGTGGCCGAGACCAGCCTGGAGGAGTTGATTCAAACCACCGGCTTGTCAGAAAAGAAGGCGACCACCCTGTTGGCCGCCGCCCAGGAAATGATGGCGCCGGAAGAGGAAGAAGGCGAGGAAATAGCGGATACCTCGGTGTCCGCCGAGTAATGAGCAACAAGGGCAAAAAAGGGCAAAATATTTTGGGGGGTTAAGTCAGGTTTATGGCCAGGATCAGAGTACAAAGTTTAGCCAAAGAATTGAAGGTGGATGTTTTGCATTTGATGCAGCATCTGAAGGATGACCTGGGGCTGCAGGTGACCTATTTGAGCACCCTGGACGAAGGCACGGCATCCCAGGTGAGGGAACGCATGAGCCAGGAAACGGCTCAAGTGGAGGAGTTGCGCATCGGGGAAAACGTCAAGCGGCGTCGTCGGGTAGCACCGGCGGCCCAGCCTCGGCCAGAGGCTCCGCCTGAGGAAGAAGCCTCGGCTCCACCGGCGGCCCCGGAGGAGATTCCCAAGGCAAAGCGTCCCAAAACCAGCCGGGCTCGGGTAGTCAAGTTGCCATCGAAAAAAGCCGCCCCTGCTCGAGCCAAAAAAGCTGCCCCGACGCCTCCTCCGGCTGAGGCCGCCCCGCCAGTCTCCGAGGCTGAACCCCCTACGACTCCGGCGGAAGTTCCCGCTGAGACGCGAGCAGAAAGTGGAACCTCCCGAGGCCGCGCCGCCGGCATTCGAGGCCGACAAGGCCTGGCAGGTACCCCCGGTGACCGGTGTTCGACCTGAGGCTCCGCCTAAGCCCGAATCCAAGAAGAAAAAGGGCAAGAAAGTGGAAGTGGTGGAGATGCCCGCCAAAGGCAAACCGGTGAGAAAGCGGGAAGTGCGGGAGCGGGCTGATCTTTACTCCGAAGGCGAAGTGCGGATGCCCGGCCGCAAGAGGGGCATGAAAAAGGCCGTCAAAAAGATGAGTAAGGCCGAACTCACCGTGCCCAAGGCCATTAAACGCCGGGTCAAGGTGGGAGACTCCATTACCGTAGGAGAGCTGGCCAAGCGCATGGGCATCAAATCCAGCGAGGTTATCAAACAATTGCTCTCTATGGGAGTGATGGCCAATATTAATTACCCAATTGACTATGAGTCGGCGGTGCTTGTGGCCAGTGAATTCGGTTTTGAGGTGGAACGCGCCGCGGTCCTGGAAGAGGACCTGCTGGCCATCAACGCCGAAGAGAAAGGGGAAGCCACCCCCCGGCCGCCGGTGGTCACGATTATGGGCCATGTGGACCATGGCAAAACCTCGCTGTTGGACGTTATTCGGGAGAGTCGTATCGTGGCCGGGGAAGCCGGCGGCATTACTCAGCACATCGGCGCCTATCATGTGGAGTTGCCTCAGGGGAATGTGGTCTTTCTAGATACCCCAGGTCACGAGGCCTTTACCTCCATGCGAGCCCGGGGGGCTCAGGTCACGGACCTGGTGGTCCTGGTCGTGGCCGCGGATGACGGCGTCATGGAACAGACCCAGGAAGCCATTAACCACGCCCGGGCCGCGGGCGTGCCTCTGGTGGTGGCGGTGAACAAGATCGACAAAGCCAATGCCAACCCCGAACGAGTGAAGCGGGAACTGGCCAATGTGGGCGTGGTGCCCGAGGATTGGGGCGGCGACATCCTGTTTGCCGAAGTATCCGCCAAGCAGCACACAGGTATCGATGACCTGCTGGAAAAGATCCTGCTGCAGGCTGAAGTGCTTGATCTCAAGGCTCCGGCGGACATGGTGGCCCAGGGACGCATCATCGAAGCCCGTCTGGATAAGGGCCGGGGGCCGGTGGGTACGGTCCTGGTGCAAAAAGGTACGTTGCATCAGGGCGATTATTTTGTCTGCGGCCCCGAATATGGACGGGTGCGAGCCCTGTTTGACGATATGGGGAATCGGGTCGAGGAGATAACCCCAGGGCTGCCCGCTGAGGTCCAGGGCTTCAGCGGCGTCCCTGATGCCGGAGATGAATTCATAGTTCTGGAAGACGAACGCAAGGCCAAGCAGATCGCCATGATGCGGCAGCAAAAGCAGCGGGAGGCTGCTCTGGCGCGCCTGAGCCGGGTGAGTTTAGAGGGTCTCTATCAGCAGATCAAAGAAGGAGGCGTCAAGGAATTAAAGGTCATCCTCAAGGCTGATGTCCACGGTTCCATTGAGGCCCTAACCAAGGCTTTGTCAGAGTTGGGCAACGAAGAGATCAAGGTGAATATCATCCATACCGGCATCGGCGAGGTAACCGAAAGCGATATCATGCTGGCCTCCGCGTCCGACGCCATCGTGGTGGGCTTCAATGTCAGGACCAATCCCAAGGCCCAGTCCCTGGCAGAACTGGAACAGGTGGATGTGCGCTTTTACGACATCATCTACAACCTCCTCAACGAGATCCAAGCTGCCATGGAAGGGATGCTGGAGCCGGTGGTTCAGGAACGGGTCATCGGCCAAGCCGAGATCAGGGCCACGTTTAGCATTTCCAGACTCGGCAAGATTGCGGGCTGCATGGTCCAGGACGGCAAGGTGGAGCGCAATGCCCTGGTTCGGGTGAAGCGGAACGGGCAGATCCTGGTGGAAGGCGCCAGGATCAGTTCCTTGAAACGTTTCAAGGACGACGTCAAGGAAGTGACCGCGGGTTACGAATGCGGCATCGGCCTCGACCGGTTCGACGACTTCGAGACCGGGGATTTCATTGAAGCCTACGTCCAGGAAAAGGTGAAAGCCGAACTGGCCGCACCGGCCGCCAGACCCGTGCAAGAGGAATAACCCACAACCGTCTATAGAGGAAGATAGACCATGGTGGTGGCCATAGCCCGGCTTACCCTGATCATTCATGACAACAACTCCCTCAAAGGGAAGCGGAAGGTAGTGAGAAGCCTTATCGAAAAGGTGCGCCACCGCTTTGAGGCCTCTGTGGCCGAGGTGGAGGATCATGACCTCTGGCAAAAGGCCAAAATCGGGGTGGCTTTGGTAGGAAATGACGCCCGCCTTCTTTCCACCCGCCTGGACCAGATCACCTCCTTCATAGAGAACCAGCATCTGGCTGAGATCGTGGAATCTCACGTGGAACTTTGTTACCTGGAGAAATAAGGATGCGTCCCGGCGCTCGCCCTGTCAAGCGCTCCACCCGGGTGGGGGAACTTTTGCGAGAAATCCTGGCTTCCCTCCTGTTGGAGCGGGTTTCGGACCCCCGGCTTCAGGAAATCACCATCACTGAAGTGGATATGAGTCCGGACTTGAAGCTGGCCCGGGTCTATTATGCCGTGCGCCAGGGGGCGGATCAGGAGGAGGTCATCATGGCCCTGGACAAGGCCATGGGCTTCATCAAGCAAAAAGTGGCCCGGGAGCACATCCTGCGCACCATGCCGGAGTTTCACTTTCTGCCGGACGAGACTCTGGACAAGGCGGCACGGCTGGATGAATTGTTGGAATCCCTGCATAGGGATAAACATTAAAGAGCATTCAAGCGCTGGTTGAAATGCTGGTGAAAAAATAATAATGCCTCTAGACGGTCTCCTCCTCATCGACAAACCTGCGGGTCTCACCTCTTTCGACGTGGTGCGCCGGGTGCGGAAAGCCCTCAAGGTGCGCAAGCTCGGGCATTTGGGGACCCTGGACCCTTTTGCCACGGGCCTTTTGCCCCTGGCCCTGGGGGAGGCCACCAAACTGGCCCAATTCCTGTTGGATGAGTCCAAGACTTATCTGGCTGTCTTGAAGCTGGGAGTGGAGACGGACACCCAGGACTTGACGGGTCGGATCACCGGACAATCAGAGGCCCTGCCTGCACCGGAGGAGATCCAGCCAGCGGCCGGCAACTTTGTGGGGGAAATTGAGCAAGTGCCGCCCATGTATTCAGCGGTGCATCACCAGGGAGAACGTCTTTACCGATTGGCCCGGCGGGGAGAGGAGGTGGCGGCCCCGCCCCGCAAAGTAGTGGTTTACCGACTGGAGGTGCAGGACATCAAACTGCCCCAGGTCACCGTCCTGGTGGAATGCTCCAAGGGCACCTATGTGCGCACCCTGGCCCATGACCTGGGCCGGGCCCTTGGTTGTGGGGCTCATCTCACCGGCCTTAGCCGCTTGGGGGTGGGACTTTTCCGGTTGGAGGAGGCCTGGCCCCTGGAGGACATTGAAAAACCCGATAATTTCGCGCAGGTCCGCCGGCGCCTTATCCCTTTGGCCCACTGCCTGCCCTGCTTGACAGCCGTGCACGTGGACCGAACTCAAGCCCGTCGTCTGTCCCAAGGCCAAACTCTGCCCTGGCCGGGACAGGTTCCCCCCCAGGGGGAGAGGGTGCGAGTGGTGGCTGAGGGAGGACTGGTGGCGGTGGCCGCGGTGCGGCGCCACGGAGCGCATCAGGTGTTGGCCCCCCTGCGCGTGTTTAAACATACTCATTAATGGGAAGACCGAGCCGATGACCGGTCCGGTCCGGCTGCTCATGTCAACCCCCAGGCCGGGGCCTGTGGCACCACGGGAAGGGCCAAACAGAAAGCTGATAACTGACAGCGTAACGTTTAACACAAGGAGGAAGTAGTGACCCTAGACACTGAACAAAAACGGGACATCATTGACCGGTTTCGTCTGCATGAATCGGATACCGGCTCCACTGAGGTTCAGGTGGCCATTTTGAGCCAACGGATCAGTTACTTGACCGACCACTTCAAGATCCACGCCAAAGATCACCACTCCCGCCGGGGCTTGATCAAACTGGTGGGACAGCGGCGACGTCTCCTGAATTACCTCAAGAAGAAGGACATCGACCGGTATCGCACTTTGATTGAGCAGCTCGGGCTGCGCAAATAGGAGGCAAGAAAACATTCATGTCAACCTCATACACAGTGGAAATAGGAGGGCGGACCCTAAGCTTCGAGTTGGGTCGCATGGCCTTCCAAGCCAGCGGCGCCGTACTAGTGCGGTATGGAGAAACCGCGGTGTTAGCCACCGCGGTCATGTCCGATCGTCCCCGGGAAGGAGTGGATTTTCTCCCCCTCACCTGCGACTATTTGGAGATGGCCTACGCCGCGGGCCGCATTCCCGGAGGATTCTTCCGTCGAGAGATCGGCCGTCCCAGCGAAAAAGAAACCCTGACTTCCCGTCTTATTGATCGCCCCTTAAGGCCTTTATTTCCCAAGGGGCAAAACCATGAGATTCAGATAATTGCCACGGTGCTGTCGAGTGATTTGGACACGGATTCGGACATACCGGCCCTGAACGGCGCGGCCGCGGCCCTGGAAATCTCTGACATTCCCTTTCAGGGTCCGGTGGCCGCGGTGCGGGTGGGCAAAGTGGATGGCCAACTCATCGTCAACCCCACCAATACCCAACTCAAGGACAGCCGCCTCAACCTTATTGTGGCCGGCGCGCCCCAGGGGCTGGTGATGGTGGAAGGGGCAGCCCGCATGGCTTCCGAGGATGAGATTCTGGAGGCCCTGTTCTTCGCCCAGGAGCAAATTCAGCCAATCATCAATCTCATCACCCGGATGCGCCAGGAGATCGGCCTGCCCAAACAGGAGCCGCCGCCGCTGCCTGATTATGGTGACCTGCCCCAAACGGTGGCCGATTTGGCCCAGGATCGCCTCCTAGCCGCGGTAAGCCAGCCTCAAAAACAAGACCGCCGCCAAGCGGTGGACCGCGTCAAGGAGGAAGTGCTGGCGGAACTGGGCGAAAGCATGGAGGAACAGGAGAAAGACGTACTCAACATCCTGGGAGACCTGCAAAAGAAACTGGTTCGCGAAAAGGTGCTCCGGGAAAAACGTCGGGTGGACGGCCGGACTTTCGCAGAGGTCAGGCCCATCACCTGTGAGATCAATCTGCTCTCCCGCACCCACGGCTCGGCCCTCTTCACCCGGGGAGAAACCCAGGCCCTGGCAGTGACGACCCTGGGCACGCCCTCGGACGAGCAGCGCATTGAAAGCCTGTTCGGGGAGACCTTTAAGTCTTTTATGCTGCACTACAATTTTCCCCCGTACTCCGTGGGGGAAACCCGGTTCCTCCGGGGTCCGGGGCGGCGGGAGATCGGGCACGGCGCCCTGGCCGAGCGCTCCATCTCACCCATTTTGCCCAACGGCGAGGAGTTCCCCTACACCATCCGGGTAGTCTCGGAAATCCTCTCCAGCAACGGCTCTTCCTCGATGGCCACGGTGTGCGGTGCCAGCCTGGCCATGATGGACGCGGGCGTTCCCCTGAAAGCTGCCGTGGCCGGAGTGGCCATGGGACTTATGAAGGAAGGGGACGAAGTTGCCATCCTGTCGGACATCCTGGGTGATGAGGACGCGCTGGGGGATATGGACTTCAAGGTGGCGGGCACCAGCGAGGGTATCACGGCGCTGCAAATGGACATCAAAATGCCCGGCCTCACCCGGGAGATCATGGCTCAAGCCCTGAGTCAGGCCCGGGAAGCCCGTATCCATATCCTGGACAAAATGAACGCGGTGATTGACAAGCCGTCGCCGGGTTTGAAAGACCATGCCCCCAAGATCGTGGTTATTAACATTAATCCGGATAAAATCCGGGAAGTCATCGGTCCGGGCGGAAAAATTGTCAAGCAGATCATCGCCACCACCGGAGTGAAAATCGATATCGACGACGACGGCCGGGTGCACATCTCCTCTCCTACCCAGCATCAGGCGGACGAAGCCATCAAGATCATTCGGGATCTCACCGCCGAAGCCGAGGTGGGAGCGGTGTACTCGGGCAAGGTCAAGAAGATCATGGACTTCGGGGCCTTTGTGGAAATCCTGCCAAACACCGATGGGTTGATTCATATTTCCGAGTTGGCCCACCACCGGGTGAAGGCCGTCACGGACATCCTGAAGGAAGGGGATGAAGTCATGGTCAAGGTTCTGGATGTGGACCGGCAGGGAAAGATCAGGCTGTCCCGCAAGGCCCTTTTGGAAGCCGATCATCCTGAACCCCACCACCCCGGAAGAAGGACCGACCGTGTACCAAAAAAGCGTACTTCCTAATGGCATCAGCCTCGTCACCGAGGAATTGCCTCACAGCCGTGCGGTTAGTGTGGGGCTGTGGCTGGAAGTGGGCTCCCGGGACGAGGCCGCCACCGAAGGCGGCCTGACCCACGTCCTGGAGCACATGGCCTTCAAGGGCACGAACCAGCGCACCGCCTATGACATCGCCCGGGAAATCGACCAGTTGGGCGGCGCCGGCAATGCCTTCACCACCCAGGAGAATACCTGTTTCCATATCAAGGTCCTGGGAGAGCAGTTGCCTCAGGCCCTGGATCTCCTCATCGACCTGACCATCAATCCCATCTATCAGCCGGTAGACCTGGAACGGGAACGCACGGTCATCCTGGAGGAGATCGCCGCCCAGGAGGACAACCCCGAAGATCTGGTGCAGGTGAACTTTGTGCGGGAATTTTGGCGGGACTGCCCCCTAGGGCGTCCCATCCTGGGGGTAGCCCAAGACATCTCCTCCTTTTCCCTGGAAAACCTGCTGTCTTATCGCCGGGCCACCTACCGACCGGAACGGATGGTGGTGGCCGCGGCCGGCAATTTGCAGCATCAGCCCCTGTTGGATCTCTTAGGGCCGGCTCTGGGGGTATTTGAAAACGGGGCCCCGGCCCGGGAACGGGAACCGGCGGAGGCTCATCCCGGGACCCATCTCTATGCCCGGGACTTGGAGCAGGCTCACTTGTGCTTGGGAACCAAGGGATTATCGGCCAGAGATGAGCGACGCCTCGTGCTTTCCCTGCTGCACGTCATCCTGGGGGGGAATATGAGCTCCCGGCTTTTCCAGGTGGTCCGGGAGGAGCTCGGGTTGGCCTACAGCATCTATTCTTACCTCAGCTTTTTTAAGGACACGGGACTTCTGGAAATTTGCGCCGGCGTGGGCCTCAAAAACCTGCCAGACCTGCTGGACGCGGTCAAGGGGGAATTGCATCGGTTAAAAGTTGCACCGGTCAAGGACGGGGAACTGGCCGCCGCCAAGGATTACTTGAAGAGCAGTATCCTTCTCTATGCCGAGGATTGCGAGCATCGCATGCTGCGCCTGGCCAAAAACGAGATCAACTTCGGACACTACATCTCCTTGGAAGAAATTATTGCGGGAGTGGAGAAGGTCACGACAGATGAGATCCAGCATCTGGCCCAAGAACTTTTCCAGGCGGACAAGTGGGGCATGACGGTGCTGGGACCGGTGGCTGCCGACCTTTCTTTCGGAAATTTCTAGATAAACTCTGGAAAACGGGCGCCAATTCACCCATTCAAGCTGTAACAACTAGAAAATTTTTATATACAAAAAATAGTCAAAAGTGACTAAATGGATATGGTCATCTCTCCCTATAGACTCTCTTCTCCGTTATCCTCAAAATAATATGACCCAAAGATTCTAAAACGCTTCACCAAAGCCGAACCTTTGGTCTAGTCTTTTATGCTGCAGGGGGAAGCCCATGAGAACGTATCTCGTGGCTGGCGGCATTTTCCAAGACCTGGAGGGCAATGAGCTTTTCACCCTGGTGTGCCCTAGTACCGGGGATTTGCCCTACGTGATGGACGATGGCCTAAAGCCTTATTTCAAGCTGATCTGGCAAAACGCCCACCTTTATCAGGTGGAGGAAGATTATTCTCTGACGCTGGCGGCTTTATCACCTGAAGCCATAGAATGGGGGGTCAAAGCCCCAGAAAGGGTCAAACCTGACAAGGAGCTATTTGAAAAGTTAAAGGCTGTTTTCCAAGAAAGATAATCCGGTTAAACCCCCCTAAGAGCCTCTCCCGTTTGAACGCCTCGAAAAATACCTATCAGGCCCGTAGGACCCTAGAATTCGTGCTCGCGAATTCAACGTCTGGATAATCTCAGCGCCTTGAGTGGCTTAAATTACCTCGTCCAAAAAAGAAAAGCCGGGGAGTTCCGCCCCGGCTCCGCCACCAAACATGATAACTTATGTGCTACCCTGTCTCCTTTAAAAATCTTCCTCGTCGTCCATGATACCCTGGTGGATGAACTTGTAGAGGCTGCCGATCCACTCCAGTTCGTTTTCCAACTCCGAGTTGGCAAAGATCCACTCGCCTTCCCGGTCCTTGGCGATGACCACGATTTCCTCGATGTCGTCCAGGTCCTGATAGAAGCGTTCGACAATTTCCTTGACGGAACGCTTGCCCTTCTCGAACGGAATGATGTTTTTTTCCATGTTAATGGGGGCCTGGGAAAGGGCCCCTCACCCTCCGGCTGCTAAAGAAGTGCCTTCCCGAGGAAGGGAGAGAACAAACTGTGCGGGGCCGAATGGCTCCGGGATGCAACTAGTTCTCCGGATAATTCTTTAACGATTGCGCCAAAAAAGCAATGATAATTTCGTTGACCAGCTCCGGGGCCTCCTCCTGGGGGGCGTGGCCCACTTCGGGGAGAAGGTGCAGTACGGCCTGAGGCAGGCGTTCCTTGAGCCACCCGGCCTGTTTCATGGGCAAGATCCGGTCCCGTTCCCCCCAGATGAGGCAGACGGGTTGCCTTACCTGGCTCAAGAGGGCCTCCACCCGAGACAAGGGCCAATGGTCGATTTGGCAGGCCAGGCGGCGTAAGGCCAGGCGCTGGGCCAGGGTACGGAAAGTGAGCGCATAACCCGCCACCACTTCGGGGGTGATGAGTTCTCGGCGGTAATAGGAGAGGTGGAGGGCCGTCCTGGTGGTCCAGGGGCCGAGCAGGGCCGCCAACGCCGTACCCAGAAGAGGGAGGCGTAGGGGATAAAAAATCAAGGGGAGCCGCTCCAGGGCCACGCCCGGGGCCAGCAGCACCAGGGCCGGAAAGCGTTCCGGGCATTGCCAGGCCAAAAGGAGAGCCAGGCTGCCTCCCAGTGAGTTCCCGACCAGGGCCGCCTGGGCCACACCGTGTTCATCCAGCCGGCGCAGGATTTCCCGGGTGAGGGTTTCCAGCCGAAAATCCGCCACTACGGTGGGGGAGGTGCGCCCGTGGCCGGGGAGGTCCGGGGCCAAAACTTGGAAGTTCTGGGACAAGGGTCCGATATTTTCCCGCCAGGAGAAACTGGAGGCTCCCAGCCCATGTAGCAACACCAGGGGGAAACCCCGGCCGGCCTCCTTGATATGCCAGTCTAGGATCATATTTTTAATGATGACAGCCGAGGGCGGTTGTCGCTACAGAAAAGAATTTCTTCAAACTAAATGGAGGTCAATACCCTCTTTTGCTGGTAAAATCCCGGATAAGCACATAAAAACCACCAGTGGTAAGGGCCACTACCAGCCCTGAAAGCGCAAAGCTGCCACTGAAGCCGACCAGACGAATGACCCCGCCCATCAGCGCAGAACTGAACATCATGCCTATATAAATACAGGTGTTGTACCCCCCCATGGCCAGCCCTCGGTCCGCGGAGGGCACCACTTCGGCGATGAGGGCCCCCACCGGCGTAAATCCCAGTCCCATGGCCAATCCCAAAGCCCCGGCCGCGAGGAGGAACTGGGTCAGGCTGTGGGCCAGGCCGAAACCTACCAAAGCCGCGCCTAAACTCAGAAAGCCCACCACTGCCTGAATCCAGCGTCTCCCCAGGCGATCGCTCAACCGGCCGAAGGGGATGCGGGAAAGGGCGTTGACTGCGGCCTGTACCCCGAAAACCAGACCGATATCCCCCACCGACAGGCCCTGCTCCTTGGTGTACAGGGGGGCAAAGGTGATGAAGGCGCCCAGACCGAAGCAGCCCCCGAAGGTGATGAGCCAGCAGGCCAGGAGGGGCCGGTTCGGAAAAAGCCGACGCCAGGAATCTTTGTGGTGTGAGCTTTTCGAAGCAGGAGTGGGCGCCCCGGAGGAACCGGGCAGAAAGAACACAGCCAAAAGGATTACCAGGCCGACCAGCAGGGCGGCGGTGACAAAAAGGAGACGAAAACCCAGCCAGTCAGCCACCCAACCTCCCAAAGCCGGACCCAGGCTCATGCCGGAGTAGATGGCCAGGGTGTAGGCCCCATAAGAACGTCCCAGGTGGCTGGCAGGGGACAGGTCGGCCACGTAGGCCATTAAGGTGGGGCCGATGGCCGCCAGACCCAGGCCGAAAAAAAGATAAATCACCAGCAGCTGCCAGGGGGCCACACTGACGGCCAGCAGGAGGGCCGTGCCCGCTGAAATGAGGAGGCCCGCGATAATCACGCCCTTTCTCCCCCAGCGGTCCGCCAACATTCCCAGAGGCAGGGCGCAAACCCCGGTGGTTAGCAGGAAGGCGGAATTAATCAGGCCCACCATTACAGCCCCGGCCCCCAGATCCTGAGCATAAAGGGGCACCACGGGAATGCGCATATAAGAGGTGACATAACTGGCGAGGCCCAGGACGCAGCACACCGCTAGGAGGAAGCGGTAAGAGTGGGTCGGGGATGTTTCCTGGTGGGCAAGTTCCATGGCGATCAACACGAGATGGCGATTGGCATAGCCTTCATTATAACTTCAACCCGACAAGAAACCACCATGATAAGCAGGGTTCGATCTGCGCCTCCCGAGGTTTCTGATATAATTACGCATGGATCTAGTCGCAGCCCTCCTGGAACCGGCGGCTTATCCTGAGCCCACCTCACAGGTTGAGCTCATTCAAACCCATATCTCCTGGGTTTTTCTCACTGATAGGTTTGCGTACAAAATGAAAAAACCCGTGGACTTGGAGTTTCTCCACTTTTCTACCCTGAGGCAACGGCATTACTACCTGAAACAGGAACTCACCCTGAACCGGCGCCTATGTCCGCAGATTTACCTGGCGGTGCTTCCCGTTACCTGGGGAAAGTCGGGGGTGCAGGTAGGAGGCCGGGGACACCCGCTGGAATACATCCTCAAGATGGTGCGCCTGCCTCAGAAACGCATGATGGATGAAGTGGCGGATCGGGGGGAGCTGTCAGATGAGCTGCTGGACCGGTTGGTGGCCGTGCTGGTGCCGTTCTATCAAAAGGCCGCCACAGGTCCTAGCATCAACCGTTACGGCGAACCCAGTATCATCACCTATAACCATGAAGAAAATTTCGTCCGCATGAAGTCCCTGGTGGGAGATATCCTCTCTCGGAAGCTTTTTGCGGAAATCCGGGACTTTGCCCGAGGCTTTCTGGCGCATCAGCGGCTGCTCCTCAGGCGGCGTATTAGAGAAGAGCGCATCCGGGACTGCCATGGGGACCTGCATATGCGCAACATTTGCCTGGCGGACGGCATATATGTCTTCGACTGCATTGAATTTAACCCCCGATTCCGTTATGGTGATGTGGCGGCGGATGTGGCCTTTTTGGCCATGGACCTTGATTTTCATGGACTTGGCGACTTCAGCCGCTATTTTACTGACAAATTTGCCGCGGCAGCCGCGGATACGGAACTTGCCAAGCTGTTGGACTTTTACAAGTGCTACCGGGCCTGTGTCCGGGGAAAGATCAACGCCCTGGCGGCCCGAGAGCCGGAGGTCCCTGAGGAAGAACGGGAACGGGCCAGGGACGCGGCCCAGGCCTACTTCGCCCTGGCGGGGGACTATGCCCGGAGGGGAGAGCGATGGATCGCCTCCTAGTGGTGATTTTCGGGTTGATGGGGGTAGGCAAGACCACCGTGGCGCAGGCTTTGGCCCAGGCCCGGGACTGGCCGGTGCTGCACAGCGATACGGTGCGCAAAGGCCTGGCAGGCTTGGGACCAACCACCCCGGCTCGCTTAGAGTTCGGCCAGGGCATCTATAACGAGGATTTCTCCCGCCGGACCTATGAGGAAATGCGACGCCGGGCCGGAGAGCTTCTGGATAAAGGGGCCAAGGTTGTTATTCTGGACGCCTCCTTCAAGAGCACCGCGGAAAGAGCCCGGGTCAAGGAACTCGCTCAAGCAAAAGTGGCTCGGGCAGTTTTTGTCTATTGTTTTTGCGCCCAGGAGGTGGTGCAGGAACGGCTTCATCAAAGGGCGGACAATACCCGCGCCATATCGGACGGCCGCTCTGAGTTGCTTGACCTGCAAATGAAGGACTTTGATCCCCTGAGCGAGGCGGACCAGCCGTTGTTGCAACTTGACACCGGGCGGGAGTTGGCCGAAGTTCGCCAAGAAATTAGCGTCTTTTTGGACGACTTTTTATCCGATCCCCGTGATGGTTAATTATAAAAGAAAGCAGGAATGAGAATGTCTCTGGAAAATTCCAAAACTCCTCCACCCAAAAAACGCATCCTGAGCGGTATGCGGCCTACGGGCAAGCTGCATTTGGGCAACTTTTACGGGGCCCTGTACAACTGGGTCGGGCTTCAAAAGGACTATGAGTGCTTCTACTTTGTGGCGGACTGGCACGCCATGACCACCGAATACGAGGACGCCGGCAACATCCGGGACTACATTCCTGAGATGCTCATGGACTGGCTGGCCGCAGGGCTTGATCCCGAAAAATCCACTCTCTTTGTTCAGTCGGCTCTTCCCGAACATGCCGAGCTTTACCTGATTTTCGGCATGTTCACCCCCGTTCCCTGGCTGGAGCGCGTGCCCACCTATAAAGACCAAGTGCAGGAATTGTCCCACAAAGACCTGGCAACCTACGGGTTTTTGGGCTATCCGGTGCTTCAGGCGGCGGATATCCTGATGTATAAAGCCCACGGCGTGCCGGTGGGGGTGGACCAGGTGCCCCACGTGGAAATGACCCGGGAAATCGCCCGGCGCTTCAATCACTTTTACCGGCATATTTTTCCGGAGCCGGAGGCGCTGCTCACCGAAGTGCCCAAGCTTACCGGCACCGACGGCCGCAAAATGAGCAAAAGCTACAACAATTGTATTTATCTGAGCGACAGCCCGGAAGTCATGGCTCAGAAAGTGCGGGGCATGGTCACCGACACGCTGCGGCCCTACCGCAAAGACCCGGGAGAGCCGGACCGCTGCCTGGCTTTTCCCTTTCACCGGTTAAACCTGCCTCAGGAAACACTCGATGAGATTATCGTGGACTGCCGGTCGGCCAAACTGGGCTGCGTGGACTGTAAAAAGATGCTGGGGGAGGCCCTCCTGAAAAACCTTGCCCCGGTCCAGGGACGGCGGCATTATTACGAGAACCACCCCGAGGAAGTCAGGGAGATTCTCCTGGCAGGGAACGCCCGAGCCCGAAAAACCGCACGGCAGACCATGGCCGAAGTGCGGGAGGCCATTGCGTTTAACCTGGATTTCCAATGTTGGGCTTGAGTAATCTCAAGCCCAACATTGAGGAGATGACGAATGGGGGAGGGCAGGGAGCCGCTGCTCCCTGGCCCTCCCCCCAAATAGACACGCTCATGACGTTAGAGCGCTTACAAAAGTTTTTATCCCGGGCGGGGGTGGCCTCCCGGCGGCAGGCTGAGAGTTTGATCCTCGAAGGCAAGGTTAAGGTCAACGGCCGTGTGGTCACCGAGCTGGGGGTGAAAATCGACCCGGAAAAAGACCGGGTGCAGGTGGAGGGGAAACGGGTGCAGTTGCCGTCGGCGCCGGTGACCTTCATGTTGCACAAGCCCTCCGGTTTTGTTTCCACCACTAGGGACCCCCAGGGACGGCGCACGGTTATGGACTTGGCCCCGCAGGAACATGGCCGTCTGTACCCGGTGGGACGCCTGGATTATGACGCCACCGGGCTCATGTTACTCACTAATGATGGGGAATTGGCCCAACGCCTGACGCATCCCAGGTATCAGGTGCCTCGCACCTACCGGGTGACCGTGGCCGGAGAGATGCCAGGCCCGGCTCTGGAAAAACTAGCCCGTGGCATTGAGCTGGACGGCCGGCCGGTGTCCACTGAGGTCAGGCTGATCAAGTCCGGGAGCGGGAAAACCATCCTGGAAATAACCGTTTGGGAGGGGCGCTATCATCTCATCAAGCGGCTGCTGGAGGACGTAGGCTACCCGGTGTTGAAGCTCAAGCGAATAGCCTTTGGGCCCTTGCGGTTAGGCCGGCTGGCCCGGGGCGTCTGCCGGCCTCTTACCCGGCAGGAGCAGGTGAACCTTCAGGTCACGGTGGGCCGCAAGTATTTGAGAATAAAGACCATGGGCAAGACCCCCTCGAAAAAACCTGTCAAACAACCGGAGCCCTTGGAGACGAGGCAACGGCGGCGGCGGGTGAAATTATAGCCGAACCAGGGGATCGTGGCGGGTGAGAATGAAGAACTTTTCAAGACAATTGCTTATGATCCTTGGCCTCAACTGTAGATGCCGATAAGCATTTTTATGTAGGGACAGCCGCCCTCGTCTGTCCATGGGCGGCGGAGGAGCCTGCCCCTACATATATTGACAACTTTTCGAAACTGGTCATTTTTTAGGAGATTTTGTGTGTCTGAGGTAACTTCGGACCATTCCCAGGCTTGGCCGCCGGTGTGCGAGCCTCCGGTGGTGTTGGGAACTCCACGGCCCCCCCGGATTCTTCTACATGTCGCGCTTTTTCTGCTCACGGTGCTCACCACCATGGCGGCCGGGGCCTTTCAGTCCGGGGTGAATCTTTTTCAGGACCCCTGGCAGATATACCGGGGGATTCCTTTCGCAGTGGCCATCCTTTCCATCCTGGCGGCCCACGAAATGGGCCACTATCTCATGTCCCGGCGGCATCAACTGAACGTGACTTTACCTTATTTTCTTCCGGGACTGCCGTTTCCACCGCCGTTGCCGGGAACATTCGGGGCCCTGATCCGCATCCGCTCCCCTATTTTGGACAAACGAGCCCTCCTGGATGTGGGGTGCTCCGGGCCCCTTTTCGGCATCCTGGTGGCGGTGCCGGTTTTGGTAATAGGGCTCAAGCTTTCCCGGGTCGCGACGCTGCCTGCGGACGCCGGATTAGGGATTACCTTGGGAGAGCCCCTGCTATTTAAATTGGTGTGCTGGCTCACCCTGGGCCCCCTAGGACCGGAGGACCACGTGCTCATTCACCCGGTGGCCTTTGCCGGCTGGCTGGGCCTCCTGATCACCGCCCTCAATCTCTTACCCGTGGGCCAATTGGACGGCGGGCATGTCATCTACGCGCTTTTTCCCAAATGGCACCGCCGCATCTCCATCGCCATTCTCGGGATGTTGGTCGTCTTCGGTGTCCTGACCTGGCAGGGCTGGCTCCTGTGGGCCGTACTTTTAACCTTCTTGGGCACCCGTCATCCACCCCCCTACTGCGATTGGATCAATTTGGACCGCCGCCGCAAAGTTTTAGGGGCTCTCACCATTTTGGTCTTTGTGTTGACCTTTACCCCCATGCCCTTTAATCTGGGGTAAATAAACCGGACAAGAACAGTTTTTGGAGGGAAAGCGAATGAGAAAGCTGGTTATCGGTATCCTCCCTGTGGTTGCCCTTTTCCTGCTAATCATCCCGGCGGCTGGCGCTCCGGTGGGCACGAGCGACCTGCAGGTCAAGGCCATAGCCGAGCCGATTTTGGACAGCTTGATGACGGGCTTCAATCAGGGGAACTATGCTCAATTTTCCAAGAATTTTGACAAGAAGCTGCGGGAAACCATACACGAGAAAAAATTCGAGCAGCTGCGGAGGGACCTCCTAAAGAAATTGGGAAAATATAAGAGCAAAAAATACATGGGCTTTTTGAATCAGGATTATTTCACCATTGTTCTGTGGAAAGGTGCCTTTGCCGACACCAAAAGCGATGTGTTGATCAAGCTGGTGCTTTCCAAAAGCAAAGATAAAGTTACCGTGGCAATGAGGTGGGGGACTCTTTGACCTGGCCCGGACCGGAAAGCTACAAATTTTGCCCCCTGTGCGGCGGACATTTGGAGAATCGGCTGCTCAAGGTGGGCGACCCCGAACGTTTGGTGTGCACCGCGTGCGGCTATGTTTATTACATTGACCCGAAATTGGCGGTATTGGCCCTGGTTCCCTACCGGGGGGGCCTGGTCATGGTGCGCCGGGCCATCGAGCCGGGTTACGGACTGTGGGTGGTGCCGGGGGGCTTCGTCGACGTGGGGGAGAAGGTGGAGGAAGCCGTGGTGCGGGAAACCCTGGAGGAGGCCAATCTGAACGTCCGGGTGGCGCGGCTTCTGAACGTGCACTCCTACCATAATTCCCGCACTGTGGTCTTGTCCTTTATCACGGAATATCTCTCTGGAGAATTGGCTGCCGGTGATGAGGAATTGGAGGCCCGGGTTTTTTCCCGGGAGGAAATTCCCTGGGAACAAATCCCCTTCCGCTCCACCAAAGACGCATTGAGAGAGTACCTGGAGCTCGTGGGCTAAGTAATTATTGAGAGAGGGGGCAGGGGTCGCGGATATATTTAGCGGCAGCACAAGCTTCCAGCCTGTGCAGATCAAGTAGCACATATAGGGCGTGCCGTGCACGCCAGTGGCGGCGGTTACGGGCCGCCCTATCAAGGTATTATAGTCACACATTCAGGGACAAACCATGGAGCAGAAACGAAAACGGCTTCTTAGTCTTCTTCGGGAAAAATCCTTTCGTTATAGTCCGGACTCCCCTTTCAAGCTGACCTCAGGCCGGGAGAGCCCCTATTACGTGGACTGTCGGCCGGTGACCCACAGCGCCGAGGGCTTGTTCTTGATCGGGGAGATCATCTTTGAGAAGATCAAAGACCTGGAGGTGCAGGCCGTGGGGGGGCTAACCATGGGGGCCGACCCCCTGGCCCATGCCGTGGCCCTGATCAGCTTCCAGAAGGGTAAGCCCATCAATGCCTTTTCGGTGCGCAAATTTTACAAAGAATACGGCGCCGGGGGGCGACTAGTGGGGCCCGTCCAACCCGGGGAGCGGGCGGTGGTGCTGGAGGACGTGGTCACCACCGGTGGGTCTGCCCTGGTGGCAGTCGACGCGGCCCGGGAGTTCGGCCTCACGGTGGTCCAGGTCATCATTCTGGTGGACCGGGAGGAGGGCGGCCGCCAGGCCGTGGAGGAGCACGTTCCCCAGGTACAGGCGGTCCTTACCCTTTCCCAGTTAAAAGAAGATGTGTAGTGTGCAATTCCTCGTGGGCGTCGGATGATGATGTTGGGCGTCAGAAGAGGAAATGCTAGGAAAGGCGGGATGCGCTTCACTTTCCCGCCCTACGGTCCTTCTCCAAGATGATTGAGCTCATAGGGGTCATCACCTTTACCCTCCTCCCAATCACCCTGCCGCTCCTCATTTTGCTCTCGTCTCGATAGGTTGTTCTATTACCCGCCGGTCACCCTGCCTGGCCTCCTGTTCCTGCAGGTGTATGGGGCGATCAACGTTGCCCGGAAGCTCCAATAATTGAGGGCTTGAAGAAGGGCGGATGTTTGTGCCAGGGATACCCATTTTTTGCCTTGTTATAGGCATGGTCAAACAACTTGTTCATGTGAGCTTTGTCAAACTCTATCCTGGATTTAGGCGGGAAATTCGGCGGGATGTAGGCCAGGTTGAAGTCAACACCGTCGCGCTGGGCATAGACATAGAGTCGGTAGATATCGCCCACGCCCTGGGATTTCAGGAGGCTATTGATGGCCCGGTGAGCGATATTTCTGAGACGGGGTTTGACGTATTCCCATTCCGGATAGACTTGATCGTTTCGAATGATGTAGAGCTTGCGTTCGCGCTGGACATCCACTGTAAAGGGCTCCAAGGCATCTTCGTACAATAAGATCTCCACCCGCACCCCGCCATCCACGTGCATTTCCTGAAATTCTTGTCCACCAGCCGTAACTGTAAAAATTTGGGGTGGAAAATCCCCCGGAATAGAAGCGGAAGCCAGAAGGACTTTGCGGAATAATTCCAATTTATGCGGATGGTTGCTGGCTGCGATGGCGCCCATATCCCAGATAACCAGGCGTTGGGCGTCCAGTTGGGTGGTGCCCACCATCAGACGCCTGCCCTTAAGATGGGCCGCGGCAATATTCTCCACCATCTTGGCATCGACATGATCCTTCAATAACTTGGCCAGAGGCTTGGTACTGTTTAGGGACGGCAGGGGACGGAGGTTGGTAATGGACAGCAGGAGTGCCAGGGCACTATGTTCCGTAAAAATATCCTTATTGGATATGGTGGTGAACATCTCTTTAAGCAAAGGGTCATAGTCTGACCCGAGAAAGGCCATGGGGGCAATAAGGGCACCGGTGCTGATGCCGGTCACCAACTTGAAGGTCGGCCGGGTGCCGGCCTCACTCCAGCCGCAAAGGAGGCCGGCCCCGAAGGCTCCCTCGCCGCCGCCGCCTGACAAGGCTAGGCCATAGACCACGGGTTTCAGCTTGCCCTGATTGGCAGACCTTTCCTGCTTAAGGGACTCACGGGAGCTTTTTAAAATGATCTGGCTGGGGGCATCGGCCCAGTCCCGGACATCGGGTAACTCGGGGATCTGGGCCTGATCTTCCAGGTCGGGGGGCAAGGGACGGTAGCTTTTTGAGGAGTCGCAACCCAGACAGAGGATCACTATAGCAGCCATCCAGGCCAGGATAAGATAAAGAGTCCGGTCCGGTGATTTCTTCTCTGGGTTTGGGAACATTTTCCCGCCCCAATGTTTCCATGTGGCTATCTGTTAATGACTTAAAGATAAGATCGGAAAATAAGAAAACAACTATTTACCAAATATTGAGGATGCAAACGACGAGGAGGTAAGGTGCTGGATATCCCCTATGGCCTCGGTTGATATCGTAAAAGGTTAAAGCCGGGATATATGTTCCCCTCTACGCAGGCGTCCGGAAAACCAGCCCCAGGAGGCATACAGCACCACCCCGATAACGAGCCACAGCCCCAATCTCCACCAGGAAGGAGCCGGCATGGAAAGCATGAGGCCGAGGGACACAAGGGCCCCAGCCACAGCCACGGTTTTTCCCAGCGGACAGCGAAAGGGGCGGGGAAGGGTAGGGGAGGTGAAGCGGAGCACCAGGACCCCCAGGCACACCAGGAAGAAGGCGAAAAGCGTGCCGATGTTACAGAGGTAGGCCAGCTTCTCGATGGGGGTTAAAGAGGATATCAGGGCCACGGCGCCGCCGCAGATGAGGGTCAGGCGGTGGGGCGTCTGATAGCGGGGGTGAACCGTGGCCACTCGGGGCGGTAACAGACCGTCCCGGGCCATGGCGAAGAGAATGCGGGGCTGGGCCAAAAGCAGCATGTAAAAGACGCTGGTGATGCCCACCATAGCCCCGACAGCCACCAGGTCGGCGGCCCAGGGCAGGCCGACCTGGCGAAACGCGGCGGAGAAAGGGGCGTCCGGATCCACCAGATGGAAAGGCACCATGCCCACCAGAACCAGGGCCACAGCCAAGTAAATCAGGCTGCATAGCGCCAGGGAGCCGATGATGCCGAAGGGTACATCCCGCTCCGGATTGCGGGATTCTTCGGCCGCGACTGAGATAACGTCAAAGCCCAGGTAGGCGAAAAACACCAATGCCGCGGCCTGGATGACGCTCCCGGGGCCAAAGGGCATGAGGGGCAGCCACTGGGCGGGTTTGACATAGCCTGCACCCACGGCCAGGATAAAAAAGATGACCCCCAACTTCACCACCACCAGGCCGCGGGCCACCAGCGCGTTCAGTCTGGTGCGAAAGATCAGCAGGACGGAAAAAAACAGCACGATGCCCGCGGCGGGAAGATTAATAAGCCGCCCGGGCTGGCTGAAAGGGGGCCCGCTGGCCCAGACGGGCAGACTCAGACCATAGGCCTTGAGCAGGTCCTGCAAATAAAAAGACCAGCCCGCGGCCACCGTGGACGCGCCCATGCCATATTCTAACAGCAGGTCCCAGCCGATGATCCAGGCGAAAATCTCTCCGAAGATGGCGTAGGCGTAGGTATAGGCGCTGCCGGCCTGGGGCATCATGGAGGCCAGTTCGGCGTAACATAAGGCCGCCAGGGTGCAGGCCAGTCCGGCCACCAAGAAAGACAGGATGATGCCGGGGCCGGCGATTTTGACCCCCACTCCGGAAATTACAAAGATACCGGCCCCGATGATCTGGGCCACGCCGATGACCACCAGGTCCAGGCGGGAAAGGCTGCGGCTCAACCCCTGGGAGGTCTCAGCCGCAAAAGGGCCCGGGGTCCCGGGTCGCTTCCGGGTCAGCCGGGCCCACAAGGATGGATGGTTGATAGATGCCGGTTCCCTTGACTTCAGAATACCACCGTATCAGCCATGATGACAAGCCGCACTGGCTCTTTGGTCTGGCCGGGCGCGGTGCTAAGTAAGCCACTCACCGTGATGGGTGTCTCGATGGTCTGGGCGGTGAGGCGTTCCACCTGCTTTTTGTCGGCAAGATTGCCGTAAAGCACTTCCACCATGCCCGGGGCGCCGCTCAGAAAAAGGGTTTTTTTATGCATTAACACTGGCCCCGGCATACCCTTCACCGTGACTCTGGTACCTATAAGCTGGTCTTTATTTTTAAAAAGTTCTTCCACTGTTAACGGAGCAGCCGCGGCCTGCCCGGAGGGCACCGGCATCGTGGGCTGACCCTCCTTCACCTCCGGGGTGGTGGCTTTGGGGGCGGCCGGTGCCGCGGCCTCAGGCCCTTCTCCTTTAACTATTCCCAGGAGGATCTTCTGACCGGCCTCGAGTTGGACTATTTTCTCCTTCAAGGTGGCCACTTCGGACTTAAGAGCCTCCACTTCCTTTTTCATTTCCTGGACACCCGACGGACTCGTGCAACCGGGAATCAACCACAGAACCGCCAGAATAAAGGCCGCCAAACAACCCATCTGTGTCACTTCTGTTCCTGTGACCGCGCTCCTTCTCCTGCACGTTTTTTTCCAATAAACAGTTTTCGCCATAATCTCTCCGTGGATGCCTTGATAATAATTATGAAGTAATATCAATCAAACCATCTTCAGGTGTCAATCAACAATTTACCTTCTTGGTCAACATGGGTACAATACCATGAACTTAAATAGCTGATTCGAGGAGAATGCCACATGGCCAGGATTTTGGTCACCGGGGGTGCGGGATTCATCGGCTCCCACCTGGTGGAGCAGCTTCTGGCGCAAGGACACGAAGTCCTGAGCCTGGATAATTACTTTACCGGAAATAAAAAGAACCTCCGACACTTGCTGCATCTGCCGGAACTGGAGCTCATCCGTCACGACGTGGTGAACCCCATCATGCTGGAAGTGGACCAGATCTACCACCTGGCCTGTCCGGCCTCTCCGGTGCACTACCAGTACAACCCGGTGAAGACCATCAAAACCAACGTCATGGGGACCCTGAATATGCTGGGGCTGGCCAAACGGGTGAAGGCCAGAATATTGCTGGCCTCCACCTCGGAGATTTACGGCGACCCCCAGATCCACCCCCAGCGGGAAGACTACTGGGGCAACGTCAATTGTATAGGGACCCGAAGCTGCTATGATGAAGGCAAGCGGGTGGCGGAGACCCTGATGATGGACTATCACCGGCAAAACGGGGTAGACATCCGCATCGCCCGCATTTTTAACACCTACGGCCCCCGGATGGCCATTGACGACGGGCGGGTAATCAGCAATTTCTGTGTCCAGGCCCTCACCGGCCAGGACATCACCATTTACGGTGACGGCAGTCAGACCCGGTCCTTCTGCTATATATCCGACCTGGTGGACGGTCTGGTGCGCCTCATGGCGCGGGAGGCCTGCTACGAGCCGGTGAACCTGGGAAACCCCGAAGAATACACCATTATGGAGTTAGCCCAAAAAATTTTGTCCATAACCCAAAGCACATCCCAACTGGTTTTTCGGCCTCTCCCGCCGGACGACCCGATAAAGCGGCGGCCGGACATCAGCCGGGCGCGGGAATTTCTGGGCTGGCAGCCCACCGTACCCCTCAATTCTGGTTTGCAGGAGACCATCCCTTCTTTTGAGGAAAAACTATCCCGAGAAAATGTCCCGATGGAGTTCAGCAGCACCGGCTAGCCTGGCCATGTTTCTTGCTTTGACGGCGGCGTTTTGGGGATGCCAGGCCCAGAGCCAGGTCCCGGTCACCGAAGCCCTGGTGGCAAAGGTGGTGGACGGCGATACGGTGACTTTGGCTAACGGACAAAAAGTGCGGCTGTTGGGCATTGATGCCCCAGAGTTGGGGCATGAAGGACAGCCCGCGGATTTTTTGGCTCATAAAGCCAAGGGGGTCTTGACCGATCTGGCCCAAGGCCGGCGGGTGCGCCTGGAATATGACAACCTGCGCTACGACCGCTATGGCCGCACCCTGGCCTTCCTTTTCCTGCCGGACGGTACCAACCTGAGCCGGGAACTGGTGCGCCAGGGCCTGGCCCATGTATATACCGTTCCCCCCAATATGCTGTTCCGGGACGAACTGGTGGCGGCTCAACAGGAGGCCATCAAGACTCGCCGGGGCATCTGGCTCAAGGCCCTAAACCAGGACGAGCCTTTCTATCTCGGCAATAAACGGAGCTTTATTTTCCACCGCCCATCCTGCCCTCAGGGAGAAACCACCGCCAAGAGCAATCGCCTGCACTTCAAAGCAATTATCGATGCCTACCGGGAAGGCTTCAGACCTTGCAGCACGTGTAGGCCGTGAAGGCAGGATGTGAGTGGGGGAGGGGGGTAAGAATATTGC
>JARRKO010000024.1:0-119750 GCA_037388025.1 Syntrophobacterales bacterium
CCCAAATGCGAGGAAAGTTAATGACTACCGATGGGTGTGTTAGATCTTTCTTCTGCCAGGCCGCAGTTTGTTTTTGGGAAAATAAAGTTCCCCAAACTTTTAAAGACACATGTCTTGGCCAAAAAATTGAATATCGTCTTTTTAATTTTTGCAAGGTTCGGGTTCCTCTTACAATCTCGGATTAATCAATACCCAAATTATGATCAATTATTGTCCCAAGTTTTCCATGGAAGATTAAATAATAATATAAATAAATCTAACAAATTCAATAAAAAAGGGTTAAGGTATTTGCCTTATCCCTTTTTTATTTAAGTTGTAGTTAATTGATAAAATTGAAAAAGAAATTTTATTACTTATACCTGTTTTGGTCCGAAACTCTTTGCGGACCTGGACGAAAGTAGCCTGGCCTTCGCAGATGACGAAGATAAGACCCATATTCTCAAACTCTCAACAACCTATGACTTGGAGGTTGCCAGCCTCGAAGTCCAAAGACACCTAAGGTGGGCCCTGCCCCCCAGATGCCATCGGGACAGAAAACGTATTCACCTTCAAGAGACTAGAAGCCCTTCAAAACTTCTCTTATCAACCTTTGTCATTCTGAGCGAAGCGAAGAATCTAGTTATTTTAAGTACCTGGACCCTTCACTCCGCTCAGGTTGACAAAATAAATTAGTTCAAAAATGACTGGTAAACTCTAAAAGCTTTGGTAGCACAGGCTTTCCAGCCTGTGCCCCGCCCCAGCCAGCCCCCGGGAGCACAGGCTTCCAGCCTGTGTTTGAACAGGCAAGATGCCTGTTCTCCCGGTTTTTCCTTCTCCTCGTTCCCAATTTGATCATGGGGAAAAATCATCCTCTGATAACTCTGAGGTTTTTCCCACCGAAAACTGATCACTGATCACTGATTACTGATCACTAACTGCTGACTGCTGACTGCTGACTGCCGCCTTTCCCCTGCCCGCCGTCCCGCCTTTTTTCCTTTTTCCCCCTACTTTTCCTGTGTTAAGATAACTTTTCCGGTCTGTTATCCGGGCCCCACCCCCCCGCCATAAGGAGGCTTCATGGAAGACTTCGCCAGCCTGAACGCCATCTTCAAGCCTAAAAGCGTGGCCGTCATCGGCGCCTCCACCGCGCCCGGCAAGCTCGGCCACGATATCCTGGCCAACCTGAAAAACGGCGGCTTCGCCGGCCCGCTGTTCCCCATTAATCCCAAAGCCGAAGAAATCCTGGGACTTAAGGTCTACAAGTCCATCGCCGACGCCCCGGAGCCCCCAGAGCTGGCCGTGGTGGTGATCCCCGCTAAAATCGTCACCCCCACCCTGGAGCAGTGCGCCGACAAGGGGGTCAAGGGCGCGGTGGTCATCACCGGGGGTTTCGCCGAAACCGGGGAGGAGGGGGAGCGCCTGCAGGAGGAGATGGCCCAGGTGATCCGGCGTACCGGCCTCAAGGTGGTGGGCCCCAATTGCCAGGGCGTTAACATGCCCCACCACCACATGTGCGCCTCCTGGCCGCTGATTACCACCAAAGGCAAAATCGCCTTCGCCTCCCAGAGCGGCACCGTGGGCGCGGCCTTTCTGGATCTGGCCGCGGCGGAGCGGCTGGGGGTGAGCGCCTTCGTGTCCCTGGGCAACCGGGTGAACGTGGACGAAGCCGAGGTCATCCAGTACTTCAACGCCGACCCCCACACCGAGGTCATCGCCCTCTACCTCGAGGGGGTGAAACGCCCCAGCTATTTTTTGGATGCCCTCCACGAGTGCCAAAAACCCCTAGTCATTCTCAAGGCCGGCCGCACCAAGCGGGGGAGCCAGGCCGCGGAATCCCACACCAAGTCGCTGGCCGGGGTGGACGCCATTTATCAGGCCCTGTTCCGCAAGCACCGGGTGTACCGGGCCGACACCCTGGAGGAACTCTTTGACTTCGCCAAGGCCCTGGCCTACCTCACCCCGCCCAGGGGCCGCAACCTCATGATCACCACGAGCTCCGGGGGCGCGGCCATCCTGGCCATCGATGAGGCGGAAAAGATGGGCCTGGCTACGCCCGAGCCCAGCCCGTCCCTGAAGGAGCGCCTCAAGGGCATGATTCCGGCCCACTGTGTGGTGTCCAATCCGGTGGACCTGACCGGGGACGTCATCAGCGACGCCAGTCTTTACCGCCAGGTCATGGACGCAGCCCAAAGCGAGTACGACTACCAGGTGGTCATTTTTGGGGATCCCATTCCCGGAGCCTCCGAAGTGGCGACCCCCGGGGCCCGAGAGTTGGTGGTTTTCCTGGGCGGCGCCGAGGTGGAGCAAGAAGAGCGGGAAAAGCTTTATCAGGCCGGCGTCCCGGTGTTTCCCACCCCGGAGCGGGGGGTGGCGGCCCTGGCCCAATTCTTTCGCTTCGCCCCTCAAACCCAATCCGAGGGAGCGCCGGCGGTGCCATCCACCCCGGGTTTGCGACTGCTGCCGGGACAGGAGGCCGCGGAGATGCTCGCCAAGGCAGGCATCCCGGTGGCCGCCGCGCCCCTGGCCAAAACTCCGGAGGAGGCCGTCTCTTTGGCCCGCCAGTTCGGGTACCCGGTGGTCCTGAAGGTAGCCTCTCCCGATATCCCCCATAAAAGCGACGTGGGCGGAGTGCATCTGAATCTCGCCAACGACGAGGCCGTGCGCCAGGCTTTTCAGGATATCCTGGCTACCATCCATCTCCACGACCGCAAACTCCAGGTGGACGGGGTCAGCGTCTCCCCCATGGCCAAACTCGGCGGCCTGGAGGTCATCCTGGGTACCGTCACCGACCCCCAGTACGGCCCCACCCTGATGTTCGGCCTGGGCGGCATCTATACGGAAATTTATCAGGACGTGGCCTTCTTGATTCTCCCTGCCACAGAAAAGGAATTGGAGGAGCTGATCAGGAGTATCAGGGGCTATCCTCTGCTCACGGGCTTTCGGGGCCAGCCCAAGCGGGATCTGGCCGCGCTCCAGGGGGCCATGCAGGTTTTGGCGGGCTTCGCCCAGCGGCACCCGGAACTCGACCAGATAGAGCTGAACCCCCTGCTGCTTTATGAAAAAGGCCTGTTTGCGGTGGATGCGCGGATTTTTTCGATGATTTGAGTGAGATTGGGTGGGGAATGGGAAACTAAGGGCCCCTGCCCTCCCCCAAGCCCCCTCCTAACTCCCTTATTAGGACTTTTCTTTAGGCCGATAATACATCCGGAAAATTTATTTTTATATTAAGTTAATAAACTCGTTATGGAATTCTTCCGCCTGCAAACCCGAGCCGAAGTCCTGGGCCTTTATCCCCGCTTTGCTGCGGTGGGAGTGGAGGATATCGACCTGGGGGAGGCCGGGGCCCGGGTGCTGGCCCGGGACCTGGCCGCGCCGGAGGAGGTGCCCTCTTTTCACCGGGCTTCCATGGACGGGTTTGCGGTGCGGGCCGGGGATAGCTTCGGGGCCACACCGGGGTTGCCCCAGTATTTGGAAATCCGGGGCGAGGTGTCCATGGGGGAGGTCCCGGCCGGGACGGTGGGCCCGGGGGAAGCCTGGCGCATCGCTACGGGGGGGATGCTTCCCCGGGGAGCCGACGCGGTGGTCATGGTGGAATACACCAATGAAATGCCGGACGGCACCCTGGAAGTGCGCCGCCCCGTGGCTCCTGGAGAAAATGTCTTGCACCCCGGGGAGGACGTCAAAGCGAAGGAGGTTCTCTTCCCGGCGGGAAAGCGTTTGCGGTCTCAGGATATCGGCCTGCTCGCCGCCCTGGGGGTGACCCGGGTGGAGGTTCGCCGGCGACCCCGGGTGGCGGTGCTCTCCAGTGGGGACGAGATTGTGCCCATCACCCAAAAACCTGCTCCCGGCCGGGTGCGGGATGCCAACGCCTATCTGGTGGCGGCTCAGGTGCTGGAGGGTGGTGGCCTTCCCCGGCTCAAAGGCATTGTGCCGGACGATTATGCCGCCCTGAAGGCTGTCCTGGCCGAGGGCCTGGAGGAAGCTGAGCTGATTCTCATCTCGGGAGGCAGTTCCGTGGGAACCCGGGATCTGACCCTGAAAGCCATTCAGGACCTCCCGGGGGCCGAAATCCTGGTGCACGGGGTGGCCATCCGCCCGGGGAAACCCACCATCCTGGCGGACATCGCCGGAAAACCTTTGCTGGGACTTCCGGGCCATCCGGCCTCGGCCGCGGTGGTCATGCAGGTCCTGGGGCGGCCTTTGCTCCAGCGCCTGGTCGGCTGGACCGAGAATGCGCCACCTTGGGACGGCACGGTCCAGGCCCGGTTCTCCCGCAACCTGGCCGGGGCCACCGGCCGGGAGGACTTTGTCCGGGTGCGTCTCCGCCCGGACAACGATAATTTGTGGGCCGATCCGGTCCTGGGGCCTTCGGGTTTGCTCTCCCCCCTGGTGAAAAGCGACGGGTTGGTGATCATACCCCTGGGCGTGGAGGGCTTATTCCGAGAAGAGCCGGTAACGGTGCATCTCTTTTAAGAGGAAAGTTCTCTGCTGAACGGGCAGTGCCCGCCCTACACAAATCTGCTCCTCAACCCCCTTGTTAGCACGACTACCTTTCTTGAAAACCACAAGCTGGAAACCCGGGCTCCCGCTTTTTCAGAGCTTTACTCCCAAGGCGTTGGCGGTTTGAGGCCCCACCTCCCCATCCGTGAGGAGATCGTGGGCTCTCTGGAAACTCACAGCCGCCGCGAAAGTTTTAGGGCCGAAAATGCCGTCCACCGGCCCGGGATCGCCACCGTGCAGTTTTAATTTTCGCTGAATTTCGGCAATTTTTTCGCCGCGCATGCAAGGCGTGGTCAGCCGATAAACAATGCCAGGGGGGGTGAGGTTGCCGTTCCCGGCGGACTGCTCATAATCGATGCCAGGAACCAGAATACCCATATCCCAACGGCGGCCGTTTAAGGTGTGGCGAATGACCCCGGTTTTGGAGGAATGGGCCTCCACGGTGCCGCCCCGGCCGTCAGAAATAACAATGTGACCCATCTTGGTCCCGACACGCAGGACTGCAGCCCCGGGAATCCTGGCCGCCACCGCCACATCGATCTGCCGGCCCAAGGCCCGGGCATCCCTGTCCCAAAAGCCGGTATAAGCATCGGCGGTGGCCGGATTGCCCTGATTATTATTGCAGCCATACAAAATCCTGGCGGTTTGGTACACGCACCAGGAGACGAACTCCGCGCAATCCCAGGGGCCATCCCAGGCGGGATCGTTCTTGGGCGCCACCGCCCCCAAAACATACCGTTCTCCCAAGTGCTCCAAAGCTGCCTTGATTATCCCTTCTCCCGTCTTCATAAATCCTACTCCCCGAAAGTAGTTGTTTTTAATTCAGATTAACCATATCTACAACGAAGGTTTGCGGCCAGAAAGGATAATAAGTCCGTCCCTGCTTTTCATGAAGCGCCTTTATCGGGTGACGAGAGCCTCCCAAAATGACAGGGGGAATTTTGTTCCCCACCCCAGGGCAAATTCAGATAAACTCTGACAATCATTTTGACTGATTAGTAAAGGTTGATCATGAAACGGCGAATTTATTTGCACATGAAGTCTCCTGCCGAGGCCCGGGAGCTGTTTCTCTCCCGTTTTGAAGTGAACAGTATGCTGGCCCCGGAAGAAATCCCCACGGTGACGGCCCGGGGACGGGTAACGGCCGCACCGGTGTGGGCCCGCTGGTCCTCACCGGCAGCCCACCAGGCAGCCATGGACGGTTTTGCCGTGGCCGCAGCGGACACTTACGGAGCCAGGCCGGAAAGCCCCCGTCTGCTGGCGGTGGGCCGGGAGGCTCACCCCATCAACACCGGCCACCTCATGCCGCCGGGCACCGACGCGGTAATCATGGTGGAGAACGTGCCGGATCCGGAGGCCGATCCCCTGACCATAGAGGCCCCGGTTTTTCCCTGGCATAACGTGCGGCGGGTGGGGGAGGACCTGGTGGCCGGGGAGATGGTGCTGCCTGAAGGGGTGGAAATCACCCCCTGGGCTCAGGGGGCCATGCTGGCCGCCGGGGTGATCAACGTGCTGGTAAGACGGCGGCCCAGGGTCGTTATCATTCCCACCGGTTCGGAGCTGATACCGGCCACCGGCTTGGGGACGGAGCCTCCTCCCGACGTTTTGGTGGAATTTAACTCCGTCATTTTGGCAGGCCTGGTGGAAGAGGCCGGTGGCTTGCCGGAGGTCTGGCCCATCGCGCCTGATGAACCAACCACCCTCGCCGAGGTGGTGAAGCGGGCGGTGGCCGCGGCGGACGTGGTGTTGGTCAATGCCGGCTCCTCGGCCGGGAGTGAAGACTATACCTATCAGGCGGTGGCGGCGCTGGGGGAGGTGCTGGTGCACGGGGTGGCCATGATGCCGGGGAAGCCCACCCTGCTGGGCGTGGTGGCGGGCAAGCCCGTCATCGGCAACCCGGGGTACCCGGTGTCCGCAGTGCTCTCCTTTGAGGAATTTGCCGCCCCGTTAATTACCGGGATGGTGGGCCGGCGGCCATCGCCACGGCCTACCCTGACGGTGCAACCTTCGCAGAATCTGCCCTCCAAACCCGGGCTCACCGAGTACATCCGGGTAACCCTGGGCAGGGTGGGGGACCGGGTCATGGCGACGCCGCTGCCCCGGGGCGCGGGCACCATCACTTCCCTGGTGCGGGCCGACGGGATGCTGAAAATCCCCGCCCTGAGCGAGGGCCTGGAGGAAGACCGGCCGGTGACCGCGGAGCTGCTGGTCCCCCTGGAGGACATTGAGGGAACCCTGGTGGTCCTGGGGAGCCACGATAACACCCTGGACCTCCTGGCCACCCTGCTCCGGCGCCGGAACCCCCGGCTGCGCCTCTCCTCGGGGCACGTGGGCAGCCTGGGGGGCCTCATGGCCCTGCGCCAGGGCCGGGCCCACCTGGGGGGCTCCCATCTCTACGACCCGGAGACCAACTCTTACAACGTGCCCTATATCCAAAAACACCTGGCCGGCCTGCCCTTGAAACTCATTAATCTGGCCTGGCGCCAGCAGGGTTTCATAGTGCTCCCGGATAACCCCCTGAACATTCGCACCGTGACGGACCTCACCCGGAAGGAGGTGCGTTTTATCAATCGCCAGCGGGGCGCGGGTACCAGGCTTTTACTGGATTACCTCCTGAAGGAAGAGGGCATCGACCCGGCCGCCCTCCAGGGCTATGACCGGGAAGAGTACACCCACATGGCTGTGGCCGCCAACGTCAAATCCGGCACCGCGGACGTAGGGCTGGGCATTTTGGCCGCGGCCCGGGCCTTGGGGTTGGACTTTATCCCCCTCACCCCGGAGCGCTATGACCTGGTGGTACCGGAAAGCACCTTTGCGGACCCCCGCTTTCAGGAATTGTGGGCCACCATGCGCTCCCCGGAATTCCAGCGCGCCGCGGAGGCCCTGGGGGGCTACGACTTGAAGGATTGTGGCAAACTCATGTGGGAGCAGTAGAGCGAAACCTCGAGGAACCAATGTAACACTAATTATCTCTGGCACTTTCCGGATTTTTCCTGTGGCGGGAACCTGCTTGACTTTGGCGAATTCCGACTGAAAATTTAAGGGATGAACTGAAGGATACTGATAATCAGTTATCAACATACCAGTCCGAAGGAGGTTGCATGAACCTGAAAGGCACGAAAACCGAGCAGAACTTGCTCACTGCGTTTGCCGGAGAGTCCCAAGCCCGGAATCGCTATACCTATTACGCCAGTGAGGCCAGGAAAGCCGGGTATGAGATGATCGCGGCGATTTTCCTCGAAACCGCGGACAATGAAAAGGAACACGCCAAGGTGTTTTTCAAACACCTCACTGAAGGGGGCGGCGGCCAGGCGGAGATTGCCGCAGGCTACCCCTTTTCCCTGGGGGACACGGCCAGTAATTTAGAGGCCGCGGCCGAAGGGGAAAAATACGAGTGGACCACCATGTATCAGGACTTTGCCAAGGTGGCCGAAGAGGAAGGCTTCCGGGAAGTAGCTATTTCCTTTCGAGAAATCGCCAAGGTGGAGAAATTCCATGAGGAGCGCTACCGGGCCTTGCTGGAGCATGTCAAAAACGGCACCTTCTTCAAGCGCACCGACACCATGAAGTGGCACTGCCGCAACTGCGGCTACGTAGTCCCGGGACATCATCCCCCGGACCTTTGTCCTTCCTGTAAGCACCCCAAGTCCTACTATGAGCCGCTGGCCGAAAACTATCGGTGATGGCAAGTTTGGGTTTCGAGTTTTGAGTTTCGAGTGAATGTAGGGCGCGTCTTATGCGCAAAAAATGGTGCGTGAAACGGACCCCCGGCCTTTGCCTCATGCTCCCCCCATTACAATAACCGGGAGCACAGGCGTCCCGCCTGTGAACCGGAAGACTCAAGATTGCCTGAAATTTCTCCCTGGTAAAGTTTTTATAGGGCGGCCCGTGGCCGCCTCCTGGAGTGCACGGCACGCCCTATAGTCGAGTACCATTAACCCTTGATCCAAAAAGTTAGAGTTGCACAGGTGAGGACACTTGTGTCACCGGGCCTTTTCCTAGTTTTGCTGGAGCAGCGGGGTCAGGGGCGGCGTTTAAGAAAAACTGGGAAACCGGATCAGAAATTGACAAAGAAAAACAGCAGGGCCCCCATGGCCAGAAAGGGGCCGTAGGGAAAAGAAGCAAAACGGCCCTCCAAGCTTTGCCGGGCCACCGCCAGACCCGCCAAACTGCCTAAAACGGCGCTGCTGAACAGGACCCAGGGCAGGGCCTGAAGCCCCAGGACCGCGCCGATGAAGGCCGCCAGCTTGGCATCCCCGGCCCCCAGCCCCTGGCGCTTCCCCCTAGTCACTTTCTGATAAGCCCAACGCACCCCCTGAAAAAAAGCATAGCCCCCGGCAGCCCCTAGAAGGGCTTTGACAAAGTCAAGTTGGGGGAAGATCAGAGCCGCGGCCAGCCCCAGGGCGGTGCCGGGTAGGGTGATGAGGTCCGGGAGCCAGAAATATTCCAGGTCGAGGACCGACAACACCAGAAGGGCCGCCACAAAAGGGCCGTACACCCACAAGAGGGCGCTCCCGGGAAATCGCCACCACAGGGCCAGACCTAGCAGTCCCGAGGCCAGCTCCACTACCGGATAGCGCCAGGGCAGGGGTTCACCGCAGAAGGGACAGCGCCCCCTCAACCAGGAATAGCCGAGGAGGGGAATAAGGTGCGGCCACGGCAGAGGTTGGTGGCAATGATGACAGGGGCAACGGCCGCGCCCCACGGGATCTTCATGGGACAAACGGCTAATGATGACGTTGAGGAAGGCGCCCACGGCCAGGCCTCCCAGTCCCGCCAGGATGTAAACATTCATGGCCATTTTCACCAAAAGATGACAACTTCCGCCTGATGTCACACCTTGGAGAACAACCGGGGTCTGTCCCCGGCCTCCCCGGCCTCAGATCAAAGGAATCAAAACCGAAGCTGGGCTTTTAATTCATAAGGTCGCCACTAGATAGGAAAAACTTGAAAGAGAGGCAGGTGATTGGATTTAAAGAAAAGACTTAGGGAGGCTTTCGGGTTAATGGAAATTGATACACCTAGATCTTTCAGAAGGAGGTAAAGGGTGAAGGAACCCTATTCCTCCTTACAGCTTCTTTGACAATAATTTAATTTCAATACAACAAGAAGGTGCTTCTATTACCCATAAGAAACTTCACGCAGTTCATCTAATGAATCATATAACTTTGTTATCAAAAGAGCAGAAACCATAGCCAATAAAATATTCTCCCAGCCATCTGGGCCCCTGAGGATATTGACATTGCAGCCAGGAACAGATTCTATTAACCCACTCGATGACTTCTTCTATGGACCTGCGTCCTTTCATGACAAAACCATGAAAACCCCATTCTTCCAAGTAAGGATTATAGTTGAAATGTATCCAATACTGCCGTATTTCGTCTGGAATATTCAAAGCATTTACGGCTTTGGCCACACAATAGGCTGTCTCCATACTTATCCTCCGTGAAAAAGATGGATTTCCTAGCCCAACCTTCATACGTGAATGTAATAAAGAGGTTTCCATTTAGCTAAAATTCTCCCTTTGACAATTTCCTTAGATACATTCTCATCATACCTGCATCGAGAGTAGGCAGGGTTTCCAGGGAAAGGAGATGGCGGCAGCGAGTTCTAAGAATTGTTCGGCCCTTTTCCATTTCATCTCCATTAGTATCATACATCGATATATATTTAAAAAATATTTTTTTATGATGGTTTGTTATCACCTAGGGAAATGTTATATTTTTATTAGCCTTCAGATGAGGGGGTTATGACAGTGTTTAATAAGTCAGTTGTCCAGTATTTACCGAGTGTGGCGGTAGGCCTTGGGGTGGCCCTGGTGGCCCCCATACTGGTAGTGGCTACGATTTCCCTGATGCGACCCCTGGCCAAAGCTGCCATCAAAGGCGGTTTTATGGTCAAGGATGCCGCCCTGGGCGCCTGTTCCCTGGCCGGATCTCAGGTAGAAAAATTAACCGGCCCGGCCGAGGCCGAGGTCAAACCCGCTCCTAAGGCCAAAGTTAAAACGCCCCGACCTTTGGAGAAGTCCGGCACCAAACCCGCTAAGACCTCGAAGACTTAAGAACGGGGCGAGTTATGATAGGAATACCCCTGAGAGTATTCACGTATAATTGTGAGTAATCAAGTCACCATCTGAAAGATAACCAAGGGCGGCGCTAGGTCTTTGGGAAAAGGAGACAACCATGGCATTTTATAATAATTTGCTCAAAGGGTATGGGCCGAGCCTGGCAGTGGGCATCGGCGTGGCCTTGGTGGCCCCGGTAATTCTGCCGGCGGTGGCTTCCATCTTCCGGCCGCTGGTGAAAGGGGCCGTTAGAGGCGGGCTGACCGTGGCCGACAGTGTCAAGGAATTTACCGCCTCCGCCGGCGAGCAGATGAGCGACCTGTATGCGGAGGCCAAAGCCGAGCATTACGGCAAAACCAAATAAGGTGAGATTGGGCGGAGGAATCCTAAGGGGAGGACCGGGGGACCACGGGCCCCCCTCGCCTCCGGTGTCTCCCAGGAGCCTTACCCAACCCGAGGATTTTCTCACTTTCCTTTCGGCCGCGGTTGCCAGGTGAGTAAGCGGCCGGAGTTGGCCGTAATAGCCGCGGCGTGACTGATGTGCAACAACCCTCCCAGGAAGGGGCTCAAGCGGCCCGCCATTGCCAACACTGACCCTGCCAGATCGGTGCCCACCGCCAGCCAGTAGTTTTGATGGATGACTCTCACTGTTTGCTGGCTGAGACGCCTCACAAAAACCAGTCTCCTCAGGTCGTCATCCGCCAGGGCAATGTCCGCAGCGGCGATGGCGGCTTCTGAGCCGCCGGCGCCCATGGCTACCCCCACACTGGCTTTGGACAAGGCCAGGGCATCATTGACCCCGTCACCGATGACTGCCACCGTGTGCCCTTGGGCAAGCAGGCTCTCCACGTAGTCGGCCTTTTCCTCCGGCAGCAGGTCGCCGCGCTGGCCGTCAAATCTCAAAGACTCGGCCAGGGACGTCACCACCTGCTCATTGTCACCGCTGATGAGGTGGAATTCCCTGACGCCATCCCGGCGCAGCCTGGCCCTCAGAGCCGGCAAATCTCCCTGGACTTCATAAGTCAGGGCGATCAGACCCAGAAGCTTGCCGTTTTGGGCCACATAGACCACCGAATGTCCGGAATCCTCCAATTCTTCGGCCTTTGGCCGAAATTGCTGGAGATCAATCCCCTCATCGCTCATAAAATGGCGATTGCCCACGGTCACCACACCGGAATCGAGGCGGGTTTTCACCCCGCGACCCAAAAAGACTTCCGCCACTTGATTCTCGGCGGGGCGCAGCACGCCGGAAGTCTGGGCCTGTTTCACCAGGGCCTGGGCCAGCGGGTGCGGGTTGTGCAGTTCGGCGGCCGCGGCCAGGGTGAGGACCTGCTCGGGGGTCGCCGAGGCCTGGTCCGTGATGATGGCAGCCACCTTGGGGACGCCGGTGGTCAAAGTCCCCGTTTTGTCAAAGCAGAAGACGTCGGTTTCCCCAAAGCGTTCCAGATAAAGACCGCCTTTGATGAGAATGAGTCGGTCAGCCGCATTGGCCAGGGCCGCAGTCACCGCGGTGGAAGCCGCCAAAATGGTGGCGCAGGGGCAGGACATGACCAGCATGACCGCGAAGACCCGGGCCAGATCCCAGGTCAGGAGTAAGGTGCCGATTATGGCCAGGGTACCCCAGCGAGCCAGGCGACCGGCCAGCAATTCCACCTGCTTTTGGGCCTGGGGGCGGTTCTCCAGCGATTTTTCCACCAAACAGACTATCTGGGAAAGATAGGTGGCCTCGCCTACTTTTTCCGCCCGCACGTGAATTTTCCCCTGCTGCACTATGGTGCCGGCAAAAACCAAGTCGCCGGACTGTTTCAGTTCAGGTTCGGCCCGTCCGGTAATATAAGCCTGATCCACCAGGGCTTCACCGTGGACGATGACGCCGTCCACCGGAATCTTTTCCAGAACGTGGACTGCCACAATATCGCTCTGCTGCACCCGGGTGACGGGAGTTTCCACCTCCATGCCCTCCACCAGGATAAAGGTGTTTTTCGACGCTACCTGTAAAATCTCTTTAATGGCCCGGCGGGAGCGGTCGGCCAAGTATTCCTCCAGGATTTTACCGATTTCCAGAATCCAGATAACCTCCAGCGCAGTGAGGGCTTCTCCGGTGGCGATGGCCAAAACCGCGGCGGTGGCCAGCAAGGGATTAAGCCCGATGAACTTCAGATGCCACAGATCAATTATGGCCCAGACCACCAGGGGCAGAGCCCCGATGATGGCCGCGCCGGTAATCACCGCGGGAGCCAGGGGAGCTGCCCCAACCAAAGAACTGATCAGGTTAAACCCTAAGAAGCCCGTAAGCCCCAGGATCCTGGCCAACCCCAATTTCAGAGAGAATTCGCTCCGGGGCTCCATCTCGGCCGGCGGCTTGGGACACGGCCAGGGCACCACCTCCAGCAATTGGGGCAGGTTGGCGATGCCCTCATCCAGGAGATCAAATAGAGCGGGGACAGGGGTGGTTGAGGGATCGAAATACAGAAGGACGCTGCCCGTGACCGGACTGGCTGTAACCGCTTGGATTTCAGCCTGCCTGGCCAGCCAGTGTTCCAGGGCATACGCCTTTTTTTCCGCCAGGCGAATATCCGGCACCTTGACCCGCAACCGGCCTGGAATCGAGTGGCAGAGCCGGAAATTTGGGGAGGCTGGCTCCATGGCACACCTCAGATCAAGTTCGGGGGTTTTCAAGAATGATATTATCCTACACCTGAAGCATTCGTCAGTAAGTTCTCCCTTGAAATTCCATAATATGGTTTTTTTCTAACTAGAATTACGGGAATAAAATCGTTTTTTCTCCCCCCTCTTTAAAGGGGCACGCGGTCCGGAGCGATGTCCCGCCGACGCTCCGAGGGGTCAGTGTTAATTCTTCCGGGGCTGACTCCGAATCCGGCCGGAATAAGTTTTCCACGTTCCAGGTCATTACTGTAAACGCTGTGCCGGACCTCCGTATGTGATCTTATACTAAGGTATTCTTCTCAAGTTATGAGGATTTGGCAATAATTCCATTATATTTCTGCAGAAACAACCGTTAGATGCCAAATTGGCGGCGGTTTCGTATTTGCTGGGCTCCTTGGAGTTGCCGCCGCTCCCGGAGAAAACGCTACAGCTACAACCCGGCAGACGTCCGGCTAAACTTGCAATCCCGCCCCAGGAGCGGTATCTTGCTTCCAGCTTGGCGGGCTCCGTCTGGTCTCGGGCCCGCAATCTGAGGAGAACAAGGAAGAGCTCCTATGGGAACCCAACAAGTGCTCATTATCGGCGGGGGAGTCCTGGGCCCGAAAGTCGGGTGTCGGCTGAAACGGCTACGGCCGGAATGGGAAGTTACTCTCATCGATCAACAAGAGGATATCGCTTATTCCGCGTGCGGCATTCCGCAATACATCGCCGGAGACGTGGCCGAGCTGGAGGGCCTGATGACCGCCAGCTTCCACATGGTGCGCAACCCCGATTTTTTTGAAAACGCCAAAGATGTCCGCATCAAAACCCGGACCCAAGCCCTGTCCCTAGACCGGCAGGCGCAAAGGGTCCGGGTCAGGTATCTGGTCAGCGGTGAGGAGGAGGAATTGCCCTACGATAAGCTGGTGCTGGCCACCGGCCGTCGGCCCCGGACCTTGGCCGTTCCCGGGGCCGACCTCCCCGGGGTCACCAGTGTGGTTACCCTGGAGCAGGTTCAGGCGGTGAAAGAAAGGATTTCCCGGGGGGAGGTGGACCAGGCGGTGGTTGTCGGCGCCGGTCCCGGCGGTTGTGAGTTGGCCGCCGCGGTCAGCGACCTGTGGGGGGTGGAGACCACGCTGGTGGAGCCGGGTCCCCGGGTATTGCCGGACCGCTTGGACTCGCCTCTGGCCCGGATGGTACACCATCACCTGGAGTTCAAAGGGGTTGAGGTAGTCCTGCAGGAGGCAGTCCGGGAAATCCGCCCCGGCACCGGAGATCATTCCCTGGAAGTGGTTACCTCAAACCGGCTCCTGCCGGCGGACCTGGTGATCGTGGCCTTGGGTGCCGAGCCTAACAGCGACCTGGCCGCCCGGGCCGGACTCACCGTTTCCCCCGGCGGGGGCATCGTCATCAACCACAGGCTGCAAACCTCCGATCCCCAGATCTACGCCGGCGGCGGCTGCGTGGAGAACCTGCAAATCATCACCGGGAAACCGGCGTATTTTCCGGAACCTTCCCTGGCCCATCGGCAGGGGCGGGTCATCGGCACCAATATTGCCGGGGAGTTCGCCACCTTTCCCGGCATCACCGGCAGCTACACCTTCAAGGTCTTTGACTTAGCGGTGGCCGGCACCGGGCTCCATCTGGAGGCCGCCCGCCAGGAAGGCCTGGACGCCGACGCGGCCCTGGTGGTGCAGCAGGATCACGCACATTACTACCCGGTCCAGGAGCTCATTTATCTGCAACTGGTGGTGGACCGCAAATCCCGGCGCCTCTTGGGGGCCCAGGGTATCTGCCACAACGGCGACGCCCTGGTGGGCCGCATCAACAGCATCGCGGCGCTCCTCCTCCAGCGCGGCACCATCGAAGATCTCTCCAATCTGGAAATGGCCTATTCCCCCCCGTTCGGCACCGCCCTGGACATCGTCAACACCGTGGCCAACACCGCGGAAAACATCGTGGAGGGCCGCAACCGCTCCATTGGGCTGGCTGAGTTCCAAAGGCTCTTCCTGGAGGCCCGGGAAGGGGCCCTGGTTCTGGACGTGCGGGGGGCCGCCAATGCCGCGCCCTTTGTGGCCCATTTCGGTGAACGCTGGCGAAACCTTCCCCAGGAAACCTTGAAGCACCGGTTCAACGAGGTGCCCCGGGACCAGCGCCTGATTCTCATCTGCAATGCAGGTATGCGCTCCTATGAGGCCCTCAGGCAACTTCAGACCCACGGCTTTGATAACGCTGTGGGCCTGCAGGGAGGGGTGGCCGCCCTGAAAAAGTCCGGCATGCTGGACCTGGGTTGAAATGCTAGAAGCTGGTGTAAACCTATTTTTCTGTCAGCCTGAATGAAGTAATCTAGAACTAATTGAGAAGACTAGATTCTTCGCTTCGCTCAGTGACAAAATTCCTCAATGAGAAATTTTGCAATAGCTTATAGGCCTTTTCTTCCCTGGCCCTGGCAAGGGAAAGAAACTCGGCTGACGTAATAGTGCTATCCGGCAGGCAGTTTTCACGATTTATTTGAGGCCGTGGGGAAGATCTTGGGAGGGGAGGACTGGGGAACCCCCAGACCTGATGGCACCGGCGCCTCGCCCGTGTTTTCCTCCCCCCAAACTCTCTTACTACCCCCCTTACCGGTAGCACGGGCATCTTGCCCGTGCAGCACGGGCTGGAAGCCCGTGCTACCGTTCTAATTTAAGGACTTGGGAAAGAGGGTCTGGGAGATAGGGCAGGGTTTGCAACCCACGTAGGGGCTTGATTCATCAAGCCCTGAGGGGGCAATAAATTGCGCCCCTACATGGCCCCGGTGGCGCGGGCTTACAGCCCGTGGACTCCTTTCCAAGGGCTCCTGGCAACAACCTCAACATAGGGGAAGATTCCCATGGATCAGACCTTGGTAAAAACCGAAGTGGCTGTTTTGGTATTACTGCTGGTGGCCTGCCTGGCCACCGTCTCTCTGAGACACGTCAAACTGCCCTTCACGGTCCTGCTGCTCATCATCGGGTTTGGCCTGGGCTTCCTGGAAGATCTGGGGATACCGGTGGTACACCTGGTCATCTCCCCCGAGTTGATCCTGTTCATCTTTATCCCGCCCCTGATTTTCGGTTCGGCCAGCCGCATGGACAGTCGGCTCCTGTTTCGCAATTTGACTCCCATCCTGACCCTGGCGGTACCCGGGTTAATTTTGTCCATTCTCATCGTGGGGGGCTTATTGGTCTGGCTCACCCCTCTCACCCTGGGTCAGGTCCTGCTGTTTGGCGCCCTCATTACAGCCACCGACCCCATTGCCGTAGTGGCCCTCTTTGAACAACTGGGAGTGCCAAAACGCCTGCAGATTTTGGTGGACGGGGAAAGCATGCTCAACGATGCCACGGCCATCGTGGCCTTCGGCGTAGTAATGAGCATCATCTCCTCCGGGGTTTGGGACGTAGGGGCCATAGGGGATGCCCTGGTAAAGTTCGTGTTGGTGTTATTGGGTGGCGTGGCGGTGGGCCTTGTCTTCGGATATGTATTGCGATTCTTTATCAGGATGGTCAGAGAAAATGGTTCGCTTATCTTCTCCCTGTCAGTGATAGCGGCCTACTTCTGCTTTATCATCGCCGAGGATTGGCTAAAGGTGTCGGGGGTGATCGCGGTCATGACCGCGGGACTAATAACGGGCCGATATAATTTGGATCATGTGAGAACCGAAATCAACAAACAAACGTATTCTTTTTGGGAATATACTGCGTTTGTTACCAATAGTTTGATCTTCTTACTGGTGGGCATCACCACTGCCAGGTTCGTCATAGAACCCCACGCCTATACCCCGGCAGTCATTGTGACCTCCGTCCTGTGCGGTCTGGGAGTAACAATACTTGCCCGGGGAGTAATGATTTTCACGCTTATCCCCTTGATCAACCCGTTTCTCAAAGAGGGTCCCATTAACTGGCGTTATCAATTGGTTTCTTTTTGGGGCGGCCTGCGGGGCGCCGTGGCCCTGGCCCTGTGCCTCAGCATAGCCGTGGATTTTCCGGGCCGCGGTCTGATCATCGCCATGACCTTGGGGGTGGCCGCCGGGACTATTCTTCTGGGGGGATCGACCATCGCTTCATTACTTAATTGGCTTGGACTGGATCGCCCCCAAGATATGAATCGCATGGAGGAAACCCAGGCGCTGTTTCTGGCCAAACAAGGAGCGAGTCAGCGTTTGTCGGAATTAAGAACCATGCAGATCTTCTCTGAGGGGGTGCTGGATGAGGTGGAAAAAGTATATACCGCGCAGCTCGAACAGGCGTCCCTGAATGTGGAGGGTGTCTGGAAGGAATTTCTGGCCCAAAAAGACCTGAACCGGCAAATTATCTGGCTCCAGGCCCTGCACCTGGAAAAATGGCAATATCAGCACTTTTACGACATGGGAGTTTTATCCGAAAGGAACTTTCAAAGACTCAATTTGTCAGTGAATATCAGGCAGGATGACATCCAGGCCTACCGTATTCCGCCCACCTTGACGAGCTTCGCCTCCCTGGAGGGACCCTTGGAAAAAGGGTGGATAAGATCCCTGGCACGCCGGTTGCCCCTCAGTAGCAGGTGGCAAAAGTCTCAGGAGCTTATCCAGAGTCGCTATGAATTTGATATGGCAGTTGCCGTGGCCGGATATAGAACAACCCAGAAGTTAGGTGATCAATTGCAAAGACTGCCGGTAGGAATACACCGGGAGCTTTTTGATGACTGTATACGATGGTATGGAGACATGAGCCAGGGGGCGGTGGCCAGTTTGAAAACCCAGGAAGAACAAGCTCTGGATTTAGTCTGGGTTACCCAGCGGCAGGTAGCCACGAGGTCGGCCCTGGCCAGTGCCAGAAAAATCTTGGAGGAACTGGCCAACGAGGGCTTCATACCCTGGGAAACCAAGGAAAAAGTAAGCCTGGAGTTGGAATCCGGGTAAAATTTTTTATAACCATATGAAACGCGCCGTGTCGCCATCTGCAGCCAATTTCCCTTTCCAGATGGGTGCCCGGGACATGTATTCCTCTCCAAGTATCAGCGTCTTGCCACCACCCCGGATTGAGTTGACAAACCCCGGGAAGTGCAGTTAAATAAAGGAAAATAATAACCATTTTCGAGGGGTTACGGTGGGGAGGCTGGAAGAGAGCAAGACCTGCAATCCCGGCCCCCGCCCCAATTCACCCCAAAGGAGATGACTATGCCCGTGCGTCGGCGAATGTTACCCGCCGGTTGGTATCCTGGAAGCCGAAGCGGCTGCGTCAGCGAAATCGATTCCTTCATCGCCGGGGTCAAACCCTTGCCCGACGGCACCAAGGTCTACGGCGGCATGATGCCCCACGCGGGCTGGTATTTTTCCGGCAAGCTGGCGGCCCGGGTGTTTTATCTGAATGCCCAGGTGACCAAACCCCAGGTCGTCTGCATTTTTGGCGGGCATCTGGGGGGGAACTCCCCACCGCTTTTGGTCACGGAGAATGCCTGGGAGACGCCCCTGGGCGAGGTGCCTCTGGCCACGGAATTCTACCAACCTCTCCAGGCCCGTATTTCCATGCAGCCCGAATATCCCGGGGATAATACCATCGAAGTGAATATGCCCTTCATCAAATACTTTTTCCCTGAGAGCCAGGCATTGGCCGTTCGCTCGCCCCAGTCCGCTACCGCCTTGAAGTTGGGGGACGCGGTGGCCGAGGTGGCCCGGGAGCTGGGGAAGACCATCCTCTTTTTCGGCTCCGCCGACCTCACCCATTACGGCCCTAACTACGGCTGGGCCCCCCATGGGTACGGGGTCGAAGCGGTGAAGTGGGTCAAAGAGGTCAATGACAAGCGTTTTTTGGATGAAGTGCTGCAACTCGATGCCATGGGGGCCGTGACCGCGGCCACCCAGGACCAGAGCTCCTGCAGCGCCGGCGCGCCCGCGGCCGCCATCGCCGCGGCCAAGAAAATGGGGGCCACCAAGGCCGTTCTGGTGGATTACTACACCAGCTATGATATCATGCCGGGGGATTCGTTTGTGGGTTATGGCGGGGTAATTTGGGAAGGATAAGTCCCTTTACTTGAGAATTTTGCAAAAAGTAATTTTTGTCATCCTGTGCGTAGCGAAGGATCTGGAGATTCTTCGGTCGCTTCGCTCCCTCAGAATGACAGATTAACCTTATTTGAAGAGAAGACAAGCCGCCATCCATACACAGGACTTGTAATACTGAGAAGGAAAAGAAAATGAAAGTCACCGAAATTCGGATCATGGCACGTAACCTCAAGGTGAAGAACTACTCCCGACTCAGCAAGGCTGACCTGATCCGGTCGGTCCAGGTGGCCGAGGGCAACTCCCCTTGCTATCAACAGATTTTCGATTGCAGGGTGTACGACTGCCTCTGGCGGGAAGAGTGCCAGACCTGAGTTTCGCCCTCGTGGAAGAGGTTGGAACACAGGGTTAGGGGTGGACGCGGCAAGCTGCACCCCATGAGGGAGCACAGGCGGGACGCCTGTGCCACCTGTATCTCTCGAAGCAGGTAACCTTTTCCTGCGAATAAAAAGCGGGTTGGGCCAAAATTTGGCCCAACCCGCCTTTTTATTTCTCGCCGGGGCTGGCGTTCTCCGTCCTCCTCCTTCAGGTGAGGCGGATCCCAATAAAAAAGGGGCGGGTCAGGCCCGCCCCAAGATGGGTGCGTCGAGCGCACCTCAGATTCATACTCTTTTTAGTACATGCCGCCCATACCGCCGCCCGGAGGCATCGCCGGCATGGGTTCTTCCTTCTTGGGCATTTCGGCCACCATGGCCTCGGTGGTGATCAACAGGCTCGCCACGGACGCGGCGTTCTGCACCGCGAAGCGCACCACCTTGGTGGGGTCGATGACACCTGACTCCATCAGGTCCTCATATTCACCGCTCTCGGCGTTGAAGCCATGGGCGCCCTTTTGGTTTTTGACGTGCTCGGCCACCACGGAGCCCTCAAAGCCGGCATTATTGGCAATCTGACGGATGGGCTCTTCCAAGGCCCGCTTGATGATGTTGCAGCCCAACTGCTCGTCGTGAATCTCAAAGGTGGCTTTCATCAGAGCCGGAATGCTACGCAGCAGAGCCACGCCGCCGCCGGGCACAATGCCCTCTTCCACCGCCGCCCGGGTGGCGTTCAAGGCATCCTCAACCCGGGCTTTTTTCTCCTTCATTTCGATCTCGGTGGCCGCGCCCACGCGGATAACCGCCACGCCGCCCACCAGTTTGGCCAGGCGTTCCTGGAGCTTTTCCCGGTCGTAGTCGCTGGTGGTCTCCTCGATCTGGCCCCGGATCTGCTTCACCCGGCCTTCGATGTCTTCCCGTAAGCCCGCGCCGTCAATAACGGTGGTGTTGTCCCGGTCGATATTCACCTTGCGGCAGGAGCCCAGCTCCTTGACGGTGACGTTTTCCAGTTTCCAACCCATATCCTCGCTGATGACCTGGCCGCCGGTGAGAATGGCGATGTCTTCCAGCATGGCCTTGCGGCGATCGCCGAAGCCGGGAGCCTTGACCGCGGCCACCTGCAGGGTGCCCCGCAGCTTGTTCACCACCAGTGTGGCCAGAGCTTCGCCTTCCACATCTTCGGCCACGATCAGCAGGGGTTTCCCCATCTTGGCAATCGTCTCGAGCAGGGGCAGGAGGTCCTTCATGGCGCTGACCTTTTTCTCGTGCACCAGGATGTAAGGCTCTTCCAGGCTCACTTCCATCTTTTCAGGGTTGGTGACAAAATACGGGGAGATGTAGCCCCGGTCGAACTGCATGCCTTCCACCACTTCCAGGGTGGTTTCCATGCCCTTGGCTTCCTCCACCGTGATGACGCCCTCTTTGCCCACCTTGCTCATGGCGTCGGCGATGATGTTGCCGATGGAGGCGTCGTTATTGGCGGAAATGGTGCCGACCTGGGCGATTTCTTTCTGGTCCTTGGTGGGCTTGCTGATCTTGTGCAGTTCATCCACCACCAGGGTCACAGCTTTGTCGATGCCCCGCTTCAGGGCCATGGGGTTGGTCCCGGCGGCCACCAGGCGGGCGCCTTCCTGGTAGATGGCCTGGGCCAGGATGGTGGCGGTGGTGGTGCCGTCGCCGGCTACGTCCGAGGTTTTGGAGGCCACTTCCCTAACCATCTGGGCCCCCATGTTCTCAAATTTGTCCTCGAGTTCGATTTCTTTGGCTACGGTGACGCCGTCCTTGGTGATGGCCGGGGCGCCGAAGGTCTTTTCCAGGATGACGTTGCGGCCCTTGGGTCCCAGGGTTACCTTGACCGCGTCGGCCAGGGTATTGACCCCCGCGAGCATGGACTCCCGGGCTTTGATGTCATATTTAATCTCTTTCGCAGACATAACTTACGAATCCTCCTTTGTGGGATTGTCTTGAGAAAATAATGGGTGTGCTGTTGAGACGGAGAGGCTAGTCTACCACAACGGCCAGGATATCATCTTCCCGCATCATGAGATATTCTTCGCCTTCAATCTTGATTTCGCTGCCGGCATAACGGCCGAACAGAACGCGGTCGCCTTCTTTGACGTTGAGGGGTACGCGGTTGCCCTGATCATTGACCTTGCCCGGTCCCACGGCTATGATCTTGCCTTCCACCGGCTTTTCTTTGGCCGTGTCGGGGATAAAGATGCCGCCTTTGGTCACCGTCATCTCTTCCAGCCGTTGTACCAGAACACGATCATTCAAGGGTTTGACCTTCATAGAAAACCTCCTTTATGGTCCAGATTAGGAATGAACAAAAGGGAATTAGCACTCATCTCGAATGAGTGCTAATATTTACTTAGACATTTTTGGGAAAAAAGCAAGGGGGATGACTAAATTTTTTAAAAAAAGTTGGACTGGGCTCCCCGTTGCCGGGCGGTGGTCACACCCTATCAGCTGGTGGGCCGGGAGTTGGCTGCGGTTCGCACGGGTTTCCTATGGGTGTTGCTGCGGGATTTTTAGTTGCTTCTGGCCATCCGAGAGCTTCTTTTCCCCTGGCTCCGAGAAGTTTTTCCTCGGGCGGCGGCCAGGCGCTGGGAGGATTTCCGGGAGGAAACCTTTTTCTTGCTGGACCTGGAGCGGGACTTTTTAGCAGATCTCTTTGACCGTTTCTTGCTGGTTGAGGTAGATGCTTTGCCGGGTTGTCTTGTGACTGCGCTTTTTAGAGGAAGCCACCCTCCGGGAGGAAGCTTTTTTAGACCTGCTGGACCTAGCCGACTTTCGGCTGTGGGACTTCTTCCGGGTGTACTTGGACCGAGAGGATTTCCGGGCCGTGTGGACCGAGGCGCTGGCCCGGGCTGGCGCCTCCACCCTGGCCATCTGAATATGCCTGGCGAAAAGCTTCTGAGAGGCTTTCGGAATTTTCATGACGTAGGGGCTCTGGTCCGGCGGCGTCACCCCTCTGCGGAGTTCCGGGTTCAACAGCTCGATCTCTTCCAGGGGTACATTGCAGGCAATGGCCGCAGCCCTGAGGGACGTTGGCTCATCCACCTTCACGGTATCGTATGGTAGGGGTGGAAGATAGGGGATGTTCTTGAACCCGAATTTTTTAGGATTTTTGGCAATAATGGTGGCCGCAATCATCTGGGGCACATAGTTTTTGGTCTCACCAGGCAGACACTGATTGGCGGACAACTCCCAGAAGTTCTTGAGGGTGCTGCCATCGATCTCCCGCTGCACCCGGCCTTCACCGCAATTGTAGCTGGCCGCGGCCAAGTACCAGGAACCGAATTGTTTGTAAAGATCAAGCAGATATTGGGCCGCGGCGTGGGTGGACTTCACCGGGTCCCGGCGTTCATCCACGTAGTTATCGATGGCCAGCCCATAGCGGCGGCCGGTTCCCCGGATGAACTGCCACATGCCGCAGGCGTGCGCGTGAGAATAGGCATGGGGATTAAAACCGCTTTCGATCATGGCCAGGTAGGCTAAATCTTCCGGCAGGCCATATTCCTGAAAAACCCCCCGAATCATGGGGAGATAGCGGGAGGAGCGAGACAGGTACTTGCGAATGGTGTTTTTGCGTTCGGTGGTAAAGTAAACCAGGTAGGCTTTGACCTGCTTGTTTCTAGCCACCGGGACATCGATCTTTAGAGTTTGATCCCACTTTTTGAGCTCTTCTTCCAGGGCGGGATCTTCCCGGTGCAGGCCGCTTTTGGCCAGGAGTTCCTCCACCCGATTTTCGCTCAACTGCTCGGCCAGAGACTCTTCCTGATCCGCCATGACCTCTTTTACGGTGAAGTCCGTAGGCGGGACCGGCGGTGGTTTCACAGCCACTTTTCTGCCGCCGCCGCAGCCAGCCAGTAAGGCGCATAACAACAATATACCTAGCCACCAGGAGATCTTCATCATCGTGCCCCTTGTGCTGGTTTGGCTATGTTAGGAAAATCCTGACCTTGGGACCAAAGTCCCCGCCTCCCCCATGAGACGTGGTTGGAGATTTCACTTTAGCAGATATTATCTGGAAAAATCAAGAAAAAAATGGCAACAACTCTCTTTTCCCTCGGGACTCGGTTCCTCCCCGGGTCCGTTATCTGGTTGGTAAAGACCCAATGTCCAACTTCAGTACATTTTTCTTTGGGTCAGGTGTGGATGCAGGGCAGTAATCCAAGGATTTACTGAGATAGTTATTGCAGGGGAGCAAATAAAAAAGTCCGATGGTTGAAGAACATCGGCTCGTTTTCTGCTCCATACTTCTCATCGGCCAGTCCTTAAATTATATTGTTTTTCCTTGATCTAAAAGTCACCACGAAATATGAAAATGGTGAAGCGTCGTCCTCGGCGGTTTCCTACGTCGGCGGGGGCGCGACAAGTTCGGGCGATGAGAAATAAGACCCTCGGGTCTCCTAAAAGCCATTGCAAAACCTATTTTCTTGTCATTCTGAACGAAGTGAAGGATCTCAACTTATTGAAAATGCGAGATCCTTCGCTCAGCTTAGAAAGGCATGTTGGGAGAACTGGGAGTTTTGCAATAACTTCTAGGAGAGCGAATATCTGGCCAGGAGCGATGATCATCTTATCACCCTGACAAGACATTTGTTATTATTTACATACGCAGGCGGGTAATCTATGTCGGTAGATTAAAGAATAGAAGCTAAACTCGCTTTCTTGCCTCGGGCAAACCGAGCTTTCCCAGGAGTTAGCCCGTCTTACCGACGGTTCCCCATTACTCTCAGCAACATCAGAAAGAGGTTGATAAAGTCCAGATATAATCTTAGCGCGCCCATTACCGCGCTTTTGCGTTCCACTTCTTCATCCGCAAAACCCGCCTGGGCCATGGCTTTCAGGGTTTGCGTATCATAGGCGGTCAGCCCGACAAAAATAAGAATGCCGGCATAGGTCACGACCCAGTAGACAGTTTCATTGTGTAAAAAGATATTGACCACTGACGCCAGGATGATGCCCACCAGGCCCATGAAGAGAAAGCTCCCCCAGCTGGTCAGGTCCCTCTGGGTGGTATAGCCGTAAAAACTCATCACCGCAAAGGTCCCGGCGGTGACAAAGAAGGTGCTGGCAATGGAAGCCCGGGTGTAGGCCAGGAAGATCACCGATAGGGTCAGACCGGTTAGGGCTGAGTAAACAAAGAACAGCAAGAAGGCGGTGGAAGCCTGAAAGCGGTTGATGGCGGCGCTGAGCACGATCACCAAGGCTAACTGGCCGATAATCAGCCCAAAAAATATCAGGGAGTTCCCCAAGATATAACTTAAGAGGGCATGATTGGACGCAGTGTAGAGGGCCACCAGCGCGGTGAGGGCCAGGCCCAAACCCATCCAATTGTAAACCCGGCGGATGAATTCTCCTTGGGCCGCAGTCGTCCGCTCTCTTTGATACAGTATTTGTGGTTCCGTCATGTAGTATCCTTTCCAAGATCAGCATGGGGTACTATGGTGTTTTGTATCGGTACCCCGGGTGAATTTGTTTATAATTTATCAAAATATACCAGCCGGCTCAATTCGGCGCAGCAAGAAGTTATCCCCCAGGTCTCTGAGATCACTTTTCCATGGATACTCCCGCTCCTGACCAATATCAGGGTTATGAACAAGGGCCGATTCGGCCTCCCAGCGAGGCCGGCAGTCTGCTTCTGCGGGTCATGCGTAATTGCCCCTGGAACCGCTGTGCCTTTTGCCCCCTTTACAAGGGCAGCCACTTTTCCCGGCGCTCGGTGGACCACGTCAAACGGGATATCGAGGCCATCCGGGCCAGCCTGGAGGCCATCCGGCCACACCTGGACCGGGGCGCGGCGCTGCCCGCCTCCCTGCCGCCGGCGCTGGCCACCTTTGCTCCCCTTGATCCTCGGGCCTTTCAGGCCGCCTGGCACTGGCTTAAAAACGGGCAGCAGCAGGTTTTTCTGCAGGATGCCGACGCCCTGGCCCTGAAGCCGGAGCATTTGCAGGAGATGCTGCGGCACCTTACTCAAACCTTTCCCTCCATCCAGCGGGTGACCTGTTATTCCCGTTCCAGCACCGTGGCCCGCCTGCCCGATGAAGCTTTACTGGCCTTGCGGCAGGCCGGCCTGACCAGGGTGCACATCGGCATGGAATCAGGCTCGGATAAAGTCCTGAGGATGGTGCGCAAGGGCGCCACCCAGGCCTTGCATGTTAAGGCCGGGCGGAAAGTCAAAGGCGCCGGGCTGGAGTTGTCGGAATATTACATGCCTGGCCTGGGAGGCCGCGCTCTGTGGGAAGAAAACGCCCGGGAGACCGCCCGGGCCCTGAATCAGATCAATCCCGATTTTATCCGCCTCCGCACCCTGGCCCTGCCCCCGGATGCGCCCCTGGCAGCCGAGGCCGCAGAGGGCCGCTTCGTACCGGGCTCGGATGATCTCATGGTCCAGGAACTGCTGCTGTTTGTGGAATCTCTTACCGGGATTACCAGCCGGGTGCAGAGCGACCATATCGTCAATCTGTTGCCGGAAGTGGAAGGGGTCCTGCCCGACGATAAGGAGAGAATGCTGGAGATTATCCGCGCCTATCTCCGGCTGGACCCCGAGCGTCGTATGCTTTATAAAGTGGGGCGGCGATTAGGCTTCCTTTCCGGTCCGGAAGACCTGAACCGGCCGGAATACGCCGCGCAACTGGCCCGATACTGCCACCAACAGGGGATAACCCCGGACACGGTGGACACGTTTTCAGCAGAGCTTATCCGCCGCTATATTTAACCTGTTTTATTCTTGAACCTTTCAAAATAGCCTATAGGAATGAACGAAAATTGCTGCCGGCGTCCTACTTCTTGGAACCACTCGGCTTGAGCAGTTCCCACACGGGCAGCGCAATCAAGCCGCCGACGATGCCGGCAAGGTAACTCGGCATGAGGCTGTTGAAGGTGTTCTTCCAGAGCAAGCCGATAAAATAACTGGCCACCAGCATAGCGATAATCGTAATCAACAGTCTTGTCCAAAAAGTCATGGGTTCTCTCCAGGCTTTTGATGGAGCGTCGTCATATACCTTAGAACCTAAGCACGGATCTTTTGGCTGTCAAATACAGATTATCTCTGGGACGGATTTATAAATTTATTAGCGGACCGGCAAGTTGCGCGGCGATATCCTGCCCCCCACGCCTCAGTTATCACCTCAGAAGAATTGTAGAGATGATACATGTGTCCTCATGCTATTGGTTTTGATCCTCCTTGCCCTTTTTATCGTCCTTTTTCTTAAAATAGGCTTGAGCTCTATTCTGGTATGCTGTGACAAAATTAGGATTTAATTGGATAGCTTTGCTGAAATCGGCGATGGCTTTATCATAGGCTTTGCTACGGTAGTAGGCCATGCCTCGATTATTGTAAAAAACCGGTTGCTTGGAGTTTAGCTTGATTGCCTTGTTATATTCCGCGAGGGCCTTACTGTGTTCCATATTTTTTGAATAGATCAACCCTCGATAGTTATAAGCAACTGCTAGCTTTGGATTTAACTTTATAGCCTTGTCCAGATCTATCATAGCCTTGCTAAAGTACCCATTACGATAGTAGGCCACACCTCGAAGCTCGTAAGCTGACGCATATTTAGGGTCCATCTTAATAGCTTGGTCAAACTTAGCAATAGCTTGAGAATTTTGACCTTTTTTTAACAAGGTTAAGCCTTGGTCGAAATAGGATTTAGCATTTTTTGCCGGGGCTGCCTGGGATAAACCTGCCAGGCTCAGGGTGATGATGGCCACTATCGCCAGGGTTTGACAAGTTCGTCGCATGATGCCCTCCTTTCTCGAAAAAACTACCCTCCACGTATGATGAAATATATCAGACTGATTCTCAACCGGGAAGAGTGAAAAGGGTGCGGCCCAGGGAAGGAAAATTTGCCCTGGGGTAGCATGGTAGTTCATCCTGGTGGATAATTGACCGGTCAGGCCGATGAGCTGCGTCTTATGAATCTCGTCTCTTTTGCTCTGAGCTGGAGCCCGGTGCTGGTGCTGGCAGTCTTGGCGGTGGGCCTGAAACGGCCGGCCCTGGAACTTTCCGTCTATGGGGTGGTGTTCACCGCCGGTTTGGCCTTCTTGGCTTTCCAGACACCCCTGGCCATGATCTGGATGGCCGCTCTGGATGGAGTGGTGACCACCTTGCCTTTGCTGTTGGTGGTGCTGGCCGGCATCCTCCTCTCCAATCTCCTGGTGGCTTCAGGGTCCATCGACCGGCTGGTCTCCTATTTCTTGCAGGGGCTGCGGCACCCCCGCCAGCGGCATCTGTTTATCACCCTGGGGATCTGCAATTTTCTAGAGGGGGCCAGCGTCATCGCCGAACCCATTGTGGCACCCATGCTGAGAGCCGCCGGGGTTCGTCCCGCCGGGGCCGCGGCCCTGTCCATCATCGGCTATGCCGGCTTGATGAGTGTGGAAATGACAGGCATCATCATCACGGTGCTGGCCTTGGTTACTGGATTGCCTCTGGCCGAACTGGGCGAGGCCGCGGCCTGGCTCTCTGTGCCCGCCACCTTGGCCATGGCTGTCTGTATTCCCTGGTACCTGCCCCCGGCCGACGGCAGATGGCGTGGCTCTGGCCGGCATGTTGGGGGGGCTGGCTCTGATGCTGGTCCTGATGCTGATGGGCTCCCGTCAGTGGCATCTGACTAGACAGCTTTTTCAAGACCTGCTGCCCTTCGGGTTTATCCTCTTGCCCCTCCTTCTGGTGAACACCGTGCCGGGGCTCAAGGAACTCACCTACAGTCGCTGGGTTTTTCAGGTAAGTGTGGTTCCCATTCACCGGATCACCCTGACGCCGTTCTTCTCGGCGTACCTGTATCTTTTTGTGGCCCTTGGGGTGGCAGTGTTCCTGTTCCGCTCTGCGGTGCAGGTCTCTCAGGTGATAGCCACCGGCCTCAAGCAGGGCGGGCGGGCCCTCACGGCCATGGCTCTGTTCGGGGCCATGGGCCAGATCATCGCCTATTCCGGCTATGGGGAGGGGTTCGCCCACTTGGAGCAGGCCAGCAACATCCCCTGGGTCCTGGCCATGGGCCTGAAGATCTATACCGGCGCCTGGTATCCCCTGTTTGTGCCTTTATTGGGTTGGGCCGGCACGTTTTTAACAGGCTACGGGGTGGCCTCCCTTATGCTGTTTGGAGAGTTGCAGGTGCATGCGGCGGAATTGTTGGGAGTCTCGGCGGTGTGGCTGGCTGCTGGCCTTACCGTGGGAGCCTCCATCGGCTCTATTTCTTCGCCGTTCAAAATCGCCATTGCCACTCCCATGTGCGGCGCCTTGGGCCAGGAGGGGGAAATTCTGCGGCGTACCATTCCCCTGGGTTTGGCCGCCTCTTTCCTCCTGGGTATAATCCTGTTGTTTTTATAAGAAGAGAAGTGCTTTAATTAAGTGTAATTTTGATCCGGTTTCATCATAAAGGAGAGTGTTCATCCCTAACCTAAGCAAGGGTGCCTGACCATGAATAAGCCACTGTGTTTCGTCCTCATGCCTTTCGGCATAAAACCCAATATTGCCGGAGGGACCATTAATTTTGATCTGGTTTATCAGGAGCTCATCGCACCTGCCATTGAGCAGGCCGGTCTGGAGCCGCTGCGGGCCGACGAAGAGATGACCGGAGGCATTATTCATAAACCCATGTTTGAGCGCCTGATCATGTGCGACTACGCGGTGGCCGACCTGACCACCGCCAACGCCAATGTTTTCTACGAATTGGGGGTGCGCCATGCGATCCGGCCCTGGAGCACCGTTCTCCTTTTCGCGGCGGGGGGCAGCCAACTGCCCTTTGATGTGGCCCCCCTCAGGGCCCTGCCCTATAACTTGACTCCCGCCGGCACCCCGGCCGAGGCGGAGAAGGATAAGGAAGCCTTGGCCCAACGCCTGATCGCCGCCAAGAAGGCCGCCACGGATAGTCCCCTTTACCAACTGGTGGAAGGCTACCCCGATATCGACCATACCAAGACCGACGTGTTCCGCGACCGGGTCCAGTACTCGGCTGAGATAAAGACCCGGTTGGCCCAAGCCCGCGACCTGGGCCGTAAGCAAGGCCTTGATCAGGGGCGCCAGGCCCTACGCAGCCTGGAGCAGGAACTCGGCGATATCCAACAGGTGGAATCCGGCGTGATCATCGACCTGTTTCTTTCCTACCGTGCCGTGGAGGCCTGGCCGGATATGATCGCCCTGGTGGAGAAGATGCCCCCGCCCCTGGCGGCCACCGTCATGGTCCAGGAACAATTGGCCTTGGCCCTGAACAGAAACAAGCAGGGAGAAGAGGCAGAGAGGGTGCTCCTGGAGCTGCTGGCGAGGCGGGGGCCCAGCAGTGAGACCTACGGCATCCTTGGCCGGGTTTACAAGGACCGCTGGGACGCTGCCGTACAGGCCGGGGATGATTTTCTGGCCCGGGGCCTGCTGAATAAAGCCATCGATGCCTACTTGAAAGGCTTTGAGGCCGACTGGCGGGACGCCTATCCCGGGATCAATGCGGTGACTCTCATGGAACTCCAAGACCCTCCTGATCCCCGGCGCCAGCAATTACTCCCGGTGGTGGACTATGCGGTGGACCGACGCGTTGCCGCCGGCAAACCGGACTACTGGGACCATGCCACCCGCTTGGAGGTGGCGGTTTTGAGAAAAGATGAGGACAAGGCCCTGGCAGCCCTGAGCGACGCCCTGGCCGCGGTGCGGGAACCCTGGGAGCCGAAAACCACGGCCAAAAATCTCCGCCTGATTCATGAGGCCAGGGCCCGACGGCAGGAGGAAGTTCCTTGGGCCATCCAAGTTGAACAGGAATTGAGACGGGTGGCCAAAGAGTAAGTCACTAGGTGGGCCGGGAAGCAGGGAGCCTCGTTCACCTCTTACACTTGAGATACCTCGACCGGAGGAAGAGAGGATGTGCGCATGAAGGGGAAGAATGCCTATCGGGATTGGCTGAAACAGGACCTGGGCAGTCTCATCGACGCCCTGAAACTCTCCGATCTCCAGAAACATTTCCTGCGCTCCCGCTGGCTGGAACAGGTACTATGGATGGAAGACAAAGCCGACACCTGCCAGTTCCGTTACTATGCCCTGCGCTTGCTAGCCATCGTCGGCGGGGTGATCATCCCGGTCCTGGTGAGCCTTAAGGTCGCGGGTAAGTCCGCCGCAGCCTTTGTGAGTTGGATAACCATCGTTCTCAGCCTGACGGTGGCCATCAGCCTGGCGGTGGAGGAATTCCTGCGATTCGGCGAGCGCTGGCGCCACTACCGCCGCACGGTGGAGATCTTGAAAAATGACGGCTGGCAGTTTTTCCAACTGAGCGGTCCCTACAAGTCCCACCCCAGTCATCAGGAAGCCTATCCCGAGTTTGCGGCCCATGTAGAAGGGATCTTGCAAGGAGAAGTGGAAGTCTACATCACTCAAATTATGCGGGAGCGCAAGGGCAAAGAGGAAGAGCAGCCTGCAGAACCTCCATCATCAGGGGAATCCTAGTTTTTACAAAGCCCTTGGAGGGCTCGGTGCATCGAGCCCTTACCGGGGGAAAAGCAGCCAGGGAACTTCTCCAGGCAGGAAGCAAACCGGAAAATATCACCTTAATTGTGCGGGATACAGCTCTAGATTCTGCGGTCGCTTCGCTTCCTCATAATGACAGATAGGGAGACCATACGAGAAACTCGAAAATCAGCTTTTTTTACCTCGGCCGCGGAGCTCATCAAGTAAAAGGGGAATAATTTCCCGCTGATCACCCACGATGGCCAGATCGGCAAAATCAAAAATCGCGGCCTTGGGGTCAGTGTTGATGGCCACCACAAATTCGGCTTCCTCCATGCCCACCACATGGTGGGACATGCCCGAGATGCCTACCCCGATATAGAGGCGGGGTCTCACGGTCTTGCCGCTCTGGCCGATCATCTGTTCTTCTGCGGCCCAGCCTTCATCCACCGGCGGCCTGGTGGCACCCACGGTTCCAGCGGCAGTTCTTGAGGTTCTTCCCGGTGGACCTCCAGGACTCGCGGGCCTGGTAAGTCCAGGTCTTCACTCCAGCTTAACGGGATGACCTGACCGGAGCGCGGCGCGGGTTGAAGTTTTTTCATGACCCCTGGCATGACGGTGGCCATCTGGGGGCGGCGGTCCGGGGTCTTGATGGTGGCCACCACCCCGCCCCCCCAACCCGGCACCATCTGGAGGAGATGGCCGTCGGCGTCGAGCTGCAGATCGATGCAATGGGCGGACAGACCGGTTTGCAGCCGGGCAGCCAGCCGGGGTGCCAGTTCCACTCCCAGGCTGGTGGCCCCGAACAGCAGGATGTCGGGTTGGCGGGCCCGGCAGACCTCAGCCAACAACTGGGTGTAAGGCAACAAACGGTAGGGTTCCAAGGCCGGGTGGTCCGCCACCAGAACCACATCCGCTCCCAAAGAGATCAAGGTATCGGCGAGGGGCGTTACACCGTCACCCAGCAATAAAGCAGCTACCTGGGCGCCGGCCGCGTCGGCCAGCTCCCGGGCCTTTCCCAGCAACTCCAGGCCGACATCGTGGACCACGCCGCGCCGCTGCTCGATGAACACCCAAACCTGCGGCTCTTTCATGAAGAATGGTTCCTTATATGAACCCTAACTGTCGGATCTTGGCCGCCAGTTGGTGGACAATCTCTTCCGGACTCCCTTCCAGGCGCTCACCCTGGCGGCCCTTTTTCCGCAACAGCAGGTCAGCCATTTTGGTGGGCGATCCTATAAGACCGAGGCGGGATTCATCCAGGTTCAGATCGGCGTTGGTCCAGGTGGAAATTTCCCGCTTCTCGGCGGCCAGTATTTCCAGAAAAGAAATGAACCGGGGCTTGTTGGCCTCCTTGGTGAAGGACAACAGGAGGGGCGGCTCGGCCGCCAGTTTTACATAACCCTGTTCAATTTTTTGGGTGACCATGAGGCTCTTATCCCGTTCAAGCTCCAGATGGGACACATGCATGATGTTGGGGATGTCGAGGAATTCCGCCACCTGCGAGGGAACCTGGGCGGTGGAGCCGTCCAGGGTGTAGTTGCCGCAGCAAATAAGGTCAAAGGGGCCGAGACGCCGTATGGCTGTGGCCAGGATGAGGGCCGTGGCCAGGGTGTCCGAGCCGGCGAAGGCCCTATCCGAAAGCAGCACCGCCCGGTCGGCGCCCATGGCCAGCGCTTCCCGCAAAACGGGGCGGGTCTCAGGGGGGGCCATGGCTAGGAGAACCACTTCGGCGCCGGCAACATCCTTGATGGCCAGGGCGGCTTCCAGCGCGTGCTTGTCCAGGGGATTGATAACGCTGGGAATGCCCTCTCGAATTAAGGTCTTGGTAACCGGATCCATGCGAAGCCGGTCCCATTCTTTCGAGTCCGGGACCGGCTTCACGCAAACAATAATCCTTTCCATGGCCCGAGGCCGTTAGCCCTTCTTCATGAAGGGGGCCAGGGCCGCTCGGCCCATGACGACCTTACCGATTTCGCCGGTGCCGCCGGCCGAGATGGTCACCAGGGCGTCTCTGAGGAGTCGCTGGACCTTGTATTCCATGGCGATGCCGTTGGCGCCGTAAATTTCTATGGCCTTTTTGGCGCACTGCGCCGCGGCCTCGCAGGTATAGGACTTGGCCATGGCGCTCTCCGTGTCAAAGCGCATATTCTGGTCCTTCATCCAGCTCGCCCGGTAGCACAGCAGCCGGCAGATATCCAGTTGCGTATAAATCTCCGCCATATAAAAGCTGATGGCCTGGAGAACCGCGATGGGCTTGCCGTACAGCACTCGCTCGCTGGCGTATTTGGCGGCTTCTTCATAGCAGGCCTGCAGTATCCCCAGAGCCACGGCGGCCATGCCGGTGCGACCGCTTTCGCTGACGGTTTTCAGGGCCACCCCCAGGCCGCCGCCTTCCTGACCCAGGAGATTATCCTTGGGAACCTCGCAGTTATCCATGACCAATTCCCCGGTATTGGAGCCCCGGAGACCGAGTTTATGCTCCTCCCGTCCCGGTTTGGCGCCGGGCGCGTCCTTGTCCACGATGAAGGCGGACAGGCCTTTGGAGCCCTCGCCGGTTTTGGCGATGACGATCCAATAATCGGAGGTGTGGGAATTGGTAATCCAGCATTTTCTGCCGTTTAAGATATACTTGTCGCCTTTGAGCTCCGCCGTGGACTGCATGCCCAAAACGTCCGAACCCCCGGAGGGCTCGGTCACCGCCACGCAGCCCATTGTTTCACCCCGGGAGAGGGGCGGGATGTACTTTTTCTTCTGAGCGTCGGTGCCGAAATCTTTGAGCGCCGCGATGGCCATGTGGTGGACCTGCACGCCCATGGGCACCGCGGCGCAAACCCGGGACAGTTCCTCCAGCACGATGGTTCTGGCCAGATACCCCAGGCCCAAGCCCTCAAATTCCGGAGGCGCGATGATGCCGGTGATGCCCAGCTTGGCCATGGGCTTCAACAAATCCACCGGGTATGCCCCGGTCTTTTCCATGGCTTCTATTCTCGGGGTAATCTCGCTTTCCGCAAATTCCCGGGTTGACTTCCTGAGCAATTCTTCTCGTTCACCCAACTTGAAATCCATAATGCTCCTCCTTTTCATTCTTGGCATTGGAGACCAGGTTGCCGTCAAACCTGTAACATTTGAAAGGCGGTCTCCTCTTTTAAATACTAATCATGGTTAAGTAATCAATAATGGCCTTAATATTGCTATCCAGATGCGTCCTGGACTTGTCAGAGGTGTAGGTGACGCAGGTTCCCACCAGGCTTGAGAAAATCAGCTCAGCCACCTGGCCCGTGTCAATGCCTTCCTTCAGTCGGCCGGCTGCCTTTTCCTGGTCCAGCAGACGCTGGATCAGGGACTTGAACCGCCTAAAACCTTCGTTCAGCTCCCGGGCCAAGTGGGGCTGCTGGTTATTCAGTTCCACCGCCAGATTGACAAAAAGGCAGCCGCCGGGAAAGTTTTCCGAGTCGACCAGGTACTTATCCCGGTAGTTTTCCAGAAGCTTTCGAATCTTATCCAGGGGACGCTCCACCTGATGCAGACCGTCCAGAGTTCTATGACGCCAGATCTTGCGGGCTTCGCTTAAGGAGGCCCGGAAAAGGTCTTCTTTGCTTTTGAAATGATTGTACAGCCCGCCTTTGGAGGTCCCCACCGCTTCCAGGATGTCGCTGATGGAAGTGCTCATATAGCCCTTGGTGGAAAATTGCCGCAGGGACTCATGAATAATTTTTTCTTTGAGGGTCATCCAGGCCTCCCCAAGAGACAGACCGGTTGGTTTCTACCATAGGAAAATACTGTTTTCTTGTCAATGTATTTTATGATGTTCAGGTGGAACATAGCTCGGAGGAGTTAAAGATAACCAATAAATTTCTTAAGTTATCGCCGGGGCCGCGAATTATATCGAGTGATCTTAATAAAAATGGGCTGTTCGATGTGAGGGAAATTTCAGTATCCAGAGGCAAGGTCTTGAAAATGGAGGCATCCCAGGGCCTTGACTCCGGTCTTTACCGGTTTACCTTAATTATATTAGAGAAACTTTCCAGTTTGTTTTGAGCAGGCCTAAATATGGAACCCCTGCAACAACAAATCCGGGTGAGCTTTTCGTACCCGGTTCACTTCACCAGGCACCTCTTCGCCCTGCATAATCCGCTGCTCAAGGATATTCTAGGCGAGGGAGGCCCGGATTTCCCCAAAAAACTCCTCGTGGTGATCGATCGCGGCGTGTTTCGGCATCATCCCCACCTGATCACTGACCTGGAAGCTTATGGCCGCCAGTATTGCGATTATTGCCGGCTGGCCGACGCCCCCCTCCTGCTTGCCGGAGGAGAAGAAGTCAAGAACGACCCCGAGGCTCTGGCCCAGGTGCACCAGGCCATCAACGACACCGGCCTTTGCCGGCACTCGTATATCATGGCGGTGGGGGGCGGCGCGGTGATTGATCTGGTGGGTTTGGCGGCCGCCACCGCCCACCGCGGCATCAGGCTGATCCGGGTGCCCACCACGGTCATGGCCCAGGCCGATGCCTCCATCGGCGTAAAAAACGGCATCAACGCGTTTGGCAAAAAGAACTTCATCGGTACCTTTGCCCCACCCTTTGCGGTAATCAACGACTGCCATTTCCTCACCACTTTAGAGCCCCGTGATTGGATCAGCGGCGTGGCCGAGGCCGTCAAGGTTGCTTTAATCAAAGATGCCAGCTTCTTCGCCTTCCTGGAAGAGCATGCGGCAGCCTTGGCCCACCGTCATCTCGATCTTATGCAGCAGACCATCTACCGCTGCGCCGGGCTGCACCTCCATCACATTGCCAACTACGGAGATCCCTTTGAATTCGGGACCTCCCGGCCCCTGGATTTCGGACATTGGAGTGCGCACAAGCTGGAGCAGCTCAGCGGTTTCACCTTGAGACACGGTGAAGCGGTGGCCGTGGGCTTGGCATTGGATGCCACTTACTCCTGTATGGCCGGGATGCTCTCCCAAACTCAGTGGCACAGGATCGTCACCCTCCTTGATCGTCTGGGTCTTCCCGCTTATGCTCCTGAATTGGAAGAAGATGACCTCCTGGAGGGGCTCAAGGAGTTTCGCGAACATTTGGGCGGCCGGCTCACCATCATGTTGCTGCAGGCCATCGGCCGGGGCCGGGAAGTGCATGCCATGGATCCGGCCATGGTGCGAGCCGGTGTGGGGCTCTTGCGGGAACGAGCTCTGGGCCGCCCTCTGGCAGTCCATCTGCGATGATCTCGGGGTTGATCAGCGGTTCCCAATAATGGTCTTTAACAGCCTACCAAATTTTCCCTAGCGAGATTTTCCATGCAGATCGGGACCAACGGCTTTTTCCATCTCACCTACTGCACCAAAATTCATCCCAGTCACGGCTGGGATGAATTATTTGCCTGTATTCAGACTTATGTCCCGGCCCTGAAGGCTAGGCTGGCCCGGGCCGGTCCCTTCGGTCTGGGGCTTCGCCTGTCCGCGGCCGAAACCCTTGAACTGCTTGCTCACGATAATCTGGCCCAATTCCAGGAATTTTTATCCCGAAATGATGTGTATGTCTTTACCTTAAACGGCTTTCCCTACGGACCGTTCCGCGGCCCGTCGGTCAAGGCTGCAGTATTCTCGCCGGATTGGCGGGATGAGGCCCGGGTGGCTTACACCGAGCGCTTAATCGAGATTCTGGCCACCCTGCTGCCCCCAGGCCTGGAGGGCAGCATCTCTACCCTCCCCTTGTCATACAAACCCTGGCTTGCCCCTGGCGACATCGAAGCCCTGCAGCAGATAACCGCCAACTTGGCTCACATCGTCTGGGCCCTTATACGGGTCAGGGAGGAGCAGGGCATGTTCATCCATGTAGATCTCGAACCGGAGCCGGATGGCTTGCTGGAGAATAGCGCCGACGTCGTGGATTTTTTCCAGCAGTGGCTGCTGCCTCACGGCGCCCGATTACTGGCTGATTGGACGGGAACGTCCCTGACGGAGGCTCGCGGCCTGCTCCTGGAACATCTGCAGATCTGCCTCGATACTTGTCACCTGGCCGTGGCTTATGAAGATCTGGCGGCAGTGCTGGAGCGTTTTCAAGCCAACGGCATTCGGGTGGGCAAGGTCCAAATTACCTCCGGTCTCAAGGTTTCAATACCCGAAACCCAGGAACAACGACGAGCTCTTGCCCGGCAACTTGAGCCTTTTTCCCGCTCACCCTACCTGCATCAGGTCATTGCCCAAAGCGACGGCGGCGCCCACCGCCATTACCGAGATTTAGCTGCAACGCTTCCGCAATTCAGCACCGTTACGGATCGTCAATGGCGCATCCATTTTCATATGCCCCTGTATGTGGCCGGGTATGAAGGGCTGTTAACCACCCAGGAGGAAACCAGTGAGATGCTCCGGGTTCTCAAGGAACGCAACTTTTGTCGACACCTGGAGCTCGAGACCTATACCTGGGAAGTGCTGCCTGCCGCTTTGCAGATGGATATCCTCGATTCTCTGGAACGGGAGTACCGGTGGACCCTACAGGTGCTAAACCAGGAAATCTGAAGCTCAAGGCGCGCTTTTGGTAATGCCCGGTGCCCTAAAAATTCGTGCTTAAGACAATAATGTGGTTAGGGGGGATTTAAAATAACCTGCGGGTGGTAATGGTGGATTATGAGAGGGGAATTTTTGAAAGGAGCGTGTCATGGCAACCATGCGGGCAGTTAGGTTTCATTCCTACGGCAGTCCGGAAGTCCTGGTCTTGGAGGAAGTGCCGCGTCCGCAGGCAGGCGCGGGGGAAGCGCTGATTCGGGTTCACGCCGCGGGGGTCAACCCCCTGGATTGGAAAGTGCGGGCCGGACAGGTCAAGGACTGGCTGCCCCACCGGCTCCCCCTGATTCCCGGATGGGATGTCTCCGGGGTGGTCGAGGCGGTGGGCCCTGAGGTCAGCGCGGTTAAGATTGGGGACGAGGTCATCGGCATGCTGGATTTTAAGCGCAACGGCGCCTATGCCGAGTATGTGGCGGTGGAGGCCCAAAACCTGGCGCGGAAGCCCGCCTCCCTTGACCATGTCCGGGCCGCGGCCGTGCCCCTGGCCTCGCTGACCGCCTGGCAATCCCTTTTTGACGTGGCCGGCCTCAGCTCGGGTCAAACTGTGCTGATTCATGCCGCGGCCGGCGGCGTGGGGCACTATGCGGTGCAGTTGGCCAAATGGAAGGGGGCGAGAGTGATCGGCACGGCCTCCGCCGAAAATGCCGGTTTTCTGAAGGACTTAGGCGCCGATATTGTGATCAATTATCGCAAAACCCTGTTTGAGGATGAGGTGCGCCGGGTTGATGTGGTGTTTGATCTCATCGCCGGCGATACCCAGCAGCGTTCCTGGCAGGTGCTGAAAAGGGGAGGCATTCTGGTGGCCACCCTGGGTATTTCCTCCCCGGAGGCCGCAGTTGAATATGGGGTGCGAGGCGAGGGGATCTTGGTCCACCCCGACGCCGCCCAGCTTACCCAAATCGCGGCCCTGATCGAGGCCAGGGACGTGAAACCTGTGGTCACCGAGGTTCTCCCCTTGGCGAAAGCGGTTCGGGCCCACGAATTAAGCCAGGCCGGCCACGTGCGGGGCAAGATCGTGCTTCGGGTGGGCGAATAGTTGGCTTCGATCCCTAACGGTGAGAGGCCGGCAGTTCTCTGGCAGGTCACCTGGCTTTCCTTCGGACTGGCCTTTATCGGCGGGTATGCCGACGCCGCGTCTCTCATCCTTGCCAGGACTTTTACGGGCCACCTGACGGGGAATTTTGTCTTAACCGCGATTAGTTTAGCCGGTAGCAATTGGCCCAACCTTTTGCGGTGTGTCGTGGCCATTGCCCTTTTCCTGACAGGAATTGTTTTGAGTGTTATCCTGGAACAATGGGTTGCCCGGAAATCAGCAAATTATCTTCTTCATGCGGTGTTGAGCCTGGAAATCGTTCTGATCTTAAATGCGTATTTCGCCTTGACTTCGTCTGTGGCTGTCAGGCTTGAACTCTTTGTTATCTTTATGGCTCTCGCCCTGGGCCTTCAAAATGGCGCCTGGCGGGAGGCGGGAGGCATCACGGTCCACTCGACCTATCTCACCGGTATGGTTACCAACCTCCTTACCACGGGAGCCCAAAAATACATTTCCCCATCAGTCCGCGACTCAGAGGCCCATCGCAAGGTCAGCCTGCTTTGTGGTATGTGGATCGCCTTCGTATTGGGGGCCATAGTGGGAGCCGCCCTGGTGTTCCGCTATCAAGCCCCGGGAATTCTTGGGATTGCTGTGGTGTTACTAGCCCTGATAATTTCTCAGTCAGTAATGAGGTCACCAAGATGACCTATGCCTGGATACAGACCAACAAGCCGCAGTAAATTTATCAAGCAATCCAGCTTCAATTAAACCGAGGAATAAGCTTTGTCTACTCCTGCCAACCGGCGCGTGCACAAGATTCAGGCGGCCGTTCTGCGCCCCAAACGCAGCTCCTTGAAAATCGAAACCCTTGAGCTCGAGGGCCTGCGGGAAGATGAAGTCCTGGTGCGTCTGGTGGCTTCCGGCATCTGCCACACCGACATAGACTTCATGGAAGACTGGAACGACGCGCCCGTGGTGCTGGGCCATGAGGGCGCCGGCGTCGTGGAGGAAGTCGGCCAGCGGGTGACGGCTGTGGAGCCCGGCGATCACGTCGTCCTCTCCTACCAATCCTGCGGCTTATGCCCTGAATGCTTGAGAGGACACCCCACGGGTTGCGAGAGCTTCTGGGAGGCGAACTTCGGTTTTGCGCGCCTGGACGGCAGCAATGCCTTGGAGCGGAGCGGGGTGCGGGGCCACTTCTTCGGCCAGTCATCCTTTGCCACCCACACCCTGGCCACGGAGCGCAACCTGGTCAAGGTCCCCCCAGACCTTCCTTTAGAACTCCTGGCGCCGCTGGGCTGCGGCTTCCAGACCGGGGCCGGCACCGTGCTGAACTCCTTACAGGTCCCAAGTGGGGCAAGCCTGGCCGTCTTCGGTACGGGTGCGGTGGGCCTGGCCGCGGTCATGGCGGCTCACCTAGTGGGGGCCCATCCCATCATAGGGGTTGATCTCAAGCCGCAGCGCCTGGCCCTCGCCCTGGAACTGGGCGCCACCCAGGTGATCGACAATGGCCGGGAGGATGTCGTCTCCCGCCTTGCGGCCCTCACCGGCAGGGGCGTTGATTATGTTTTGGAAATCACCGGCGCGCCGGGGATGTTCCAACTCGCCGTGGAGGTTTTAAATCCGGGTGGCACGGTGGCCCTCATTGCCACCCCGAACGGCTCCACCTCGCTGTCCCAGGGACGCCAAACCCAAAGCATTATTCAAGGCGACGCCGTGCCTCAGTCTTTTATCCCCCAACTCATCGCCCTGTATCGGGCGGGGCAGTTTCCCTTTGACCGCCTGGTGAAGTTCTATGACTTCCGGGAGATCAACCGGGCCGTCGCGGCTGCCCAGCGGGGCGACGTCATCAAACCGGTGCTGCGCATCGGGACGCCCTAGTATTTGATGGCAAAGATCAGGTTTTGATGCCTTTTAGCTCTTGGGATTCATTTGCTCCAGTACCCGGGCGATGGCACTGATATCCTCATCGCCCCATCCTTTGCCCACCCCCACGTCGAAAAGATGCAAGAGGGTCTGGGCCACCGGCACCGGGGCCTTCAAGTCATAGGCCGTATCCACGACGAATTTCAGGTCCTTGGCCAGATGCTTCAACGGGAAGGCCACCGGGTATTCCTTCTTTTGCAGGTTGAAGGCCTTTACCTGAAACATAGGGCTGTTCATGGCGCCGGCGAAGAGCACGTCCAGCATGGCCTCCATGGAGAGCCCTCCCAGGCTGCCGAAGTTGAGAACCTCGGCCAACCCCTCCATCATCACCCCGACGAGGAGGTTGATGAACATCTTCATCACGGAGCCCTGCCCCACGTCCCCGCAATAGACCACCTTTTTGCCCATGACCAAAAACAAGGGCTCCAGTTCGGCGATCTTGTCCTTGGGGCCGGCGGGCAGGATGACCAGGGTACCCTGCTCGGCTGGCTGCTTGGTTCCCGACACCGGGGCATCGATAAAAGTAACGCCGGTGGGGACCAGGCGCTGATGGAGTTCCCGGGTATAACGGGGAGAGACGGAACTCATGTTGATGAGAGTTTTCTTATCATTGAGAGCCGAGGCCGCGCCTTTTTGGCCCCAGAGGAGATGATCAATGGCCTCGGGACCGGTGACCATGAGAATAATGATGTCACTAACCTGGGCCAGGGAAGCGGGGGTGGAAGCCACGCCCACCCCTTGCTTGGCCCAGGATTCGGTTTTGGCTGCCGTGCGGTTATAGACCATGAGGGGGAAGCCGGCCTTGTGCACGTTGGCCGCCATGGCCGTTCCCATGATGCCCAGCCCCATAAAGCCTACTTTTGGTTTCATGGTCAAACCTCCCTGATTGACAATTGGTTTAACCGACAATAATTCGCTCAGACAGTCATTGCCGGTTTAGATAATTATCCCTTCCCCAAGCCGCCTACTTTCATAACAATTCTGAGGAGAGCGTCTCCGCTAATTCATGGGCGCACCCCCAACTGACGGTGTAACCCGAGCCGCCATGCCCATAGTTGTGAAAGACGAATCGACCCGAACCGGTAACCTCTTTTTCAAAACGGATCACCCGCCGACCGGGCCGATGCCCCACGTAAGAATCGATAAATTGAGCGTCAGCCAGGCCCGGCTCCATTTCCCGGCACCGGCAGATGATGGACTGGATGACACGCGGATCGGGATCTTCGCTCCAGTCATTCTCCACCGCGGTGCCGCCCAACTTGCAGACATCGGGGCGAGGGAACACATAGGCCAGGGCATTTTTCCCCTGTTCGTCAAAGAGGCAGCGGATCGGATGCTTCTCCTTGACCACGGCCATGTGGCCTGAGATGGGAAAGACCTCGGGATCCCGGGCCAATTGTCGGGCTCCCAATCCGGTACAATTGATCACTACCGGATGATCCAGGTCATCCATGGAATGCACCTCCTGTTGCCTGATCACCCCACCCAAGGACCGGAAACGATCCATAAGAAAATACAGGTACTTATCCGTTTCGATCAGGGGCACCCTGACGGCAAAGCCATCGACATAGCCGGGCGGGAGTTCTTCAAGACTGGCCTTCCTGAGGCAATGGGTCGGCAGGCTCGCAGCCCACCAGGGGTTGGGGGGAACAGGTTCACTATGCAGGTCGAACATGGTGACCATCTTGACGCCGCTGGCCGGGTCCTGCGCCAGCTCGGCAAAGACCTGGTAAGCCACCGCACTCCACTTGACCACCAATGGCCGAGGAGCGGCCTTGAACGGAAACCAGACCGCCCCGGCTTTGTTGGAATCGGTTTGGGGAGGCAAATCCCGGGCGATTATTTCTGCATCCCAACCTTGCTCTAGCAAGGTTAGGCCGCAGGAAAGCCCAATAACGCCGCAGCCGATGATGGTCACCTTAGGCTTTGTTCTCATCTTTAAAACCTAATAATACCGTTTTCGGTTTTCGGTTTTATGGTTTCCCCAGCAAGGTACTCTCTTTGTAATCATTGAGAGGAGTAAATTCAAGGGAACTGGCGAAAGAGTAGCAAGAGTTTACTGTCGGGGGCGCGGGAGCATGACCTCGATTCTGAGGATCATGGAGGGGTTAAATTGGAGTAACTTGGGAAAAAAGCATTTGGTCATCCTGAACGAAGTGAAGCATCTCAACCCCCTGAAAAGGCGAGATTCTTCGCTTCGCTCAGAATGACAATATTTGGGAGCTTTTCAACAGCCGACTAGAGGCAGCCGACCCCTCCCCTGCCGCTGCAGGCCCTTCCCAGGCCGCCCCGCCGGGCCTTGAATAACTCCACTGCGGTTCCGTCATATACCGCCTGCAAAGCCATGTCGATGAAGCCGTTCACTTCCAGAGGCATGATGCCGGATTCCTGGAGAATCTCCCGGGGCGTCTCACCCAGAGCGCTCACCAGCACCGCCCGGCAGTCATGCAGGGTCTCGGCCAGCTGCCACCAGCGGTCAGCCCCGCGGCCGGCCGGGGGAGCCGGACGTTCTTCGATAAAAGTGAATCCCCCCTGATCGTCGGGTCCCCAGATTTGAAAAGCGGGGGCTTCTCCCAGATGCAAATTAACCAGGACTCCTTCCAGGGTGGCCACCGCCACGAAAGGCCGCGTCGCCACCGAAGCAGGGGGCAGCTTGGCGCAGGCGGTGAGGCAACCCTGCAGTTCCTGGCCGCGATCTTCTTCCAGCAGACCCACGGCGTCAGCCCGGCACCTGGTGCAGTGGTGCATCTGCGGCAAAAACTGCTCCGCCTCTTGCCGCAAAGAGCTCATGAGCCCCGGCGATGGTTCCGGAATCTCCGCAAAGGGGGTGTCAGTATTGGGATACATGGGCATGAGGTTGAGGATGTCCACCCCCAATTCCGCCATCTTCTGGGCCACGGCCTGGACATGGTGGTCGTTGACGCCGGGAATGATAATGGTGTTGACCTTCACCGTCACGCCCAGGGCCTTGAGCCCGGCAATTGCCTCCAGCTGCCGGCTCAGCAAGAGTTTCGCAGCCTCAAGACCGCGATACACCACCTTGCCGTCCCGCACCCAGCTATAGATGTGTTGCCCCACCTCCGGGTCCACCGCATTGACGGTGATGGACACGTGGGAGACCTGGAGGTCGGCCAGCTCCTGGACATACGGCGGCAAGCCCAGCCCGTTGGTGGCAAGACAGACGAGAAGGTCCGGAAAGCGCTCCCGCACCAAACGGATGGTCTCCATGGTTTCCTTGGGGTTGGCAAAGGGGTCCCCCGGACCGGCGATGCCCGCCACGGTAATGCGGGGCTCACGAGCCAGCACCTCCTCCAGGTAGGCCACCGCCTGCTCCGGAGTGAGCACCGCGCTGGTGACTCCCGGGCGGCTTTCGTTGACGCAGTCATACTTCCGGTTGCAATATTTGCAGAGAATATTGCACTTGGGCGCCACCGGCAGGTGCACCCGGCCACATTCTCCCTTGACCTCGACGTTAAAACACGGGTGCTTAGCAAAATTCAACATGGCCTTATTCCTTGGTTTCGAGTTTCGAGTTTTTAGTTTCGAGATTTAGCAAAGTTTGAAACTCGAAACTTGAAACTTAAAACTCAAAGGTATCCATATCCCACCGGCGAATCCTGCTGCTTCTTTTCCAGCAGGGCATTGACAATGCGATCCAGGAGGCTTTGGGCGCCGCGATATCCCAGGTGGAGAATCCGCTGGCCGCCGAAACGGTCATGGATGGGGAACCCCACCCGAATCAGGGGCACGCCCCAGCGCCGGGCCAGGTGATAGCCCTTGCTGTGGCCGATGAGGAGATCAGGGGCCAGGGCCTCCACTTCCTCAGCAATTTCATAGAAATCCAGGCCCTCCCGGACCACAGGGGGCTCCGGCAGGAGGTGGTCGCTCACCTCAGCTATGGCTTCATGAAAGTGACCGCTCCGGCCGCCGGAGGCGCAGAGGACGGGACGGACGCCGATTTCCAGCAGAAACGCGGTGAGGCCCACCACCAGGTCTTCTTCGCCATAGACCACGGCCTTTTTGTTAAAGACATACTTGTGGCCGTCCACGTAGGCGTCGATGAGGCGGCCCCGCTCCCGGTCGTGCCGTGGCGGCGTGGGTCGCCCGGCTAATTCCTCCAACACCTTGAAAAAACGGTCGGTTTCCCTGAGGCCGATGGGCATACCCAGTTGCTGCAAGGGTATGGTGAACTTGTCAGACAGTACCTGTCCGGCGGTGCTTTGGCCGATAAGGGTCCGGCCGAACTCCAGGATGGCCCGGGACCGGCCCATGGCCAGAATATCCGCCAGGGGAGTGCCCCCGGCGGGAATCTTTTCATAATCAAGCTCGGCCGGTCCATCCAGGGTGTCGGAGAGGTCCGGCAATACAATGGCCTTAAGGCCGAAATCGTCCAGGATCTCTTTCAGATAGCGCAAGTCCGCGGGAGAAACAAAACCGGGCAGGAGATTGACCGCTTCGGTGGGCTCTCCCCCCTGGGCCACCTGCTCCACCACCGCTTTCACCGCGGCATGAAACCCCTCCATGTGGGTGCCGGAATAACTGGGGGTGGATACCGTCACCACCGGAGTCTCTCCCAGATTATCCAGGCCGGCCTTCTCCTGGCGAAATTCCTGCACCAGCAGGGGAACGTCATCGCCGATGGTCTCGGTGAGGCAGGTGCTGGCCACCCCGATGAGCTTGGCCCCATACTTGTTCATGACATTCGCCAGACCTTGCTTCAGGTTGGGCCCGCCCCCGTAGATGGCGTGCTTCTCCCCCAACGAGGACGAGGCGATGTCCATGGGCTCCCGAAAATGACTGATGACGTAGCGCCGCATATAGGTGGCACAGCCCTGTGAGCCATGGAGAAAAGGCACCGCACCCTCAATGCCCCGGAAGGCCAGACAGGCGCCCAACGGCTTGCACAACTTGCAGGCGTTGGTGGTGGAAACATAAGGCTCAGCTTTAGCGGCCATGGTTTTTTCCTTTGTTTTAATTTTGGGGGGAGGGCCAGGGAGCGCAACTCCCTGTCCTCTTCCCCAAGCCTCCCATCCAACCCTTTAAGGGTTTGGGGGTGGGGGTTTGGGGGAGGGGGTAAGGGCCCGCCGGCCCTTAGCCCACTCCCCCAAGTTCTTCTATCCTCTCCGCCCGGCGAGGCACGAATTGCCAGACGGGGCTCATGACGGTGTTATAGACTTCCTGGGCGAAGTTGAGCATGCCCACAAAGCCTTCCAGGGCTTCCTTGCGTTCATGGTTGTGGTCGCAAAAACCCACGCCCAGCTTATAAGCAATGGGGCGCTCCTTGACGCCGCCCACAAAGATATCCACGTCCTTTTCCTTCAGGAAGCTGGATAATTCCAGGGGATTGGAGTCATCCACAATGATGGTGCCGGGATCGGTGATGTCGTGGAGCTCCTGATAGTCTTCCGCGGTCCCGGTCTGGGAGCCCACCAGCACCACCTGCATCCCCAGGAGCCGAAAGGCCTTGACCAGGGAGAAGGCTTTGAACGCGCCCCCCACATAGATGGCGGCCTTCTTGCCGGTGAGGGCCCGGCGAAATTCCTGGAGTTTGGGATAGAGCACCGCCAGTTCTTCCCGCACCAGTTCCTGGGTGCGCGCCATCATCTCCGGGTCATCAAAGTGCCGGGCCACCGCATAGAGGGATTCCGCCATGTCTTCCACGCCGAAGTAGGAAACCCGCATATGGGGAATGCCGTATTTGTCCTCCATCATTTTGGCCAGGTCCATGGTGGCCCCGGAGCACTGCACCACATTCAAGGCGGCCCCGTGGGCCCGGCGGATATCGTCCACCCGACCGTCTCCGGTGATGTTGGCCACCACCTCGAGGCCCATGCGCCGGAAGTAATCCCGAATGATCCAGATTTCGCCGGCCAGATTGAAATCCCCCAGGATATTGACGCTTTTGGGGCTTATGCCGGTGGTGTCGCCGGTGCCCACCAGCCGGAACATGGCCTGACAGGCGGCGTTGTAACCGGCCCGCTTGTTGCCCTTGAAGCCCTCGGATTGGACCGGCAGCACCGGAATGCCCTTTTCCTTGCTGACCTTGTTGCACACGGCGTTCAGGTCGTCGCCGATGATGCCCACAATACAGGTGGAATACACAAAGGCCGCGTTGGGTTGATGCCGGTCAATGAGTTCCGTAAGGGCCTGGTAGAGCTTTTCTTCACCCCCGAAGATGACGTCCTTTTCCTGGAGGTCGGTGGAAAAGCTCAGGCGGTGCAGTTCCGGGCCCGATGACAGGGCGCCGCGAATATCCCAGGTATAGGAGGCACAGCCGATGGGGCCGTGCACCAGGTGCAGGGCGTCGGCGATGGGGTAGAGCACCACCCGGGAGCCGCAGAAGACACAGGCCCGCTGGCTCACCGCGCCGGCCAGACTGTCCTTGTTGCAATCCAGGTCAAAGGGCTCTTCACCCTTGCGGTGAATCTGGGTCTTTCGTTCTTCAAAAATGGCAGTTTCCATGGATAATTCCTTTTATGGGGGAGGGACGGAAGGCATTCAGCCCCCCGGTCTCTCAGTTCGTCACCCGATCAGGTAATCCTCCGCCGGGCCGCCGTTTTCCAGGGCGTCCAGGATGGCGTCCACGGCCTCTTCATCATTCACCTGCTGGTACCAATAACCCTCGGGGTAAACCACCATGACAGGGCCCTGATCGCACAGCTTCAGGCAGCCGGTGGTGGAGACCATAACGTTGTTCAGGCCTCGGTCGGCCAACTCTGATTCGAGGTAACCCAAAAGCTCCCCGGCATTCTTCTTGATGCATTTGCCCTTGGGCTCCAGGCCCCGAAAACTCATACAGACAAATATGTGATTCTCCGGCTTTTCCATGGCTTATTCCTTTCTATCGCCAGGTGGCGTCGTCGCCGGCGGCGGCTCCTGAACCGCCGCCGGCGGTGGTTTTACATCACCAATTCGAAGCTTTCCTCCGGCGCATCCCGGTCCTGGCGGTCCAGGAGGGCGTCCAGAATCTTTTCCAGCAGTCGCAGCCCGCCCCGGTATCCCACGGTGGGAAAGTAGATGTGGCCGATGCGGTCCAAAATGGGGAACCCGGAGCGCACCAGGGGGATGTCCTCGTCCCGGCCGATGTACTTGAGATAGGTATTCCCCATGAGCAGGTCCACCGGGTCGTTCCGGATCCATTGGTGCAGCAGAAACATATCGCCGCTGCTCTTGACGTTCACCGGGTGGGGCACGTCCTGGGTGATCTCCTTGATCTTTTTCTCGAACTTCTTCCCCGGCGTACCGGTGACGATATGGATGGGCCACATGTCGATGTCCACCAGGAACCGGGTAAGGGGAATCAGATGATCCGGGTCCCCGGCCAGGGCCACTTTGCGGCCGTAGAAATATTGGTGCATATCGGTGATGACGTCCAGGAGGCGGCCCCGTTCGATATTGATGGAATCGGGCACGTACACCCCGGCGATCTGTCTTAAGGTGTCGATGAAGGTGTCGGTGGCCTTGAGCCCGATGGGCAGCTCCAGGATCTCGCACGGCACCTTACACTTGGTATCCAGGGCCCGGGCCGCCGGTCCGGAGGCCAGGGGCCCCAGGGCCACCGTGCCCATGCTGTTACCGGTATCCATCAAGTCGGCCACAGTGACGCCACCCGCCGGGTACATGGAGTACTTGCCGGTCTGGGGCGTGTTGAGAACGTTGGAGGTATCCGGGAACATGATGGACGCCACCCCCAGCTCACGGCAGAGGCGCTTGATCTCCTCCATGTCGCAGGGCTCCACGTAGCCGGGAATGATGTTGACCCGGTTGCCCTTTTTGCCGTTGGTTTGGGCCAAGTAGTCCACCATGCCCTTCACCATGTTGGCAAAGCCGGTGACATGGGAGCCCACGTAACTCGGGGTATTGGCATGGATGACGTACTTGCCTTCCGGGATTTTGCCGTCCTGCTTGGCCTTGGCGATGATCTGGGGAATGTCATCCCCGATGGTCTCGGACAGACAGGTGGTATGAACAGCGATGACCTCAGGCTCGTAAACGGAAAAGATATTGTTGATGGCCTGGACCAGGTTGGCCTGCCCGCCGAACACCGAGGCGCCCTCGGTGAAGGAGCTGGTCCCCGCCATCACCGGCTCCTTGTAGTGCCGGGTCAGGGTACTCCGATGGTAGGCGCAACACCCCTGGGAGCCGTGGCTGTGGGGCAGGCAACCGTGAATGCCCAAAGCGGCGTACATGGCCCCGATGGGCTGACAGGTCTTGGCCGGATTGATCATCAGGGCCGAGCGTTCGGTAATTTCATTGGGTGTATGTCTCAGTAGCATGACGTTGTCCTTCGTCCTCTTATCCCCTTCTCCCACCGCTGGCGGGGGGAGAGGGTCGGGGTGAGGGGCTTCTTTAACCGAAAACCGCAAACTGCAAACCGAAAACCCCTTTATTCCCACACGTACTTGGCGGACAGCTCCGGATGTTCCTGCCAGGGCGCCTTGATATACTTCCACACCTTGCTGTTGACCATGCGGTCGATCTCCCGGTAGAAGTTGATGGCGCCCTCGAAGACGGCATACGGCCCGCCGCTGTCATAGCTGTGCAGTTGCTTCATGGGCGTGCCGCTTTTCTGCACGGTGTACTTTTCCTTGATGCCGGCGCAGACGATGTCTGGCCGGTAGAGTTCGATGAGCTTCTCGGTTTCGAACTGACTGATGTCGTCGATGACCAGAGTGTTTTCTTCCATTTCCGCCATCATGCCATCATAATCCTTGAAGGTGAGGCCGGCCTGTTCCATCCCGGCCATCTGCTCCGGGGTCAACCGGGGCCGGTAGCGCTCGGGGTCCGGCTCCACGTGGAGCTCTTCGATGTTCCGGCTGTCCGCGTCCACCTTGACGTTGGGGAGCACCCGACGGCCTTCGTAGTCGTCCCGGTGGGCGAACTCGTAGCCCGCGGCGATGGTCTCCATGCCGATTTCCCTGAAAAGCTCCTGGTAGTGATGGGCCCGGGAGCCGCCCACAAAGAGCATGGCCCGCTTCCCCTGGCATCTGGTCTTCACTTCTTCGGCCACCTTTTCCACTTTGGGCAATTCCCGGGCGATGACCTCCTCCACCCGAGCCGTCAGTTCGGGGTCCTCGAAAAACTGGGCGATCTTTCTCAAGGATTTGGCCGTAGCCTTGGCCCCGAGGAAATTGATCTTGATCCAGGGGATGCCGAATTTGGTTTCCATCATCTCCGCCACGTAGTTAATGGAACGGTGGCACATGATGAGGTTCAGTTCCGCGGTATGGGAATTGGCAAATTGGTCAATACTGGAGTTACCGCTGAAGGTGGAAACCAGGGTGAGACCCACCTTCTCAAACAGGCTTTCGATCAAAAAGGCGTCACCGCCGATGTTGTATTCCCCCAGGAGGTTGATCTTGAACTTGCCTTCCTTCACCGTGTCGTCCAGGCCCACCACGTGGGTAAAGATGCCGTTGTTGGCGATGTGGTGTCCGGCGGACTGGCTCACCCCTTTGTAGCCTTCACAACTGAAAGCGAAGACATTGACCCCTAACTTTTCCCTCATTTCCCGGGTCACGGCGTGCACATCATCACCGATAAGACCCACGGGGCAGGTGGCGAAAACCGCGATGGCCTTGGGTTTGAAGAGGTCATAGGCCTCCTGGATGGCCTGGCGCAGCTTTTTCTCGCCCCCGAAGATGATCTGCTCATCCTGCATATCCGTGGAAAAGCAGTAGGGCATGAAATTATGGCCCTCGGGGCCGTCGGGCCGGGTCTGGTTCCGCCGGGTAAGCCAGCTATAGAAGCCGCAGCCGATGGGCCCATGGGTGATATTGACGATATCCCGGGTGGGCCCCAGCACCACGCCTTTGCAGCCGGCGTAGGTGCAGCCCCGCTGAGTGATGATCCCGGGGACGGTCCGCACGTTGGACTGGATCTCCGGCACGCAACTTTCCGGGTCCACCTGGTTAATGACAATTTGCTTGGCTCGCTTGCGGGCCACCTTGGTGGGATATTTGCTCAGCAGCTCCTTTTTGACCTCTTCAGTGCTGGGTTCCTGAGTAACTTCAGTAATTTCACCCAATAGTTCCGCTGCCTCTGTGGTCATTTCCAAATCTCCATTCATGAGGTTTCGAGTGTTAGAATTGTCCCTTCTCAAAACTCGAAACTCAAAACTTGGTTCAAGCTTCATCCAAGATCGGGTCGCCGGACTCCCCGGTGCGCACCCGCACCGAATCCGCCACGGGCATGATGAAAATCTTGCCGTCCCCGGACTTGCCGGTGCGATTCACCCGGATAATGGTTTTCACGGTCTTTTGCACCAGCTTGTCAGGCACCACCACGTAAAAGATGCGCTTGGGGATGAGGCGCTGGCTCTGGCCCAACTGGGCCACAGCCTCTTCATAGCCCTTTTCGGCGCCTTCCAGCAGAGTCATATCCACCAGGCCTTTGCCCCGCCCCAGAGCGTCCCGGGCGGTGATGGAGGAGATGCCCGCCTCGGCCAGGGCCCGCTTGGTCTTGTTCATCATATTGATGCGCACGATGGCCATGATCTCTTTCATATCTTGACCTCTTCCATCTCCCCGGCGGCGTTTTCCTTGATGCCGGAACTGATGGTATAGACCTCTTCCACCGGTGAGACAAAGATCTTGCCGTCCCCGAACGCGCCCTTGTCGCCGGTGCGGGCCGCTTTGACCACGGTCTTGATGACAAAGTCCTTGTCCTGGTCCTTCACCACCATGAGCAACAGTTCCTTGGGGATTTCGTCATAGGTGATCTCCCCGATTTTGATGCCCCGCTGCTTGCCTCGGCCCACCACCGACATCTTGGTGACCGCGGGGAATCCCGCTTCCATTAAGGCGGCCAGGACGGCGTCCACCTTTTCCGGCCGCACCACTGATCTGATCATGAGCATGATAAGGTTCCTTTCCTGCGACTGTGCTTCAGTTATCCACCGACGAGGCCGGGGGACCCGGCAGTCCCTTCCGGGAGGGACAGGCCCGGGTCTCGGCCCTGGCCTGCAGAGCGGCCCAGAGGCCGGCGAGAATCCAGCCCGCCAACCACAGGTTTATAAGGATGGCGCTGACAAGATTCACCTTCATGACACTTCCTCCTTCATCAAGCCGCCAAGCCATAGTCGATGAGCAGCTTTTCCAGGTCGTCGGTGGTCATGGGCTTGGGGATGACCAGCATGTCGTTGGCCTCGATCTTCCGGGCCAGGGCCCGATATTCATCGGCCTGGAGATGAGTCGGATCAAATTCGATGACGGTCTTGCGGTTGATTTCCGCCCGCTGCACCATGTTGTCCCGGGGGATGAAGTGGATCATCTGGGTGCCCAACTGCGCGGCCAGGGCCTCGATCATCTCCTTTTCGTTGTCCACGTTGCGGCTGTTGCAGATGAGGCCGCCCAGGCGCACGCCGCCGGCCTCGGCGAACTTGACGATACCCTTGCAGATGTTGTTGGCCGCGTACATGGCCATCATTTCGCCGGAGACCACGATGTAAATTTCCTGGGCCTTGCCTTCCCGAATGGGCATGGCGAAGCCGCCGCAGACCACGTCCCCCAAGACGTCATAGAAGACGTAGTCCAGCTGTTCGCTGTCGGCGTAAGCCCCCAACTGCTCCAACAGGTTGATGGAGGTGATGATGCCCCGGCCGGCGCAGCCCACCCCGGGCTCCGGCCCGCCGGATTCCACGCACACGGTCCCGGAGAAGCCGGTGCGGCGAATATCGTCCAGTTCCACGTCCTCGCCTTCTTCTCTTAAAGTGTCGAGCACGCTCTTTTGGGCCAGGCCGCCTAACAACAAGCGGGTGGAGTCCGCCTTGGGATCGCAGCCCACCACCATGACCTTGCGGCCCATTTCGGTCAAGCCGGCCACGGTATTTTGGGTGGTGGTGGACTTGCCGATGCCGCCTTTGCCGTATATGGCTATTTTTCTCATAGCAATCACCTATCCATAATTTTTACCAAGACAGGTAGCACATAATATGCCAAGCCCAGCACAAATTGCCTAACATATAGATATAATTAGTTATAATTAATTTAGAGCCTGGTACTCCCTGGAGTCCAAATGAGCCTGAATATACATTTATGTACATTTTCAAATTAGTAAATTTTCTTAAATTTCATTTTTGTACATTTTAGAAATTCTAATTTACATTAATGTATATAATATGATAAGAGCCGGCCCTCACCAGGCCTATGGCAATCAGCGAGATGGGAAAGGTAAATCAGAGGCGGGAGATTCGCGGCGCAGCGCTACAAGTCGCAAAACTCCTGACTTAGGAATATTGTCATTCTGAGCGAAGCGAAGAATCTCGTATTTTCAAGAAGTTGAGATCTTTCACTTCGTTCAGGATGACAGTAAAAGAGGTTTTGAAATAGGTTCTAACAAGGCCAGAGCCCCGAAGCCGCGGGACTGCCTTGAAACGAACAGGCGTGCCTCCGCGCCTGGCGGCCTTTCTGCCAAAAAAGCCCAAATAAAAAGGGGCTGACCAATTACCCTGGCCAACCCACAGTATTTTTTGTCAATCCCTGGTCGGGACGAGAGGATTTGAACCTCCGACCCCCTGAACCCCATTCAGGTGCGCTTCCAGACTGCGCCACGTCCCGATAACTTTTAAATTTAACAAGACAAACCTGTCCTGTCAATGCTGGTGACAGAGAGGGCGGCTAATTGGCTTGGGGGAGGGTCGAGACCTGAGGTCGAATGGTCCTTATTTTCTTTTCAAAATGAAGCATTGGTAGGGATCGACCCAGTTGTCGGCCATAATTGACGGGCGGACACGCGGGTCCGCCCCTTCCGAATTCACACCCCCGGTAACACGGGCATCTTGCCCGTGTAGCACAGGCTGGAAGCCTGTGCTCCCGTTACGGAGTTGGGGGAGGGAGCTTGAGGGAGAAGGCAGGGGTCCGCCGACCCCTGGCCCCCTCCCTCAAAATGACTTTTTAAAAGGTCCTCAGAGATAAGTACCAGCCAGGAATATCGCCCCCCAAATTTGATAGACAAAAATTTTCCGGTCCGGGCTGTTAACCGGGCCGGGTACTCTTTGGGGAAGGAGATTGTGATGTCCGGCAAAACAGCAACCATTCGCAACCTGGCCTTTATCGGCCACAGCGGCTGCGGCAAGACTTCACTGGCCGAGGCCCTGCTCTTCAGCACCGGCGCCACCAAACGGCTGGGTAAGGTGGACGACGGCAGCTCCGTCTTAGACTACGAACCTGAAGAGATCAAACGCAAGATCACCATCTCCTCCGCTTTCCATCATTATTCCTATAAGAAGCACACGATCTATTTGGCTGATACCCCCGGCGACGACAACTTTCTGGCCGACACCCGGGCCGTCCTCCATGTCGCCGATGCCGCGGTGGTGGTGATTGACGCGGTGGACGGCGTCAAGGTGGGCACCGAGAAAGTCTGGCACACGGCTGACCAAAATAATTTGCCCCGAGTGGTGTTTGTCAACAAGATGGACCGGGAGCGGGCTGACTATACCCAGGTTCTGACCGGGCTGAAAAACATCCTGGAGGCCAACGTGGTCCCCATCCAGTACCCCATCGGCCAGGAGGCCAATTTTAAGGGGGTGGTGGACCTGATAGGTCTTAAGGCTTACACCGGGGGCTCCGGCAAAATGGAATCTGGCCCCATCCCGGATGACCTGAAGGATGAAGTGGAGCAGTGGCGGGGGGACCTCCTGAACTACGCCGCGGAAAGTGACGACGCCCTAATCGAAAAGTTTCTGGAAGAAGGGGACCTCTCTCCGGAGGATATTTACCAGGGCTTGCGGCTGGGCACCGTCAAGGGACAGTTCGTGCCGGTGCTCTTCGGCGCCACCCATAACAACCTCGGCTATGAGCTGTTGCTGGACGTCATCAATCAGTTCCTGCCCTCTCCTGAGGATCGCGGCCAGATCAGCGGCGTCAATGCCACCTCCAAAGAAGAGGTGGCTCTGGACGCTGATCCAGACGGCCCCCTGGCCGCCCAGGTCTTCAAAACCGTGGCCGACCCTTACGCCGGCCGCCTCTCCATTTTCAGAGTTTTTTCCGGGACCATGAAGTCCGACACCACCGTGCTCAACGTCACCAAGTCGGTGCCGGAACGCTACGGCCAGCTTTTCCTGCCGGAAGGCAAGGGCCAAAAACCCGTGGGGGAATTGGGTCCGGGGGCCTTTGCCGCGGTGGCCAAGCTCAAGGAAACCGTCACCGGCGACACCCTGGGGAGCGAAGCCCTGCCGTTGTTGCTGCCGCCCTTGGGCGCAGCCAAGCCCATGATCACCCTGGCCGTAGAACCCAAAAGCAAGGGTGACGAAGACAAGGTGTTTTCTTCCATTCAGAAGCTGCTGGAAGAGGATAACTCCTTGAGACTTAACCGAAATGCCGAAACCAAGGAAATTTTGCTGTCCGGGGTGGGCTCGGTGCATATCGAGGCCACCGTTGAAAAGCTGAAACGCAAATTCGGGGTGGAAGTGAATCTCAAACAGCCCAAGGTCCCGTACCGGGAAACCATCAAGGGTACCACCTCGGTGCAGGGCAAATATAAGCGCCAATCCGGCGGCCGGGGCCAGTACGGCGACACCTGGTTGGAGATTCAGCCCCTACCCCGGGGCGAGGGCTTTGAGTTCGTGGATAACATCGTGGGCGGGGTCATCCCCAAAAACTACATCCCTTCGGTGGAAAAAGGCATCGTCGAGGCCATGAGCGAAGGGGTGCTGGCGGGTTTTCCCGTGGTGGATATCAAGGTGCGGCTCTACGACGGCTCCTTCCATGAAGTGGACTCCTCCGATATGGCCTTCAAGATCGCCGGCTCCATGGGTTTCAAAAAAGGCGTGCAGCAGGCCAGCCCCACGCTGCTGGAGCCCATCATGAAAATGGTGGTGACCGTGCCCGAAGAAAATATGGGCGATATCATCGGCGACCTGAACGGCCGCCGGGGCCGGGTCCTGGGAGTGGAGGCCCAGGGGCGCACCCAGGTGATTACGGCCCAGGTGCCCATGGCGGAGGTGTTGTTGTACGCTCCCGACCTCATCAGCAAGACCGGCGGCCGGGGGTCCTTCGACATGGAGTTTTCGCATTACGAAGAAGTTCCGCCCCACTTGGCCGAAAAAATCATCTCCGAGACCCAGGCCGCCAAGGAGAAGGAATGAGGGTAGGCTGAAGATTGATTTGAGGGAGGGGGCCAGGGGTCGGCGGACCCCTGCCCACCACACAACCCACACTCCTCGCCGCATTTGGAGGCACAGGTTTATAAGCCGTGTCCGCTAGTGTCCTGCCCCGGGATTTACTTCCAACCTTATGGGGGATTTTTCGAAGAAATGGACCTAAGCGTCCCCTTATCTATGGGAACACACCAAGACGCACCTACCCCTGCGGAAAATATTGCTAAACACACCTTGGACGCAATTCCAGCCTCTCAAGATTTATCTTACCTTGACAGAAAAGAAGTCTTTCAGAAGATTTTCCCGTTAAAGTACTTATATTCAAGTAATGCGAAAGAAGTATGCCCGAGCGATCCACAAGGCTTTCGAGATCGGCATCTTTCTCAAGGGGGTGGATGGCGTTCTGGAAATTATCGGCGGCATACTCTTATTATTAATTCCACCCCAGGCCATCACTTATCTGGTAAGGCTGCTCACCCAGGGTGAGTTAAGCGAGGATCCAGGAGATTTCCTTGCCAATCTTCTCGCTAACGCCGCCCGTCATTTTTCGGCGAGCAGCCAATTTTTTGGGGCCTTGTTTCTCCTTAGCCACGGCATATTAAAATTAGCTCTGATCGTTGCTCTCTTCAAAAGGAAATTGTGGGCCTATCCAACGGCCATGGTGGTGTTCGGGATGTTTATCGTGTACCAGATGTATCGCTACGCCCATTCCCATTCCCTCTGGATGGTTTTCCTGAGTATCCTGGACGTCTTGGTCATTGGCTTAACGTACCTGGAATATTGCAATCTGAAGGCAGGATTGGGTCAACCCGCCTGAGAGCGGAGGGTCTCCGAGAAAGCCGGTGGCGCTGGCCCCCGGCATGTGCTATTTTTTTATAAAGGTACCCGAATATGGCACTCGCGAAAACAGTGAAAACCAACCCCATGGTGGTGGCGGTTTCCGTCAGCGATAAAAAGGGGGTGGTCAAGGAAAACGTCCCCATGGTGGAACTGGTGGTGGATCAGGGGGTCAAAGGCGACGTCCACGCCGAGGGCGGCAAGCGCCAGGTGAGTCTTTTGGCCCTGGAGAGCATCGACAAGATGCGGGCCGCGGGGGCGGAGGTCAATCCCGGGGATTTTGCCGAAAATATCACCACCCGGGGACTGGCCGTGGATAAACTGCCGGTGGGCACCCGCTTTCGCATCGGCGGGGAGGCTGAACTGACCATCACCCAGATCGGCAAGGCTTGTCACCAGGGCTGCGCCATCCGGGAGCTGGTGGGGGACTGCATCATGCCCCGGGAGGGGGTTTTCGCCCGGGTGGACCAGGCCGGGGTGGTGCGCCCCGGGGATATCATTGAGGTGTTTGATGTTCCGGGTGGGCCTGCTCACGGTGAGTGACAAGGGCGCGGCGGGGGAGCGCCAGGACACCGCGGGCCCGGCCCTGCGGGACCTTCTCGACCCCCGCTGCTTTGCAGTCAGCCACTACAACATCGTGCCGGACGAGTATGAGCAGCTGGTGGCGGCGCTGGTCTCCTGGAGCGACGAGGCTGGGCTGGACCTGATCCTCACCGCCGGGGGCACGGGCCCTTCTCCTAGAGACCTCACCCCGGAGGCCACCCTGGCGGTGGCCGAGCGCCTGGTGCCGGGAATCGCCGAGGCCATGCGGGCCGCGGGCCTGGCTCATACCCCCCACGCCATGCTGTCCCGGGGCGTGGCCGCCATCCGGGGGAGGACCCTCATCATCAACCTGCCCGGCAGCGAAAAAGGCGCCACCCAAAGCCTGGAAGCCATCCTGCCCGCCTTGCCCCACGCCCTGGAAAAACTCAAGGGCAGCCCGGCGGATTGTGGGGCCTAGCCCTTTTTATTCATGAACTTTTCTAAATATTAGCCAAGTCTTTAATATGCAGGGTGTTTTTTGCACAGACAGGATGCCTGTGCTCCCGGTATAAAAAGAGTAAGGAGGGAGTTTGAGGGGAGGGGTTGTTGTCATCCTGAACGAAGTGAAGGATCTCAACCTATCGAGAATACATGATTCTTCGCTTAGCTCAGCATGACAAGAACCAAAATTTTGGGGTTTTATAATGACTTCTAACTAATAATTCTTACCAGGTCTCAAGCTCTTCGGCAAACCCCTCTGGCGCCGTCTTGCCGGCAAACGTCTAACCACCCACAATTTCCCTGCAAAGGCCTAATCCTGGGGCTTCTCCGGTTCGGGTTCCTTGGGGGTCTCCGCTTCGGGCTCTGGGGCCGGAGTCGGTTCAGGTTCTCCCAAAATAATCGGTTCGGGTTTCTCAGCGGCAGCCGGTTCGGTTTCAGCGGACGGGGGAGCCGGTTCGGCCTCCGGAGGCGGAGTGGGCTCCTCTGCCCGGCTGGGCTCTTCGACCCGGCTGGGCTCCTCGGCCCGGCTGGCCTGGATTTTTTCGCGCAGCGCGGCAATGGCCTGGTAGTGCCGTTCTTTGGCGGCTTTCAGGTCCTGGGCCTTGGCGAGGCTGTCTTTCACTTCCTCGGCGAGTATGGGGTTGACTTCGCCGTTGTCCAAGGCCTGATGGACCTGACGGCCGAGGACACGCCAGGCACAGCGAAGGCGCTGCTGGTGGAAGCAAATGACCGTGTAATGGCCCAGCATGAGGAGACGACGCCAGAGGTTTAGGGTGAAGATTTTCAAGAAACGAAGGATAGATGAGAAGGTTTGGCCGCCTTTTCCGGCTTCTTTAGAGGCCATGGGGTGCTCCTTTCCGGTTTTAGTTGGGAACATGCCGGTCCCCCTGTTGCTCGGGGAGAACCTGCTGCAGTCGGTCGATGATCCGGGCGTGATGGCTTCCAGGCCAATAAAGGCGCCGGCAGCGGGGGCACTGGAAGAACTCCGCCTGGGTTTGAAAAACATGGTCCGGAACCAGCCCCAGGGCCGTTTCCCGGGGCACGGGCGTGAGGAGGTGGTTACACTCCCCGCAGCGGCTCAAGGGGGCCACATCCCGGCGGGTGAACTGCAAGCGCCGAAAGACTTCCGCCAGTTGGTCCTGGGGGTCATTGGCCTCCAAAACCAGCAGATCTTCCCGCGGCCGCCGGCGGTATTTAGCCTGTCTGGTGATGAGATACCTGTCGGACACCGGCGAGGGCAGGCCCGCCCCGAGGGAGGAAAAATTCTCCACTCTGGCATCCAGGCCGCAAAGCCTGAGCCATTTGGCCAAGCCCCTGAGGGGCAGGTCTACCAGAAAGTTCATCGCTTAAGGGGCAGTACCGCCACCCCTGGCGGCCTGGGCACCGCCAGATCGCCGGGAGTCAGGGCAGGATTGGGGGTAAAGTCCTTGTAGGCCAGACGAAGCTCCACCCGAGGGCTGGGGGTCACCAGTTTGAGGTGCTGGGGCCAGCTCGGGGACCCCTGGCTAAAATCCCCCAATTCGGCGCTAAAGGCCAAGTGTCCGTCAGCTCCGAACCACTCCTCTTTCCGGGGCAAAAGGTCGTCAGCATTCACCCCGAGGCGCTCCTGCAGAGAGCCGTCTTTTTTCAGCCATTCCAGGACATAGAGGCGCTCGCCGGAGTCGAGATGCGTACGCGCCGGCGGGCCCTGGCTCAGGGGCAGGTCGCCGACCAATAGCCGCAGGGCCTGGGGCACCGTCACCCCGGGAGGAATAAAGGCGGCCAGATTGGCAGGCGTGGCCGGACCCCGCACGAGCTTGTTTTCCCGGGGAAAAAGGATTTCCACCATCCGGCCGTCGGTGGCGAAGTTGAGGACGGTGCGCCCTAAGGGGTCCTTCAGGTCCACCTTGAGGGTCTCGGGGAGCTTGCCCTTGATTAGAGCGGTGCCGGTGGCGTTTTGTTGCGGCGAGAGCAAGGTCAGGCGTCCCCGGGCCGCAAACGCGGTGAGGGCTCCCTGACGGGCCTGCAGCCGGGAAAGTATTTGTTCAGCGGATAATTCAGGGACCGCAGGGGTCGGCGGCAGGGTCTTGCATCCGGCCAACCCCGCCAGAACGACCAGCAGGAGGGCGCATCCCAATCTCATAAGACCTGTTGCTGCATTCTCTGGATATGGAGCTCGATGTCTTTGATTTTGTGCTTGAGGCGACGGATTTCAGCATCCTCCAGGTATATGGCTTTCTTGTATATCTGGAGGGCATCCCGGTAGCGATTCTGTTTGAGATAGACGTCCCCCAAGTGCTCCGCCACGGTGGAGTCCGTAGGGAGTTTGTGAAAGGCCCGCTTTATTTCCACTAAGGCCTTGTCGTAAAGTCCTTTTTTATAGTAGACCCAACCGAGGCTGTCAATAATATGGCCGCTCTCCGGCCTGGCTTCCAGGGCCTTGCGGATCAGGCGTTCGGCTTCGTCCAGATTAATGCCCGCTTCCGCGTAACTGTAGCCCAAAAAGTTAAGGACATCCGGATTGTCCGGCTCCAGCTCCAGAGCCTTCTTGATAAGCTTGATGCTTTCCAGCCGCTTCTTCTGCTTCTCATAGAGAAGGGCCAGACGGGAATAAAGTTCGGCGGAGCGGGGCGCCTTGCTCAACCCTTCCTGGAGGGCCGCAATGGCCCGGTGCCACAAACCCTCCTCCTCATAGAAATACGAAATGGTCAGGTAAACCTCTTCCCGGTCCGGAGCCAGGATCTTCACTTCATCCAGGATGCGGCGGGCCTGGTCTTTTTTCTTGGCTTGAAAGAGAAGGTAGGCCAGCCGCAGTTGGGAGGGAACGTAGTAGGGCGAGTGCCGCTCCACGCCCTGGTACATGAGGGCCGCGGCCTGGTGTTCATTCTTTTCTTCCAAAGCGGCGCCGATGAAATAACGAGCCTGGTCTCTATACCGGGGGAGGTTGAGCAAGCACCGCAATTCCCGGATGGCGTTGTCATAATCTTTCTGTTCGTAATAGATAAGCCCCACCTGCAGAAAGGCGCTGGCGCTGTTCTTTTCCAGATTTTTTACCCGCTGGAAGGCCTTCTCCGCTGAATTAGGCTTGCGGGTTATCAGATACAGTCGGCCGATGTTGGCCCAGGCCCGGGAGCTGTTGGGTTGCTGACGGAGAATGCGCCGGTAGAAGGAAAGGGCACGGGAGTATTGCTTTTCATGCTCCAGAACTGAGGCCAGGTCGAACATGGCGGGGATGAACTCCGGATCCTTGGCCAAAGTCTGACGCAGTTGCTGTTTGGCCCTTTCCAACAGGTTCATCTCCAGATAGATATGTCCCAGGTAGTAATGTCCGACGGTCAGGTCAGGGTCCCGTTCCAAAAGCTCCTGGATGGCTTTGACTGCCTGAGAGAACCGGTGCTGTTGGGCATACAACGTCGCCAAAAAAAGCCGGGCTTCCCGGTTTTCAGGATTGAGAACCAGGATGCGCTCGTAGGTCTCAGTGGCCTCTTTCAGCTGGTTTAACCCGACATGCAAACCGGCCAGGAGGAAATGGGCCTCCTGATTTTTGGGATCGATCTTTAGAGCCTTTTCCACGTGAGTCAGGGCCTTGGTCAATTCCCCGTGTTGCTGGTAAAGAATGGCCAGCTCAATTTGCAAGACGGCTGCTTGGGGATCGTAAGTGGTCGCCTCCTGGTACTGCTTGATGGCCCCCAGGATATCATCCTCCAGCAGAAGTTGTTGGGCCTTAAGGTAATGAAAGTAAGCCAGGGAATGAGAGGGTTCTATTACAGGAGTTTTTTCAGCCTTTTTCCTCAGGAGGCCGGGAACCGGCAGGCTCTGGCAGCCCCAGGGCCCTCCCACCAGCGCCAGACCGCACAGGCACAGGAAAACGCCTATAACCCGTCGTCTGGTTCTTTGGTTGTTGGAGGCAATAGTATTCATCATAAAGGGGTTTGGAATATTCTGAGACAATACTCTAATCTTGGATGGGAGTGCGATGCTCCTCCCAATCCGGAATTTCATTTCTGAGATAATGCCGGAGTTTCTTGATAAGCCGATCCTCGATCTGGCGCACCCGCTCCCGGGAAACTCCGTGCCGGGCTCCGATCTCTTGCAGGGTCAAGGGCTTGTCCGCCAAGAGGCGGGAGTCCAGGATGTCCACTTCCTTATCGCTGAGGGTTGGGCGAAACTCATTAAGTTTCTGGCGAAACACATTTTTAAGCTCGGCATCCGCCAGCATTTCCTCCACCTGCGGTTCCGTAGCCGGTAGAAAGTTCTTATGGAACTCCTCGGAACCTTCCTTCAGGGGGGCGTCCAGGGAGAGTTCCCATCCCCCCAGGCGCTGCTCCATCTCCACCACTTCCTCTTCCCGGACTTGTAAAACCTCGGCGAGGAGCTTGGGACCGGGCTCATACCCCAGGGCCCGGAGCTTTTCTTTTTCCCGTTTGAGATTGTAAAATAGTTTGCGCTGGGACTGGGTGGTGCCGATTTTCACCAGCTTCCAGTTGTCCATAATGAACTTCAGAATATAGGCTTTAATCCAGAAGCTGGCGTAATAAGAAAGCTTGATGCCCCGATAGGGGTCAAACTTCTTGATGGCCTGCATGAGGCCGATGTTCCCCTCCTGAATCAAATCGAGGAGATTTTTCATCCAGTACTTCTGGAATTCCAGGGCAATCTTGATCACCAGACGCAGGTTGCTGGTGATGAGTTTGTAGGCCGCTTCCTTGTCCCCGGTTTCCCGGTAGCGGATGCTGAGGCTTTTTTCCTCCTCCGGGGTCAAAAGGTTATAGCGGTTGGCCTCCCGCAGGTACGCCTGCAGAGGGTCAAGCTCCGAGGGAACCGGCAGCGAGGTCTCTTCCTCGGAAGCCTCTTCCACCTCCGGCTCTAAAATTTCAGGCGTATCTTGGGGCAATTTAGCCAATCTCAACCCCCGTCTTTGGTCATGGGCCCCATGCAGGCCGGCCTGGTTTACCAGGTGAGGCGCATGGGGATGTGCTGTTGGTCCAGGTATTCTTTGATCGCTTTGATGGTGTAGGTGCCGTAATGAATCATGGAAGCGATCAGGGCGGCGTCGGCCTTGCCCTCGGTCAACACCTCGGCCAGATGCACCGGGCGGCCTGCTCCCCCTGAGGCAATCACCGGGATGGACACCTCTTCCGAAATCATCCGGGTGAGGGTCAACTCATAGCCTGCCTGGGTGCCGTCGGCGTCGATGGAGTTTAGGCAGATTTCCCCGGCGCCCAAGCGCTGCCCTTCTTGGGCCCACCACAGGGCGTCAATACCCATGGGGGTCCGGCCGCCATGAATTACCATTTCGTAGCCCGAAGGAATCTTCGGGGTAGGATTCACCTTTTTCACGTCCATCCCTAAAACGATGCACTGACTGCCGAAGCTGCGGGCGCCTTCGGCGATAATGGAGGGATTCTGGATGGCGGCGGTGTTGACGCTCACCTTCTCGGCCCCGGCCAGGAGCACCTCCCGCATATCTTCCAAGGTTCGAATGCCGCCCCCTACGGAAAAAGGGATAAAGATTTCCCGCGCCACCCGGCGGACCACGTCGATCATGATGTTGCGGCGGTCGCTGGAGGCAGTAATGTCGTAGAACACCAACTCATCGGCGCCTTCTTCGTAATACTGCCGGGCCATAGCCACCGGATCGCCGATGTCGATGTTGTTCAGGAACTTGATGCCCTTGGTGGTCTTGCCATCCCGGACATCCAGGCACGGGATGATGCGTTTACTCAGCATACCTGCCGTCCCAGGCCAGAAAATTTTCCAGGATTTTCAGACCATATCGTCCGCTTTTTTCCGGATGGAATTGGGTGGCCACCAGGTTCTGACTGCCCAAGGCGCTGGGAAAAGCCACCCCGTGCTCCGTGATCCCCAGGACCATGGCGGCCTCTCGGGGCTCCGGGAAAAAGCTGTGGACAAAATAATACTCAGCCGTAGCGGGCAAGCCGGCAAACACCGGGTGGGAACCGCGGAAATCCACCCGATTCCACCCCATATGGGGAATCTTGAGGCCCGGCCCCCGGGGCAATGCCCGGGTGCGGCCCGGAATGAGCCCCAAACAAGGGGTATCATTTTCTTCGCTATAGTCTAAAACGATCTGGGCCCCCAGGCAAATGCCCAATATCGGAATATTCCTTGAAAAAACTTCCTGTAAGGCTTGATCCAGGCCTCGTCTTTTCAGGGTGGCCATGGCTTCTCCGGCTGCTCCCACCCCTGGAAAAATGACCCGACGGGCCTGGAGAACCTTCTCCGGGCCTTCCGTTACCGTGCTGTCCACCCCCAGGGCCCGGAGACTGCGAACTACACTGGTGATGTTGCCGGCCTGGTAATCAATGACCACGACCACGTTATTAGCTGCTATCCTAAAATATAAAAATAATATAAGAAATTCGCCCTTAAAATTTATCAACCCGCACAAGGTGAGTCACTAGTGATTATCTTTTTCCTCTTAAGCTCGCCGTAAGATTTGTATCCCTTTTACAGGAAAACACCCGGCAGGAAGTGACTCGGCTATCGACTTTTCCCTACAATAGCGATGCGCCCCAGATGGCATTTGGGGCCTGGGGTGAGAAATCTTTAAGGGGGGAACCATGAATAAAATCTGGTGCCGTTTGTTGGTCATTACCCTCTTGGTAGTGGCCTTGGTCATGCCCTGGCCCCGGTTGGCGCAAGCAGGGGGAGATGGTTCAACAGAAACTGCCATAGCCGCCTCAGTCGGGGGTGTGCTTGTTGGATCAGTAGTCGGTTATCTCCTTTGGGCCAATCGGCCCGGTAATCCCAACCCTCCCGACTGGGAGGTCAAAGGTCCGGGGGGGTTTTATGTCGGCGGTTTTGTGGGAGGCTCTTTTGTCCCGTCACAGACCTTCCGCTACGACAGGGGCACGGGCGGTGCGTTTTCTCTGCCCTACGATATCAGCACCACCAATAAGGTCGCGTTCCAGCCTTCCGTGGTGGCCGGCGCGAAGCTCGGCTATTTTTTCCACAAGTTCCCCAATTTCGGTATCGAGGGGGAGTTTAACTATTCCAGAAATAATATTAAGGAGCAAACGGTCGGTATTTCTCCGGCCCTGGTCAATACGGGCTCCGTTCCCAACCCGGTCACCGGATCACAGGTGCAAATCCGTAGCCAGACTTTGGCTGTCATGACTTTGGCCCTCCACTTCATCGCCCGCGTCGGTTTCGTCAAAACCGAAGAAGTCCCTTTTGGGGTGGTGCAGCCTTACGTGGGCATCGGGCCGGGTTTTGTCATCCTGTATGGTGACTATGATGCAGCCAAAAACTTCTCCCTGGAAGGCATCGCCGGGGTGCGCTTTATGCTGAAAAAGAACGTATCCATGTTCGTGGAGTACAATATCAGTCAACAATGGGACGTGGAGTTAGAGCAACAAGTATTAACGCAAGCGGGTGGTAACAACGAGCAACGGGGGACGGCCCACTTCAACTTCCAGAAACACCATTTCGTGGTGGGCCTGTGCTACCATTTTCTCTAAGCGGGCCTGATGTTGCTAAAGAACGGCGGCCTGAGGCCGCCTTTCTTTTTGCCCAAGCGAGCCAAACCCGCAAATCAAGGGGTTCTGCCGGCGCACCCTTGGCTTGTCCCCTCATCTTATGTTAATGTTTATCATTTCAGGGAGTCACTCATGAGCCGGCGGCTCTCTCAAAACTATGAAAAGGCTGGTAGGGCAGGCATCCCGCCCGCCATCTTGGGGCGCTAAGAGCACCCCACCTTCCCATGAACTCGAAACTCGAAACTCAAAACTTTGAACCTTGAACCTTGAACTTTGAACTTTGAACCTTGAACCTTGAACTTTGAACTTTGAACCTTGAACTTTTTCAATCAGTAAGGAATTGGCATGAAGCTGGTCACCGCTGCCGAAATGCGTGAATTGGACCGTCGCACCATTGAGGACGTGGGGGTGCCCTCCACGGTCCTCATGGAAAACGCCGGCCGCAGCACCTACCAGATTCTGCGCCGGGAGTTTCCCGATCTCTCGGGTCCGGTGGTGATCCTGGCCGGCCGGGGCAACAACGGCGGCGACGGCCTGGTGGTGGCCCGCTACCTGGCCAATGACGGCTTCCCGGTCACCGTCTTTCTTTTTACCTCCCGGGACCAAGTCCGGGGTGACGCTCTGGTGAACCTGAATATCCTGGAGGCCATGGGCCTGGAGGTGGAGGAGGTCCTGGGAGAAGACCAACTGAGCTCCGTGGGGCACCGGATGAGCCGGGCGGAACTCATCGTTGACGCCTTGCTGGGCACCGGCCTCAATTCTCCGGTGCGGGGCCTTTTGGCCCAGGTGATCGCCAGGGTCAATCAGGTGCGCTCCCCCGTGCTGGCTGTGGATATCCCCTCGGGTCTCAGCGCCGACACCGGGGAGCCCCTGGGGGTGGCGGTGGAGGCCGACGTTACCGTCACTTATGGCTTCGCTAAAGTCGGTCAGATTCTGCCTCCCGGTCGTGACTTGGTGGGGCGGCTCTGGCTGGTAGACATCAGCATTCCCCCGGCCTTAACCCGGGACCTCAAAACCGAGCTGGCCGAAGCCTCCGAGATGCGCACCTTGCTGCCCCCCCGCCCTTTTGCCAGCCACAAGGGCACCTTCGGCCACCTGGTGGTGGTGGCGGGTTCGGAAGGAAAAACCGGAGCCGCCACCATGACCTCCGAAGCGGGGTTGCAATCCGGGGCCGGGCTGGTCACTGTGGCAGCGCCGGCGAGCCTGAACGACATTTTGGAAGTGAAGCTCACCGAGGCCATGACCCTCCCCCTCCCCGAGGCCGCAGCCAGCCGAGCCCTGGGCCAGGGGGCCCTCAAGCCTTTAAAAAATTTTTTGCTGGATAAGAGCGCGGTGGCCCTGGGGCCGGGTCTGGGCACGCACCCGGAAACCCAGGAGTTGGTGCGGGCCCTGGTGCGGGACTGCCCCTTGCCCATGGTCATTGACGCCGACGGCGCCAACGCCCTGGCAGGTCAGCCGGAGGTGGTCAAGGAAGCCAAGGGGCCCAGGATTCTCACCCCCCACCCCGGGGAAATGGGCCGGCTTCTCGGAGTCTCGGCCAAGGAGGTCCAGTCCCAGCGCCTGCAAGTTGCCCGAACGTTCGCCGCGGCCCATGGAGTCTGGGTGGTCCTCAAGGGCGCCCAGACCGTGGTGGCCGCGCCTGACGGCCACCTCAGTCTGAACCCCACCGGCAATCCGGTGCTGGCCTCCGGGGGCACGGGAGACGTCCTCACCGGCCTGATCGGCGGCTTCTTGGCCCAAGGACTGTCCCCCTGGGATGCCGCCCGTCTGGGGGTCTATCTTCACGGCCTGGCTGCGGATTACCTGGAAGAAATCATGGGACCGCGGGGCCATATTGCCGGAGACCTGCTGACCTGGTTGCCCGAACTCCTGACGGAGTTCACCCAGGGCCGGTTTCCTGCCATCGAGGAAGAGATATGCTTACGGCTCGTGACATCATGACCCGGGAGGTCGTTACCATTCAAGCGGAGGCCAGTGTCGAGAATCTGGCCAAACTTTTAGAGGAGCACCGCATCGGCGGGGTGCCGGTTCTGGATCAAGCCGGCGCTTTGGTGGGAGTGGTTACCCAATCGGACCTGGTGCAGCGCAGCCGGGACCTGGAACTTCCCCCGGCCCTGAACATCTTGGATTTCCATCTGTTTCTGGAGATGCCCTCCCATTTTAAAAAACGGCTGGAAAAACTCATGGGGAACAAGGTCAAGGACGTCATGACGTTAAACCCCCACAGCATCGCGCCGGACACCCCGGTGAACGAGATCGCCGGTCTCATGGCTCACCAAGGGGCGCACACCCTGCCGGTGCTGGAGGGCGGGAAACTCGTGGGTATCGTGGGCAAGCTTGATTTGATTCGGGGTGTGGCCCACCCCGCTGACGAGTGAAAAGAATTCAACTACTGAGTGGCAGTCCAGCTGAAACCCGGGCCCTGGCCGCCCGCCTGGGGGCAGGTCTCCGCCCGGGGGACGTGGTGGCCCTGCGGGGGGAATTGGGAGCCGGCAAGACCGAGTTTGTCCGGGGTCTGGCCGCCGGTCTGGGGGTGCCCGAGGACGCGGTGGCCAGTCCCAGCTTTGCCCTGGCTTACGAATACCAGGGGCGCCTCACTTTGGTACACCTGGACCTCTACCGCCTGGCCAAGATAACCCCTGAGTTCCTGCCCGACGTAGAGGACTATCTGACGGGGCCTCAGGTTATGGCGGTGGAATGGGCCGAGCGCCTGGGGGACCTGCTCCCTCCGGAGCACCTGGACGTGGTCCTGGTCATCACCGGGGAGGAAGAACGCCAGATCACCTTGACCGGACATGGCTCCCGCTGGACGGAGCTGTTCGTGTCTTTAAAGGATTAATTTGAGGGGAGGGGGACCGGTGGATCCCCCGCCCTCCCCTCAAACTCCCCTCCCACCCCCCCTTAAGGGGTTGGGGGAGAGGGCTTGGGAGAGGGGGCAGGGGGGGTGGGGCGGCTATACTTACCTGAAACACAGCCGGGAAGCTAACGCCCAGACCGCGTTGCAGCAGGTGCGGCCGCAGCTCAACCGGCCGGACCAGGCCCCAGAAGCCATCAAGAAACTGGATGCTCTCATCCAAGACTACCCTTCCACCAAGGCAGCTCAGGTGGCCCGGCTGTTCAAAGCCAATCTCCTCTATCAGAATGGAAAATACGCCGACGCGGCCAAAACATATGAAGAATTGCGGTCCGCCATGGGAAATCAAGACCCCTACGGATGGGACCACTTTGTGACCGAAAGCTTGAGCTACTGCTACGAAGCCCAGGGGGACTACGCCAAGGCGGCCCAGACCCTGAAACCCTTAGTGGACCGGGTCAGCGGCAACTATAGAACCGTTCTCCTTTCCCGCCTGGCCTTGCTGTATGATAAAGCCGGCAACCGGCCAGAAGCCGACATGGTCTACCAGCGGTTGTTGTCCCAAACCAAGAATCCCGCACTGGCTTCCTATTGGAAAGAAAGGCTGGCGACTTCGCCAAAGAAAGAGCAGCCGGCGCCAGGTCTTAAAAAAGGCCCCCAGTGGGGCCCGTAATTGGTGCGGGGGCGGCACCTGGTTTTTGCTTATCTCGGGCCCTTGCCGGGAAGGGGCTCGGAGGACATATATTGTTTGACCATGTCGATGTTCAGCAGGACCAACGGAGCCAGTTCCTGGTTGCCGGTGCTGCCGACCACGGGTTTGAAGGCCAGACAGATGCCGCCCACTTGGCAAACCCGGTTGATTTGCACCATGTAGCCCTTAGCCCGGGGCAGAGCCTGATTCAGGTAAGTGTCGGCCTTGTCAAACTTTTTCTTCTTAACCATGACCGCGGCTAAATTGTTCAGGGCCAGGGGGTTGCCGGGGTCTTTGGCCAAAATTTGGTTAATCATCTTTTCAGCAGCGTCGAATTTGCCCTTTTCCAGCAAGTCATAGCTGTCTAAGAGCATCGCGTTAACATCCTTAGGGGCAGCCTTTTTGGCTTTGGCCGCAAAAGCCAATCCCGCCCCGCACATAACCAGCGCCAGTACCAAGCATAGTATTTTTACGGACGTGCGTTTCATATTCCTCCCTCTCCAATCGCTGATGAATTAGAAATTCATGGGATTTGCCGCCCCGTATAGAGCCATATTTAATCACCATTTTAGTAAATGTCAATGATTTTGGAGAACAGGCCGAAGTTTTTCTCCTAGTTCATCCACCAATAATCTTAACTATCGGACGATTATATCGGCCCATTTTACTCCTTGAGACGCGGGTCGATGGCCTCCCGGATGCCTTCCCCCAACAGGTTATAGCTCATGACCGTGAAGAGAATGGCCAGGCCTGGAAACACTGACAGCCACCAGGCAATTTCGATGTTGTCCTTGCCCGCGGTGAGGATATTCCCCCAACTCGGCGTGGGGGGTTGCACTCCCAACCCCAGAAAACTCAGGGCGCTCTCTGTAAGGATGGCCCCCGCCACTCCCAGGGTGGCCGACACCATCACCGGGGCCAGGGCGTTGGGAAGTAAATGGCGCAGGATCAACCGCACATCCGACGCGCCCAAGGCCCGGGCGGCCATTACGAATTCCCGTTCTTTGAGAGAAAGCAGCTCCGCTCGCACCAGACGCGCCACTCCCATCCAGCTGGTAATGCCGATAACCGCCATGATGTTCCAAATACTGGGCTCCAGAAGGGCAATCACCGCCAAGATTAAGAAAAAACTGGGAAAACACAACATCAGGTCCACAAAGCGCATGAGGGTCAGGTCCACCCAACCCCCGTAATACCCCGCCAGGGCCCCCACGATAATGCCGATGAACGTGGCCAGCCCCACGGCTACAAAACCCACTTTTAAAGAGACCTGGGACCCGTAAATAATGCGGGACAAAACGTCCCGGCCCAGGGGATCGGTGCCCAGCCAATGCGCGGCGTCGGGGGGCATCAACACCGCCTTCAGATCAATGAAACCAGGGTCATAGGGCGCCAGCCAGGGGGCCAACAAGGATACCAGAAATAGACCGCCCACCATGATCAAACCGCTCATGGATCTCACGGGGGAGAGCGGGGGAGTTGCGCTCCCCCTGCCCTCCCCACAAAGCAGTCCTTCACCCCGCCCTGATTCTCGGGTCCACCAGGGCGTAGCCCACGTCGGCCAGGAGGTTCCCCACCAGGGTGAGGAAGGCGCCGATGACCAGTTCCCCCATCACCAGGGGGTAGTCCCGGGCTAAAACTGCACCGTAAAACAGTTGTCCCATGCCGGGAATGGCGAAAATGGACTCAAAGATGACGCTGCCGCCGATGAGGCCGGGCACGGACAGGCCCAACATGGTGATCACCGGCAGCAGGGCGTTTCTCAGGGCATGTTTAAAAATAACGACGCCCTCAGGCAGGCCCTTGGCCCGGGCCGTGGTGATGTAATCCTGGCGGATGACTTCCAGCATGTTGCCCCGCATATAGCGGCTCATGCCGGCCAGCCCCCCGAAGGCCGCCACCAGGACCGGCAGGGTGACGTGGGCCGTCAAATCCTGGATTTTATGCCAAAAGCTGAACTGGCGGAAACCCAGGGAGGTCAGTCCGGAGATGGGGAGCCAGTCGAGATACACCCCGAACAATATCATGAGCAGCAAGGCCAGCCAGAAGGTGGGCATGGCAAAGCCGAAAAACACCAACAAGGTGGTGGCCCGGTCAAACCAGGAATGAGGCCGCACCGCGGCAATCACCCCGATGGGAATGGCCACCAGCAAGATAATGATCAATGACAGGATGTTAAGGGATACGGTGACGCCGATGCGCTCCGCAATTTTATCCCAGACCGGGCGATGATCCGGAGAAAAGGAGCGACCGAAGTCCAGGAGGGCCATGCGCTTCAGCCAATCCCAGTACTGCACCAGGAGGGGCTTGTCCAGACCGTAAAGCTCCCGGAGGCGCTTCTGGGCCTCCAGGGAAACCTTGGGGTTCATGGTGGTCTGGAGTTCCACCGGCGTACCCGGCGCCAAATGGATGACCACAAAGGAAACCAGAGTGATCCCCACCAGGAGGGGGACCATCAGGAGCAAACGCTTGAGCAGATAGGTCCACATACCGGACCCTGAAAAGATTCAGCCCGGGGGCTTCCAGGCAAAACTTTAGAACCTAGCACCCCCAGGCATCCGTGAAAAAGAGCGGTTTGGCTTACTGCTGCAGGGGGTTGACCAAGTGGACCGGCACCGGGGAGTTGGCTACCACCTTCCGGGCCACGCTGCCGAACTCGGGGCTGGCTTTGTCCAGGTCGTCCGCGGTGCGGCCATGGCTGCTGAGCACTACCATGTCCGCCTTTTTCTCCTTGATAGCCTTGATGATTTGTTCGGCGGCATCGCCCTGGACCATGAGGATATCCAACATGGGACACGCTTTCAGATTCTCTTCACAGACAGTGGCCAATTTCTTTTTAGCCTGGTCCAACTCCCAATCTTGGAAGTTCTTTACGTGTTCTTCACTCGGATAACCATAAGACATGAGCTGGGTCATCAGATCCACACCCACATACATGACGATGACCTTGGCCTGATATTTTTCAGCCAGGGAATTGACATGCTTGGCGGCTTTTAAAGAATTCCTGGAGAGGTCGGTGGGCCAAAGGATGGTGCGCACTTCCATGAGTATACTCCTTTTTCCTGAGTCAATCTCACCGTATTAGGGAATCATCATGAGATAAATACCACATTCAGCAAAATTTGGAAGAGGTTTGCACTAACTTGGCCCCTTCACCCCAAAATTATTAACGCCGGGACACATTTTTAAAGGAAAGAAGCGGAGGACCACAAACCCATGATCGGCACACCCCAAAGGAAAATCCCCACCTTGACACAATTGCCGGGTTTCATATAAGTTGGCGGTAATGGATTTTGGGGGAGGGCGGGGGACCCACCGGTCCCCCGGCCCTCCCCTCAAATTATACCTCTCCACGGAGAAACGTCATGCGGGCGGTGGTGCAGCGGGTGAAGGAGGCTTGGGTGCGGGTGGGTAAGGAGGAAGTGGGCCGTATCGGCCCGGGGCTGCTCATTTTGGCGGGGGTGGCGGCGGAGGACGGCCCTGAGGACGTGGCTTTCATGGCCCAGAAGCTGGCTCATCTTCGTATCTTTTCCGAAGGGGAGCGCCTCATGCATCTGTCGCTTTTGGACATTCAGGGGGAAGCCCTGGTGGTCAGCCAATTCACCATTTTGGGGGACTGCCGCAAGGGCCGGCGTCCCTCCTTCGACCTGGCGGGACCGTCGGAACTGGCCGAGAAGCTTTATGAGGATCTGGTGACGGCCCTGGCGGGTTACGGCCTTAGGGTGGCCACCGGCCGCTTCCGCCAGATGATGGAAGTGGGCTTGGTGAATGACGGCCCGGTGACTCTATTGCTGGACAGTAAGAAGGTATTTTAGAACATATTTCAAAACCTCCCGGATAGATGAAAATATTCCAAGCTTCCCCCTCACCCTGAAGGGGGGAGAGGGAAAAAAATCTAAAAATCTTTTGATATTCCATCCACTTTCCAATCAGAAAAGCAAAGGGTTGAAGTAGAAAGATTGGTCCATTCCAGTCCCTTCCCAGGTTAGCCGTTTCTTAGTTTCCGGCACCTCTTCTTTAATTTCCGGTAATATTCCTTTTTGACAGAACGGGTGCCGGCGCCTTGATTTCCACCAAAAAATCGTAACTTTTACACATGTAGGGGGAAGCGTGGGGCTTCACCCTGACTTTTTGGCAGCCATAGGGTTGACCGTCGAGATAAGGGATGAGATGAAACTTCGGATCCCAGACAACAAATTCGATCCAACCCCGGGCCGGCACGATGAGGGTGGCCAAACTGTTTGCCGACGGGACCGAAATGTCGTGGCTGGAGTTGTTTTTGATGACGCCGGTATAGGGCGGCAGGGGCTCCGGTCCCGGCGCCTCGGCGTTGGCCCCCGTCACCACCAGCAGGGCGACTATACTTGCCAGCAAAGCTAAGATAATCTTCTTTGTGGGCAATTTATCCTCCTAGTCCTTCGGGTCCGGGGTCTCCCCGGTGAGGGCCGCCACCTCGGCCAGCAGGACGGCAAGCAAGTCCTTTTCCGGGACCTTGCGCACCAACTCGCCCCGTTTGAACAAGGCGCCGACTTTTTTCCCCCCGGCAATGCCCACGTCCGCTTCCCGGGCCTCTCCCGGACCGTTGACCACACAGCCCATGATGGCCACCTTGATGGGGGTGGCGATGCTCAGCAAACGGCGCTCGGCCTGTTCGGCCAGGCTGAAGAGGTCGATCTCGCAGCGGCCACAGGTGGGACAGGAGATGAGTTCCACCCCCCGCTCCCTGAGGCGCAGGGCCCGCAGAATCTCATAGGCCACCCGCACCTCTTCTTCCGGGTCCCGGGTGAGGGACACCCGGATGGTGTCGCCGATACCCTCGGCCAGGAGGATGCCGATCCCCAGGGCCGATTTCACCGTGCCGGCGATGAGGCCCCCCGCTTCAGTGACCCCCAGGTGCAGCGGATAATCCACCCGGCGGGATAAATCCCGATAACTCTGGATGGTGGTGATAACATCGGAAGATTTCAAAGATATCTTAAAGTCAGAGAAATTCCAGTCCTCAAAAATAGTCACCCAACGCAGGGCGCTTTCCACCAGGGCCTCTGCTGTGGGGCCGCCATATTTTTCCCACAGGTCCGCCTCCAGGGAACCGGCGTTCACCCCCAGACGCAAGGGGACGCTGCGCTCCCGGCAGGCTTCCACCACGATTTTGGTTTTCCGGGCCCCGCCCAGGTTGCCGGGGTTGATGCGCAGGCCGTCCGCGCCCTCGGCCAGCGCCGTCAGGGCCAGGCGGTGGTTGAAGTGAATATCGGCGATCAAGGGGACCGGGCTTGCCGGTTTGATCTCCCCCAAGGCCCGGGCGGCCTTTTGGTCCGGAACGGCCAGGCGCACGATCTCACAGCCGGCCGCGGCCAGGCGCTTGATCTGGGCCAGAGTGGCGGCCACCTTCCGGGTGTCGGTGTTGGTCATGGACTGGACGGCCACGGGCGCGCCGCCGCCGATCTGGACGGGGCCGATCCACAAGGGCCGGGTGGGTTTGCGCCGGGTGGTTTCCTTAATTTCCAAGATAGGTCCTTTGACGGCGGATTTTTTTGGGCGCCGAGTCTTCTAATATTTTGAAATTATAGAAATTTCTGAAACGAATATCAATAAGTCCATTCCTGCCGGCGGAAGCCGGGACTCAGGAAAAGGATAATTGCTCCCCCTATATTGTCTTTTTTTAACGAAAACCGAAAACCCTCCAACAGGCATTTCTTGCCGGATGACTAGACCGGTTTTGCCGGTTTCTTCTACGCCTGTGGAGGTTTGTTGCCAGGGGCTTCGGCTTTCCGGGCTCATCACCGCTAGCATGAATTTTGCCTTTTGTCTGCTCAGACACGACTTTTGAGGTAGGCCCAGGTTATGCCCGCGACAGTGGTTCCCAATCCAGACATGATGTTCCTCTCCTGGAAAGGAGGGGCACAGGGGTCGGCGCCGCCGAGGCGGGACGATTTTCGGGAGGTCTTCCAGGGTCGTTTGGCGGCCCGGCTGGCCTCCCGGAACCACACAGTGAAGGGGGCCGACTCCTCCCGGAGATCCGGGAGAAGCCAAACCACCAGTCGGCGCCAACTGCGGCAGGGAGGGCTTACGTCTCGGACCACCTCCGGGTCAGATGACTCTCGTCGGGTTGCCGGCGTGGAAGAGAAAAACCGGCCAGAGAAAACCCGCCGGACCCAGAAGCGGGCTGAGTCTCAGGTGGCGGTTGCGGGGTTGGCGGAGGATAAGAGCCAGTCGGTCCCTCATCCCCGGTCCGACCAGTCGGAAGCCGCTTCCGCCAGCCCGCCCCAGGCTCTGCAGAACCTTATTACTTTTCTGCAATCCCAGCCCCACGGCACCCTGAAAATTTCTCCGGAACAGATTCCGGCGGTGACCGCCTATCTGGTGTCCGCGGGCCTGCCCTCTGAGGAAGTGGAACGGTTGATTGCCTCTCCCGACTTCGCTACCAAGGGCCTGTCCGCGGCGAACTTGCAGGGGGCCTGGCAGCGGACCCAGGGTCAAAAACCAGCCGGGGAAACCTGGGCAGAGTCCTCGACGGGGGCAAAGCCCCCGGTGGCAGGGCTTAATCTACCTCCGGCCGCCCAGGAAATTTTACAGGACCCTGACTATAAGGCCCGGTGGGAACGTTTCACTTTACCCGCGAGTATGCTTCCCACCCTGCGCCTGGCTTTGGCCCGCCTGGGCGTCACGCCCGAAGCTCTGGCCCAACTGGAGGATGAGTCTCAGGGGAAGGGCCTCCCTTTATCCCGGGTGTGGCAGGTCTTACAAAGCGGCCAGGGCAAAGGGAGCCTGTCGGCAGCCGGCGCCCCCAGCACCCCCTCCCCTGGAGAAACCCCCTTCCCGGCGGCCCTGCTGGAGGAACGGCCCGTGTCCCTTGAGGAAATGGCGGCGTGGCGGCAAATACTCCTGAAGGCCGGCCTCGAGCCTGAAGAGGTGGAGACACTGCTGGGCCAGGAGTCTCCCGGCAACCAGGAGGACTTAAAGACCACCCTCCTGGCCCTGGCGCCCCCGGAGGAGCAGCCCTCGGTGTTGTCTAATCCCAAGCCCTTGTATCTTCCTGAAAACTTACGCCTGAGCCCCTTTTTCTGGCAGGGCCAGACCCACGGAAACCAGTCCCAGTTGAGCGGCCATGGCGGTGAAAACCAACAATATGGCGCCGCCGCTGACCTGGCGGCAACGTCTGGGGAGGCCTTCGGACTGCCGGCTTTTGCCGCCGAGCTTCTTACCTTCAACCCTAATGTGTCTGGCACCGGGGCTCCTTCGAGTTCCACCGGGCCGGCCTGGCCATCGTTCGCGCCGGAGGTGCGGGCTGCCCTGTGGAGTCAGCTCCAGTCCGGCATTATGAGCAACCTGCAGCCCGGGGAAAACCAGGTCAATATCAAGTTGAATCCCCCCGAGATGGGGCAAATCCAGCTCACCCTCAACCTCAGCGGCCAGGATCTGGCCGTCATTGCGGTGGCCAGCCGCCCCGAAGTCGCGGAACTGGCCACCCAGGGGGTCCAGCAGCTTCTCCAGGCCTTGGCCCAACAGGGTCTGGTCCTGACCCAGTTTCAGGTGCGCCTGCAAGAGCAGCCCGGAGTCCTGACGTCTTCGCTCTTGGCGGGGAACCGGGAAAAGAACAGTGGATCGGAGGAAAGATTTCCTCCCCCCAGCCGCCGGCGCAGCCGTGAAGTGGACCGCTTCGTGTGAAGGCCGCCAAGGGCCTGGGGAAGTTAGCCGGTTGACAAGTTATCTCCATTAACCTTTTAACGAAGCCAGGAGAACAAGCATGGTGGACTCCATCCCCTCAACCACTGCCGCTGCCAGCCAGACCACTTCGTCGAGTGACTCCACGGGCGCCCTCACCGGTGCCATTGGCGAGACCATGGGCAAGGAAGACTTCTTGAATCTGCTGGTAACCCAGTTGCGGTATCAGGACCCCATGAGTCCGGAGGATCCCAAGGACTTTGTGGCCCAGCTGGCCCAATTCAGTTCACTGGAACAGCAAATAAATGTCAACCAGCAGCTCGAGGATTTGTCAGAGCTTCTGAAGACCTACACGGAATCACAGAACATGGCTCAGGGCGTGTCTCTCCTGGGGAAAACCGTGACAGGGTCGGGGAACCAAATTACCGTGGCTGGGGGCGAGGCCGCTGAAGCTTCCTTTCAGTTGCCCTCTGATGCCCAAGCCCTCGTAGTGGGCATTTTTGACGCCAACGGGGAGCAGGTTCGCCTCCTGAACCTGGGGGCCCAATCCTCCGGTACCTGCACCTTTACCTGGGACGGCAAAGACCGCGATGGGAACCAGATTGTCGACGGGACTTACTCCTACCAGGTGGCGGCCCAAGACAAAGACGGCCAGGCCCTCCAGGTGGATACCCACTTCACCGGGACTGTGGAGGAAGTTTATCAGGACTCCCAGGGTATCTGGGTCAAAGTGGACGGCCGCCAGGTGCTGTTAAGCAGCATCGTTTCTGTGGCGGATACGAATTGAACGAGTTCAGGGAAAATTTTCCGGTTGGCCGGGTTAACCACTGAGGTCATTTTTTAGGAGGGGTCAGTTATGTCTTTATCAACCGCCATGTATAGCGGGCTCAGCGGCCTCAACTGCTTTGGGGAGGCCATGAGTGTGGTGGGCGACAATATCGCCAACATCAATACCACAGGCTTCAAGTACAGCTCCGTGCATTTTGAGGATTTGATGGCCCAGCTCATTCCCACCGGCGCCGGGCCGGGGCAAGTGGGGCGGGGGTCCCGCATCTCCGAAGTCAGCACCATTTGGCAGCAGGGGTCTCTGGAGAACAGCGCCGACGACGTGGATGTCGCCATCAGCGGCACCGGCTTCCTCGTCGTCAAGGACCCCTTGAACGAAGCCCTTTATTATACCCGGGACGGCAATTTTTCTTTGAACAATGATGGTTATCTCATTAATGCCCACAGTTATCGGGTGCAAGGTAAGGCCATCGATCCTATCAGCGGCACCCCCACGGGGGTGGATACCGACATCGTTCTCAGTCAAAATTACTCCGCCCCCCAAGCCTCCACCGCCGTGGATATGGTCATGAACCTGGACGCCAACGCCGCGGTGGGAGACGTCTACAACTCCGCCATCACAGTGTATGACAACCTGGGAAACGTCCATACCCTGGACATGACCTATACCAACGCTAACGCCAACACCTGGACGGTGAGCGGCACCCTGGACGGCGTCGACATCTCCGCTAACATTACCGACCAGGGTGGCGGGGGGCCCAGCGACATGGTGTTTGACACCAACGGCACCATGACCTCCGGTGGATTGTACGCCATCGATCTGAGCGCTTATAACATCGGCAACGTAGACCTCAGCACCCGCAATACCGCGGGAGGCAGCACCACCCAGTACGCCGCCTCCTCAGTGACCAACTATGCTTCCCAGGACGGCTACGGTCCGGGTTTTCTCGAACGCATCTCCATCGACACCGAGGGCGTCATCACCGGGCACTACAGTAACGGCCAGATCATTCCTCAATACCAACTCACCCTGGCCCGATTCAACGCCCCGGGAAAGCTCCACCGGGAGGGCAGCAACCTGTACAATGAAACCCAGGACTCCGGAGTCCCCCTGACCGGTTCCCCGGGAACCAACGGCCTGGGGAAAATCAGCTCCAACGCCCTGGAACAATCAAATGTGGACCTGGGCAATGAATTCGTCCACATGATCCTCTATCAGCGGGCCTTTCAGGCCAACTCGCGCATCATCACCACCACGGATACCATGATGGAGGAGGGCCTGGCCCTGAAGCGGTAGGATGAGCCGGGCTTGAGGGGATGGTTTGGGGAGCATGGTCCCCCGGCCTTTCCCTGAAATTCCCCTTCCCATCACCCTTTAAGCGGGAGAACAGGCATCTTGCCTGTTCAATGCACAGGCTGGAAAGCCTGTGCTCCCGGTTAATATGAAACCACCTCTCATCTAATAAGGGGATATAACCTGGAAGCCCGCTCTTCCTGTAATTTCCCCTCCAATCCCCTTGTATCGGTAGCACGGGCATCTTGCCCGTGCCTGGACGGGCTGGAAGCCCGTCCTGCCGTTCTAACTTAAGGGGTTGGGGGAGAGGGTTTGGGAGAGGGGCCAGGGGTCTGGGAACCCCGGTAGCACGGGCTTCCAGCCCGCGGGACCCCCCCTTTCCCAAATACTATTCGCAAAATCAAATCATTTCTCCCCCAGGAAGACCAGTTGGGGCAGTTCTACGCCGTCCATGAAGGGAATGGGGGCCTGGACTGTCTCCAGGCGGTGGACGGTATAGCCAGGGAATTGGGCCGCCAGGGATTCCGGGGTGGGGAAGTGGTGCACCAGGTCCCCGTCTGGAGTGGAGATCTTTACCAGGGTGCCGGGCTCCAGTTCCACGGTTTCCGGCAGGCGCATCATCTCCCCTGCTTCTCGGGGAGAAACCCAGATAAATAAGACACCCCCTGGCTTCAAAACCCGGTCCAGCTCCCGGCAGTAGCTCTGGAAGGCCCGGAAGTCTCCGTGGCTGATGGCATTGACGCTCAGGACGAAGTCGAAGGCATTGGCGGGAGACGGGAGACTGTGCAGATCCCCCTGAGCGAGCCAGACTGAGGTTGAGCCGGTCCCCGGGTGTGCCTTGACATCCCGGAGCACTGACCCCTCCCGGTCCACCCCCAGGACCTGAAAACCTTCGGCGGCCAGGGGCAGAAGATGCCGCCCGGCGCCGCAGCCGGCGTCCAGCACCAGCCTGACGCCCCTGGCTTTTAACTCCGGCACCAGCGCCATAACCTCCTTGTTGGCAGGCAGGCGCTTCATCCACGGATCGGCAAAAATTTTTCCCCAGTCTGGCATGGATATTCTCAGCGTCTCTAGTGTTTTCAGATTATTCTTGACAAAATATCGCAAAAAAACGATATTCTAATTCGGGTTCGCCTTGCTCGTCTTCTTTTTCGAAAGGCATTAAGTGCCGAAAATTGATGTAAAAATTTTTGCTGAGGAGGATGGTTCAGTTCCTTTTCTGGAGTGGATGGACAAGTTGCCTGCCAAAGCGCAGGATAAATGTATCGTAAGAATTGAATTATTGGCAGAAAAAAACTATGGGCTGCGACGCCCACTAGCGGATTACCTGAGAGATGGCATCTATGAATTGCGAGTTTCCCGGCAAGGGATACATTACAGGATACTCTATTTCTTCCACGGGAAGCAAGCTGTCATCTCCCATGGTTTGACCAAAACGAGTCAGGTGCCACCAAAGGAAATCGACCTCGCCCTCAAACGCAAGATTCATTTTGGGAAAGATCAAAAAAGACATACACATAGGGGGTGATTACCCTGAAGAAGAAAGGTAAGATAACCAACGCGGTGGAGAGTTTGTACCAAAGGTATATCGGTGATAGCCTCGAACGCAGGGTATCTCTGGAAACAGAGCGTGTTAATGCAGATGTTGCTCAAGCAATTTATGATCTTCGTAAAGAGGCGGGGCTAACTCAAAAAGAACTTGCTGACCTCGTAGGGACAACACAATCGGTAATCAGTAGACTCGAAGATGCTGACTATGAAGGGCATTCTCTGTCCATGCTCAGCAGAATCGCGGGGCATCTCAATCGCCGCCTGGTAATCAAGATGGTTCCGCCGCCCGTGGCAAAGCAAAGCCCTGACGAAGGAATATTGAAGCAAGGTGAACATCGTTATCAACATCATGTGAAAGGTTTTTTAAGGCCAGGACAAATTGCCCCTCGATCGGGCCGATATCAGCAGATTGGGCCGCGCGGCGGACTAGGTAAGGAAGTAAACGTGGTCAAAGGTGAGGCCTTACCTCCCACTCCACGAGAAAAAATGACTTACGTCTTGGTCGGCGCCAAAAAAACCAGGTCGGTCGCAAGGTCAGGTATTGTGTCTGAGCGCGATGTTTCCCATAAAAGAAAACAAAAAAAGGCAAAATAATTATGATTCCCCGATACAGCCGTGAGCCCATGGCCCGCATCTGGTCAGAAGAAAACAAGTTCGCCGCCTGGCTGCAAGTGGAGTTGGCGGCCATGGCCGCCCTGGCGGACGCCGGTCTCATTCCCGCCGAGGTCCCGGAGCGGGTTAAGGGCAAAGCCGAGTGCGACGCAGACCGCATCCTCGCCATCGAAAAGGAAACCCACCACGACGTGGCCGCGTTCGTGGATCAGGTGGCCGCCGGCTTAGGGGAGGACGGCCGTTACTTCCATTTCGGCCTCACCTCCTCAGACGTCCTGGACACGGCCTTGGCCCTGCGCCTGAAAGAAGCCGCCGGCCTCCTGTTGTCCGGCCTGGACGAACTCCTGGCGGTTCTTAAGGATAAAGCGTACGCCTACCGGGACCTGGTAATGGTGGGCCGCACCCACGGGGTGCACGCCGAGCCCATTACTTTGGGGCTCAAATTCGCCCTGTGGTATGCCGAGTTTCAGCGTCAGCGGCAACGCCTGGCTGCGGCCCGGGACACGGTGAGCGTCGGCAAGCTCTCCGGCGCGGTGGGGACCTTCGCGCACCTGCCCCCGGAGGTGGAGGCCGGGGTGTGCCAACGGCTGGGATTAACGCCTGCGTCCATTTCCACCCAGATCATCCAGCGGGATCGCCACGCCCATTATCTCACCACCCTGGCCCTCATCGGGGCCAGCCTCGAAAAGGTGGCCACGGAAATTCGACACCTGCAGCGCACCGAGGTGCGGGAGGCGGAGGAGGCCTTCGGGGCCAAGCAAAAGGGCTCCTCGGCCATGCCCCACAAACGCAACCCGGTGCTCAGTGAAAACCTCTGCGGCCTGGCCCGGGTGCTGAGGGGAAACGCCCTGACGGCCCTGGAAAACGTCGCCCTGTGGCACGAACGGGACATCAGTCACTCTTCGGCGGAGCGCGTCATTATCCCGGACAGCAACATTTTGCTTGATTTTATGATTCACCGTTTGAAGGGCGTTCTGACCAACCTGGTGGTTTATCCGGAAAACCTGGCGGCCAACCTGGCCGACAGCCGGGGGCTGGTGTTTTCCCAGAGCCTGCTCCTGGCCCTGGTGCATAAGGGTCTGTCCAGAGACGAGGCTTACCGTCTGACCCAACGGGCGGCTATGCAGGTCTGGGAGCAAGGGGGCACCTTCCCGGAGCGGGTTCTGGCTGACCCTGATATCGGCAAGATCATCTCCCAAGCAGAACTGGAGAAAATTTTCGACCTCAAGCACCACCTGCGCCACGTGGACGCGGTGTTTCAACGGGTTTTTGCGGATTAAGACTCTTGCGAAAAAATTTTGCGGGGCGGGCCGGGGGACCAATGGACCCCCCGCCCTCCCCTCAAACTCCCCTCCCAACCCCCCTTAAGAATTTAGGAAATTAAGGCCAATGCATAAAAATAAACGTCAGTGGCACAGGCGTCCCGCCTGTGCGTCCGGGCCAAAGGTCTGTACCACCAGGCATTTCTTTGTGACTACTTCTAAAAGTTTTCGTTCCCCGAAAAGGAATAGCCAGGAAGGCCATTAATTTAATCTTTGGATACGCCCCTCGATGCCGCGGCTAAAGGGCTGAGGCAGTGTCTTGATATAACTGATGAGGGCCGCCAGGTCCCCGCTCCCCGTAACTTGGTGCACTCCCTGGGTGAAAACACTAAAGCGGTCGCCGCCCTCCGCCAGGAAGCTGTTCACCGCAACCTTATAAGTGGCGGCCTTATCGAGGGGCCTGCCGTTTTGGCGCACCTCGACAACACGGTGGCCTTCCGGCAGCTTGGCGTCCCAGGTATAGGTCAGGCCGGAAACCTGCAACATCCGGGGGGAGCTTTGGGCGGGCGGGAATTGCTGGTTGAGCAGGTCATAAATCTGCTGGCCGGTGAGTTCCATCCTGACCAATTGATCATTGAAGGGCTGCACCGCGTAAAGCTCGCCACAGGTAACCTCCCCAGCCGCAATATCGGCCCGGATGCCCCCCGGGTTGGTAAAGGCAAAATCGCTGGCCAGGGCCCATCGGTGGGCATCGGCGATGAGGTTGCCCAGGGCTGATTCGCCGGCCCGATTTGGAGTTCTCCCCATGTCCATGGCGGCCACCGCGATCTTCCTGGTGGAAAAGGCCACCTTTTGTTCCGCGGCCAACATGAGGGCGGTGGCTGCCGGGTCCGGGGTCAAGCCCGGACCGGCATCGGCCCAGGCGGTGACGATGGCCGCCGACTTTTTTACCACGTCTCGGGTGGCCCGGCTGATTTCCAATTCAATGTCGGCATAGGCTTTGCCGTAGTACCAGGCCTGGGTCACCAGGATTTTTTTGCCGCTGCGATTGGGAACCAGGGCGTTGGTAAAAGAGTGGGTATGCCCAGACACCACCACGTCCACCTCATCATCCAGGCGAGGCAGAATTTTCATGATAGCCCCGGTCAAGGTACCCTTCTTCCGGGTGCGGCCCTCATAGGCCCTTTGAGTACCACCCTGGTGCAGCAGCACGATGATGCTTTTCACCTGCCGGGCTTTGAGTTCAGGGATACACGCATTGATGGCCGCCGCTTCATCCAGGAACTCCAGCCCCGCCACCCCCGAAGGCCTGACCATGTCTTTGGTTTCCTTTAACACCGCCCCGATGAAAGCGATGGGAATGCCGTCGACCTCTTTGATGACATAACGCGGTAAAATGGGTTGGTGGGTATCCTTGCTCACCACGTTGGCCGCCACATAGGGAAATGTCGCCCCTTGCCAGGGGTCTTCCAGGAAGGGTCCCTGGGGATGGTTACCGCCTTTGATGAGGCGCATCATTTCCCTGAGCCCCCGGTCGAATTCGTGGTTGCCCACCGTGGCCACGAGGTTGGCTTGGGGATTCAGGCGGTCCCGGGAGGAGCACTCCCGGTTGCCCAAGAGGTTTAGGAACATGATGGCAGGTTCATCCTGGAGGAAGGCCGAGGCCAGGGGGGACGCGCCCACCTGGTCGCCGGCGTGGACGATGAAGGTGAAGCCGCGGAACTCCCGTTGCTCTTTTTTCAAATATGCAGCCAAAACCGGGGCGCTCCCCACCGGGCGGCCCTTCATTTTCTGGTCCGCAGATATATGTCCGTGGAAGTCATTAATGGCCAGGATTTGCACCGGGACCTTTTCCGGGTATTCATACTGCGCGCACCCGCCCAGCAGTCCCACCACAGCCAGGAAAGTCAAAAGGATGGGCAGCCAGGCAGCTAGATGGCCTTTATTTTCCCTGAACTTCATGGCGTTCATCCTAAAGGGAAAAGATAAAACGGGAACACAGTCAACGCCCCCATAGTAGTCCAGGTCCAGGGCGATGAGCAAGCGGAGATGATTATCCAGGCGATTCAACTCCGAGCCGCCACCCAGACTGACCAGGGAGGTGGGCCCCTGTTTTCAACGGTGGCCACGGGCCGGCCTATTAAAATTACTCATTGCCTAGGGAAAAAATAAAGATTAGGCAACTATAACCGCATGTTTTAGGTAAAAGGCGGGATGCGCTTTGCTTTCCCGCCCTACGTTCTCATTGGCTCACCCAAAGGCGCTAGAGAACAAAGGGTGAGGCGCAAAGAGGAACTGGCTCATGCCAAGACGCCAAGACGCCAGGGCTAAGCCAGGGAGACCTTGATCAGGTCTTCCCGGGGGGAGACTTTGTCGAGGCGCACCTGGACGTGGTCGCCGGGCTTGAGGCGCAGAGTGGCGGGCGCGGTGAAGGGTATATCCAGGAGGAGTTCCGGAAAGAGCAGGCGGGAGCGATGGGGCAGGACTTCCACCACCAGGGCCTCCAGTTTTTGGCCCACCTTGCCGGCCAGATATTTGAGGAGCCAGTAGCGCAGGCGCAGGGTCTTGAGCAGGCCGGCCCGGCGCATGGCCGGATCGATGACCGCGGCGATCTGCTCCAGCTCCGCGGGGCTGTAAAACGGGGGCGCGCCCTCCAGGGCGCTGAGGATCTGCCGGTGGATCACCAGGTCCAGGTAGCGGCGGATGGGAGAGGTGGCAAAGGTGTACTGGGGCAGACCCAGACCCCAGTGGGGCGAGGGGGTAAGCTCCATGACCACCCGGCTGAGCTTGCGGCGGTCCTGCCAGAGCTCCAGGAGGGACTTGGGGGCCTCCCGGTCGATGGGCTCCCGGGGCTCCGGCTGGGTGCGGTACAGGGCCGGAATGCCCCGTTCCGCCAGAAAGGTGGCCGCTACCCAGTTGGCCAGCACCATGGCCTCAGCCACCAACTGGTGGCTCGGGGTTTCCTGGTCCTCCACCGTGACCTGCACCCTGCCCTGGGGGTCGAAGCTCACCCAGACTTCCGGGAGCTTGAGCTCATAGCCTCCCTGGGCCAGACGCCGGGCTTTGAGGGACTCTGACAGGCGGGCCAGGATGGCGATGACGTCGTTCCCCCCGCCCAGCAGCTGGTCGGCCTCCCCATAAGACAGGCGCCGCCGCACCCGAATGAGGCTCGGCTGAATCTGCCACTCCTGAACTTCGCCGGCCGAATCCAGCATGATAAGGAAGCTCAGAGCCAGCCTTTCCTGCCGGGCCACCAGGGACAGGGTGTCTTCGGAGATATCCTCCGGCAGCATGGGCAGACGGGTTTCCGGCAGGTAAATGGAGGTGCCCCGTTCCCGGGCCTCCCGGTCCAGGGCGGTGTCTTCGGTCACCAACGAGGAGACATCGGCGATGTGGACCCCCAGACGGTAACCCGTGGGCAGAATTTCCAGGCTCAGGGCGTCGTCCAGGTCCCGGGTACGTTCGCCGTCGATGGTGAAACAATCCAGATAGGTGAGGTCGGCACGGATGTCGGCATAGGGGTCGGGGGGCGAGGCGACCTTCAAAGATTCGGCTGCTTCCTTAGCCTCCTCGGAAAAGGTCATGGGCGTTTCCAGGCGGTGGAGATCTAAATTCTCATCCTCGGAGAAAACCTGGAGGCGCACCAGCAGCTTGAAGGGAGTGTTACCCAGGGGAATTTTAGCCTTTTCCAAATAGGATTTAACCCGGCCATATTCAGGTGATTCCTGGCCCCACACCGCCACCGACCGGAGGCGTTCCACCAGGCGCTCCCGCAGGGGTGAGTCGGGAATACGGTTGCCTTCCCAGACAATCTTCAGCCATTGGGCCGCGTCGGCCTGTTCCTGCCTTTCCTCCTCCTCCCGACGGGCCTTGTCCTGCAAAGCTTCCATCACCTCAGGAGGATTGGGCACCCAGAGGCCGTCTTTGTGTTTGAACAGAAAGCGGTCCTCATGCAGGGCCCGGCCCATGGCCGCCACCTGATCAGGGGTGGCGGAGGCGAACCACAGTTCGGCCATTTCCGCTACCGGCAGGGCCTTGCCTTCCTCCACCAGGAGTTCCCAGATCTCGGCGAGATTGATGTCCTGTTTAAAGGTCTCCCGGCGTTGGTGGGTCTCCTGGAGCAGATTGAGCCATTCCTGCCGGGACAGGTCCCCCCGCTTGCCCGAGGGACAGGAGTGCAGAACCCGTTTGGGGGCCAGGGTGAGCTCCCGGTTGGTGGAGGTGACCACCTGCAGGCGCTCTCCCTTGAGGTCCAGGACCACCGCCACCAGGATGCTTTTTTCTTCAAAGAATTCGACGAGATATCCAGGTTCCATAATCAGGTGAGAGTGTTGCGACAGAATCTTGAGGACGGGCCGGAAGTCCATCGGCCCCCCTCTCCTTTAAAGTGATCAGTAATCAGTGATCAGACAACTGGCTCTGGTACATTTATAAGAATGGCTTGGGAGAAAAGGTAGAGGTTTGCGTCACCTGGCCCCCTTTCCCAAAAATCTCTTTGCAACGGTCTCAAAATGGAGGAAAATTACCAGAAATCCTGGAAAAGTCAAGGAAAGCGCCGGCGCCCCGCGCCGGTCCGCCCTTCCGCCAAGACTGTTCGTCCCTATGCGTGTGGCCCTGATCTCCGACATTCACAGCAACATCCAGGCCCTGGAGCAGGTACTGGCCCGACTTGATCGCGCCGGGGTGGATTTGATCCTCAACCTGGGGGACCTGGTGGGCTACAATGCCAACCCCAACGAGTGCCTGGAGCTGCTCCAGACCCGTCCCGTGCTGAGTCTGGCCGGCAACCACGACCTGGCCCTGCTGGATGTGGAATTAGCCCAGCATTTTAATATTATCGCGTATCAGGCCATTGTTTGGGCCCAATCGGAGGTGCGGCCGGAATACCGGGAATTTTTGAAAAACCTGCCGCTCACCCGGGAAGGCCAGGGTTACGTGGCCTGCCACGGCACCCCCACCAGCGCCGATTCTTATATCAACTATCATTTTCAGGGAAAAAAGGTATTAAAAACGCTCGATAAAGGCCTGAAGCTCAGGGTGTGCTTTTTCGGGCATACCCACCGCCGGGCCCTGTGGTATAAGGACATTCGGGGGAAAGTGGCCACCCTGCCCCTTAAACCGGGGAAAATTATCTTGGAACCCACCTGGCATTATCTCATCAACCCGGGGAGCGTAGGCCAACCCCGGGACGGCAACCCGGACGCGGCCTATGCCATTTTCGACGATGAGGATTTTTCCATTCAGTACCTGTCCGTGCCATATGACGTGGCCGCGGCACAAATCAGCATCCTGGAGGCCGGGCTGCCCAAATTCCTGGCGGAGCGCCTGGCCCAGGGCGTGTGAAGGGGGTAAAGCAATGAGGCTGTACCAGAAAGAAGGCATTCTCAAAGATGGCAGCCGGGTGATCTTGCGCCCCATGGTGAAAGAAGACCGGGATGGACTCCTGGACTTCTTCCGCCGGGTGGACGACCATGACCTCATGTTTTTACGCGATGACGTGCGGGACCCGGCCCACATCGACGAATGGATTGAGCACCTGGATTATCGCACGGTTTATCCCCTCATCGCCGAAGTGGATGGCCGCATCGTGGGGAACGCCACCCTGCACATGCGCAGGGTGGGCTGGAAGCGCCACCTGGGAAACGTGCGCCTCGTCGTCGCCAAGGAACACCAGGGCAAGGGTCTCGGGACCCTGATGGTCAACGAGATCATCGGCCTGGCCGCGGAATTCGGCTTGGAAAAGCTGGTGGCGGAAATTCATCTTCTGGCCCACACCGCCCTGGCCACCTTCAAAAAGGCCGGCTTTTCCGCCAAAGCGGTGTTTGAAGACCTGGTGGAAGACCCTTCCGGTAAAAAGGGCGATTTGGTGGTGATGGTGTGCAACGTCCTGGCCCGGGAACGCTAGGCTTGCGTTTTGAGCTACGAGCTTTGGGCTTTGGGCCTTAAGCTCTAGGCCTTAGGCCTTAAGCTTTAACCCATCAGCTTAATAGAGACCTCTGCAAAAATCATGGTGAACAGCCCCCCCGGCTGCATGTTGCCGGCGAGGGTACTTGCTCTACAACATATTGATTAATTAAGAGAATGTGTTGTTTGCCAAGGGATTTTCGCAGAGGTTTCGAGTTTCGAGTGAATGTAGGGCCTGCTCCGCGCGACAGGAATTGCTGCCACAGAAAACAGATGTAGTAACCCGTAGGCGCGGGTTTTAAACCCGCCCTTTTTTTAGAGGGCGGCCAATGGCCGCCACCTGGCGCGTACGGCCCGCCCCCCACCCTTACACCCTCCTTCCTCAGCTCTTAAAGCTTTAGAGTGCACAAGTGAAAACAAGGCCAACTTCCGCTTGAACCTCCACTCTTCCTGAAAATCACCTTAAACTTTCGCCATCTTCAGGAAGGGGCAAGAATGTCCAGAGAATCTTTTATGATCCTGACTTGGCGTTAAACGCCTACCTTGGCGGCCTGACTTACGACTCTTCAAACGGTAACGGTTAGCTCATTCCCTTCCACACCCTTTTGCCATCCTCCGTCCTCCTCCTGGGCTCCGGGCTTTTGGGCCTGGGACTCCTGGGCTGGCGGCGAAAACGGGGCTGATAAGCTGTTAACCAGAAAAAAGTAAAGGCAGGGTCAATCATGAACCTGCCTTTTTCTTTCAAAACTTCCCCTCGTTCCCAAGTTGGGACCAAGAAGCAATTAATCTCCTGAGAGGATCAGGGTGAGGATGAAAAATTTCTCCCTTTATGACAGCCAAACGTAAACCTTTCGACAACCCTCGGCAAAATTTGAAAGGTGGGCTATGCCCAAAATACTAGATGATGATATCGACTTCATATCATAGACTGGTAAGGAGAGTGGATATTGGCAAGATACGCGACCTTGATCTCCATCGGCAACTGCCCATTATGGCCGCAGTCCGAGGAATGGATTATCTCAAGGTCTTATGCTATCATGTCTTTCACCAGACAACTGCATACCCCCAAAGTAACCCTTAAATAGAATCTCGGAAAGGAGCTCCCTAAACATCCTCTTGACTGCAATGGCTAAAACTGCCACCTGAGTTCAAGGGTAACAATTTCCCCCTGGCTACCCAACAGTGATAGGAAGACCCGAGAACTGAGGTGCAATAGGAATAGGTTATCCCTCATAAATCAGTCTGAAAAGATAGCAAGTCATCATGCTCCTGTCTTTGTCTTCGTTCGGCCGACGAAAATATTTGTACACCGGAATCTTGGTATTGCTGGTTCTCGGGGCCATTGAGCTGGGTTTGAAATTTCTGTATTCTCTCCGAGATAAAGAGCCTACAGCTCGCCAGCAGGTGGCCCGGATTACTCCGTACGCCGACCTTGATTGGCCCACAGAGTGTTTTGCCGAGCAGGACCGCACGAAAAACCAGTTTGTTCCCTTCCTGATGTGGCGCCACCAGGAGTTCCACGGCAAACACCTCAACATCTCTCCCGAAGGTCTCAGGAGAACCTGGAATCCCCCAGTGTCAAAAAACCGGGTAGTGAAAAAGGTTTTCTGCTTCGGCGGCTCCACTACCTGGGGGGTGGGGGCCCGAGATGACTTCACCATCCCTTCCCTCCTCTCAAAAAAGCTGAACCGGAAAACAGCCCGGTATGTTGTAGTCAACTATGGGGAACAGGGCTACACTTCGATCCAAGAGGTTATGTATTTGGTATTACTTCTCAAGCAGGGGAACATCCCCGATTATGTTATCTTTTATGACGGAGTTAACGAAGTCATGGTAGGCACGTGGAACAACAAACCGGGATCGATTTTCGGGGCCGACAACATTCGCCGTCTACTTTTTAAAAGGGAAAGAGAAACATTCTGGACCAAGTTCAACAATGAGTTGCGGCGTACCAGTATCTTCCGGGGAATAGGGGAGGTGAGGGACTTAGTAAGGTCCTATCTACAGAAACCAAAAAGTAAAACCCCGGGAGATGATAAGGCCCTGGAACGTCTGGCGGATGACATCGTGCAGGACTATATCAGGAATGTCAGCGTAGTGAAGCACCTGGCCCAGGCCTATGGTTTCCAATACCTGTTCTTTTGGCAGCCAGCCCTTTGCACCAACAAGGCGCTGACCGCCGAGGAAAAGAACCTGCCCGCCTGGACCAACAGGAAAATGGTAAAAATGTACAAACTGGTCTATGACCGGATGGCCCGATTCACCATGCCTCATTTTTACAATATTGCCAACATGTTAGATCAGAAGAAAAAAACTCTTTACTTTTCTTGGGCCCACATCACCGAAGAAGGCAATAATTTAGTGGCGGAGCGCATCTACCAAGTCTTCCTGCGGGAATTTCCTTCAGAAATCTCAACTCAAACCAAGAAGAAGCCTGACTCCAGCTGATCTGATCTTAACTTAAAATGAGATGAATTAGCGTTCAATCAATAATTATCCTCTTTAACTGATTAATTATAACCGGTTACTGACTGCTGCCTTCCCCCGCCAGGCATCCCGTCTGTACTGGCTTTTCCTATCCCTCCTTGCTACCTTTCCCCCAAAACCCCGTGCCGCAACTTAGTGCCGGTGGTCCTTCTCATGTCGAATCGCTGTACCGTCTGCACCCATCCCCACCGGGAGCTCATCGACCGGGACCTCATGACCGGGGTCCCCTACCGCAGGCTGGCCGCGGAGTACAACCTCGGCCCCGCCGCGCTTTGCCGCCACACCCGCCATCTGGCCCGTGGAGGATGCTGTTAATTGCCTGATGCTAATTTTCGCCATCAAGTACTAAGCCCTTATGGCCGCAGCAGGAGCTTCGCTTCACCTTGGGTTCCCAAATTGGAGCTTGGGAACCAGGGATGGTGGTGCTCCCTCTCCCCCCGCCCGCGGGGGGAGAGGGTTGGGGTGAGGGGGGCTTGTCAGGGCGTGACCATCTCTAGGCAATCATGTACTAAACCCCAATTTTTTGTTCCGCAACTCCAGCCGTCCGAAATAGTATTTATCTGTAATATCAGCGACATATACAAAAAACTGTGCGGCACACCACGGCACAGATGCGGCACCATGCGACCCCAAATCCCGCTTTTTTCCTTCCCCGGTTTTTCTGTTTGTCCCATTTCTCTCATCCCCAAGTTGCCTTTAGGAACGAAAATTCCCCCTCCGAACAGGAAACCGTTGGAAATCACTCGCTTTTTTCCGGTTATTTATTTTACTTATATATTTTCACTAGTTGCCTTACATTTCCAAATATTAATGACTAAAACGGGCTAAAGAAAGCCATGAACGTGCCGATAATAACTACGAAGATCACCAAGGGAGGGCCGGAAACCACCTCATGGTCGAAACCATGCCAGGGTCGGTATTTTCGTGGATAAAGGCCAACGTCCATTTGATTGTCCCCCTGGCTTTGGCCTGCTGCATGGCTTGGGGAGACGTCCGCCGCCGCCGCATCCCCAATTACCTCACCCTGGGCACGGCCCTGGCCGGGCTGGGCTTTCAATTCGGCACCCAGGGCTGGCCCGGGCTGGGGCAGGGCCTCCTGGGCTTGGGCCTGGGCTTGGCCCTGCTCATCGGCTTTTACCTCAAGGGCGGCATGGGCGCCGGCGACGTCAAGGCCCTGGCGGCCCTGGGGGCTTGGCTGGGGCCGGTTTCCACCCTGTATCTCTTCGTTTACATGGGCCTGGCCGGAATTCCCCTTATTGTTGTTTTCCTGTGGCGGCGAGGCCAAATCCAGGCCAAAACCCGCCAATGGTGGGCCGCCCTGGTGAACCGGGTGCTCCTGCGCTCCCAACCCCCCTCCCTTTCCCCCGCGCCTGCGTCTGCCAAGACCGAGGGCCTCCCCTATACCGTGGCCCTGGCCTTGGGAATGGTGCTGTTATGCTGGCGGGGATTTTGAGGCCGCCGGCCCGGCCGGGTATTTCCCTCAACATTATCCCATTTTTCTTCTCTTTTCCCCCGCCAGGAGATTTGATTTCACCCGTACTCCTGGTATATAACAATTAACTTTTGTTATTCTTTTCTCATAAACGGGCCAACCTTGGTGAAGTCGGGAAATCGCCGCGTCCCCGGCTTCCGGATTTTGGAGACGAACATGCTCATTGTCATGGATAAAGACGCCACCCCGGAAATGATTCAAGGAGTGGTGGCGAAAATCGAAACCCTGGGCTATGCAGCCCAGCCAATTCCCGGAGGAGAGCGGGTGGCCATCGGCATCCTGCGCAATCCCCAGCCCGTAGACCCGGCCTTGTTCCTGGATATGCCGGGGGTCACCCAGGCCATTCCCGTATCCAAACCCTACAAGCTGGTGAGCCGGGAAATGAAGCGGGAAGACACTGTCATTACCCTGGCCAACGGCGTCACCCTCGGCCACGGCAATTTTGTGGTCATGGCCGGACCCTGCGCCATCGAGAGCGAGGACCAGGCCCTCACCATTGCCCAGATGGTTAAGGCCGAGGGGGCCCAAATCTTTCGAGGGGGGGCTTTTAAACCCCGCACTTCTCCTTATAGCTACCAGGGGTTGGGAAAAGCCGGGCTGAAAATCTTGGACAAAATGCGTCAGGAAACAGGCCTCCTCATCGTCACCGAGGCGATGGACCATGACTCCCTCAAGCAGGTGGCGGAATACGCCGACATCGTGCAGATAGGGGCCCGGAATATGCAGAATTACACCCTGCTGCGCCACGCCGGTAGGGTTCAGAAGCCTATTTTGCTGAAGCGGGGCATGTACGCCACCCTGGACGAATGGCTCATGGCGGCGGAGTACATCATGTCCGAGGGCAATTCACAGGTCGTTCTGTGCGAGCGCGGCGTCCGGGCCATCGGAGGGCATGCCCGCAATCTCCTGGATTTGGCCACCATCCCGGCGGTGCGCCGGGAAAGCCATCTGCCCATTGTGGTGGACCCCAGCCATGCCGCCGGGCGCCGGGACCTGGTGTCGCCCCTGGCCAGGGCCGCGGTGGCCGCCGGGGCCGACGGCCTCCTCATCGAGGTGCACCATGAACCGGAAAAGGCCCTGTCCGACGGGGCCCAATCCCTTTACCCCCAACAGTTTGCCGTGCTCATGGAAGAAATCAGGTCCCTTAAACCCGGGAGCTGGCATTGAGGGAGCTTTTCCTGAACCTGGCCGGCCGGTCTGAGAGCCACCGTCTGCTTATCGGATCCGGACTGCGCCGGGACCTGGGGGGGCTCCTGCAGCCCCTGGGTTTTCCTCCCCGTGTTTTTGTAATCACCGACCGGCGGGTGGAGCGGCTCTACGGGCAGGATCTGAAAGAGACCCTGACCGGCGCAGGCTTCCAAGCCATCTTCCTGGCGGTGGCCCCCGGAGAGCGATCCAAGAGCTGGCCCGCGGTTCAGCGACTGGCCCGGGAACTCCTGGCCCAGGGGGCTCATCGGGGCACTGCGCTCCTGGCCCTGGGCGGCGGGGTGGTGGGGGACCTGACCGGGTTTTTGGCTTCCATTTATATGCGCGGGGTGCCTCTGGTGCAGGTGCCCACCACGCTTCTGGCCATGGTGGACGCCAGTATCGGCGGCAAGACCGCCATCAATCTTCCTGAAGGGAAAAATTTGCTGGGGACTTTTTGGCAGCCTCGCCTGGTGGTCATGGACCCGGAGTTTCTGGCCACCCTGTCTCTGAAAGAACGCCTGAACGGTCTAGCCGAAGTCCTCAAGGCCGGGTTTATCCGGGACCGGGAGCTGTTGGAGCGTTTGGGTCGGAAAGGCCGGGAGATTTTCCGCCACCGGGAGGAACTCCTGGAAGTCATTTACCGGGCTGCGGGCACCAAAGCCGCCATCGTGGCCGCAGACGTCCGGGAGGCGGACCTGCGCCGTCTTCTCAACTTCGGCCACACCCTGGGCCATGGCCTGGAAGCGGCCTCACGCTTTCGCCTGCCCCACGGCCGGGCGGTGGCCCTGGGGATGCTCATGGCGTTGCGGCTCTCAGAAAGACTCACTGGCCTCCCCGAGGAAGAGTCCCGGTGGGGGCAAAAGCTTCTCCACACTTTCGGTTATGCCGAACGCCTCCCCCGCCTGGATCGGGAGGCTGTCCTGGCGGCCCTCACCCGTGACAAAAAACGCCTGGAAGCCGGCCTGGTGTTCGTGCTGCTGAGACGCTTGGGAGAGGCAGTTATCCAGGAAGACGTACCCTTGGCCCTGGCAGGCGAGGCCATGTCGGAGGTGCTTGGAAAAACCAGTGATCAGTGATCATTTGACAGTTATCAGTAAACCGTCTTGAAATGCTTCTCTACTGATTACTGTTAACTGATGACTGATCACTACATAAAGGCGGGTTGTAAGGGGAGTGGGGATAAATGGGCCAAGGGACATTATGCGTCTGATTTTTTTCACTGGGCTCACCACGATTTTGGTACTGGTGGGGACGGCTTGGGGCGGCACTGACCGGGAAACTCAAGGCAGGCAAGCTATGAGTTCTGCTCCTGACATACAGGTGAATCCCATCGGCACAGTGACCAGCCGGAACGATCGGGCGGTTATCACCATACGCCCGGAACTGGCCGCGGCCCTGGAGGGCCTGGAAGGCTTTTCCCACGTCTGGGTGATTTTCTGGTTTCACGAAAACGACCGCCTCGAACAGCGGGCCATCCTCCAGGTACACCCCCGGCGAGACCCGAGCAATCCCCTCACCGGGGTCTTCGCCACCCGGGCGCCGATGCGTCCCAACCTCATCGGACTCACCTGTTGCCGGATCCTCAGTCTCAGGTACCCCGATTCTGGACCTCAAGCCCTATATCCCTTATAGCGACGCCCCGCTGGACGCAAAGGTGCCCTGGTGGGTGAAAAAAATCAGGGAACGTAATAAATAGAATATTGAAGAACCCCTAAATTACAAGATAAAGCGAAAATCATGAAACTTCTCTGAGATAGGAGAATCACCATGATGCCCACTTTTCCCTGCCCCTTTCCCCTTGACAAAATCCTGGTGTGTACCGATGACTCTCCGGCCAGCCAGGGGGCCGTGAAAACGGCCTTGGACCTGGCCCAGGCCTGCGGTGGCCGGATTTTCCTCCTTTATGCCCTGGAGTTCTATCCTTATTACGAATATCCCCAGCCTGATGCCCTTGGCATAACCCCTTCGGTGGGCCAAGACCTTTACGAGCTGCGGGAACGGGCCGCGCGGGAGCATCTGGATGCCTGGCATCAAGAGGCCACGCAACGGGGCCTGAAAATGAGAGTTTGCCTGCAAACGGGACTCCAGGCTTATGCCGAGATCCTGTCGGCAGCGGAGGAGATCCAGCCCGGTCTGATTATCATGGGCCGCAGGGGAAAAAGCGGCCTGGAACGGCTTCTGGTGGGCAGTGTCACCGCCCGGGTCATCGGCCACACGCCTCATAAGGTCCTGGTGGCTCCCCGGGATACGGTGCTCTCCTTCGAAAAACTCTTGGTGGCCAGCGACGGCTCCCCGCCCAGCCAGGTCGCGTTTCAGGAAGCCCTGGCCATTTCTCAGAAAACCGGAAGCCAACTCATCCTTATCACCGCGGCTCACGGCGAGCTGGATCCCAAGCGGGCCAAAACCCTGGTCAAGGAACTAGCGGAGAAAGCCAAACTCCATGATGTCTCTTGCACTACCCTCACCCCGGGGGGCCGGCCTGAAGAGGCCATCATCAAGGTGGCCATCGCCAAAAAAATCGACCTGATTATCATGGGAAGCCACGGCCGCACCGGCCTGAAACGCCTGTTCATGGGTAGCGTCGCCGAACGGGTCATCGGCCAGGCCACCAGCCCGGTGCTGGTGGTAAAATGACCAAGTCATTTTGAGGGAGGGGGATAGAGGGCGGAGACCTCAGGTCCCTGGCCCTCCCTCCAGTGCAGTCCTCACCCTCTCCGGCAAATCCTGGGGGCGCCAGGTGCGGTCGATGGCCACCAGGTTGGCAGTGCCTTCCGCCAGGAGTTCATCACCGGTTTCCGGATAAAAATCAAACCGAAAGATAACGGCTTTGGTGCGAATCTCCTGGACGCGGGTTTCGACGCGGAGCAGATCGCCGTACCGGCTGGGGCGGCGAAAGCGCCCCCAGGCCTCGACAATGGGGAGACCGAATCCTTCCGCGGTGTTTTTAAAGGTCTCCTTGGGGGGGAGCCCCACGGCCCGCAGGAACTCCTCAATGGCCCGGTGGCAGTAACGAAAATAACTGACAAAGTAAACAATACCATAGGGGTCGGTATCGCCGAAGCGCACCGTGACGGTAGTACAGTGGATGCCGCCTGCCTTCCAGCCTGTGGTTGATAGGGCCTTCATATGCATACCCTCTTAGGAAAATCCGGTTAAACAGCAGATACAATGAGGCAGTGGTCAAAGTTCGTCAAGTGGAAATAGCAGGTTATTTTTTTGTCTTTCTGGGCCAGTCTTGGTGACGAAGAATCTAGACCCTTTGCTTAGCTCAGGGTGACAATATGGGGTTATTCGGGTTATTGCCACAGTCTCATTATAGGACCCTTCTGAGGCAGGTTAAAGGGAAAACTATCACAAGCAAAGGATTGACAATCCTTAAAAATGTAAATATTCTTTCTTATTCTGCGAAGAATTCTGTATATAGTTCCTACGGCATATACAGAAAGGCCAAAATCTCTCAACAAAGCAAGTCTCTTGATATCCCCTGCCTGCGCGGCCCTGAGGCAGGGAACAGGAGCGCGTCGGAAAGGAGTTGTCCATGAAAACCGTGGCTGACAAGCTCCAGGAACTAAAGGAACGGGAAGTCCAGATTAAGGGCATGGGCGGGCCTCAGGCGGTGGAGAAGCAGCAGAAAGCCGGCAAGCTGACCGCCCGGCAGCGTTTGGACCAGCTTTTTGACCCGGGCACCTTCCGGGAAACGGATATTTTTGTCAAACACCGCTGCGTCAACTTCGGCATGGAGAAAGTGGACATTCCTGCCGACGGGGTGGTCACCGGGTTCGGTCGGATCAACGGCCGGCCGGTCTTCGCCTTTGCCCAGGATTTCACCTCCCGAGCCGGGTCCCTGGGAGAAATGCACTCCAAAAAGATCTGTAAAGTCATGGACCTGGCCCTGAAGGCCGGGGTGCCCTTCGTGGGCCTCAACGATTCCGGCGGGGCCCGCATTCAGGAGGGGGTGGATTCTTTAAGCGCGTACGGCCAGATTTTTTACCGCAACGCTGTCGCCAGTGGCGTCATCCCGCAAATCTCCGCCATCATGGGTCCCACCGCCGGGGGTGCGGTGTACTCCCCGGCCATGACCGACTATGTCTTCATGGTGAAAAATACCTCTTACATGTTCATCACCGGGCCGGATGTCATCAAAAGTGTCACCGGCGAGGAAATCAGCTTTGAGGACCTGGGCGGCGCCATGGCCCACAACATGAAAAGCGGCGTGGCCCATTTCGCCTGTGAAAACGATGAGGATGCCCTGGAACAGATAAAACGCCTGTTGTCTTTTCTACCGAACAATAATATGGAGGACCCTCCCATCGCTCCCTGCTCGGACCCCGCCATGCGGGAGGAGGCGGCCTTAGACAGCTTGGTCCCGGACGATCCCCGGGCCTCCTATGATATGCACGATGTCATTCGGGCCATTGTGGACAACGGGGACTACTTTGAGCCCCACCATTATTATGCCCAGAATATGATCGTGGCCTTTGCCCGACTCAACGGCCGGCCGGTGGGCATCATCGCCAATCAGCCCCAGGTGTTGGCCGGCTGTCTGGACGTGGACGCGGCGGACAAGGCCACCCGGTTTATCCGGTTCTGCGACGCCTTCAATCTGCCGCTGTTGACCATCGCCGACGTGCCCGGCTATCTGCCGGGGAGCGACCAGGAGCACCGGGGCATCATCCGCCACGGGGCCAAGCTTTTGTGGTGCTACTCCGAGGCCACCGTGCCCAAGCTGACCCTCATCACCCGCAAAGATTACGGGGGGAGCTATCTGGCCATGTGCTCCCGGGACCTGGGCGCGGACATGGTGCTGGCCTGGCCCACCGCCGAGATCGCGGTGATGGGCGCGTCGGGTGCGGCCAATGTCATCTTCCGCCGGGAGATCAAGGCAGCGGACGATCCTGAGGCCAAGCGCCAGGAGATCATCGCCAACTACGAGAACTTGCTGTACAACCCCTATATTGCGGCCTCCCGGGGCTTCGTGGACCAGGTGATCGTCCCCCGGGAAACCCGGGCTCGCCTGATCGAGGCCTTGGAGGTCCTGGCCACGAAAAGGGAAACTCTCCCGGCGAAGAAACATGGGAACATACCAGTGTGAGTTTTGAGTTTCGAGTTTCGAGTTTGGACTTGGTGCTTTGAGACTTTGAACTTTGAACCTTGAACCTTGAACTGATCAAGGAGAAGTTATGGCCATCAAACCGCAAATCCTGGCCGCCATCAGCGGGGCCATTCACGCCTATATCCAGGAAGAGGAGGCCGTGCTGGCCGCCGCCGCCCTGCCTTCGGGGCCGCCGCTGCCGGCGCCGCCCGCTAATCTCTGGGGACTCAGCGGCCGCCAGTGGGCTATGCAGACCCGGCAGCTCATGCAGCGCCGGGCGTTGAGGTAAGCAGTTAGCAGTCAGTGAAAAACTAACTGCTGACTGCTGATCAGAAATGAACCTTTAAGGAGCAAGAATATCATGGCCGGAAAAAACCCCATCAAATTTACGGACACCACCTTTCGGGATGGCCATCAGAGTCTCTTGGCCACCCGGTTCCGCAACGAGGATATCTTCCCCTTCATGGAGCGCATGGACCAGTTGGGCTACTGGGCCCTGGAGGTCTGGGGCGGCGCCACCTTCGACACCACCCACCGCTTCCTGGGGGACGACCCCTGGGACCGCATCCGCACCATCAAGGGCATCCTGAAAAAGACCCCCACCATGATGCTGCTCAGGGGCCAGAACCTGGTGGGCTACCGCAACTACGCCGACGATGTGACCTACCGCTTCGTGCGTTACGCCGCCGAGGCCGGGGTGGATATCTTCCGGGTCTTCGACGCGCTGAACGACCAGCGCAACTGGGAGGTGTCGGTCAAGGCCCTGATGGACGCCAAAAAGCAAGGCCTCATGGCCCACTTCCAGGCCGCGGTGTGTTACTCCCTGACCCAGCGGCGCATGGGCGGCCCCATTTTCAACCTGAAGTATTACGTCGACTTCGCCAAGCGGTCCGTGGACATGGGGGCCGACTCCTTTGTCCTAAAGGACATGGCCGGCATGGTCTCCCCCAACGATGCCTATGACATCATCAAGGCCCTCAAGGAGACCATCAAGATCCCGGTGGAGTTCCATACCCACTACACCAGCGGTCAGGGCTCCATGAGCTACCTCAAGGCCATCGAGGCGGGGGTGGATGTGCTGGATACCTGCCTGAGCCCCTTTGCCTTGCGCACGGCCCAACCCGCGATCGAGCCCCTGTTGGTGGCGGTGGAGCAAACCGACCGGGAGACGGACATGGATCTGGCCAAGCTCATCGAGATCGGCCAGGACCTGGAAAAGGTTGCCCTGAAATACCGGGACCTCCTGGATACTTCCAAGATGGCCCAGATCGACACCGGCGTGCTCCTGCACCAGATTCCCGGGGGCATGTACTCCAATCTGGTGAACCAGCTCAAGGAGGCCAACGCGCTGGACCGCATCCTGGAGGTGATGGCGGATTTGCCCCAGACCCGGGAGGAGTTGGGTTACCCGCCGCTGGTCACCCCCACTAGCCAAATCGTGGGTATCCAGGCAGTGATGAATGTGTTGTTCGGGCGTTATCAGATGGTCCCCGGCGAGGTCAAAGGTCTGGCCTATGGTCTGTATGGCAAGACCCCGGCGCCCATGGATAAAAAAGTCCAGAAGATCATCCTCAAGGGCTACGAACGGGGTGAAAAACCCACCACCAAACGTCCCGGGGAAATCCTCGAGCCCGAGTGGGACAAGGCCGTGGCCGACACCAAGAACCTGGCCAAAAACGACGGCGACGTCCTGATTTATGCGCTCTACCCCACCACCGGCCAGCGCTTCCTCAAGTGGAAGTATGGGCTGGAGCCCGTCCCCGAAGAAGTCAAGGCCAAAACCCTGGACCAAGTCAAGCTGGAAGACGAAGTCTATCTCACCATCAAACAGAAGAATGTTTACCAGAAGGTCAAGGATTACCTGGACACCCTGGAGCAGCCTACCCCGGAGAAAGGCCCGGGTCTTAGGACCTTCAACGTCTTCGTCGATGGTCAATACTATGAAGTGGAAGTGGAGTGCACTTCTGGAGCCCCGGTGATCACCGGGGTGGCTCCGGCGGGTGTGCCCGCGGCCGCGCCCAGACCCGCGGNCCGGCGCCCGCTCCCGCCGCGGCCCCCGCGGCTCCGGCGGCTGCTCCCGCGGCGGCGCCGGCGGCCAGACCGGCGGCCGCACCGGTGGCGGCCGAAGCCCTGGCCCCGGGGGATGTCCCCCTAAGGGCCCCCATGCCGGGCATGATCATCAGCTATGCCGTGGCCGTGGGGGATAAGGTCAGCACCGGCGATCTGGTGTGCGTCCTGGAGGCTATGAAGATGCAAAACAGCCTGCCCTCCCCGGCCTCCGGCACCGTCACCGCCATCAACTTCGAACCCGGCGCCTCCGTGGCCAAAGACGCCGTCATCCTGGTGATCGGCAAGTAACCTCCCAAGAGGGCGGGGTATCCCTCCCTTCCGGCAAACCCTGCTATTCCCACCAAGGCGAGGCCCCGGTCTCGCCTTTGGTTTCATCTCTAATACGGTTCAGTAAGAGTCAGTTTGAGGGAAGGGGCCAGGGGTCGCGGCCCCCTGCCCCCTCCCCCAACCCCTCACATCAAGGGGGAGTACAGGTGTCTCGCCTGTGCTGGCGCAGGCTGAAGCCTGCGGCTACTTGATACTGCTTTGGTGATATCCGCAAATTCCCTACCGGACACGGCGCTCAGGGATGACAGATATCCCCTCCCCTAAAAATTCTTAACGTTTATTATTTCCCGCCCATCTAATTGACAAAACAACCCAAGCTTTTTTCTCGGGGGAGGAATTCACCATGAAGAACAAGTTGATTATCAGTCTGTTCCTGACGGGCCTGCTATTGGCCATGAGTTTTCTCACGGGCTGCGCCACGCCTCAGAATCCTTACACTTATCAGGGCGCGGGTTTGGGAGCGGCCGTGGGAGCGGCCATCGGGGCCGGCGCTAATGGCAAGAATCCCTGGAAGGGCGCTGGTATAGGCGCTTTGATCGGCGGCGCCGCCGGGGCCATAGGCGGAGAAATCTACGGGCGCTCTAACCCCTATTACCCGCCGCAGCAATCTGGCTACGGCTATAATCGGCCATACCAGGGTTACTATTCCCAGCAGGCGCCTCCGCCTCAGGCCTCTTATGGGACTTACCAGGACAGGGCGGCCCAGGAACCCTATTACCAATACGGTTACTGAGCCGGGAAACCCACTTAAAAAGCCGACCTGACATCCCGGTGGAACTTCCCGGGTTTGGCGGGTATAATGAGCCAGGGGTCTTAGGACTCCTGGCTCTTTTCTTTGACCACGCGCCTTTGATGACTAACTTGCCCGCCATTCAAGAGATTTCTCTGTCCGAAGTGGACCTGGAGGCCCATCCGTTTAACCCGGCCTCCGGCGAGGACGTGACCCGGCTCCAGGAATCTCTAGCCGCAGTGGGCCTCCTTTCCCTGCCCCGCGTGCGGTCCCTGCCAAGCGCCCGCTGGCAGGTGGTCACCGGCTGGAAACGTCTTGCGGCTGCGGCCCGGTTGGGATGGAAGAAAATTCCGGTCCTGGTCCTCAGCCCGGAAACCCCAGAACCGGAGATACTCCTCCTTTACCTCCACGACAACTCCTTCACCCGGGCCTTCAACCCCCTGGAGCAGGCCCTGTTGGCCTCCCGGCTTGCGAAACATTGGGACCGGGAAACCCTTATTTCCAAATGCTTACCCTTGTTGGGGCTGCCCCCGGCCCCGGTGTATCTCGACCGGCTTTTGGCCGTGGCCGGCCTGGAGAGCGCCTGGCAGGAGCTGGTGGCCCAGGAATGCCTGGCCCTTACTGTGGCCGCCCGCCTGACCGACTGGGAACCCGCCCACCGCTTGGCCGCCCTCCCCTTTCTGGCCGGCCTGCCTCTTAGCCAAAGCAAACAGGAGGAGCTGGTGGCCGGGGTGGAAATCTTGGCTCGCCGGGAAGGCGTCACCCCTGCCAACATTCTTCTCGACCAAGAACTCCAGCAGAGCCTGAAAGGCGCGAACTTAAATCCCCAGGAGCGGGCCGAGGCAGTGCGCCGCCGGCTGAATGAATGGATCTCTCCACGGTTTTCCGCGGCCCACAAGGCCTTCAGCGCCGGTTTGGACCGTCTGGGCCTCAGGACTCATCCCCGGCTGCGCCTCAAAGAGCCCCCCGCGTTTGAAGGCCCCGACTTCGAACTTTCCCTCAAGTTCAAAGACAGCCAGGAACTCCGGGAACTTCTCCAGGAACTCTCCCGACTGGCCCACCTCCCCGACTTCGAGACGCTGGTGGATATTTAGAGGGCAATATTTTGGGAGAGGGGGCCAGGGGTCGGCGGACCCCTGCCCCCTCTCCCAAACCCTCTCCCCCAACCCCTTAAGGGGGGTTGGAAGGGGAGCTCGAGGGGAGGACGGGGGCCCCTGCGGTCCCCCCGTCCTCCCCTCGAGTTAATCCTTTAAACTCCTTGCGTATCAGTAACTCGGACTTATGTTAAAGGGAAATGTCGCTTGCGGGTCTCGGCCCGCGGGGCGGCGAAATCATTCCAGCAAAGGATATCTGCCATGACGACGTCCGGCCGCACCAACCGGCTTATCCATGCCACCAGTCCCTACCTGAAGCAACACGCGCACAACCCGGTGGACTGGTACCCCTGGGGACCGGAGGCCCTGGAGCGGGCCCGCCGGGAAGACAAACCCATTTTTTTAAGCATCGGTTACTCCACCTGCCACTGGTGCCATGTCATGGCTCATGAGTCCTTCGAGGATGAAAGCATCGCCGCGCTGATGAATGAGCATTTTATCAATATCAAGGTGGACCGGGAGGAGCGCCCCGACCTGGATGAGACGTACATGAATGCGGTGCAGCTTATGACCGGGCGGGGGGGCTGGCCCATGAGCGTCTTCCTCTCCCCGGACCTCAAGCCTTTTTATGCCGGCACCTACTTCCCCCCGGAAGACCGCGGCGGTATGCCCGGATTTCCTCGGCTCCTTCAGGCCCTGAGCCAGGCTTATCATGAGAAGCGGGACGCCGTGGTGAAAATGGGGCAGGAAGTGGAGTCACGCTTGAAAATGCTGGCGGAGATGTCCGGCGCCGGCCAGGAATTTACCGACGCGGAGCTGGCCCAGGCGGCGGGGCGCCTCAAGCAGGATTTTGATTGGGTGCACGGCGGCTTTGGCAGCGCTCCCAAATTTCCCCGGGCCCTGGAGTTGGGCTTTCTTTTGACCCAGTATCGCCGCGTCGTCGACCAGGAAGCCCTGGACCTGGTAAATCTGAGCCTGGAGAAGATGGCCCGGGGTGGCATCTATGACCAGGTGGGGGGCGGCTTCCACCGTTACACCGTGGACGGCGCCTGGGTGGTGCCGCATTTTGAAAAGATGCTGTATGACAACGCCCTCCTGGTGCCCATGTATCTGGCCCACTACCAGCTCACCGGCAGTCCCCTGTCCCGCCGCATCGCCCAGGAAACCCTGGACTTTGTCCTGCGGGAGCTCGGGGCCCCCCAGGGCGGCTTCTATTCCGCCTGGGACGCGGACAGTGAGGGCGAGGAAGGAAAATTCTACGTCTGGACCATGAAGGAAGTGGAGGAAATCTTACAGTCCGAAGCGCCCCTGGCCATGGCGGCCTTCGGGGTGACTGCGGCGGGAAATTTTGAAGGGAAAAACATTTTCACCCTGCCCCTGACCGAAGAGGAGCTGGCTTCCCGGTTTGACCTGACGCCGGAGGAAGTGGACTCATCTCTCCAGGAAATCAAGGATCGCCTGTTCAAGGTTCGGGAAGCCCGGGTCAAACCCCACCGGGATGAAAAGATCATTACCGCCTGGAACAGTCTTATGCTGTCGGCTCTGGCCCTGGGAGCCCAGGTCCTGGGTGACAAGACCTATCACCAGGCCGCGGTCCAGACAGCCCGGTTTATCCTCAAAGAGATGCGGCAGAACGGCCAACTGATGCGTATCTGGTCGGAAGGACAGGCGAGCGTCCCCGGCTTTCTGGACGATTACGCCGGTCTGGCCAACGCCTGCCTGGACCTCTATGAAACCAACTTTAACCCTGCCTGGCTGGAGGCCGCCCAACTCCTGGCCGAGAAGATAGATGAGTTCTTTTTGGATGAAGCCGACGGCACCTACTTTTATGTAGCCCGGGACCAGGAGGCCACCCTGGTGCGTTCCAAAAGCGTCCACGACCAATCGGTGCCGGCGGGGAACTCTCTGGCAGCCCGGGTCTTCTGGCGACTGGGGCGCTTCACCGAAAAAGAGCTTTACCAGGAGCGCAGCCAGGCCATTTTGCGCCGCTTCCAAAATAAAATCTCTGAAAATCCCTGGGGTTTTTCCCATTACCTCACCGTGGCGGGGCTGAGCTTATTGCCGTTCTTGGACCTAACCCTGGTGGGAGACCCCGGTCATCCCCAGACGGAAAAACTGCGCGGCGAGATTTACCGCCGCTTCCTCCCGGAACGGCGGCTAGTCCTGAAAAATCCGGCGGATGCGACCAGGGTGGAGAAACTGGTGCCAGCCGTCCGGGATTATGCTCCGGAGGGGTCGGGGCCGGTGGTTTATCTTTGTCAGCACTTCACCTGTCAGCCTCCCACCGGAGATCCCGAGGAATTGGCGGCCAAACTGGAGGAGGTCTCGTCCCAGGCCAAGTAAGGAGCACAAGTAGACATATGGGTCCGCCCCTAGGTTTATTTTGTTCAATATTTATAGGGCATATCGTCTCAGAAAATAACTTAGGGGATTGCACCTAGTCAATTTCGGCCCTATAATGCATCCTTAGAGATGTTGCCAAGGAGGGCCGAAGCATGGACCGAGACGGCCGGGTCGAGCTCGTGCGCACCCTCACCAGAGAAGTGATGGGAACGGTGCGGCCGGAGAAAATTGCCACCTTTGCCGAGGACTTCGCCGCCCTGGCCCTCAGCGGCGGGCTCATCCGGGCCGAAGAAAGCCTGCCCCCCCTGTCGCCCAACAGCCAGACCCTGGACACCACCCTAGTGGCCGGCATGTTTTTTCAGGTGCTGCGGGAAGCGGAAGACCTCCCCCTGAGCACTCCAGAACGGGTGTCCTTTATCCGTCGCCAGGCCAAGAGTTATTTGGCCACCCGCCTGGCCGGCCAGATTACCCTGACTCAATTTATCCGCCTGCTGAACCTCATCGAAGAAAATGTGCAAAGCTATTTCGAGGAGGTCCGGGGAGGTTGGGTGGGAGTCAAAACCGTTACTGGCGCGGCCCCGGCGGTGCCTCCTCCTTAGGAAGCCATCCGGACCGAGGCCCTGCGCCAGGCCCTGCAAGAGTTTCCCATGATCCCCAAGGGCCGGCGTAAACTCACCAGCGAGGCCCTGGAGGAGTTTCTGCGGGAAACCCAGGGAACCTGGTTTCGACTTTTGGATTTCGAGGAACATTTCCAGGTGAACAAAAAGACGGCCTGGGCCTACCTCACTCAACTCCTCCAGGCCGGCATCCTGGAGCACAACGGCGAAAAAGCCAATAAAGTGCGCTACATGGTGGCCGGTCCCTTCCGAAGCTGAACTCCTCCCGATATATATTCGCTCTTGGCAAACTGGAAATAAAAAAGCTATATTTATAATTTGGGGTTGGTGAGCCGAGCCTTTTTCTAACCCCGCCATAACCGCTTTTCGCAAGGAAATTCTGGATGTCCCAGGGAAGAAACCGGTAGCCTAGGGGCGTAAATTGGAAATCAAGGTGATCCCCCCTTCCTGCCTGGACAAGACGCTAACGGAAATCACCCGCCTGCTGGGCAACGGCCCCCTCCTGTGGCCGGGGGGCGCCGGTCGGGCCCAGGGGCTCAAATTCGCACATTATGACCTCAAAAAGAAACGGGGCCGCAAGCCCAAAGCCCCGGAAGACGCGGCCGGCGCTAAAACGGCCAGCGCCTCCCGGAAACCCTCATCCTGACTCACCCGTACCTCAGGCTGTCTTCCAGGTACTGAATCAAGCTTCCAGGCCCACCGAGCACATCATCATTAAAGGCGCCCGGGAGCATAACCTGAAAGACATTGACGTGGACCTGCCCAGGAACCGCTTCATCGTCATCACTGGGGTGAGCGGCTCGGGGAAGTCCACCCTGGCCTTCGATATCCTCTACGCCGAGGGGCAGCGGCGCTATGTGGAGAGTCTTTCGGCCTACGCCCGGCAATTTCTGGAGCTGATGGACAAGCCCGACGTAGAATACATCGAGGGCCTGTCGCCGGCCATTGCCATCGAGCAGCGCACCGCGTCCAAGAACCCCCGCTCCACCGTGGCCACCGCCACCGAGATTTATGATTATTTGCGGGTGCTCTTCGCCCGGGCGGGCGTCCCTTTTTGCTACGAGTGCGGCCGGCCCATCGCCTCTTTGTCCGTACCGCAGATGGTGGATCAGATCATGGAGCTCCCTCCGGGCAGCCGGATTACCGTGCTGGCCCCGGTGGTGGTCAACCGCAAAGGCGAGCACGCCAAGCTTTTGGAACGCCTGCAACGGGAAGGCTTCAGCCGGGTCAGGCTGAATGGGGAAATTTTCGACCTGGAAGAAATCCCCACCCTGGATAAGAACAAGCGACACACCATCGAGGCGGTGGTGGACCGCCTGGTGATCAAGGATGACCTGCCCCCCCGCCTGACGGACTCCCTGGAATTGGCCTTAAAACTCAGCGAGGGCACCGTGCGGTTGGCCGTGTCCGGCGGCGACGAGCTCTTGTTTAGTGAAAAGTTTGCCTGCGACGTCTGCGGCGTCAGCCTGCCGGAGATTACTCCCCAACTGTTCTCCTTCAACAGCCCCCAGGGAGCCTGCCCGGCCTGCAGCGGCCTGGGTACCCGTCTGATCCTGGACCCGGATCTGGTGGTGCCCAATCCGGAGCTATCCCTGCGGGAGGGTGCCATCCGGCCCTGGGCCCAACGCCACACCCTGCGACACCAGCAAATGCTGGAGTCCTTGGCCCAACATTACCGGTTCTCGGTGCACACGCCGTTTCGGGACCTGGCAGAAGAGGTCAGGCAGGCCCTGCTCTGGGGCTCTCAGGGTCAACTCATTAAATTTTATTATGATTACGGCGGCCGGCGCATTCATGAAGCCCGGCCCTTTCCCGGCATCATCCCCTATTTGGAGGAGCGCTACCTCGAGACCGACTCGTCCTATGTGCGGGATGAAATCGAGCAGTTCATGACGGTGCGCCCCTGCCCGGACTGCCAGGGGGCCCGGCTGCGCCGGGAGGCCCTGGCGGTGAAGATCGGCGGGGCCGACATCAGCGAAGTGACCCGATTCAGCGTGGCCCAGGCCCTGGCCTGGTTCGCCCAACTGGAACTGACTCCCAGGCAGCAGGAAATCGCCCGGCGGGTGTTGAAAGAAATCAGCGAGCGTCTGGGCTTTTTGTTGGAGGTGGGCCTCGATTACCTGACCCTGGACCGGGCCACCGCCACTCTGGCCGGCGGGGAGGCCCAGCGCATCCGCCTGGCCACCCAGATCGGCTCCAAGCTGAGCGGGGTCCTCTACATTTTGGATGAGCCCTCCATCGGTTTGCACCCCCGGGACACCCAGCGGCTCCTGGCCACCTTGAAGGTGCTGAGGGACCTGGGGAACACCGTCATTGTGGTGGAGCATGACCCGGACACCATCCGGGCGGCGGATTACATCGTGGACATGGGACCCGGGGCCGGCCGGGAGGGAGGCTGGGTGGTCTTTGGCGGGCCGCCGGAGGACCTGGTCCGGCAGGAGCATTCCCTCACCGGCCTGTTCCTCTCCGGACGCCGGGAGATCGCTGTCCCGAGCCGACGCCGGGAAGCCAAGAGCTGGCTGCGCCTTACCGGAGCCCGGGGCCACAACCTCAAAGACCTGTCCGTGGATTTTCCCTTGGGAGTGCTTACCTGCATCACCGGGGTATCCGGCTCCGGCAAAAGCACCCTCACTATGGATACCCTGTACCAGGCCTTGAGGCAGAAGCTCTTTCGGGCCCGCCTCCCCGCGGCCCCTTATGAGGGCCTGGAGGGCGTGGATTCCCTGGACAAGGTGATCAACATCGACCAGACCCCCATCGGCCGCACCCCTCGCTCCAATCCGGCCACCTACACCGGGGTTTTTACGATAATTCGGGAGCTCTTTTCCCAGGTGCCGGAGGCGCGGCTGCGGGGTTACAAACCCGGGCGTTTCAGCTTCAATGTCAAGGGGGGGCGCTGCGAGGCCTGCCGGGGGGAGGGCATCAACAAAATTGAGATGCACTTTCTCCCCGACGTCTACGTCAAATGCGAGGTTTGCCACGGCCGGCGCTACAACCCCAGCACTCTGGAAATCCGTTACAAAGGATATACCATTGCTGAAATCCTGGAGCTCACCGTAAACCAGGCCCTGGAGGTTTTCGGACCGGTGCCGAGCCTGCGGGACCGCTTGCGCACTCTGGCGGACGTGGGCCTGGGGTATGTGCACCTGGGGCAGTCCGCCACCACCCTGTCCGGCGGGGAGGCTCAGCGCCTGAAGCTTTCCCGGGAGCTGGGCAAACGGGCCACCGGCCGCACCCTCTACATCCTGGACGAACCTACCACGGGCCTGCACCTGGCCGACATCGACAAGCTCCTCCAGGTCTTGAACCGCCTGGTGGAGGCCGGCAACACGGTAATTATCATCGAACACAACCTGGAGGTCATCAAGACCGCGGATTATCTCATCGATCTGGGGCCCGAAGGGGGAGATCGGGGGGGCGAACTGCTGGCCGAGGGAACCCCGGAGGAGGTGGCAAAGCATCGATACTCCCACACCGGACGTTTCCTGCAGGCTCTGCTGCCTTAAGGCATGTTGGGAAGAGGAAGGGGGCCTGAGGCCTTGCCCAAGCGAGGCGCTGGTTCTTCGGAACAAGCCCCCATCCCTGTCTTTAGGGTTGGTTAATACCCAGCTTATTTCATTTCCCACCCGTGGCTTCCTGGGACTTCTGCTGGTCGGGGGGAGACTGAGGGGCCCCTTTTTTCAGGCCGCAACCACAGCCGCACACTGGTTTCTTATCCGCCATGCAGTTCACCTCCTTTCTTTAATTAATTAAGCAAATTGTAACTCACGCTCATACGTCCGGAGCTTTGCCAAACCGGCGCTCTGTAGCTCCCTTTCCCGCCATCTGCCGGTACCCTTGCAACCGCAAGTGCAAATCTCGGCTAAGTGCTGACCACAGCGCTCCAAGGCCTCCTCATTAAGGGAATAGGGAATCCAGTAGCCCTTACGCTCCCGCCTGACCAGACCAGCATGTTTTAGCAACTTTAAATGTTGGGATACCGCGGCAGGCGTAATACCCAGCAGTCCGGCCATTTCCTTCGACCCCATGGGGCCTTGTGATTTGAGGAGCTCAATGATTTTCACCCGCGTCTCCACGGCTATAACTTTGAGCATTTCGATGGCTTCAGGTTCCATGATGTTAAGTACTTAAGCTATAACTTAATCAAATAAACCAAAAGCCCCCTCTTGTCAAGATTTTTTTAATCCCCCATCATTCCAAGGTTAAGTGGCGGAGCCCCCCTAAGGGCCTAAGGGAAAACTCGGGAAGGTTGACAGAGGTAATTTGGGCTTCAACTCTGTGGTGCGAAAGAAAGGGCGGAGACCCAAGTTCCCCGCCCTCTGAAATTCTTAACACTAGCCCCTATGCATTACCCATGGTGAGGTGATAGGCTAGGTTATCCAGTTTCACGGTGAAGTCCACGTTTTCCACCGCCATGCCTTCGGTAACCTGGAGCTGGGTGGGGGCGAAGTTGAGAATGGCCTTGACCCCAGCGTCGATGAGCCGCTGAGCCACGTCCTGGGCCTTGTCGGCCGGGGTAGCGATGACTCCTATTTCGATGGCCTGCTCTTTTACCACCGGGATCAGTTCATCCAGGTGGTGAATAACTTGACCACTGGGCAGGCGCCGGCCCACCTTGACCGGATCCACATCAAAAACCGCAGCGAACTCATACCCCTGACGGATGAAGTTCTGATGGGCTAACAGGGCGGACCCCAGGTTGCCGATGCCCACCAGGGCCATTTTCCAGATTTTATTCAGCCCCAGGATCCGTTTGATTTCGAAGAGTAATTCCTTAACGAAATAACCGACGCCCCGGATGCCGAATTCCCCGAAGTAGGCCAAGTCCTTGCGGATTTGGGCCGGATTGACGCCACATTTCTCCGCCAACTTATCAGAGGCAATGATTTTGACGCCCTCCTGGGCCAAGGCCTCCAGATACCGGGAATAAATAGACAAGCGGGTTATGGTAGCTGCGGGAATTTTAGAAAATTTCATTGGTGAACGCATAAGTTAGCTTTCAAATAAGGCTAACCCCAAGTTCATATTTGCACAATGCCCCGAGGTGTTAAAGAGGGGGGCGTTGGCCCCCCATCAATAAAAGATACCTTAGATCTTGATTCCCAGAGCCGCAGCAATGGGCTTGGTCATCGGATAGGCGTAAAGGATGATGAGCGCCACGACCAGGGCGTAAATACACAGAGACTCGATCATGGCCAGACCGATGAGCATGGTCACGGTGATTTTACCAGAAGCTTCGGGATTGCGGGCAATGCCTTCCACCGACTTATTGACAGCCAGACCTTGGCCGATGCCGGTACCGAAGGCGGCGATGCCGATGCCAAAACCGGCGGCCAACACGGCGTAGCTGAAAAATCTGCCCAGACTAGCCGCCGCGGCGCCGGCGCCGGCGCCACCCGCAGCCTCGGCTGCCAGAGCCAGAGAAGCCCAAACCAGGGTGAAAAGCAGTGCCAAACCGATTCTTACCATTGCGTTAACCTCCTACCAGATATGTGTAATGTGGCCTTCTTCCATTGTTTAGTGGGCGTGTTCCATGGAACCGGCGAAGTACATCATGGCGAGCAGCGTGAAAATAAACGCCTGCACCGTGCTGGTAAACACCGCCAGGAACATCATGGGCAGCGGCGCTAGGAACTTACCGGCCAGAAGCAATAAAATGGCCAGCACCAGGTCTTCACCCATGATGTTACCGAAGAGACGCAGGGTCAGGGAGAGAACCCGGGCGCAGTGGCCGATGACCTCGATGGGAAAGAACAACGGCGCCAACCACGGGATGGGTCCCAGAAAATGCTTGATGTACTTAACGCCATGGTACTTGACGCCCAAATAATGGGTAAACACAAAGGTGCACAGCGCCATGGACAGCGGCGTGTTGATATTGGCCGTAGCCGAGAAGAACCCCGGAATTAGACCCATGAGGTTGCAAACCAGAATGAAGATGAAGAGGGTGGCGATGAAGGGAAAAAAGGCACGGCCTTCCTCGCCGGTGATTTCCACCATGAATTCTTCCAGACTGCCGATAAGCAGCTCAAAGACATTCTGAGCTCCGGCGGGCACCAGGGAGATACTGCGGCTGGCCAGGAATCCCAGACCCACCAGCAGCAGCATAACAAACCAGGTATAGGTGACATGGGGCGGAATGTGGAGATTGAAAGCCCCAGTGAGCAGGTCAAGAAACAGAATGGGGTGTTCCATGAGATGGATTGGCCTCCTTCTTTTTAAGCTTGATCACCTCAATAACGGCAACCACCATGAGGGTCAGGACCGTGGTGGAAAGCCCCACTACTAGCCCGATAACATTGACCCAGTCTTGACGCAGAAGCAGGTATATTACTACCAGCGTCACAAAAAAGCGCAGCATCTGCCGGGCCGCAAAGAACGCCTTGGACGGTCCGCGCTGGCCCTCCGGCACCTTGGCCGGCCCTTCCAGCAGATTTTTCAAGTTATAATGGAGCCAATGGAAGTTGATAACCACCAGCAGGCCCCCCATGAGCACCCCCAGACCGAATTTCGGTCCCTGCCAGAGGAAACCCACGGTCACGAGCACAGCCAGGGCGATCCAGTTAGCCAGCTTCAGGGTTCGAGGCGAGAGAAGTTCCACACGCCCCTTATTTTTCATACTTCTGGCCCATGATATAGAGGTTGCGGAAGCCGGCGATGATGCCCACAATCAGGCCGATATAAAACCAATACGTCTTCCCGGTATACTCAGACAGGAAATACCCCAGACCACCCCCGATAACGATGGCCAGGACCAAAGAGAGTCCGATGGCGGAAGCCTTATACCCCCCTGACATCAGCTCTCTGATAAACTTTTTGGTTTCTTCCTTCAACTTAGGCTTGACTATCCCAGAAAGACTAAATGATTCTTTTCACATGTGCCTAACTATCACAGCCACCAAGCCAAGTCAATCTTTTTTCCAATCCCCCGGACAAGAAAAAAATGAGCCCCAGAGGCTTGATTTCCTTAAGCAGCCAAGGGCTTTCACGAGGGTATTTCTTCGGATTGGACGGTCTCTTTGCAAAAAAGCCAAAATTTTTGTGCATTTTTTCATTTAGCTGGGAGGAGAGGGATTCTTGCCAGCTTCAGCAAAACTAGGCGAGATTTACATGAAATTTTTGGTGGGCAATGCCCACCCTCCACTACCGGGATGAACCGGCCTTGCAATACAGAAGGGGCTTGTCTGGAAAGAAGGTTATTCCTGGGACTCCCGGTACATCGGCAGTTCGATCACGAAGGTGGTGCCCTCCGGCCCCGTTTTCTCCACAAAGATCCGACCCATATGCTTTTCGATGATGCCATAACTGATGGAAAGACCCAGCCCCACACCCTTGCCCACCTCCTTGGTGGTGAAGAAGGGATCGAAGAGACGGGGGAGGCGACCCTCGGGGATGCCGGGGCCGGTATCCCGAAAGACCAGGCGCACCCGGTCCCCCTCCGGGCTGTAAGAGGTGGACACGGTCAAGCGACCCATACCCTCCATGGCATCACCGCTGTTCATCAGAAGGTTGATGAAGACCTGCTCCAGCCGGTTTTTATCCCCCAGGACCAAGGGCAGGTCGGGGTGTAATTCCTTAACCAGGTCGATGTGCTGATAAAGGAGATGATCACCCACCAAGGAGAGGACCTCCTCTAAAATGCTGTTAATCTGGAGAGGCACCATCCGGGAGGGCATGTAGCGTGAAAATTCCAACAGACCCTGGACGATCTCTTTGCAACGGGTGGCCTCTTTGATAATCTTGTCAATCTGGGCCCGCTCGGCGCATTCCGTCTGCATGTCCTCCAGGAGAAGGTAGCTCAGGACCATGATGGAACCCAGGGGATTATTCATCTCGTGGGCCACACCGGCAGCCAACTGCCCCAGGGAGGCTAGCTTGTCCGTGCGGGCCAAATGCTCCTCCAGTTGTTTCTTGTGAGTAATATCCCGGATATGGGTTTGGCTGGCCGGCCGGCCGCCATAGGTGGTGGGAAAAGAGATGACCTCCAGGTCAAATTTTTCCCCATCCCGCCGCACTCCCTTCATTTCAAAGACCCGAGGCCGGGAGGCTCCCCGGAGGAGGTTGGCCAGACGCTGGGGCGCAGCTTGCTGGTAAGGGAACTCGATGAGTTTCGCCAGGTCACGGTTCAGGAGGTCTTCGGCTTTATCATACCGGAACATTTCTAAACAAGCCCGGTTGACGTAAAGTAGTTTAAGATTCCGATGGAGGACGATGCCGTCCAGGGAGGCTTCCACCAGGGAGCGGAATTTTTCCTCGGACTCCCTGAGTTCTTGGGCCAGTTGCTCCCGCTCAGTGACATCCACGATGGCCTGCACCGCCCCTTGAATCCGGCCCTCCTCGTCGTAAATGGGTGAGCAGGTATTGTAAAAATATTTTTCGGAACCATGGAAATCCGGGAAATATTCGTAGGCTTCAAAGGATACCGGCAAATTGGGAGAGCACTTCAGATTTTTGTTGCCATAAAAGACTTCCAGGTCTTTAAAGTTCTGCTCCACTACCAAAGAGGCCATGGATGGCCCCTCGTGGGAATAAAAGGGGAGCCAATACCGATAGCTGCCCACCATTTCTTCCCGGGGGTGGCCGGTGAGTTTTTCACAGGCCTGGTTCCAATAAATGATGCGGTGGTTCCGGTCAATGACAAAGGTGGGCACGGGAAGCCCTTCCAGAATGCCCTCGGTGGTCCTTTTTTCCCGGAGAATCTCCTGTTCACTGTGCTTGCGTTCGGTGATATCTTTGACGATGCCTTCATAGCCTGAAATGTGGCCCTGCCGGTCCCGGCGGAGGATGCCTGTGAGAAGGGCAGGAACCTGGCCGCCATTCCCCTGGTTTAAGACCACTTCCAGATCCCGAGCGAAGCCCTCCTGCTCTACCTGGAACTGAAAAGCGTCCCAATCCCAGGGGTTGTGGAACACCTCCCGCATATTAGGGAGGAAAGACCCCCGTGACTCAGGTGGCAGGCCCAGAAGACTGAGCCCGGCCGGGTTCAGGTCCAGAATCTGGCCGGAGGCGTCGGTGACGAAGATCATGTCCAGGGAGCCCTCAAAAATGCGACGATAGCGGCGCTCGGACCGGCGGAGATGGTGATACAATCGGGCGTTGGCGATGGCCAACCCGATCTGGTTACCCAGGATACTGTAAAAGTAGGAGGGGTAAGGGTGAAACGCGGTGGGATCGGTGGCCGCCAGATTTAAAAAGCCGTTCACTTCTTCCCGATACTTCAGGGGAATGCTGACCACGGCCCGGAAGCGAGGGTCGTGACGGATGGCTTCGTAAAAGGTGGAAGTGGCCAGGCGATGATCCGCCTGGACGTCCAGGATGATCAGGGGCTGGGTTGCCTGGGAGAGATAAGGGCCGATCACCTTTTCCAACTCCCCCGTGCCGGTCCAGTGCAAATAATCCACCTGAAAACCGTGAGCCGCTACCGAGGTGAGACGTTGATTCTCGTGATCCCAGAGGAGGAGAAGCCCGGCTTCAATCTGAAAGAACTCTAGGATTTTTTCCAGGGTCAGGTTGGCGATTTCCTGAAGGTCCAGGGTATGAGCCGTGATCGTGGCAATCTCGTTAAACAGGAAAAGGTCCCGGCCTTGTTCCGGAAATACGGGCTTCAGCCCCTGGGCCTTTGGTGGACGGGCCGCCGCTTTGGACATGGGGTGACCTCCTTGGGAGTTCAGGGGGGAAAGGGTTGGACCCCAGGCAGTGCAGATAATCCCTTTAAATAATTATCATATCAAACTTGACCCCTGAAAAAAACCGCAGAGGAGTTAGAGGTGTATGATTCAGCAAAGATTTTGGGGAAGGGGGTCGGGGGTGGTGTACCCCACCCTTTTCCAACCTAGTTAAAGTTAAAGGCGCAATTTATTGCGTCCTTAGTACTCGATGAATCGAGCCCCTACAATTCCAGCCTGTACTGGCATAGGCTAAAGCCTGCGGCTACGTTTGATGCCTGATTTGGTGATTTCCGGAAAATCCTCAACGGACCTTAGCCCCCCGACCGGGAGAACAGGCATCTTGCCCATGCAATACGGGCTGGAAGGCCATGCTACCGCTTGAAATTAAGAGGTTGGGGGAGAGGGTTTGGGAGAGGGGGGGTCTGCGACCCCCGGACCCCTTTCCCAATTACTATTTACAACAATCTCAGAAATCAAAGCGGGAAGCCAGGGGAGGCCAAACGCGGGGGGTGCGGCAGCGGTGGGCTCGGATGATGGCTTGGAGATCTGTCAAGGCGCCGGCGAGATCGTCGTTGACCACCAAATAATCATACCAATGGGCTTCTCCCACATCGCTCCGGCCCCGGGCCAGCCGCCGGGCCAATTCTTCAGGAGACAATTCTCCTCGTTCCCGCAGGCGCTGCTCCAAAATTTCCAGACTGGGGGGCAGAATAAAGATAAAGGTAGAATAAGGGAAACTTTTTTTCAGGGCCCTGGCGCCCTGGACGTCGATGTCAAATACTATGCCGTAACCTTCAGACAAACTTTTGAAGACATAATCCCGGGAGGTGCCATAGAAGTGGCCGAACTGCTCCACCCACTCCAGCAGGCCCCCCTGGTCTCGAATTTGAATAAACTCCTCCCGGGAGACGAAAAAGTACTCCTGGCCGTGCGCCTCCTGGGTGCGAGGCGGACGGGTGGTATAGGAAATGGAAAAACGCAAACCGGGGTCGCCAGCCAGGAGCCGTTTCAGGAGGGTGGTCTTTCCCGCTCCGGAAGGCGCGCTGACGATGTAAATCTCCTCGATCATTTAACTCTCTTTGAGTTCGGCTTCCGGTCGGGGAGGTCCATGGTTGCCGCTCAAGCGCTGGGACAGCGTATCGGCATGAACTGCAGAAAGGATGACGTGGTTGCTGTCAGTGACAATAATTGACCGGGTTTTGCGCCCATGGGTGGCGTCCACGAGGCGCTGGGTCTGGCGGGCCTCCTCCCGCAACCTTTTGCTGGGGGCCGATTGAGGCATAATCACCGCTACGACCCGGCCACTGACCACAGTGTTGCCAAAGCCAATATTGATCAAACGTCCTTGCATATTTCCCCCCGAAGTTTTACTCAATGTTTTGCACCTGTTCCCGGAGGCGCTCAAGCAGGCCCTTAATAGCCACCACGGCCTGGGAGATATCCAGGTCACCGGCCTTGACCCCGATGGTGTTGGTCTCCCGGAGCATCTCCTGGAGGAGGAACTCTAATTTGCGTCCTACAGGCCCCGGACCGGCCAGGGCTTCCTGAAACTGAGCCACATGGCTTTCCAGCCGGGTCAACTCCTCCTGGATATCCCGGCGTTCTGCTAAAAAGGCGATTTCCTGAACTAAACGTCCTTCATCTACCGGAGTCTCGGCCAGCAGTTCCTCCAAGCGGGTCCTCAGTCTGTCCTGCCAAAGGCCAGGCACCAACTCGGCCTGGGTCTTAATTTGAATAAGTTCTTGGCGCACCTGGTGAAGATGGCCCAGAGTCTCCTCCGCAAGAGTAGCACCCTCATTGCCCCGCATGACTTCCAGGGCTTCCAGGGCTTGGGCCAGGGCCGTGGAAATCGCCAGCCAAATTTCCTCGATGTCCTGGGTCTGCCGTTCCCTGGCCACGATTAAGTCAGCAAAATGAAGCAGGTGCGACAACCGCACAGACTCCGGTTCCGGGAGCATTTCGGTGAGAGAAGTGAGCAAGCTGTTGATCTGAGCGGTCATGGCGGGATCCAACCGCACGGTCCATGGCCGTTCAGCCCGGCCTTCCCAGCTAAACTGGACGTCCACCCGTCCGCGGGCCAAACGGGTTTTTATCAGCTTGCGAACTCGGTCCTCCAGGGCCCACAAGTGCCGGGGCAGGCTTGAGGACACCTCCAGAAAGCGGTGATTGACGCTTCTCAATTCCACCACCCACTTCAGGCCACCCTCCTCAACTTCGCCCCGGCCGTAGCCGGTCATGCTCCTGATCATTGATTCGCCAACTGTTGCAGTTGCCAAAGATACTTCTGACGCACCAAGGTAAGATATTCCGGCAAGGGGCCCTCGGCATAATCAGGGTAACTCCAGGAGAGGGCCTGAAACCCGCGCCGCCCGGCCAGCAGAGTCAGGTCCCCATAAATTCCCTGGCTCAAATACAGGCGGTGCACGTAGTTCTTGCCAGTAGCCAGAACCAACCGTTCCCGGCCCACGTATCCGGGGTCCAGGTTAATCAGGCGATGGCCCCCCAGAGTAAAACGCTTTTCCAGCGAATTGGTAAAAACTTTCCAATCGGCAAGATGAGCCGGACTGGCCAGGTGAAGGAAGGAAGCCAGACACCGCCACAAATCGCCCCCCATTTCTCGGTTATAATAATTTGTTGCGGTGAATGGCCAGAGCGGTCCTACCAAGTCAACCGGGCCCCAATAACTCGCCAACCGCCGGAGCACTGGACCGGTCAGGTCTGCCCGGGCCAGAATGAGACTTGCCACGGGCTTCACTGCCTGAGGCACTGCCGGAGTGCTCATGAAAGCCTCCGATAAGGGTTGTATGATAGGGGATGCCGGCTGAGAAAGCAATGAAAAATTAATGTGAAAATAAGCACAGTTAGTGGTTTGATGATGTTTAGAAGAAACAAGGAAAGAGGTACGTCACAGGAAAATTCGGCTCAGTTTTTCCCCCGTCCTCAGTACTTGCTTCCTTGGTGCAAAGGGGATATTCTCTCCCATATCGGGGGCTGGCCGCCAAGGCCGTGCAGGATTTCTTCCCTTGGGCCAGCGATCCAACCCCGGTCACTGAAACCAGGACTGAATAAATCTATGCACGAATACTCCTTAATGCAAGATATCATCAAATCTATTCTGGAACGGCTGGAAGAGGAGAAGTCCACCGTCCCGGTCAAAGAAGTGATATTGAAACTGGGAATTTTGGATATCCACTCCGAGGCCGCGGCACGACAGGCTTTTGAGGTTCTGAGCAAGGGCACTTCCCTGGAAAAATCCCACCTCACCCTGGAAGTCAAACCTGTTATGTTGGAATGCTCCCAATGCCGCTCGGTGGCGCCTTATCCGGTGGACGAGCACACCCATGCCCATGAGCTGCTTCCCGTGGTGGTTTGCCCGGTATGCGACGGTTTGGCCAAGCTCACCGGCGGCCAGGGGGTTGAGTCCATCGACTTGATCTTCGCAGGGGAAGAATCCGGTTAATTCTTAAAAATTTTTTTATTTATGGACCTCACTGTCTGCGAAACCTTTACCAGCCTTTTGGGAGAAGGTACCCTGGCGGGTCTCCCGGCTTTCTTCATCCGGCTTTCCGGGTGCAATTTGCGGTGCCGCTATTGTGACACCATCCACGCCTATGAAGGGGGCGAAGTCCACCAGGTGGAGTCTCTGGTGAGAGCGGCCCGAGGCTCTGGGCCTCGTCTGGTTCTGGTCACCGGCGGGGAGCCTCTCCTTCAGGAAGGTTGCCGGACGCTTCTCCATGAGCTTCTCAGTGTCAGACTGGAAGTCCTTTTGGAAACCAACGGCTCCCTTCCCCTTGGAGGGGTAGACACCCGAGTGCGTCGCGTCGTGGACGTCAAATGTCCGGGCAGCGGCATGAGCGGTCATAATTTATGGGCCAATTTGGAAATCCTCACCCCTCATGATGAAGTCAAGTTTGTTATTTGCGACAAAGACGATTTCACCTGGGCTGTGGAAGTGGCTGAGAGGTATCGGCTGCCAGAACGCCTGCCGGTGCTCATCTCTCCGGCCTTCGGCGCCTTGTCCCTCCCGGAGGTGGCCGCCTGGGTCCTGCAAAGCGGGCATCCCCTGCGCCTCAACCTGCAGCTGCACAAATACATCTGGGGTCCGGAGGCCCGGGGGGTATGAAGACCCGACCGCTTGCCGTGGTCCTGATGAGCGGCGGGCTGGACAGTTGCGTGACCGCGGCGGTGGCCCGCCAGGATTACGACCTGGCCTTGTGCCACGCCAACTACGGACAGCGGACCGTAGCCCGGGAACTCAGGGCCTTTCGGGCCCAAGCCGCGTTCTTCGGGGTGGACTTGATCCTGGAGGCCGACCTCTCCTTTTTAGGCCAGATCGGCGGCTCCAGCCTCACTGACCGCGAACAGGCCGTACCCCTCGGGGCCGAGGAGCCCCCCGGCATCCCCTCTACTTACGTGCCTTTCCGCAATTCCCTTTTCTTGGCCACCGCGGTGTCCTGGGCCGAAGTGCTGGGGGCCGCCACCATCTTCATCGGCGCCAACGTGCTGGACAACCCCGGCTATCCGGATTGTCGCCCCGCTTATTTCGAGGCCTTTAACCGCATCATCGACTTGGGCACTCGTCCGGAAACCCACATTAATATCAAAACCCCGCTCATTCAACTGGACAAACCCGGCATCGTACGTCTCGGCCTGGAGCTCGAGGCCCCCTTCGACCTTACCTGGTCCTGCTATGTCAACGATGAGGTGGCTTGTGGGCGCTGTTCTTCCTGCGTCCTGCGCCTGAAAGGGTTTGCTGCGGCCGGCATTGCCGACCCCATCCCCTATCAATGAGTACTCGGCAAAAGTTTCGGTGCGGGATGGGCCGGAGACTAGGGTCCCCCCAAACCGCTCTCTCATTCCATAATACGGTTTTTGGTTTTTCGGTTTTCGGTAAAAGTCTGGGCCACCCAGGTCAGCTTATACCAACTTGCCTTCAAAAAAATAATAGACGTAACCATACATTATACCTATAGAATCCCCCTAAATCCCCCTTTAGAAAAGGGGGGCTTGAGGGTTGCCGATTTACTGAACCTCCCTTTCTTAGTGCTGACCGATTGGGGTTTTGCG
>JARRKO010000025.1:0-21177 GCA_037388025.1 Syntrophobacterales bacterium
CTCTCTGCCAGGAGCCGGTATTTTTCTTGACCCTGGAACAACGCCGCCTCGGCTGAGGGGCGGGTCTTGGGGGACTTATGGGGCCTGGGCGGCTCTTCGGTCCGCCGGGGCAAATCCTTTGGCTTTTGAGGGGTGTGGTCTCTGTTTTTCATAAAATGTCCTGCTAAGGGTTATTCCTAATCCCCTATTTGAGTCAAAGGCGATGGTATTCAAGGACCATTGCGGAGGCTTTCTTAAACAAAGTCTCTCCTCAGAGAATACCTTAGGCTTTAAGGTATTGGTTCTATATATTAAACGATGTGTCTCAAATCACCAAGGAGGAATTGGGGCCTGATTCAGGGCGAGCAAGTCGGGATTAACATCGAGCTATAAGGCCGACCAGCCGAATCACGGGAGCTGCCATGGTGAAAAAAAGAGCAAAAACAGGCACCTTTCTAGGGTGACCCTGGCCCCACGCTAAGATTTTTGCTGGTGGGTAAACGCTTCAATTAGAAAAAAATTTAAATTTTTTCACTCAAAAAATATCAGAATAAACCTGAGAAAAATCATTAATGTTGCTGTTGACAAAGTAGCGCACATTTTTAGGAGTTACTAAAAAGGTTTCAAATTGACAGGGTGGCCAAGGGGATTATCTTCCAAGAATAAGGCGCCTATCTGATCTTCAGAAATTATTTCTCCCACAAAATCAAGCTTTAGAAGACTATACTTATTTGGAGAGGCAGATTATATACGCACTATTTTGGCCTACAGCGCCACGGGGACTTGGAGGCACTGTTTGTTGGGTTCAGGCATGCCCCTCACCCCATTGCCAAACACACCAGGGATCTTATGATATCCTAAAAGTCCGGCCAGCGGTCTAGGGAGAATGATGTAGGCCTTTGGGTACCCCAGGCCCCGATGGCGAGCTTTGGGTCTGGGAGAGTGGTTTTGACTTGATAATTTTGGCAGCCGGATTGTAAATCTAGCATGGGAGGGGTTACATGACTGAACCCATCTTTGCGTACGAGCCGCGAGATTTGGCCGACATGGATGAACTCATTGAGCTGGCTCTGGACTTGCGGTGGTCATGGGATCACAGCGCCGACGAAATCTGGCGGCCGCTGGCCCCCGAATTGTGGGACCTCACCCGTAATCCCTGGGTCATTCTCCAAACCATTGCGCCGGGTAAGCTGAAAGAATTGGCCGCGAATGCCGAGTTCCGCACTCGAGTGAAAACCCTGGCCCAAGAGATGCGCTCTTCCCGCAGCGCGGCCGCCTGGTTTCAGGAGTCGCAGGCTCAAGCACCCCTGACCACGGTGGCTTACTTCAGCATGGAGTTCATGTTGGGGGAAGCCCTGCCCATTTATTCGGGGGGACTGGGCAACGTGGCCGGCGATCAGCTCAAAGCCGCCGGCGATCTCGGGGTCCCGGTGGTGGGCATCGGCCTGCTGTATCAGGAGGGCTATTTTCGCCAAGCCCTCGCAGCCGATGGCTCCCAGTTGGCCCTTTATCCCATTAATGATCCAGGGCAGCTGCCCATCAGGCCGGCCCGGGATGCCAGCGGCGAATGGGTGCGCCTGCAGCTGCATCTCCCGGCTTACGACGTCTGGGTGCGCGCCTGGCAGGCGCAGGTGGGGCGAGTGAGTTTGTATCTCCTGGACATGAACGACCCGGAAAATCCCCCCATCGTGCGGGGCATCACCAACGAACTCTACGGCGGCGGCCTAGAGATGCGCATGGCCCAGGAAATGTTACTGGGTATCGGCGGCTGGCGGCTGTTGCGCACCCTGGGATTGAATCCCGAAGTCTGCCATTTGAATGAAGGCCACGCGGCTTTCGCCATCCTGGAGCGGGCCGCGGATTTCATGAAATCTACGGGTCAGCCCTTTGAGGTGGCCCTCCAGGTGACCCGCGCCGGCAACCACTTCACCACCCACACCCCGGTGGAAGCCGGCTTTGATCGCTTCCCGCCGAACCTGATGCGGCAGTATCTGGGCGACTATGCCCAGAAGCATTTAGGTTTATCCTTTCATGATCTGATGGCCTTAGGACGGCAAAATCCCGGAGACGACCGGGAGCCCTTCAACATGGCCTACCTCGCCCTGCGGGGCAGTGGGGCGGTCAACGGCGTCAGCCAGTTGCACGGCCGAGTCAGTCGAAGCATTTTCCAACCCCTGTTTCCCCGCTGGCCTCAGGAAGAGGTGCCCATAGGGTATGTGACCAACGGGATTCATGTCCCCACCTGGGACTCTCGGTCATCGGATGAGCTATGGACCAAACACTGCGGCAAAGAGCGCTGGCGGGGGGACACCTGCGAGATAGAGGAAGGCATAGGGAAGGTGTCCGACCAGGAAATGTGGGCCATGCGCCAGGCTTCCCGGCACGCCCTGGTGGTTTATGTCCGCCGGCGATACGCCCGCCAACTGGCCGAATCCGGGGCCTCCCGGGAGGAAATCGCCCAGGTCGGCCGGGGGCTGGATCCGGAGGCCTTGACCCTGGGTTTTGCCCGGCGGTTTGCCACCTACAAACGTCCCACCCTGCTATTGCACGATTCAGAGCGCTTGGTTCGTATCTTAACGGACTCCCAGCGCCCCGTTCAGCTCCTGATCGCGGGCAAGGCCCACCCCGCCGACAAGCCGGGGCAAGACATGATTCGTCAATGGGTTCAATTCGCCCGGCGTCCAGATGTGCGGGGGCGCGTGATTTTTTTAAGCGATTACGATATGCTTCTCACCGAGCAGCTGGTCTGCGGCGTCGACGTCTGGATCAATAACCCCCGACGGCCCTGGGAGGCTTGCGGGACCAGCGGCATGAAGGTGCTGGCCAACGGCGGTCTCAATCTCTCGGAACTTGACGGCTGGTGGGCGGAAGCCTATTCGCCCCAGGTGGGTTGGGCCCTGGGCGATGGCCGGGAGCACGGGGACGATCCCGGCTGGGATGCGGCCGAGGCCGCCGCCTTGTATGACATTTTGGAAAATGACGTTATCCCAAGCTTTTACCACCGCAACGCCGACGGCCTGCCCGCCCAGTGGCTGGCCAAGGTGCGGGAGAGCATGACCACCCTCACGGCCCGTTTTTCCGCCAATCGCGCCGTGCGCCAGTATACCACAGAGTATTACCTGCCGGCGGCGACAGCCTTTGCGGCCCGGGGCGCCAAAAAGGCCACGCTCGGGGTTCGCCTGGTGCAACAGCGGGAGGCGCTGGAAAAACAGTGGCCCTCCCTGGCCTTCGGCGACCTCCGGGTGGAAACCCTGGATGGGCAGCATCATTTCCGCGTGGAGGTGGATTTCGGTGGCGTCGATCCCGAAACCGTGCTGGTGGAATTGTACGCCGACGGCCCTGACGGCCAACCCTTCCGTCAGACCATGGACCAGGGCGACAAGCTGGCGGACCGGAAGCGAGGATTTTTGTATACGGCCCAGGTTGCCGCAACGCGGCCAGCGCAGGATTTTACCCCCCGCCTCATCCCCCATCTGGCCGGTGTGGCAGTGCCCCTGGAAATGGACCTGATTCTTTGGCAGCGCTGATTTCTTGAAGGGAGGGATTGATGAGTGTTTCACCCTATGCCGGGAAACCCGCAGAACCGGGGATGTTAATAAACGTATCCCGCCTGGTCACCGCGTATTATTCCTACCGTCCTGATCCCGCCATTCCCGCACAACGGGTGGCTTTCGGTACCTCGGGACATCGCGGCTCGTCGTTGGACCACGCCTTCAACGAGGCGCATATTCTAGCCATCACCCAGGCTATCTGTCTCTACCGCAAGCAGCAGGGAAGCAACGGACCGCTGTTTTTGGGCATCGATACCCACGCGCTGTCGGAGCCGGCCTTGGCCAGCGCCCTGGAGGTCTTGGCGGCCAATGGGGTCGAGGTCATGGTGGACGCGGCTAGGGGTTACACGCCGACCCCCGTAATTTCCCATGCAATTCTGACTTACAACCGGGGGCGCCGCCAGGGCCTGGCTGACGGCATTGTTATTACGCCCTCCCACAACCCGCCGCGTTATGGCGGTTTCAAATACAATCCTCCTCATGGAGGGCCGGCGGATACGCATGTAACCCAATGGATCGAACAGCAGGCCAACACCTTTCTCGCCGACAACCTGCAGGGGGTGGCGCGGATGCCCTTTGAGCGCGCCCAGAAAGCCTCTACCACGCATAAACATGACTTCCTGAACGCGTATGTGAATGATCTGCCAGCAGTGGTGGATATGCAGGCTATTCGCGACAGCCGGGTGCACCTGGGAGGAGACCCGCTGGGCGGCGCCAGCGTGGCTTATTATGATGCCATTGCCGAGCGCTACCGCCTCAACCTGGAGGTGGTGAATCATAGCGTCGATCCCACCTTCCGGTTCATGACCGTGGACTGGGATGGGCAGATCCGCATGGACCCTTCTTCGGTTTACGCCATGGTGCGCCTTATCGACCTCAAGGATAGGTTTGCGGTGGCCTTTGGTAGCGACACCGATGCGGATCGCCATGGGATCGTCAGCCACAGCCAGGGATTGCTCCCCCCCAACCATTACCTGGCCGTGGCCATCGCCTATCTGTTCGCCCACCGCCCGGAGTGGCCTGAGACTGTGGCGGTGGGCAAAACCCTGGTGAGCAGCAGCATGATCGATCGGGTGGCAGAGCACCTGGAACGCAAGCTGGTGGAGGTACCGGTGGGGTTCAAGTGGTTCGTGGAAGGACTCATCGATGGGGCGCTGGGCTTTGGGGGCGAGGAGAGTGCCGGCGCGACCTTCCTGCGGCGGGATGGCTCTGTCTGGACCACGGATAAAGATGGCATCATCCCCAATCTGCTGGCCGCGGAGATCACCGCCCGCACGGGCAAAGACCCCGGGGAGCACTATCAGGAACTTACCGCCAAGTTCGGGACGCCTTACTATATCCGCATCGACGCGCCGGCGACGCCGGAGCAAAAAGCCAGGTTGGGGAAATTGTCTCCTGACGCGGTCAAGGAATCGGAACTGGCCGGCGAGCCCATCACGGCCAAGCTGACCAACGCGCCCGGCAACAATGCCCCCATCGGCGGCCTGAAGGTCGTGGCTGTCAACGGCTGGTTTGCGGCCCGGCCGTCCGGTACGGAGAACATCTACAAGATTTACGCGGAAAGTTTCAAGGACCAGGCCCACCTGGACGCCATTGTGGCTGAGGCGCAGCAGATTGTGAACAACGCCCTGGCCGGTTCCTAGACCGTCCTTAATGAATTTGGGAGTAAAGGGACACAGGATGTGTTGATTTACAGTATTGGTTTGATAGCGAGTCAGTGGGAAGTCGTTATCACGCGTGCCATCAAGATCCGGACCCGCCGGAGAAGGGGAGGGGCCGGGAAATCGAGTCTAGTGCCCATAAATTAAAGGTTTTATATAATACCTTGAGGGATCTCTAAGCCGGAAAATTCTGGCAAAGCCCTTGTCTTTGTTTATATAGTGGTAATAAACAACACCTACTCACAACACCACTTACAAAAAACATATCGGCCAATCCAGACGGGACGTAGCGCAGCCTGGTTAGCGCGCCTGCCTTGGGAGCAGGAGGTCGGCGGTTCAAATCCGCCCGTCCCGACCACTATTTTGTGAGGGAAATAGGAGAGTTAGGCGAAGAGAGGTTTGAAGCTTTTTGGGCTTCCGGCAAAAAGTTTACCATTTGTTTACCAGTCAGGTCGTTTAAGAGGTTGACCGAATCCCTCAGGTGCTCATGGGAAAGGTGGGCATAACGCGAACTTTTGAAAAGAGAAGATGCAGCTTGTTAAATTAATCATTAAAGCCGGGACCCCCCCGACAGCGTGGATTCTCTTGCGTGGGTCACTGCGGGTGGATTTCTTGATGCACTGGATTGGAACATCGGCTGAAGTGAGTGACTAGAACCGGTCATTTACCTTTGGACTTCCCATTTCCCCTTCCTACCATAGTCTCAAGGGTTTGCTTGAGCTGACTTAATTCCTCGCCGTACTTGCCCCAATTGGCCTGCTTCAGGTATTCCATGGCCTTGTTGTAATGGTCGAGAGCCTCTTGGGCCCCGGCGGGAAGAGGACCGGCAGGTGATCCGCTGAGCACTTTTTGTTGTTGGGCCAGCGGCACGCCCTCTACAGCAAAGACCGCACGCAATGCCGCATCGAGATTCTTTTCCATCTCCAATCTTCCATCCTCGACCGCGATCACTCGCTTTAACTGCGGTATCTGGCTCTGGGTCGATTGGAGATAAACCGGTTCCACATAGATAAATGAATGCTCGATCGGGATAACCAGGAGATTACCTCGAATCACGCTGGATCCCTGTTGCCCCCATAGAGTCAGCTCAGCCGATATGCTCGGCTGCTGGTTAATGCGCGCCTCGATTTGCATCGGCCCATAAATCAGCTTGTCTTTGGGTAAGGTGTAGATGAGAAGCTGCCCATAATCGCGTCCGTCACAACGCGCGCACATCCATGCGACCATATTATCTTTCTTTGACGGCGTCAACGGCAGCATCAGGATGAATTCTGCCGACGTGGCGCCCGGCAGCTTCATGATGATGTAATAAGGGAGGATGGCTTGCGGTGCGCCGCTGAACACTGTCTGAGGGATGCTCCATAAGTCTTCCCGGTTATAGAAAACTTGTGGATCCATCATGTGATACGTGGCGTACATCTGGGTCTGGACGATAAACAAGTCCATGGGGTAGCGTAGATGCTGCCTCAAAAACGACGGCATCTGATTGATTGGTTTAAACAATGTCGGGAAGATCTTCCTGTACGTCTGAACGATTGGATCGGAGGGATCGACTATATAGTAGGACACATCGCCGTTGTATGCATCAATAACCACTTTCACGGAGTTGCGAACATAGTTGAAAGTGTCACGACCTTCTCTCCGATAGACAGGTTCCGAGTATGGAAACATGTTGGTCATGGTATATGCGTCATGAATCCAATACAGATGGCCATCGTCTCCGACTACCAAATAGGGGTCCGAATCATAAGCAAGGAAAGGCGCTATCGTGTGGTCCCGGTCCGTAATGATGCGGTGGAACATGATGCGGCTCTCGTCGGTGATATAGCTGGACAGGAGAATATTGATGTCCGACAGATCAACGGCATAAACCAGTCTGCGAAAGAGACTGGATATCTGCACCCCGCCTTTTCCCTGATAAGACGTGTAAACATTCTGGTCGCCCTTCGGGTAATCGAACTCCTTGGTCTTGGTATGCACTATGGTAAATTCATCGGTTTCCTCGCCGTAGTAGGTTTCCGGCCGGGTAACCTGGATCGAGTTGCTTGACTGAGGTGGAATGTTCTGGATGATAAAATTCGGCATACCGTCCCCGGTCACTTCGTTGACAGGACTCATGACCACCCCATAGCCATGAGTGTATACCAGGTGCGCATTAACCCAGGTCCTGGCCGGGGCAGGGAGTTGCGAGGGAGCCAGCTCTCTGGCCGCCAGGGCAACTTCGGTGTATTTGTCCTTAAAGTGGTAGCGGTCGACGTCCACGCTCTTGAAGTCGTAGTAGAGCCTTATTTCCTGCAGTTGTTTATAGGTTTGTATCAAAGGACGGCGATCCCACAGGCGGATATTGTGAATCGTGGCGTGGTTCTTCTCGATGTCGCCGTAGGTCAGGGTGTCCTTAAGCGGAAAAGGCTGTTCCAGGGCCTTATCCAGGCCGAATCCAAGACGGGTAAATTTGATGTTGTTTTCTATATAGGGAGTCTCTTTAGCCAATTCATTGGGCTTGACTATGTATTTCTGGACTATGACCGGGTAAATCCAGGATAAGCCGATGAGGGCCACAAAATATAAGCCGATAATATAAAGCGCCCATTTCCATTTATTCAGGACCGGCATAAAAAACAGCACAACGGCCATAACAACCGCCAGAACCAGCAGCGCCCAATAAGCCGGGACAAGTGCATGAATATCCGAATAACTGGCCCCATAGGCTACTCCGTTGCTTGAATACATCAGACCGTAGAGCTTGAGTCGATATGACCAGGCCAGGTCCAGAAAAAGCAAACCCCCCAACACTCCCAAATGAGACTTCACCTTGGGATTAACGTAGAGTGAGTTATCTTGAAACACTATTGCCTGATCCAGATAATATGACAGTCCAACAATAATGAATACAAGGAATAAAGCCGCCAAGAACCATTTTTGAACGAAGCTGTATACAGGTAGAGTAAAGACATAGAATCCAGCATCTTTTGAAAATATTGGGTCAGCAACACCAAATTGTGAATGATAAATATACTGCAGGAAAGTCATCCATGAGTCGAACGCGCTTAACCCCATTAAAACGGACAAGAACAAAAGAGCCAGGATCCACCCATAGGTGGCGTACGCCCCATGAAAAATAAGCTCGATAGGTGTGGCGGGGCGTTGAGAGGATACGAGTCTCATCTTGCGGGGATGGGCACCCTGTCGCCTGGCAATGATGATGTTCACTGCGGCAAAGATGCCGAACAAGAGAGCAAAGGCAACAAAGGTTAAAGCTTTGGCCCAGAGAATGGTGATAAATACTTTGGCAAAACCCAAATTCTCAAACCACAGCCAATCGCCATAGTAACGAACAAAAATGTCCAGCATGACCAGAGCGACAACCGCGATGAATACAGCAACCAATGTTCCCTTCTTGAATTTCATAACTTACCTTTCGCACCAAATAATGGCGAAATGATATTTGCAGTTATTTAGAGATCTACTTAAGAGTAGAAAATATCAATAGAGAAGACTCCAGATTTTTGGTAAGTTAATCTTGCGAAACACTTACCTGGATTAACTATCAAAATGGGCGTATAAGCATTATAACTGAAAGGGCATCAAAATACCCCTATCAAGAGCCCTGCCCTAAATTTGCTCATCAGGTTCCACCATCGGAGGTCGCTGAGGATTAGTAAGGATTCCTTAAAACAATTTTCGATATATGAGATATAGATGAATGAGATGTTTGCCCGAAGGCTCGGCACGGAGGGGGATTTCATGAGATGTATCCCTGGACTCGCTGGAGGGAAAATGGGCACCCGTCAGGCACCTGATGTGCTGATGGTGGGCTTGGGGATGCCCCTGCAGCAGTTGGATTCTGGACAATTACCGGAAAATCGGGCAACGCCGCCTTTCTGCACCAACTTCTCAAGGGAAAATTGGCCTCTTAAGTATGAAGTGGCCGGACTGCAAGCAAAATTCAGGCTGCAGACGGCCACTTTGTATCATCCACCGAGGGCCCTATTTGCGGAGTCTGTCCTCCTCCGAGGTGGATACCTGAAAGCTACTGGCTTGCTGGTAAGCCTTGATGACCTCCCGCTCATAGGCCCGGGTGCAGGTTGAGTTATACTTTCTCAACACTTTCCGGATATTACCGTTATACCGGTGATAGAACTTGGCCAAAACCGCCGCGCCTCCCATGATATTTTCCCGGGGGTTGTATGGGTCCACGCCATAAATTTTGGCGGTGCCCTTATGCAACTGCATCAACCCTATGCATTTGCCGTGCCCCGATCTGGCGTCCTGGTCAAATCTGGATTCAATGGCGCACACCGCCTGGATGAGGTAAGGAGAGATGTTATAGCGTTCTGCGGCTTCCTTGATATATTCCCAGTACTCTTGCTTGAGATACAGGTGGCCTATTTGGGGAGGCTTTTTGGGCCAGGGTTGGGCCCACGCGGGGACGGTTAACATGATGATAAGGAAAAACATGCTGATTTTTTTCAAACCTGTTCTACCTCCTGTTCCTTCCGGATGAAAATGAGAAGGATAAAATTTGGAGAACTAAGAGGGTTGGTACCGAAATTAGTAGGAGTATCGGCAGGTTGACCCAAACAACATCTTGTGTATTTTTTCACTATATAAAATTGCATATCCTGTGTCAAATAGTTAGCACATTTTTTTAATAATTTCAGCAAGAAACCTCGATAACTGGTCAATATCGTGGGATTGGGGGGTGATGGCTGAACCTAAAGTGGCCTCCGAGCCCATCCAAAAAAATGCATGATCTTAACTAGTTATGGTCAGAACTGGCTGCCGCCCCCAAGGCTGCCACAGAAAGTTCGTGGCCTTGGGACCGGTTTTTATCCTCGCATAAAAAGATTACCGTAGATCTTGTGAAATATATATAATGAATTTAATGAACAGCCGCGTTCGGCTGTGGGGGCACAGGTGGAGAATTTGTGTGCCATCAAACTTTTAAGGCTTAGGTTCACGCCATCGAGCGCGGCGGCGCTAGTGGCACCTTGCATCTTTTGAATCAATGCTGACTAAATTCTTTAACCAGAAATGGTACCCGGCGCGGCGGCGTCGGTTCAAGTCTCGAGAATTTCAGCCTTGCCTGCCCGCCTGCTGTGTTGCTCTCCTGGTCTGGTTGCCGTTGTTGTTCGCCCTCATCTTCTTGTCCGCCTGTTCTGAGGGCAAATCCGATTTGCCCCACAAGGCCCCGCCGGTCCCCGTGACGGTGGGCACCGTCACCCAAAAAACCGTGCCGGTGATGGTCAAAGCCATCGGCAATGTGGAGGCCTATACCTCGGTGGCCGTCAAGGCCCGGGTGGGAGGGGAACTCAAGCGGGTTCATTTTCAGGAAGGCCAGGAAGTCAAACAGGGGGACCCGCTTTTCACCATCGACCCCAGACCTTATGAAGCGGTCTTAAAAGAGGCCCAGGCCAAGCTGGCCCACGATCGGGCTCTCCTGAAAAAGGCTCAAGATGACGCCCAACGCTATGGCCGCTTGATTAAAGACGATCTCGTCAGCCGGGAGCAGTATGAGCAGGTCACGTCCAATGCCCAGGCCCTGGCAGCCACGGTGCAGGCGGACGAGGCCGCGGTGGAACACGCCCGCTTGCAGGTAGGCTACTGTTACATTTCCTCCCCCATCTCCGGTCGCACCGGCAGTCTCCTGATTAACCAGGGCAATCTCATCAAGGCCGAGGACGAAAAAAATGCCATCGTGGTCATTCATCAGATTCAGCCCATTTATGTCAGCTTTGCGGTCCCGGAAAAATATTTCCCGGAAATCAAAACAGCCATGCAGAAGGGGACGCTGCCGCTGTCCGTGGTGATTGCCGGGGAGAAGCCCCAACCGATCCAGGGAAAGCTCACCTTCATAGATAATCAGGTGGACCGCTCCACCGGCACCGTGCGTCTGAAGGGCACCTTCACCAACACCGAAAAACGCCTCTGGCCCGGCCAATTTGTCGATGTCTCCCTGGAGTTGTCCTCCCAGCCCAACGCCCTGGTGATCCCCGCCGAAGCCGTGCAGACCGGGCAGGGGGAGCAGTTCGTCTTCGTGGTCAAGCCCGACCACACCGTGGACTATCGGGCTATTCAGGTGGAGCGCATTATGAACGGCGAGGCGGTGGTGAAAAAAGGGCTGTCCCCAGGTGAGCAGGTGGTCACCGACGGCCAGTTACGCCTGGTTCCCGGGGCGAGGGTGCAGATTAAACAAGAACCGGTGGCCAAAGACAAGTCTTCATGAACATCGCCTCCCCGTTTATCCGGCGTCCGATCATGACCACTCTGGTCATGGCCGCCATTCTGCTCTTCGGCATCATCGCCTACCGTCACCTGCCGGTGAGCCACCTGCCCAACGTGGATTTTCCCACCATTCTGGTGAGTGCTTCTTTGCCCGGGGCCACCCCCGAGACCATGGCCTCCGCGGTGGCCACCCCCCTGGAGCGGGAGTTTTCCACCATCGCGGGCCTCGACTCCATGAACTCTACCAATGCCCTGGGGGTCAGCCAGATTACTCTGCAGTTCGCCTTGAGCCGCAACCTGGACGCCGCGGCCCAGGACGTGCAGGCCGCAATTTCCAAAGCCAGCGGCAACTTGCCGCAAGACATGCCCAGTCCGCCCACGTTCCGAAAAGTAAACCCCGCGGACATGCCGATTCTTTATGTGGCACTAACCTCCGCCACGTTGCCCTTGTCCACTGTGCATGAATATGCCGATACCCTCATGGCCCAACGGATTTCCATGGTCAGCGGCGTGGCCCAGGTCCAGGTGTACGGGGCCCAGAAATACGCGGTGCGCGTCCAGGTTGACCCTCAAGCTCTGGCCTCCCGGGGCATCGGCATCGACGAAGTGAGCGCCGCGGTGCAAAAAGGTAACGTCAACCTGCCCACCGGCACCCTCTATGGCCCCCATAATGCCTTTGCGGTGCAGGCCACGGGACAATTAACCGATGCGGCGGCCTACCGTCCCCTCATTGTGACCTATCGCAACGGCCATCCGGTGCGTCTGGAGGAGTTGGGCCGGGTCATCGACAGCGTCGAAGAAGACAAGATCGCCAGTTGGTACAACACCACCCGGGCCATAGTCCTGGCCATCCAGCGCCAGCCCGGCACCAATACCATTGAAGTGGTGGATTCGGTCCGGAAACTGCTCCCCACCTTCCGCAGCCAGATTCCCGCGTCCGTAAATGTGGTGGTCCTTTATGACCGCTCCAAAACCATCCGGGACTCGGTGCAGGATGTGAAATTCACCCTCTTTCTGGCCATGTGCCTGGTGGTCCTGGTAATCTTTCTCTTTCTGCGCAACCTCTCGGCCACGGTGATCCCGTCCCTGGCGCTCCCCATGTCCATTATCGGCACCTTTTCGGTGATGTATCTCCTGGGCTATAGCGTGGATAACCTCTCCCTCATGGCCCTGACCCTATCGGTGGGCTTTGTGGTGGATGACGCCATTGTGGTCCTGGAGAACATTGTACGCCATCTGGAGATGGGCAAGGGCCCCTGGGAGGCGGCCCTGGATGGGTCCAAGGAAATCGGCTTCACCATTGTTTCCATGACCCTGTCCCTGGCCGCGGCCTTCATTCCGGTGCTGTTCATGGGGGGGATCCTAGGAAGGCTGCTCAATGAATTTGCCGTGACCATCGCGGCAGCCATCCTGGTTTCCGGGCTGGTGTCCCTCACTCTCACTCCCATGCTCTGCAGCCGTTACCTCAAGCCGCCGAAAAAGGAGAGACACGGTCGGCTTTACCTTCTTACCGAGCGTTTCTTTGACGGGATGCTCAAGCTGTATGACGTCACCCTCCAGGCGGTGCTCCGCCGACCTCGGACCACCCTGATGGCCTCGGGGGTGCTGCTGGTGGTCACGGTCTACCTCTTTGTGGTTATTCCCAAGGGGTTTCTTCCTAACGAGGACCAGGGTACCATCTTCGCGTTCACAGAAGCATCCCAGGGGATTTCCTTCGATGCCATGATGCAGCATCAAAAGGCGGTAGGCGCAGCGATTCGCCAGAATCCTTATGTTAAATCTTACTTTTCCGCCATCGGCGCCAGCCGGCACAGCCCGGCGGCCAATACCGGCCGTATCTTCATGCAGCTCAAACCTCGGGATCAGCGTCCCCATGTAGATGAAATTATTAAACAACTGCGGAGCCAGGTGGCTTCGGTGCCGGGCATCAAGGTCTTTCCCCAGAACCTCCCCCCCATCCGCATCGGGGGCACCTTGACCAAAAGCCTCTATCAATTTACGCTCCAGAGCCCGGATACCAAGGAGTTGTATCGCGACGCCACCCTCATGGAAAAGAAAATGAAGGATTTGCCCATCCTGCAGGACGTGACCAGCGACTTGTTGATGAAGAATCCCCAGGTGGACGTTATCATTGACCGGGACCGGGCCGCGGCCCTGGGAATCACGGCCCACCAGATAGAGGATGCCCTGTACAGCGCCTATAGCTCCCGGCAGATCTCCACCATTTACGCGCCCAACAATGAATATAAAGTCATCATGGAACTGGAGCCGCAGTACCAGCAGGACCCCTCGGCCCTGCCCCTGCTCTATGTCAGGTCCGCCAGCGGACAATTGGTGCCTTTGAACGTGGTGGCCAAATTAAAGCGCACCGTGGGTCCGCTGACGGTGAACCATTCGGGGCAGTTGCCGTCGGTAACCCTGTCCTTTAACCTCAAGGAAGGCGTGTCCCTGAGTCAGGCAGTGGACGCGGTGCAAAAACTCGCCCGGGAAACCCTGCCGGCCACCATCGTCACCAATTTTCAGGGCGCGGCCCAGGCGTTTCAAAGCTCCCTGCAAGGCCTGTGGGTTCTGCTGCTCATGGCCATCCTGGTCATTTATTTGATCCTGGGCATTCTGTATGAAAGTTTCATCCACCCTCTGACCATCCTGTCGGGTCTGCCCTCCGCAGGCTTCGGCGCCCTGGTCACCCTCATGCTGTTCGGTATGGACCTGAATATCTACGCCTTTGTGGGGGTGATCATGCTGGTGGGTATTGTCAAGAAAAACGCCATCATGATGATCGACTTCGCGCTGGAGGCCCAGAGGAACGAGGGCAAGAGCCCGGCCGAGGCCATTTATAGCGGCTGCCTGGTGCGGTTTCGGCCCATCATGATGACCACCATGGCGGCGCTCATGGGTTCTCTGCCCATTGCTTTGGGTTTCGGAGCCGGGGGCGAAGCCCGCCAACCTCTGGGTCTGGCCGTGGTGGGGGGCCTGCTGTTCTCTCAGCTCATCACCCTCTACATCACGCCGGTCATCTACACGTATCTGGAATATTCTCAGGAAAAGCTCGGGAATCTCTTTAGAATAAAGAAGACTGCTCCCCGCCCTGCTTTAGCCCCCGGAGAATTGGTGGTCAGCGGGAACCCAGGTGTACACCACCAAGAGGCCCATGGCAGCGGAGAGGGGGATAAATCTAAATGAGGTGGATAACGCGGGCCTAAGCCGCGGGGACCGAGGTTTCGAGACTCAATAGTTTGGGGCCCTGTTTCAGACGAAACTGCCCGTCTACTGTTTCCCAGATCCAGCCGGAATAGCCGTACCCTCCCACCGCTTTGGTGACCAAAGAGCCGATCCAGGTTTCCGACCGGGGTTTGTTTACCGCCACGGTACCGAACTTGCCGAAGGTATAGTCCGCCACCGGATGGCAATAGTTCTCACCCCGCAGAGCCCGGGCCACGTGTTTCACCTCTGGTCCACCGAACACGGCAGCCCGCAGGCCATATTTATGATTCTGAGACCGGGCGATGACCTCGGGAATGGAGTCGAAGGCGCTGGTAAAGGCCACCGGACCGAACATTTCTTCCCGCATGCCGGCCATGTCGTCGGTGGCATCCCGCACCACGGTGGGATACACCAGATTCCCCTCAATTTGACCGCCCAGGAGAATCCGGGCTTTTTTGTCCAGCGCGTCCTGGAGTTGGGCCTTGATGCGGTTCACCGCCTCCTCGCTGGCCACCGGGGAAACATCGGTGTGGAGGTCCTCAGGCGCGCCCACCTTGAGGTTCCTCACCCGGGCCACCAACTCCTCGAGAAAATCATCATAGATGCTGCGATGGATGAATATCCTTTTGGGGGCACTGCAGGTCTGCCCGGAATAGGAGAACTTGGCGGTCATCAGGTCCCCCAGAGCCTTATCAAAATCAGCATCGGGCAGGATGATAAAGGGATCCACCCCGGGTCCTTCGAAGACCAACTTTTTGCCGCGGCGGCGAAAGTCTTCTTCATACGGCAGAATATTGGTATCGAAACCGAAAACTACAACCGTGGAAATGTTGGGGTCCTCCAAAGAATCTCGGATAAAGCTGCGGCCATCACCTCGATAAAAAGTTATATCCGGGCCAAAGATCGGCTCATACATTTTTTCAGTAAGAGCCATCAATTCATTGCCCCTGGAGGCAAATTTTGCCAATACTTTATTACCGACGATATAGATAGAGGTGATTACAGTATTTAACCAGGCACTGCCGTTATAAGAAAGCATCACTGCAACCGAAGATCCTGGTCCTCCTAACGGTTTTCTGTTACTTAAAAGTACTTCTGTGTGTTCAAAAAGTTTTAATCGATCTATCGTAATATCGACTTCATAGGCAGTGTCCTTATAAGTAAACTTGAGGTTTTTGGCGGCTAACGACATCAAGTCCTGTTTATAGCTAGGCAGAGTTTCGGCTAAGGTCATAATTTTTTCGAGTCTGTCTTCAAAGATCATCAGCTTCCTCAATCAAAAAATAGAGATTAGTTGGTGCATCAATGGCTTAAGAACAGGATATCAAAAATTCCCAAAATTCTGAAATATTTTGCTGTAGGCCATGGGTGTTTTCTTTATGGAGCCCCAAGGCCCTTCGCCGGAAATTCCTGCCCGAGGGGTTTAGTCCTTAGAAACTGTTCAAAACCCTAAATTTTCCAACAGCGTCATTCTGAGCGAAGCGAAGAATCTCGCATTTTCAAAAGCTTGAGATCCTTCACTCCGTTCAGGATGACAAATGAAGAGGTCTTGAAATATGTTTTAGGGAGCAACGATCCTCTGAGGATAGGTATTATTAATTATACACTTGCCTCTTGCAATTTTAAGTCAAGGTGGCGATAAACTATACACCAAGTAATTTCCAGAGGGCGGACCCGCTGCGGTTAAATTGCCCGTAGATTCCTGCTTGTCCATGCTCAAGATTTTAAGCCAGGGCTGGCTTCAGATGTCTTTTGGGTCATCATCAGTTCGGCTACCGGCCGAAGGTGCATCTGACGGTCGCGTTTTCGAGGCCGGGAGGGAGGGATTATGAGGCGTCTGTTTCTCGTGTTTTTGGTATTGGTGATCTTGGCCGGCACCGGCGCCGGGGCCTGGGCGGCAAGTAAGAAGGCCATGGAGCTGCGGCAGGCCAACGGGTTGACCGAGTTCACGCCACCCGAGAAGTTTCTGGCCGGAAATTTCGTGGCTGATGAGTTGAACCCGAAGTTCATTTATGGTCCGGTGAAAGACTTTGTCGCGTCCCGCAAATGCCCGACGACCTGGCTCATTGAGGCAGGCGACAAAGATCATCCAGCCTGGCCGAGGGGTAAGGACGAGGAGGTGGAGTATACCATCTTTCTGGAGGAAGACTGCCCGGATAAGGTGATCTACTATGTCTTTGTCGACCAGAGCCGTCTGACTCCCAAACAGTGGATCGCCTGGCGGCAGAAATTCCACGGGACTACCAAGACGGAACCGGCGTACGGTTCGACCAAGTCTAGACTGGATAAAGCCTGCCAGGATGGCTGCGGCATTGACGGCGAGCTGCGCTTTATTCAAATAGACGGAGAACTCTTGCCCAAATCTCCGGAAAAAGTCCTGATCGATGAAAAATATCCCGCCATCTATGATCTGGACCAGCAGAAAAAGATTTCCAAATAGGCTGACTGATTCGGAGGATTGATGGCTCGGAGAAAGGCAAAGGTGGGCCCCACGCAGAAGCTGGCCGGATACAGCATTCTGGCCGTGCTGGGGGTGATCGCCGTCTGGCTCCTGATACAGCAGTCCTCCTTCAACCCCGCGGTGCTGGTGGCCAGCCGCGGTGTAACGCCCCAGGCAGGTTCCGGACAGGCAGCCGCGGCCCTGGCCGCGCTCTTCCCCGAGGTTGCCGGATTCACGCCCCTGGCGACCCTACAGACCTATGGCCCGGACAATCTATCTGATAAGATTGACGGCAAGGCCGGGCTCTACCTGTCCGCGGGCTTCAAAGAAATGGCCTGCCGCAGCTTCAGGCTGAGTGAAGCCGGCCAGGCGTACGTGGAGGTCTTCATTTACGACATGGGCTCACCCCAAAACGCCTATGCCGTGTTCAGCAGCCAACGCCGTCCGGATTCCACCGGTATCTCTTTGACCGCCAATGCTTATAAAACTGATAATGCCCTGTTCTTCAGCCGGGGGCGGTTTTACGTGGAGATCGTGGGCGACCGGGCCTCGGAGGCGCTGCAAGGCGCACTTAAGACTTATGCCACTGCGCTTCTGGCCAAGATGCCCTCTGAGGGCGCCACCAAAGACCGGGCTAAACTATTCCCCCGACAAGGCTTGGCGAAAAACAGCGTGCGCCTGAGCGCCAGCGACACCTTTGGTCTGGCGGACTTCAATAACGTGCTCACCGGCGAATACAAAGTAAAGAACGGTTACGCCACCGCCTTTGTGGCGGAGCGCGATACCCCGGAGCAGGCTAAAAAGGATGCGCAGCGTTATCGGGAATTTTTAGCCGCCAATGGCTATAAAAAAATTCAGACCCCGGGCGCGCCGGCGGGCATCGAGGTGCTGGCGCTGGAAGATTCCTCCTTTGAAATCATCCTGGTGCAAGGAAAGATTTTGGCTGGGGTACATGACGCCTCTTCGCCTGAAGCCGCGGTGGACCTTGCCAACAAGTTATTGACTGTGCTTAAGGAAAAGCAGTGAACCAGCCTCCGGATGAAAAACAACGGCAACCCGAGGAGCTGAGCCGCCGGGATTTTTTGAAAAGGGTAGGGTACGCCTCCGCCCTGGCTTTGGCCGCCGGCGGCCTGGGTTGGGCGCTGTATGACCGGCAAGGTCCCGCGCCGGCCCCCAGCCAGAAGGTCTTGACCGGTTTGGGGGATTACGCCCTCCCGGCCCTGACGGGGAAGCCCGGCAAGATGGCCATTGTTAAAGGCACCGACCGCAAGGTGATGGTGGAGCAGGGGATCAAGGCCCTGGGAGGGATGGAGTATTTCATCCAGAAGGGCGACCGGGTGCTTATCAAGGTGAACGCCGCCTTCGCCACCCCGGCCTCCCTGGGGGCCACTACCAACCCGGAGACGCTGGCCGCGGTGGCCCGCCTGTGTTTCCAGGCCGGCGCGGCCCAGGTGCTGGTCACCGACAACCCCATCAACAATCCCGACAGCTGCTTTGAGATTTCCGGGCTGGCCGAGGCAACCCGGGATTCCGGGGCCAGAATTATCGAGCCCGGGGCCTCGCTGTTTTCTCCCTTGAGCCTGCCCGGGGGCAAACTCATCCGGGATTGGCCGGTTATGGCCGGGGTCTTCCCGGGGGTTAACAAAGTAATAGTAGTGTCTCCGGTCAAGGACCACCAGCGGGCCAGAGCTTCCATGACCCTGAAAAATCTGTACGGCTTTCTGGGGGGGCGCCGCAACGTCTTCCACCAGGACATCAACGGCATCATCACCGAGTTGTCGCAACTACTCAAGCCCACTCTGTGCGTGCTGGACGGTACGGTGAGCATGATCACCAACGGCCCCACCGGCGGGTCCCTGTCCGATTTGAAGGATACCGATACTATGGTGATCTCCACCGACCCCGTAGCCGCGGACGCGGTGGGGGTGGAGCTTTTAGGGCGAACCCTGGCCGACGTGCCTTACCTGTCCATGGCCCAGGCAGCCGGGGCGGGTCAGACCGACTATAAACTGCTCAACCCGGTGCGCCTCAACACCACGGCCTGAATCACCAACGATACCCATGCGCATCGTCACCGTCCGCCGCATCAGCCAAGTTTTTTTCCTGATAGTCTTTCTGTGGTTCTGTATCGTGGCCACGGTGGGCACCGCCTGGTGGCAGCTACGCGGCTGGCCCCTTAACTGGCTCCTCGAATTGGACCCCCTCACTGCCCTGGGCACGGTGCTATCCACCGGGACACTTTTTGCCGGCTTCTTCTGGGCCCTGGTCACCGTGGCCCTGACTCTGTTTGTGGGACGCTTCTTCTGCGGTTTTGTCTGCCCCCTGGGTACCATCAGCCAGTTCACCGGCTGGGTGGCCCGGCGGGGTCAGGATGCCGCCAGACGGCTGGAGGCCAACCGCCACCGCCGACTCCAATCCGTCAAATATTACATCCTGGCCTTCCTGGTGGCCCTGGCCCTCCTGGGTTCGGTGCAGACCGGCCTCATTGACCCGCTGCCCCTGATGTTCCGCAGTGTCAACCTCACCCTGGCCCCCCTGGCCGATCATGGCCTGAGAGTGCTCAGCGACGAGCCCCGTTTTTACGCCTCGGCCTGGCTGATCGGGGTGGTGTTTCTGTCGCTGCTGGGCTTGACCCTGGTCCTGCCCCGGTTTTTCTGCCGATTCATTTGCCCGCTGGGGGCGCTGTTCGGCCTGCTCAGCCGTTTTACCCCCTGGCGCATCGGCAAGACCGCGGATAAATGCGGCGATTGCCGCATCTGTGAGGAATACTGCGAAGGAGCCTGTCGTCCTTCGGGGAAAATTATTACCAGCGAATGTGTCATGTGCTTCAACTGCTTTGACTGCTGTCCCGCCAGTCGGGTCACCTTTGCCGGCAAACCCTCGGCCGCAGGGGAGGTGGGGTTGCCGGACCTGTCCCGGCGCGGCTTTGTGGTGGCGGGCACCGGCTTGCTGGTGGCCTCCTTTTGGGAGATCGGCGGATTGAGCGGGGCCGATCGCGACCCCAGACTCATTCGTCCACCCGGGGCCCTGGACGAGGATCGCTTCCTGGGCCGTTGTATCCGTTGCGGCCAGTGTATGCGCGTTTGCCCCACCAACATCATCCAGCCCGCCCTGTTCGAGGCCGGATTGCAGGGGTTGTGGACGCCGGCCCTTAATTTCCGCCTGGGCAACAGTGGCTGCCAGGTTAACTGCATTGCCTGCGGCCAGGTCTGTCCCACCGCGGCCATTCGCCCCTTCAGCATCGATGAAAAGCGGGGTTTAGGCGAGTTCGCCGCTCAGGGGCCGATCCACCTGGGCACGGCCTTTGTGGACCGTGGCCGCTGTTTGCCCTGGGCCATGGACCGGCCTTGTCTGGTCTGTCAGGAGGTATGCCCGGTCAGTCCCAAGGCCATTTTTGTCCGCACGGTGTTTCAGACCGTTCGGGATGGGCAGGCGCTGCCGGCTCGGGTTCAAGAGCAAACGGTGGAGCTGGAGGCCGCTTTCCCCACCGGAGTTAACCTGGTCAGCGGTGACTATTACCTGCGTCCCAGCGGACAACCCAAGGCTGAGCTCAGGCGGATCACCGGTTTTAGCGGTTCCAGGCTGACCCTGGAGCCCCCCCTTCCCTGGAAAGGCCTGCCGGCAGAGGGAATTAAGATGGATATTGTGGTAAAATTGCAGCGTCCCCATGTGGACGCGGCCAAGTGTATCGGCTGTGGTATATGCGAGCATGATTGTCCGGTGGCGGGTCTGCGCGCCATTCGGGTATACAACGAGAACGAATCGCGTTCACGTTCAGGGCGTATGCTCATTTAGGAATTTACTGCGGATCTAACATGCCAAGTTTCCAAAGCTACCTTATCCGTTTCGTGCTGAAACACCGTCATTTATTGCGTGGACAATTTAAAAAGACCACCATCGATTGGCATACCTCGATACCGGATTTGCGCCAACAAGTGGAAAAATCTGCCGCCATGTTCGGTAAACTACCGGCCCGGATTGGAGTATCCCCTGTAAACATAAACGGCCTGGCGGCTGAATGGATTATGTCAGCCGAAGCCAGGAAGGACAGATCAATCCTTTATTTTCATGGTGGCGGCTATGTGTTGGGTTCCTGCCCGGCTCACCGGGCGATTGT
>JARRKO010000026.1:0-34796 GCA_037388025.1 Syntrophobacterales bacterium
GCTCCCAGCTCTAAGGCCTCCTCGTTAAGGGGTTCTGTGTTCATCTCTTAACATCTAAGTGGTAAAAATTCTAGATATGTTCCGAATATGAAAGGTTTTTGACTCGGTGATAAGTTTCGAACCCATATAGAAGCAGTTATTTGTTAGCCTCTGCATTGCCTGATTTCTGAATCTAGTCCACAACCATCAAACTAGGTGCGTCTCCGAGTCCGCCAATTCATGAATCTGCTTGAGATAGTCGCCATAGGTGGGCGAATCTTCCGGGGAATAATTGAGATTCTTATACAGCATGGTCAGACGTGTGAAGTATTCTCGGGCGGCACCTTTATCCGCAAACTTGTACTGGCGGTTAATCAGATCGCAGACCAACCCGAAACTTGTTTGCTGGCGCTCTAAAGGCATGCAGGCATCGACTTCGTCAAAGGCATCTTGTTGTAAATAGACCATGTCCAGGAACAGGGATTTCTGGTAGGTGACGAAATCTTCGAGCGTTACCCCTTCTTCCCCCGTCACCTGCATCATTTGATTGATTTTCTCACCCTGCTTAAGAAGTTCCGTCATAGAGCGGATTCGATCGACCCAGCCAGGAGCAACGTTTTTCTCGAACCAATCTCCGAGTTGGTCAAGATAGCGGGACCATGAGATAAGAATATCGACAGCGGGATAGAAGCGCTTGTAGGCGCGATCGGCGCTCAACCCCAGAAAAGTTTTAACGGTACTCAAGGTTGACTGGGTTACGGGCTCTTCGAAATTGCCGCCGGCAGGCGAAACTGTGCCGATCATGGTCAGGCTGCCCAAACTGCCATCGTTGGAGCGAACAATTCCGGAGCGTTCGTAAACGGCTTTGATGGAAGAGTCCAAATAGGCCGGGTAGGCTTCCTCACCCGGGATTTCCTCCAGTCTTCCTGAGGTTTCCCGCATTGCTTGAGCCCAACGAGAAGTGGAGTCGGCAATCAACAAGACGTTGTAGCCCATCTGTCGGTAATATTCACCCACGGTAATTCCCGTATAAATCGAGGCCTCCCGGGCGGCCACGGGCATGGAAGAAGTATTGCAAATGATGATGGTGCGATCCATCAGAGCTCCACCCGTTTTTGGGTCGATGAGTTTGGGGAATTCAGTGATCGTTTCCACTACTTCGCCGGCGCGTTCACCGCAGGCAACAACAATCACGATATCGACTTCCGAATATCGGGAGATCAGGTTTTGCAGAACCGTCTTTCCGGCGCCGAAAGGACCGGGAATGCAACCCATTCCCCCGAGAGCTATTGGCAGAAAGGAGTCAATGATGCGTTGTTTCGTAATCATCGGCTCCTGAGGATAGAGCCGCTCGGAAAAGCGCTTTTCCAGCAGGGGCTGTGCCAGGGAACGGCGCACAGGCCACTGCTGGGTTAAGGTCAGAGAGCGCTCCTTGCCGCTGGCATCTTGAATATGGGCGATAGGGGTATCAACCGTGAAGTTTCCCTGTTGAATCCACTGCACGGTGACTTCCCCCGATTCATCAAAAGGGATCATTATCTTGTGAGTGAAGCGGCCTTCCTGGACGGCGCCAATGGTATCACCGGCCTTGAGTTTGGTCCCTGTCTGGGCATTTGGCACGAAGGACCACTTTTTTTCTCTGTCAAGAGGGAAAATGTAGGCGCCGCGGGGTAAAAATGTGCCATAGCCCGCTGCCAGGTCGGTCAGGGGGTTTTGTAGACCGTCAAAGATTAGCCCCAACAATCCCGGTCCCAATGTCACCGACAGCAAAACCCCCGTCTGTTCAACAAGATCGCCGATACCCACACCCTCGGTGCTTTCGAATACCTGGGCGTCAGCAAACTTTCCACGCACCCGCAGCACTTCGGCTTTCAGTTTTTCGGTGCGTCCCTCACTCTGACGTTGGGGGCAAATGTAGACGACTTCGTTTTTAACGATGGGGCGAGCATTGGACTCCGCCATGGCAAAGGTGACCAGGTCTTCTTGGACAGCTACCACCAGGGCTGGATTGAAGGTTTCTGTCATAGCAACATCCTCATACCTGCTGAAAAGTGCTGATGTCGGGCAATCACTTGCTAAATGGGTGTGGCGAATCAATCATAAAAATTTGGTTTCAATTAGGTCTATTGCTGCGCTTTTCCTTTGGCGTTAGGCCTCAACCAACATATCTGTGATTTTTTCAATTCCGTGATCTACCATCTTTCTGAACCGCTCGGCAGCAGCATCACCATTGTAACGACTCCAGCGATCAACCAAACTCCAACGATTAAGATAAACAACGACCGCTTCAAAATCGAAGTGGTGCCCTGCTCCCACGCGATCAAGCATTTTCCAATTGACTCCAAATAGTAACCGTTCGAGAGCAACCGAATCATTGGCATTGAGCAGACGGTTGGCTTCCGATACCCAAGGGAACATCACTTCCAGGTGAAAGTTTGGTTCCGTCCAGTGGCGCTCAATATAGTTGACCCATTGTCCGACGCCCCACGGTTGACCGGCAGGTGGTTCGTTCTCCCCTCGGTGGCGCCGGCGCAGCGCAACCATAATCGTGCGCACATCAAGGCGGTGCCTTACCAACTCTCGCAAGGTTGGGCTGCGCACCTCCTCGAGAAAACGATGGGCTTCTGTCACAAAGTGCGCATCCGTCTGTTCTAATAATTGTCGCGACCAAGCGATTAATGAAGCAATCCGGTTCAGGAGAATTTGGTCTTTTTCTTCAAGAAGTTTCAATCGACTTTCCAACTTTAGTTGGGAAATGGGAGGCTGTTTCATTTCAAACAGATTCCCCAGGAACGGGAGACTACTCATCAAAGTGATATATTTGGCAGTCATTTCAGAACCATCTCAAGGCAATCTTTGTCCAGGCCGGATGATAAACCGTTCTGATCACCCGATCGTAGTTAAGCCTCGGGTGAAGGTTTGGGTAATCGTCCCGTGGAGTGAGATTGGCGGAGTACCAGCGGCAGCCGCTGATCCCGCTACGTTTGGTTGCGCGCTACTTAATTACCCCTTCAAGAAGAGCGCGGAAGCGAGGTTGCAGGTGTTTCAAAATGGCATCGGCAACAGCGCGCTCACTCAAATCCAAGACAACCTCCTTATCCACCAGCCGTATTCGCAGCCCGTCCAGGTCATCCTTGGCGACTCCGAAACTGACCCCTTCACGAATCAATCCTTTGTTGGTCAAGCGAACGAACCGGGTCAGGACACCCTCTTTCAGCTTTTCGGGGTGGCGGCTGATCTCTTCTAAACCAACGATCTTGCGAGGCAGTAAAACTTCCACCTGTTGTGATTGGTCCACATCCTCTTTAACTCGGCCAGCCACTTCCAAGATCATTTTTTCAAGTATTTCCTGCCTTTGCACTTCCTCACCCACCAGACGCTGCACTTCTCTGTTAAACCGTTGTGTCAGTTGGGCCTTCAGCGCCAGCACAGTATCTCGGAAAGCGAGCTCCAGTGCTTCTTTTGCAGCCCTTTTCAGATCTTCTACTTCTCCCCTCGCTTTGCTGATAATCTGCTCGGACTCTTGCCGCGCCTGCTTGATAGTGGTCTCAGCTTTGATTTGGGCATCCTTGACAATTTGTTCGGCTTGTTGGCGACCACTTTGTACGCCTTCATCTCTCAATCGGGAGATGAGAGCATCGACCCCAGAGGCGACTTCGACGGATGCATTTTTACCCGATTGCTTGCTCTTAGCCACAATTCAAATCTCCTCAGCAAAGGTGTCCATTTTTAATTAAACTATCTTTGCCCGGTTCTTGCTGCGGACTTCATTTGACTTTTGGTTCATGGTTTCGCAATGCCGCCAGCGGCGATGAGGGCAAATACAAAGGCAAACACCGCGAATCCCTCCACAATGGCAGCCGGAGCAAGAGAAAGTCCAAAAATTTCCGGTTTGGATTTGGAACCGGAAATTGCTGAGGCACAGCACATACCTTGGTATATACCCATCAGCAGGAAAGCCAACCCTGATAAGACGCCAATCCCGAATAAACCGGCTGCGTTTTGTGGTGTCACCGGGCGGTTAAGGACGAACATTATGACAATACCATAAATGGACATCGATGAGGGCAAGACCGACAAGCCGATATACCGCCCATAGCCGCTGTTAACTTCCATCATCGCGCCGATCGCCGCTTGACCTGCGAGAGTGCAACCAATGCCCGATCCGATTGCGCCTAAAGCGACAGGGGCATAGAGCCCGATCCAACCCAATACCAGTATAAATAAGTTCTCGCTCACGAATTAGCCTCCTTTTTGGAAAAAACTTGGAACGGGTATCCTTCTCCTGATAGCCCCCAGCCGAAGAATTCAATGTAATTAAGACGCAAGCCATGCACGAAGCCGCTGATGATTGCCAGAAACAAATTAATGGCGTGGCCGAGCAGGAGAATAAGCAGAGCCAGAAGCACCCCCACTCCCGGTACGGCATGGTGAACTTGCCAGGACAGTTGGTTAAATGTGAGCGCCAGGGAAGCACTCGCCAGTCCCAAAGCAAATAGCCTTAGGTAACTCATGACATCACCAAACAGCTTGGATACTTCCACCAACGAACTTACGCCATCGAACAAACGCAAGAGAACCGATTTGAGGGAGTCGGGCTGGCGCTTGCTGCTTAACAGGATAATGATCAGGAAGCCTGCAGCCATTAATCCGGCTGCTAACCTGAATGAGGAGGCCTGACCACCGCTGAGATACATGAACAGTCCCCCCAGGATGACAACAGACCAACCCAGCGGCTTGGCTTTGCCAGCAACGCTGACGGCGTTATAAGCAACGCCGACATTTGCTATGAGGAGGTGAAGGCAGCCGACGGTGATGGAAACCTTCATCATCTCGTTGAAGTTGTTTAGATTCAGCAACTTGAGCTGAGCCAGCAGGGAACCTTTCGGTAGCTCCACACCAAAGTAGCTGCCAACCATAATCCCATAGAGCATGGCAAAAAGTATTCCCACGACCGAAAGTACGCGGAAGTGCCTTCCGCCTGTGCTTTTCCCCATTCGCTTCCAAAAAATAGCCAAAATCCCTGCCAGAACCAGGGCATAGCCTGCATCCGAAAGGATCATGGCAAAGAAAGCGGCAAAGGAGAAGAAGACAACGATCGAAGGGTCCCAATCTTCATAGCCGGGCGTTTCGTAAAACGTCACCAGATCTTGCCCGCCTAGTAATTGTGCCGAGTTTTCCAGCAGCGTGGGAGGGGTGTCATCCGGTTGGGGAGGTTCAGCGAAGAAGGCCAATCCTTGCTGCCGGATAAAGGCTTCGAGGCGCTCTAAGTCTCGCTGCGGTATCCATCCCTGCACCAAGAGGATATCGCCCTCGTGTTTGGTTTTGGACTTTGCCTGTTCTAAATCTGCCTTATCCTCGATGCGGGCAAGATTGCGCGACAGTAGGAAGACCCAACGACTGAGGGCCTCGTGCTCGGCTTCAATTTCGTCTAGTTCAATTTCGACCTGTTCCAGTTGCTGTTCCAGTTCCTTTGGAGAGATCAAGCCGGTGTGAACCCGTCTGACGGGCAGGGCCCCGGAGGGAGGTTCTTCTTTAGCGATGACGACGACGTAAATACTGCGGTTATCTGAACCAACTAATTGCCAAGGAAGTGTCAGGGTTTCCAGAGCCTTAGTTTTGGTATGAGGCAAGCAGTAAAACCAGAGCCGATAGCCGCCCAAGTCGGCCAAATCCGGGAAGGTAAAATTCCCCCAAGGTTTTAACTCATTAAGCCGGTTGTTCAAGAAAAGTTTTTTGTCCTCAGTCTCACGTCGCTTCTGTCGGTTGGCAAGAGCTTCTGCAACCACCTGCTCAAGATCGAATTCGGACTCAGACCGGATCTGATGCCGCCTCCTCCTGACATCCATGATGTAACGCAGCGCCCGACGGGCATCTGCAGCAGGTTTGGGCAATACAAATTCGGAGGTTTCAGGAGATGGTTGGAGGGGGATCAGGTGCATGCAACCCAGATTCTGCAAGTCTTCCAAAATATTCTGCTTGTCTTTTAGGAGTCCAAAAACCGTGACTTTATTCAAGGCAACAATGCTCATACGACCTTCTTCTGTTTCTTATGCTTGGCAATCTTGGAGTTCACCACGGCAGCACGTTCGGCATCGGCCAGATATACCTTGATTTTCTTAATGTTAGCTTTGGCTTGAGGCGTTAACACCTTATCGAACAGGTTGAACCGCTGGGTTGCCACCCGCTCGGCATTATTAAGCAAGTCTAACCGCCGATGGCCAACTTGCACGTCGATTCGTAATGCGAGAGCCGTTTTCAGAATTTCTACCAGCCGATCAACCCAGAAAGGGGTTCCCAGGAACGCATAGGGCTGCACCTCCATATTGACGTCTTTGACTTTGGGCAGTCGAGTTCCCATGACGTTTTCCTCGCCCAGTTCTACTGAGGTAACTTTAACAATGTCCGTCAGATCGATCAGCTCTAAGGAGAGCATGGGAAGCTCTCGGGCAATTTGCGCTTCGATGGCTTCCAGTTTGGTCTGGATCTGTGCGAGGGTTTGCCTGACTTTAGCTTTTTCTGCGCCGAGTTGGCGGCGCTTGAGGTCCAGGGATGGCAAAACTTCCTCAAGGGTCTTGAGCAGCCGATTCTGCTTGGCTAAAGCCGCCTTGTTAAGTGCCAGTCGTGCCATTTAACTAGCGATCTCCTCCTGGGGCCAAACACCTTTTTGGAGTGATGTCAGAACTTCGCTTAACGACTGCTGGCAGGGTTGCGGGCCTCTTCATAATGCTCCTAAATAGCTGCAGGCACTTCGCTTTTTCATCAGCCTGCACTCTGGGTTTGCTCTTGAGCGGGATCCGAGGCTGTGACACCAGTCTTCGGAAAATATTTGTCAATGAGCGCCTGCTTCATCAACAATTCCTGGGGTTCAAAGCATTCAGCCAGCGTCTTCCAAGCGAGATTCAGCGCCTCTTCGAGAGCTAAATCTACGTTGATATCCATGAATCGTTCCCGAAACAGCTTGCCGAACTTGAGCAACTTCCGATCGTAGTCCGATAAATCAAATGCCATCGCCTGCTTCTGTTCCGCATCCCGCGCGCCCGAATAGAAGCGAATCATGGTATTCATAATCTGACCGTGATCTTCCCTGGTTACTTTACCGATAACGTTCTGTTTGAGACGGGATAGGGAGCCGAATGGATCAATCATACCGTCGTGGAGATAAAATTGTCCCTCCGTTATGTAGCCTGTATTATCCGGTACGGGGTGAGTCACGTCATCCCCCGGCATCGTCGTTACAGCAAGGATGGTTACTGATCCCCCTTGGGCATAGTCAGCGGCTTTTTCGTAGCGGCGGGCCAGCTGGGAATACAAATCGCCGGGATAGCCCCGATTGGCGGGAACCTGGTCCATAGCAATGCTCACCTCCTTGATAGCATCGGCATAGGCAGTCATGTCCGTCAATAACACCAGTACTCGCTTGCCTTCCTCCACGGCAAATTTTTCCGCTACCGCCAACGCCATGTCAGGTATGAGCATCCGTTCAACAACAGGGTCGGAGGCCAGATTGATGAACATCACGGTTCGGGCGAAGACTCCCGCGTCTTCAAATGTTTTGCGGAAGAAGTAATAGTCATCAAAAATCAGCCCCATCCCTCCGAACACAACCACATTTGCATCTGCCTGAATGCCGATGCGAGCTAAAAAGGGATTGAAGGGTTCGCCGGAAACTGAAAATATAGGAATTTTTTGGCTTTCAACCAGGCAGTTAAACACATCAATCATGGGGACATTGGTTCTGATCATATTTGATGCCAGGTTGCGGCGCACAGGATTGACCGACGGCCCCCCAATCGGCACCTTAGGGTCCTGGGAAAGATCCGGTCCCCCATCGATGGGCTCTCCCGTCCCGCGAAATACTCTACCCAAAATATTGTCGGAGTAGGTAGTTTCCATGGAGTGCCCGAGGAAACGCACGGATGAGTCGGTGGACACTCCTTTGGTCCCATGAAAAACCTGCAGGGAGATGGTATCTTTTTCGAGTTTGATGACCTGAGCCAGAGACATGTCACCATTGCTGGCTTCAACCACAGCTAAATCATTGAAGCGCGGTCCCACCTCTTCCTGGTAGGCACTTTCAGGAACTTGGACACGAATGATGTCTCCGACAATTTCCAGAATCTTAGAATAACGAACTAGTATCTCTTGCATAGAGGTCATTCTCGCGGCTTGGTTTAAAAGCGAAATTTTTCGCAAGTAGCGAAGCTTAATACGTAACTATAAACCTATTGTCCCTTCTGTCAATTAGCAAATTTATGCTACTCGCGGGTTAGAATCCCACTTACGGAATATTTAGTAAGGCCAGTTTCATGAGATATTTCTGGGTGCTTGTTATCCTGCCTGCTCAACGGGACGTGCGCCTCCCTGGACCAAGGTTTCCACTTATCTTAAATATAGGACGCTGATTAACCTGATAGAGGGTAGCTTGCCAGACTTCGAACTTATCATCTCTCCTTGAAAAAATGCAGCTATTACGTGAATATCACTTCATCTCAGGCGATGCCCTGTACAAGGCCAGGTATTTTTTAAGGGTCCACTTAGTGCGGGGAAAGGGGGTTACAGGTTGAACCCCATCAATCGAATGATAAAACGTTCCCGGGGATAGGACTGCTCACCCGCCAAACTACGAGGTAAGCAGGAGATAAATTATGGACGTAACCGTTCGCCAAAAGGTGAAAGGGAAAGGCACGCCCTGGGGGGTTTTCATCAATCACCAGGGAAAGCGGAAATCAATTAAGGTGGGAAGCCAGGAAGCGGCCGAGGCCCTGAAGGCTAGAATTGAGGAAAAGCTAAAGGCCGGCGATCTCAGACTTGACGATGATAGAAAGGTGCCCACTTTCGGCGAGTATGCCAGGAAATTCCTGAATAATACGACCCACCCTAAACATTCCGCTATGGTGAGTTATGATACTTTCTTGAGGAGGCACATCGACCCATTGCTTGAAGGTTCAAATTCTACCCCCGCTACCAAGTAAAATCAAGGGGTTAGGTCATTCAACCTAACCCCCTTTTTCTTATGGGCCAAACTGGGCCAGGCCTGGATCTGGCCGGCTGAAAAGGCCAGCACCAATCCGACCGCCGCCACCACCGCCAAAGCAACCAACTTGATCTTCCGGTCAAACGTCACTCTCATTCTTAAAAAAGAGAAGGCCTCCGGAGGGCGAAGTATCGCCCTTGCCGCCACCCCTATACCGTCAGACCGCCGCTGTGGTCATTAGGGCTTGAACTGTTGGGTGATGTAAGCAGTGACCGCCTTTATTTCATCGGGACTTAAGTCCATTTTGCCCATCTGGCCATAACCCATGGTGACGGCCTGGTGGATCTTTTGATCGGCATTGCCTTTCCAGAAAGCGGGACTGGCAAAATCCTGAGGCTTAGTTTTGAATATAGCCGCCCCCGGGCCGTCGCCCTTGCCCGTGGCGCCATGACAAGCCGCACACCTGGTATCGAATACCACTTTTCCGTTAGCAGCCCTGACGGTGCTGCCCCAGGTGAAGATCAGGATCAGAGCTAAGAAAAAGACCACTAGGGAAGAGGCAAGCATTTTTTTCATAAACGATCTCCTTTTTTGGCTTGTGCATAAGCTAATGGCGATTAAAGAAATTATCAAGTGGGAGGCTTGTGAAAATCTATACAGCAGAGTATAAGTACTGCCGAACCATATAATAGAGTTCGAGGCGCTATATCTTGCCAAGATCCTGAATTACTATTCTTCCTCACTTTCGGGCCACGACTCGGTGGTCACTGGGGTCACCTATTTCCCTAAGCGCTATACAGACCTCATCCGGATTGTGATAATTGCAGGGTTTGCCAAGTTATCGCAAACTTACAAGGGGAAGGTTTGTTAGAATTTAATTGACGATCCCAAGCCCAGGAAGAATGGCATGGTCTTCCATTCATCCTTGCTAAAATGGTTATTTTATACCATCCTTAAATAGTCACCCTAGGCCATAGACTCGCTGGTTGGTTTCCTCGAGGATAAGCCTAAATTTGTCAGGCTGTTTCTGAAGAGACCCTCCTTCACTTTCACCCCTCCCGGAGAGGGAACCGTTAGATCTTAACAAACTGTGGCTTACCCGGGTTCAAACCGCCGCAACCTGTGGGCCCAGGCCAAGATAAAATGCTCCTGTAACCTCTTTACCCAAATTCTGGAAGACAGGGGCCCTCTCTCGTAAAACCACAACTCAGGCACAGGAGGACCACACATGGAACCGAAAATCAGCAAGACCGGCTGGGGCAAGAACTTGCTTCTCGGAGCAATGGTGCTGGCCCTCCTCCTGTTGTGGGCCCCGGGGTGGGCCGGGGCTATCACCAGGTCGGTAACCGACCTGGTGGTGGATGGCGGCGACACCCTCATTGTGCCCCCTTCCATCACCTATAACTTTGAAACCATCGGGGGCACCGGCCAGGGCACCCTGAAGCAATTCTCCGGCAGCAATACGGCCAACCTCCAACTTACCCTTGGTGACCAATCCACCGGCAGCGGCACCTACAAGCTGTTCAGAGGCAGCCTCATGGCCCCCGGTGAATTCATCGGCGGTGCCGGCATCGGCAGCTTCAAACAGTTCGGTGGCACCAATACGGCAAGTTTCCTTTTCCTTGGTGATCAATCAACGGCCAGTGGCACCTACGAGCTATTCGGCGGTAGCCTGTCGGTGAACAATGATGAATATATCGGTAGAGGGGGCAGCGGCAGCTTAACCCAGTTCGGCGGCACGCACACAGTCGGCAACGTACTCCTCCTGGCAGATCCACCCGGCAGCCGCGGTTCCTACAATCTAAACGCTGGCAGCCTGACTGCCTTTATTGAAGTTTTTGGCCACAACGGCACCGCCAGCTTCACCCAATTAGGGGGGACTAACACGGTAACAAATTTCCTGGCCCTTGGTAATGGTTCAGGCAGCGGCACCTATCAGTTAAAGTCAGGCCATCTGTCGGCCCCGGATGAAATTATCGGTGAAAGCGGCACCGGCAGTTTCCGCCAGATTGGCGGTATCCATGCCATCACTAACAACCTCTTTCTCGGTTCTGAAACGGGGAGCAGCGGTACTTACGATCTGAACTCCGGTAGCCTGTCGGTGGGATCTTTTGAATCTATCGGCAACTCCGGCATCGGCAGCTTCACCCAAATCGGTGGTACCCATACGGTAAGCGAAAACCTGGTTATTGGTAATGAAGGCAGCGGCTCTTACGAAATGATTGGCGGCAGCCTCTCGGTAAGCAATTTGAGCACGCTTGAATTTATCGGCAACACGGGCACGGGCACCTTCAAACAAATCGGTGGCAACCATACGGTAAATAGCCTTGACCTTGGTACTAATCCCACCGGCAGCGGCTCTTACGATTTAACGGGCGGCAACCTCATGTCGGGCAATGTAACCGTCGGCGATGCAGGCATCGGCAGTTTTTCCCAAGTCGGTGGCAAACATACGGTGAGCAACCTCCTTGCCCTGGGCAATACTTCCACCGGCTCGGGCGCTTACACTTTGAAGGGCGGCATTCTATCGGTGGGCGCGGAGGAAAGAATCGGCAATGAGGGCACGGGTAGCTTCAACCACTTAAGCGGCGACCATACGGTAAGCGGCGACCTTTATATAGGGAGAGAAGGCAGCGGCGCCTACAACCTGAAGTCCGGCTCTTTGGCGGTGGACAGTGATGAACTCATAGGATTCTCCGGCACCGGCGTCTTCGACCAGAGCAGCGGCCAGCACACGGTGGCCGGTTCCCTCATCCTGGGAAATGGCGGCAGCGGCACCTACAACCTGAAGGGAGGCCGCCTCCAGGTTGATGGAAATGAATATCTCGGCGCCTTAGGCACCGGCGTCGTTAACCAGAGTGGCGGCCAGCACACGGTGGCCGGTTCCCTCATCCTGGCGAATTTTCTCGGCAGCAGCGGCACCTTCAACCTGAAGAGGGGCGAACTATCCGCCGGGAACATTTTGATAAAATCAGCCGGCACCTTCAACGTCATGCACCCCTTCACCACGGTGACCGGCGACGTAGTGAACTACGGCACCGTCAAGACCACCAGTGCCAACGTCACCTGGAGCGGCAACTTTACCAATAACGGCGTCTACGTCAGCGATTCCTCCACCCAGACTTTCAAACAAAACCTGACGGTGGGCTCCTCCGGCAACATAGTAGCACCATACTCCCAGGACCTGTTCATTCTCCAAGAGGATTTCATTAACAACCATACCGCCAAGGACCTCGTATGGAACACGGCCCAGGCCGGGCTGAAATTCATCACGGGCACGGACACTTCCCATACCTTTGCTATAGCTGGGGACGGGTCGACTGCCGGCCACCGCTTTGCCTGGTATTCCCTGGATATCACCGGGCAAACCCTGCGCCTCCAAGATGGCGACACTGGTACCGATGGCGCTCAGTGGCTGGAAGTGCTGATCGGGGCAAAATTTACCGGTACGACCTTGACCAATATCTTTAACGACGATCCGAACAATGTGTTGAATCTCTATTATGATAAGAACCTGGCGATTAACGCCTATCTTGGCGGCCTTGATTACGTCATAACGGGAGGCGCCGGCGGCATGCTCATAGCCCACACCCCGCTGCCCCCGTCCGCCCTCCTCCTGGGCTCCGGCCTCCTGGGCCTGGGCCTCCTGGGCTGGCGGAGAAAACGAAGCGGATAAGTTCTTATTCCACGAAAAAACCAAAGGCAGGGTCAACATTGGCCCTGCCTTTTTGTTTACCAAGGATAAAGTTTCACCAGCCCCACACCACTTGGTTGAAGGTCAGGTTTTTTATCGCGAAAAAATGTTGTGCCGGTTCTCCTTGTTTGTCCTTTAGTATCGTACTATTCTCAAAGCACATTAACCTATCCAGGAGGTCGCCATGCCGAAGATCACTCCAGACATTGCCAAAGGACTGATCGCTCTCAACGAGCGTATCGAAGGATCTCAGATCCCATCGTCCAAACTGGATGAAACCCTTAACATCGCCACCTGGAACATCAGGGCGTTCGGCGCCAGCAAGAGAACTGAGGCGGCCATCTACTACATTGCCGAGATTATCCGCCAATTTGATTTGGTCGGCATCGTTGAACTCCGGTCCAACCTCAAGGATCTGGCCAGAGTACTGGAAGTCTTGGGTCCCACCTGGAGGGCCATCTATTCAGATACAATCAGAGACCGCGGCGGCAACTGGGAAAGGGTTGGTTATGTCTATGACAAACGCGCTGTCACCCATACGGGCTTTGCAGCAGCAGCCCAACCACCCAGATCAAAAAAGGGGACCGAGTATGTCCCGAATTACACTTGGTGGCGAACCCCTTACATGGCTTCTTTCAGGGCCGGGTTTTTCGATTTGGTTGTCCTCACTACGCACATCCGATGGGGACACAGCGACGAAGCACGGATCAAGGAACTCGGCACCTTGGCAGAATGGATTGAACTTAAACAGAAAAGTGAGAATCGAGAAGACACCGACCTTTTGGTGATGGGTGATTTCAATATCGCCGACGACAATATGCTCCAGGCCATAATGTCTCACGGCCTCAAGATCCCCAAACCTCTCATAAAGAAAAGCTTTGGCACCAACCTGGAGAAGGACAAGCGCTACGACCAAATCCTCCACAGCCCTGTCTTCCCCGAACTTTTTACTAACAAGGCAGGCGTCCTGGACTTTTATGCGAAGGATATCAATCCCCTCTTCCCGGGTATGGACAAGAACAAATTTATCAACCAGCTTTCTGATCATTTACCCCTATGGATTCAGATACGCACCGATGACCGAGTCGCCAGACTGACTCAGCTCATAAAGTGAAAGAAGGCACCGGTATTCAGAAGTTCATCAGGTCCAGATCAGACGTTTCAAGAATCGACTGAGAGTGCCAGCTCAGGGGGAGGTGATAACTGCAGGGGATGGCAAGATAACCATACTCGGGGCTTGGGCTCAAGCCCGGATCTGTAAGAGCGTGGGAGTGAATTCCTGCCCGCTACTCGGTCTGGCGTTCCCAGATTAGTATCCTAATTGTTCTCCTACCAGCTTTACATGGATGCGACCCTTTATCATGTGACCTTCAATGATACTCCATATATTGCAAATGCGTTGCGGCGATCTGCAGTCGGCACACAAACCGGTTTCAACGCAAGGGTTCTGGAAGCCTATCCGTATAGAATTGATGGGCGCAGCATAGTGCTTTACTCTGGACATCGCCGATTCCAGGTCCGGGACGATTTTGTTAACGCCCACCACCACAATCACCTTCTTGGGCCCGAATGTCATAGCGGCCACCCGGTTTCCCATGCCATCCAGATTGACCAGCTTCCCATCCAGGGTGATGGCGTTGGAACTGGTAATCATCACATCGGCCGTCAGGCCTTTCCGCCTCATCTCCATACTTTCTTCCGAGGGGACGCCGGGAAGGTAGGGATCGATGACTGTTACTCCAGGTAAAGCGGCAAGCTTCTCCCATAATCCCAGGGCCGTGGTTGTCATGGAGCCACAACGATAAACCGTGGCGCCAGGCGGGATCATGACCAGAATCTCGTCCCGCGCTTGAGCCGAGGTGGCAGCGTAGCTCCCTTCAAGGCGGCGCTTCTCCAAGTGTTTGATTATGTTCGTGGCAACCTTTTCACCCCATAACTTCTGGTCCTGATCCATTTCTCACCCCTTTGAGAGTTCTATTTTTTCATTATTATTCTTGTTGCAACTTCTTGTTATCAGGCAGCATTCGTAGGCTTTCATCAGAATCAGCTCACTTTTTCCAGCTCCTACCCTAACATATCTCTAGTGAACTCGTCGACCTGGGTTGGTCCGTGTCGATATGCAGATCATCGCTGCAATTTTTCAAGGCGAGGTGATAAATGCGGGGGATGGCAAGTTATATTTAACTCGGAATTATGCATAGGCCCGGCGGCGAAACAACGCCTCGGCTAGAAGCCAACTGGCGAGCAGGAAAAGGAGACTGGCCAGGAGGGGGACAACGGGGCCGGCAAATTCCGAGCGTCCGCCAACTCCCAGGTGGAGGAGCTCCACCACGTAGGTCAGGGGAGATGCATACGCCAGAGGTTTGAGCCAGAAGGGGAGCTGGGACAAGGACATGAAGACCCCGCTGATAAATAAAATCGGAAACCGGAAAAAGTTCATCAGGGTCATGGCCTCAAAGACTTCCCGGACCATCACCGCGGCGGTGAGGCCCAACAGGGCAAAACATGCTGCTCCCAGAATGAGGCCCGCCAGAAAGATAAGGGGATTAACCAGGGGCATCCCCAAGGCAAGTTTGAGCCCCAGGGCTAACGCCAAGGCTGTAGCTATGCCGTAGGCAGAGGCACTGGCCGCCTTTCCCAGGATAATGGTGCGCATGGAGAGGGGGGCCAGGAGCAGCCTCTGGAAGGTGCCGGCCCGTTTCTCAAAGGTGACCACGATTGCGGCCATGGAGGTATTGCCGAAGAGCAGGGTCATGGCGATAACGCCCGGGGCGATGTCCAGGTAGGTAGCCGGGTCTTTGACATAGAGAGAAAGAAGCAGGACCGCGGGGAACAACAGTCCCCAGGTAATGAGCGGGGGCTTGCCGTAATAGCTCTCGATGTCTTTAAAGCTGATGGCCAGAGCCCGCCGGAATTGGCTCATGGAAGTGCCTCCGCTTCCGGACCGCCCTCCTGCAGAAGGCTCATGAAGGCGTCTTCCAGGCTGGGGGTCACGGTGCTGATTTCGGCAATGCGCACGCCTTCGCATCCGGCAAAAGCCACCAATTGCTCCAGAGCCGCATTGGCCTCGGTGACCTCCAGGCGCCAGGTTCCGTTCCGGGGAGAGGCCTTAAGGACCGCCGGACAGGCCCTGAGCAGAAGTGCTGCTTCTATTTCCGGTGAGAAGGTTACTGCCATGAGATTGAGTCGCTGCACCCGTTGCCGGATTTCCCCGGGAGTACCCAGGGCCGCCACCCGTCCCTTGATGAGGATGAGCACCTGCTGGCTTAAGGTCTCGGCTTCCTGAAGGTTGTGAGTGGTGAGGAAAACTGTGGCGCCCTGGAGGTTGATGGTCCGGATGAGCTCCCGCAAGGTCCGGGCGCTGGGCACGTCCAGGCCCGAAGTAGGTTCGTCCAGAAAAACCACTTCCGGATCATGGACCAGGGCGGCGGAGATGGTCAGACGCCGTTTCAATCCCTTGGAAAGAGCTCCAAAAGGAGTGGTGGCCCGGTCGGCCAGATCAAAGAATTCCAGGAGTTCGCCGGCTTTGGCGTTACGCGCTCCCCGCGGCAAACCATACAATTCCCCTAAATACTCCAAATTCCGGCGGCAGGTGAGTTCGGGATAGAGATTGGACTCATCGGGCACCACCCCGATCCGTTCTTTGACAAAAACCGGGGCCTCAGCCACATCCGCACCGCAGATACTCACTTCTCCCCCATCTCGGTCCAGCAGACCCGCAAGAATTTTGATGGTGGTGGTCTTGCCGGCACCGTTGGGCCCCAGATAGGCGAAGATTTCCCCCCGCGGCACCGAGAAACTTACCTCGCTGAGCGCTTTCAGGGGGCCAAAGCTTTTGCTCAAGCCGGAGACGGAAATGGCCGGGGTGGATTCCATCTTGGGCAATCCCAGGGATAGCCCGGGAGTGGTAGCGAACCTGCCCCTCCCGGGAGGGTGAGCTCACTTCTTTTGAGAAGGGAGACAGGGGTGCTCTGAAACCTCACCGTGACATTTCTTAATCTGCTCCGGCGAGCACTCTTCCGGTTTATCCTTCAATTCTTGCGGTTTTTGGCATTCAGTTTTACAGGTACACATGGTTCCACCTCCTTGTTTGATAAAAATGCAGGGTTCCAATCCTATGGGGGCGGTAAGGAATTGCTCCAAGGCCTCCTTCCAGCGGGCCAGGGTTTTGGGGTTGACGTGGTAGTGCATGAAATACCCACGCTTTTCCGCCTCCACTAGACCAGCATCCTTGAGTATCCCCAAGTGTTGGGACACCGCGCCGGGAGTGATCCCCAGAATTTTTGCCAGCGCCCCCACGCACAGCGCTCGTTTTTTTAGCAATTGGATCATGGTGATCCTTGCTGGCGCCGCCAGGGCTTTAAATATTAGGGCTAATTCCACTCAGTCCTCATCTAATTTAGTAATTACTAAAATAAATAGCCGTATGTCAAGATATTTTTATTTGCCTAAATATGACTATTTGCCCTGATGCCAAACTTATCCACCGGTCGAAAATTCTACCTATCCAGAACATATCGACACATTCAGTCAAACAACCTGGGCCCAACCCGGCAGGCGCTCCGGAAACCTACCGATTGATCCCTCCTTCCTTGTTTTGATATTCAGACTATGTCTGCAATTTTTGATGTTCTGATAATAACTGCGAGGTTTGGCAAGTTAGTCGCTATTCCCTCTTACCTCTGGCGCGAGTGGGTAAACCAGAAACCTAGGGCGACTTTAAGTTTAAGAATCTTCGTACCCTTCAGGAAAGAAAGCTGCCGATAGAAGCAACCCTTGTTTGGCCTCAGCTTTTGGCTGGCTCCATTTTTTGAAACCTCAGCAATTGGTTGAGCACCACCGCCAGCACCGTGGACAGGGTCAACGAGGAGGAAGCCAGCGGCCGCAGCCAACCGGGGACCCCGGCGTACAGGGCGGGAAGAATTTCCAAACCTAACCCGAAGATCAAAGCTATGCCGATTACAAAAATTTTCTGGGTGTCAGGACCCGTGCCCAGGATAATTTGAATACCTGACATGATCATGAAACAGGTGACGAACACCAGGATGGCCCCCATCACCGGAGCCGGCATGATGGAAAGAAGGGCGCTGATCTTCGGGGAAAAGGCCAGGATGATAAACAGGCCTCCGGCCATGACCCCGACCCAGCGGCTTGTAGCCCCCGAGGCGCGGCTCAGGGCGACATTACTGGCGGAGGTGTCCGAGGCCATGCCTCCCAGGACCCCAGACAAGGTTACGGAGATCGAGTCCGCGAGCAGTCCACCGCCGATGCGCCTCATGTCCGGCTCCCTCCAGTCGTCATCGTTCACTTTCTCGCACATAATCAAGTTGCCGAAGGATTTCAGGGCTCCGGTGATGGAGACGATGGCAAACGTCGGCAACAGGGACCAGCGGAAATCCAAGGAAAACATTCCCTTGTAATGCGGCAGAGCAACCCAGGAAGATGAAAGCACATGCACGAATTGGGCCCTGGTCAGCAACCCCGCCGCGGCGGACAGCAGATAGCCGCAGGCCATGCCGATGAGCACGCTGTAGAGCTTCAATCTGCTGCGATCGCGGAGGTTGATTCCTACCATGATCAGTATTGTCAGGGTCGCCACCAGCAGGTTTTCTCCCCGGATAGGTTCCCCCTCGTAATTGATCCCAAAGCATTTCGAGGCTCCAAGGGGGATAAGTCCCACCGCCACCATCAATACCACCAGGCCCGTGATCTCGGCCGGGAACAGGGACCGCAGTCGATGAACCACCCTGGCAAACATGGCCTCCACTAAACCGGCCGCAATCGTCATTCCCCGCATTAACGGGAGGCCCCCCAACCACGCCGCCTCCATGGAGACGATGAAGAAATTGGGGCCGCAGAGGTTGGGACAAAGAAACCCTGATCCCAGAACGCCAAACCTGAAGGCCTGCACGATGGTGCCGATGCCGCAGGCCACCATGGTGAGGGCTACCACTCCCTGCACTTGGTCAAATGAACCGCCGATCTCGGTCACCAACACTACCGGCAGGACAAGCGTACTGGACATTAGGAAGATATGTTGAATCCCCAGGAGCAGCAGAGTGGACAGGGGTGGACGATCGTCCACCCCGTAAGTCAAGTTTGCCGGTTTTTTTGCCATGCTGGTTTTACAATTTCATCCAAATGGGGGTGGCCTGAAAGAAGTCAGCTCCGACTATCAGGATTTCGCCGTTCACCTTCACTCTGCGGAGATAGGCCAACTTCCGAGAAGGCATGGTGGAACCCGGTTTAGGAAGCATGTACTGTACCCAGGCGGTGTCGCGGTTTTGCAGTCGATGGAGCATTTCCTTGACCATGTGGTGCCCCGCAGCGTCCTTGACATGGGTCAAGTCTCGCATCTCCAGGTTGGGAAAGGCCGGGTTCAACAGACACTGTCCCTTAGTATTGAAAACATAAATGTAAGTGTCACAGAAAAAGAACCGCGAGGCCCGGTCCCGGAAATGCGCGAAGGCTACTTCCTTTCCCTGGCTCTTGAGCAGCTCCACGGCCCTGTCGACGCATTGCCGGACGAATATGGTCTCGATTTTGAAGTGGTGCAACCCGCAGCCCACTATGTATACCTTTCCCTGAGGACCCACGGCCTTGCGAAGGTAAGAATTCTTCCAGGTGGGGGTTAGGTTGGTGGGCTCTTTCCATAAATAAAAGATCCAGCCACTGGCGTCATGCTCTGGTCGTTGCCCGATCTCATTAATCCACCGCCCCACCGGTTTACCATTCACATCTTCTAAGTCTAAAAGGTGTTGGCCCACTAATTCGGGTATGGCGGGATGAAAGAGACAGACACCGTTGATATCGTAAATGAACAGGTAATGGCTATCATCTAACCAGCGCGAGCCTTGAACCGAAAACTTTCGAAAGGCCCCCGGTCCGAGTTTCTCCACCAGACGGGCCGCTTCTTCCACTAAGAACACCAGCTGCCTATTATCCTCATACAAATAGGGTAGTGGCTTGTGTCGGTCCGGGTTACTGCGTCCCCAGACCATCAGGAAGGTTACCACAGCTATAGCTGCAAAGGCTCCCAGCCCCAGAGCCAATTTCCTCAAAGAGAACCTAACCACCTCGAAATCTCCTCCGGATTTTTGTTAGCTCGAACCGTTTCGTTACCAGCCGGGTTGTAGTCCTGATTGTATGTTGGTAAGCCTATACACCAGGGATATAATAGCCAGGATAAAACTGCTTGGTTGACAATTGCATTAAAAAAAGGTCTTCTAACTTCCACCTCTGGGTCAATCTCGAAAGTTTTTATCTTCTTGGGGCCGATCCCTTGGGTTAGACATGATAGCACAAATTTCCCTCAAGTTGGATCTCTTCCACAGATTTCAGGGAAATTAGGATGGCTTGTTGTCTCTCACTGCTCTTCTTAGAAACTTATCAAGCCACTGAAAATTCTGCATATCCAGACCATATCGGAACATAGAGTCTCTCGTCCAGGGCCTACCCTCGCAAGGTTCCCCGAAACCCATCCACGGATCTGCCCCACCTTGTTCTGATATTCAAACTATAGCTGCTATTCTTGAAGGTCTGATTATGACTGCAGGGTTTGGCAAGTAATGTAGAATTTTTACTTTGAAATATAAAGGTAGGGCCACGGCTGAGTCCCGCCCTTCTTTCCCCTGGACGGATCAGTCGCATGAATATCTTGCTAATTTCAATGTGTTATCTTATGCTTTAAGAATTATATTCTTTATAATTTACCCTTAACAATCATTGTTCAGAATCTCAGAGGAAAGTAATACAAGGAGTGTGGAATATGGCCGCGATTATGCCTGAAGGTGAAGAAATTCGCAAAGCTGTCAAATGGATTTCCGACAATCTGCAGGATGATCCAAACAGGTCAGTTCAGAAACTGATAAACGAAGCCGTCATGCGTTTCGACCTCTCTCCGAAGGATGCGGAGTTCCTCACAGACTTCTATCGCAAGGGCAAAACAGACACACCAGAATAGTTCTTTGCGAAGTGCAATTATTCATCAGCCCCACCTACTTCTGATATGCAAAACATCTCCGCAATTTTTTAAGCTGAGATGATAACCGCAAGGTTTGGCAAGTTACTTTTTAACCATGCCCAGCTCTGTCAAAAAGGATAGTTTCTTCAGTGGAGTGTGCTATGATGTTTTCTAGAAGAAAAGACACTTTCCGAAGCGCTCTCAGTGCTAACGCCGTAACCAACGATAAATTTTTGTCCGTGAGAGGGTGGTCATGAATCCAACGCTATTTCTTTCCATCTTATCAGCGGTGACCGCAGCAGTCTGGTCCGTCTGGACCTGGAGGGAGGAACAGGAAAAGGAGAGGAAGATTAAAAGAGACCAGGAATCTGCAGTCTTTGTGAATTCCTTCATCCAGGCTCTGGAAGAACTGCATTCGAGGCTTTACGGTATTCTGGAAAGGGACGAACTGACCTTTTATAAAAAGGAGTACCCCGAACAGTATGAATTCGGCTCCCCCTTTGCCATTGAAATTCTCTACCGACTAAGCAAGTCTTTTGGGTGGACCTATCGTTGCTTCCGATACGGTCCCTACACGCATGATGCGGCCGTAATAGAACTGGTCAGAAAGATCAGTGAGACCCTAGAGAACCGCAGCCAGTTTGCGGGAGATGCCTTCCGCTTCACTTATGAAGAGAGAGTGGCCCTCGGCGAAGCGGTGGTGCGACGTACAGGGGATGTGATTGGTTCTATTCCCATATTCGAGTCCATCACGCTTTCTCATTTTCTGGAAGAAATTCGCGACGAAAAAAGTAAACGCGCCCAGGTGTATCGGAGCAGGTCAGTGCGCCGCACCCTGGCCGCCATTGATAAGGCTGACCATCCCGAGGCCTTGGAGGGAGGAGATCGGTTGGCAGTTTTGCAAAACCTTCTGGTTGATCTGCTCACCTACCTTGAAGACGTGGAAGGATATAGCGTTTCATACGAGAAGCGCAAAAGAGCACGGCTCAAAGGAACCGCTGCCAAGGCCCTGTCAGCACTAGCCGCTGATGCCACCGTGGTCCACCAGACCCAGGGGCGCATCCGGATAAGGGTGCCGCGCCTGAAGACGGACGATACGTATGCGCACTATCTAAAATCCCTTATAGAACCAGTGGACCATGTCAGGAGTATTCGCATCAATGTCAGTGCGGCTTCTGTCATCATCACCTTCCCTCCTGAAATTCCAGGGTTGGAGTTTGCCAAGAGGATAATAAAAACGATAGAAACGGGGTTTCCTGCGGCATAGATTAATCTACAGCGCATCGGGGCATCTCCTCGGGTCCATTCCACTCAATTCTGATATGCATTTCCTCTCTGCAATTTTTCAGGGAGAGGTGATAACTTCGAAGTCTGGCAAACTAGTGCGTATTAGCCACCATGCTGTGGCACTGGATTTCTTACTTAAAGTCACACCTAAGAGGGAACCACGAATAGGAGGCTAGTTTTGATTAAGGGAAGATTGTAGAATCCTGCCAACTTGACTTTGCACAATAAGATATCTAAAAGCTAACCCCGCCTTTTTCAAGGACCTCCCTTTTACTCATCTTGAGTGGCCCCGATACCGAGGGCAGAGGTAGGCACTTTTCTGGTCCACATACCTCTTTTGAGTAGCAACTTTAAGGGAACGCGAGATTTTATCTATATAATATTAAGTATATAAAATTATAACAAATATTAACGATAAAATCCTTGACATTCATCCCCCAATGGTTGTAAATGTGAACTAAAGTTAAGAGTCGGCTACTGCCTCTCCTCGACCTCTCCTGTTACCTGCTCCTGTTCCCGCTGGCGTGAACTGCAGAAATCATTGTTTTTTTCCTTCGCTAGTTCGGCCATGACCGGCTAACGCTTCTCTTTTAGTAGTGAGCAACACCAGGAACGGGCCCTCCCGCTGCTGTCACAGAGGCGTCCCCTGGCTCTTTCATGTCAGGCGGGGGTTTTTGTTTAGAAATTTTCAACCATAGCAGCTACAGCTTAGTCCGTCTGCCAAAGGAGGTGGTCTACCCGCCAAAGAGGTCCCTTTACCTATCAGTGAAAATCAATCGTGGAACTTTGGGTAACCTGATTTTTAAAAAAACTTCCGCTTCTCAAGTAACTTTTTAATAGTAATTCTCTGCCAATAGCCTATCTGTCCTGCTCCTTGGACGAAGCTATTTACTTAAGGGAGTAATTTCAAAGGAGAGGATGCTATGTCTGCGCAAAGCCGCTTTTTTTCCTTCGGCCTGGGCATCTTAGTTATTCTGGGACTCTTGATTAGTGCCCCACCCGCCTGGTCCGACTGGGATCCCGGCGATCCTTACACCGAATGGATACGAATGCCAGATCTTAGCACTGATGGGGTGGACGAGGTAGTCGACCCGGTTTTCGTCCTGGGGGATGACTTTCAATACACCCTGACTGGACCCATCACGGACATCCATATCTGGGGGTCGCCTCTTGGTGATGGGATTTATGTTAATATGACCATTACTTTGGGAACCAAGGTTGCCCAGCGGCTGAGAGGAGAAATCGGCAAAGACCATCCTCGGGTACGAGAGATTGAAGACAGGCTCGAGGTTCAAGCCAGTCTTATCAGGGAACTAAAAGTTGAATTGGAGGTCAGTAAAATCCCGGTGCCGGAGACACCCGAGGCAGTAGGCCATGATGCGGTATGGCTAGATGCCGCCGGCTCTTGGAAAGAGCTAATATATTGCGGGGGTCACCCTTACGAAGGCCAAAGCATGGATCTGGCCTTCGTTACCACCACCCCCATACCGCCCTCTCTGCTCCTTCTGGGCTCCGGTCTTTTGGGCTTAGGGGCCCTGGGTTGGCGCCGGAAAAAGCAGGGATAATTATTGCCCGCATCAGGGCCTGAAAAAAGAGCAGGGCCAGTAGAGGCCCTGCTTTTTTGTTAACCAAGAAAAAATCCCAGATGAACGCTAGCTGCTCTGATTAGTAACTTATCAATTCACTGAAAATTCTACATATTTAGAAAATATCGACACTTTTGGGGTCTGAAGGATTCCCGCCTTTGGACCTAAGCTCCTCACCCTTTCATCAGCCTTCCGGCCTGAAATTTCACCCTCTATAGACTGCCCGTTTCGATATGCAGTCTATCTCTGCAATTTTTAAAGGAAAGGTGATAACTGCGTGCTTTGGCAAGTGATGTAGCATCGAGTCAGGCTTCCATAGGTTGTTCGAGAGGGCCTATCAAAAGAGAGACTCATGTCTAGTTCTGAAGGGTGTGATGGGAGATTCTCCTATGCTACTCGACTCGGTCATTTTGCTTTTTGGTCTATGACCAGCAGAGTTTACGAGATTTGAGCTTAACGATAAATTCAGTGGTGTTTTCGCATAGCAAAACGGAGCCAAAACAACCACTGAATTGTTTAGTTGTATGATTCTATTTTTCTGTCCTTTTTGAAGTTCAGAATTTCATTTTTTCAGTTTCTTCTTATTATTTTGGAGCTTCACTAAAAGATTCAAATCCTTTCAAATCTGATATATCTACCTTTTGATCAATTTCGTCCAAAACCCAATTATTATTACGTCGGACATATTTCCATAGTTCGCAAAAGTGTTCTGCTTCATTTGGATCTCCTGATACAACTTTATTGTTAGTTGTATCAATGGCGTAATCAATCATTGAACCTTTAATGTAAACCCATATCCTGTCTCTCGAGTCATCTTCATAATCTGCAACTTCAACAATTTTTAATTCTCTTAGCTTTATTCCTTCTAGAATGTTCTTTCTATTTTTTAAAATCATTTCATCTGTTTGAGCTTTGTGCTTCTGATAAAGTTTTTCACTCATAAAATCTTTGGCAATATCTTGATCTCTTTCCATCCAAGCTTCTTGGATCTTGAAAAATGAGATTTTAATTTGAGATCTAATTTTATCTAAGCTCCAGGAACTATCCTTTTTCGCTAACTGATCTAATAGCGATTTACTTTCTTTATTCCTTTTTGCGACCAAATAAGTAATGATTGCCGAATATATGAAAAAAAGGGGAAGGAGGAGAATGGCGATTATTCCAACACGACCCCCACCACCGCCTCCACCAATGCCTCCACCACCGCCTCCACCACCGCCTCCAGCACGTGCGGAAACTTCATCTAGAGGAATAACCAATATTAACAATATTGCTACCACGAAAAGTGCAAAGCTTAGAGACCTATTGAATTTCATATTCTATTCCCAAGGATTATATATTAAGCAGATTCTACTTTTTCTTGGAACTTTCTTCCTGCATTTTTTCAAAATAATTTCTTGTCAACTTGTCGTTCGAATAGGATAGGCTTCGACGTTTAAAAAAGCTTCAAGGAGCCCTTTGTCAGTCTTTTACATCCAAGCCCTTTCATCACCAACTTAACATATTAATCATCTAACTCCACCTTGTACGCCAGGAATAGACTCAAAAGGAGAAGAAGGCTCAGCGGTGCTGAAACAGCAAGTGGAAAGAGAAAGAGTATGAAGCTGATGGAAAGGCGAAATTAACTTTAGGTAAAAATAATCAATTATAAAAACCTTGTCAATTATGTCCATAATTTATTCCAGGAATGCGATTTGAGAGGTACGAATAACTGCTCTTCTTAGAAACTTATCAAGCTACTAAAAACTTACCATAACCAGAAAATATCAACACATTAAGCCCATCATCAAGGGCACCAGCCTGTCAAAGTTCGGATAGCCACTCTTGGAGGGCAACCCCTTCCTGTTCTGATATTCAAACCATATCCACAATTCTTGAAGTTCAGATGATAACTGCGTTGTTTGGCAAGATATTGCACCTTTACAAATTCCAAGATGACCCTTACTTAGAAATCTTGTGTCCGTCTTATCTTGGAATGTCCATCGAAATCAAAGTTTCTTAACATATAAACGTATAAACTAAATTAACTATATGATTTTTTTACAATTTTATAAAAATTAACCTTGACAAAGGGTCCTTTGTATGTGAGATTTATAGTGCTCCAAGTTAAGAATCAAACGCCTGCTCTTCCTCAATCTCATCCTGGAAGTACTATGCTCCACCACCAAACAACATAGCCCTGATACTTATTGGCACATCTCCCTCCGGCCCGTATTTGATTTTTTAAGACTTCACCCCTGACCAGGAGCGACAACATGACCGGGCACTCCAAGTTTCCTAAAAGAACCTCCTCTTGGCCCTGCCCGGCTGGGTGGAGCTTTTTCGTTCAAGGGCTCGGAAAGGAGAGGAGAGGAGACTTGTTTACTTACTCGATGATCATGGCTGCGGCATTCTTTTTTCTCGGATTAATAATAGGCAGACGCTTTGTAATATCTGAATAAAATCGTGAACACCTGGTAGCACTTCCCCATATGGGCGTCGAAACTCCCCCTCGGCGCCCTTTTTCTTTTTTCGATGGGGAATTATCTTGCAAATGGTAATACTGGCGGGTTTTAGAGGGGAAACCAAAGTCATATCGACCCAATACCAATTACAGATACCTCCAATGAGAAACTTATCAAGCTCCTGAAAATTCAACATATTCAGAGAATATCTTCATTTGTCATCAAAAGTTGTTATCACCTTCCGATTACAGCACGGGCCGCGATTATCCCGCTGGCTGACGCTTGGATTAGTCCCCGGGTTATACCCGCGCCATCTCCAATGATGAACAGATTGCGAATCGGGGTCTCCAGTTCCGGGCTTAGTCTGAGGCGGTGGGAATAAAACTTCACTTCTACTCCGTAGAGCAAGGTGTGGCGGTTGTTTATTCCTGGGGCCAGGGCATCCATCGCCTCTAACATTTCCAGTATGTCTTTCAGGTAACGATAGGGAAGAACGAAGCTTAGATCCCCGGGGGTGGCACCCTTGAGAGTGGGCCGTGTTAGGCAACGTTGTAGACGGGCAGAGGTAGTGCGGCGGCCAACCTGGAGATCACCCAATCGCTGGACTAAGGCTCCCTGGCCCAAAAGGTTGGCCAGACGGGCAATATATTGGCCGTAACTGATGGGATCATCAAAGGGCTCGGTGAAAGTGGAACTCACCAGGATAGCGAAATTGCTGTTCTCCGTCTTCTGGGACGTATAGCTGTGGCCATTGACGGTGACCAAGCCGTCCAGATTTTCCAGGACCACCTCACCGTAAGGGTTCATGCAAAAAGTACGTACCTTGTCGTCGAAGGTGCGTGAGTAGTAAATCAACTTGGCTTCGTAGGCCGCCTCAGTAAGGGGGGCCAGAACCGGGGCTGGAACCTCCACGCGCACCCCGATATCCACTGGGCTTGGGACCGAAGGAATACCCAGGCGACGGGCTTCTTCCCGGATCCAAGCGGCCCCAGACCGTCCAGGGGCGGCGATCACAGAGCGTGCCCCCACCTCTTCCTCATTATCCAAGACCACCCCAGTGACTGCCCCATTCTCCACTATGATCCGATGGGCCCTGCACTGGGTGCGGATCTCCACGTGGCTGGTCAAACGCTTTCTCAAGCGGCTCAGGATTTTTTGGCAATTTTCCGTGCCGATATGGCGTAAGCGGGTGGGGATAAAGATCATCCCTGCATGTCGGGCCTTGGTTTTCAGAAGTTCCAGGCTATCCGGGTCGCTACCATGAATCTCTGAAGGTGCTCCCAGAGACTGATAAATGCTGTCCACTTCCTGGATCAGAGCAGTTAATTCGTCCAGAGGGAGAAGGTCACCCAAAAAGCCGCCTACCTCAGGGGAAAGGATAAGTTTGCCATCACTGTAGGCGCCAGATCCGCCCCAGCCGCACAATAGACCGCTCGGCTTGTCCCTATGACGCTCCCTAAGGTCTGGACCTTGTTCCACCAACAGGACCTTGCCTGACCCAAATCTCTCAAGGCTGAGGGCGGCAAACAGCCCCGCTGGTCCTGCTCCAATGATGACTGCCGCATATCTGGACATGGTGACCCGAAAGTATCAAAAAACTGTTGGCAAATCCATAGCTGAAGAAATTTCATTTGACAGGTGCTTTTTCAGTTATGGCGATCATATCTATAATTTTTCAAGGGTCAGTGATAAGTTAGGACTTTGGCAAGATATCTGCCCCTTGAGTCGCAGGGATTCCCTTTAGGCCTCGATGGCATCGCGATATTGGCCCAAATCTGCGCAAGCAAAAACGAGTCTATACCAGGAGTTGGCAACAGGCTTGAGTCGCAGGCTCTCTGCCGTTATGAGTATGAAACCTGACCCGGTGACGGGAGGTCCTCCAATTCCGTAAGCCCCTGGGCAACCAGGACGGCGAGGTTAAGGCATTTTTTGTCGGCCATACAATCATCGGCATCCTGCTTTTCCAAGAAGGCACCAAATTCCTTGCCGGCTTTGTTGAGCCGCACCTCGTACTTTTGGGCCTCCTGATTAAGGGAAACTTCTAGGCTAATATCTTTTTGGCCGATTTCCGGTAGAAATTCCAAAATCTTCCCCTTGAGTTCCTCAATAGAATAATTCATAATGCCCCCCTCAAATCAATCTCATACAAATAGCCTGCGCTTTCGTGAAGGCCTCTCTTACTTCTGAATCAGACGCCGCTCACAACCCACGAGGTTGTTAGGAGAAATGAGTTGTTGCCAATTTCGTGGCAAATCCAGTTGCATCAGGAAAACCCTCTTCTGTCCCAGATTCTGGTTCCAGTTAGATGCCCACAGGCAGGGCATCTTTTTCAGACGCCCTGCCTTTTTAAAGGTTGTGACCGAAAAAGATCGACTTGTCGATAGCTGCTATGACTAAATCTTTCGCAGAGCCAACATGCGATTAAGAGCCACGCGCGCCTCGGCCTTGATATCCTCCGGGACCGTAACCACGTTGACCTCGCCTAGGTTCTCTAAGGTCAAAAGGAGCTTCTCCAGGTTTATCTTGAACATGTTGGGACACAGGGAATAGTGCAGGGGCAGCACCTTCCGATCCGGATATTCCAGAGCCAGCCGGTGCACCAGATTGATTTCCGTGCCGATGATGATGGTAGAGCCGGGTGGGGCTTCCTTTACATACTTGACAATGAAGCCTGTGGAGCCGCTGGCATCGGCCAGAGCCACTACGTCTGCGGTGCACTCCGGGTGCACCACCACCCTTGCATCCGGATAAGCCTCCCGCATGGCTGACACGTGTTCCACCTGAAAGCGGGTATGCACGTGACAGTAACCGTCCCAGAGGATAAGGCGGGCTCGGCGAATGTCTTCGGGCCGGTTGCCTCCCAGAGGCGCTTCCGGGTCCCAGACTACCAGGTCCGCCGGCGTTAGGCCCAGCCGATAGGCAGTGTTGCGTCCCAGGTGCTGGTCCGGGAAGAAAAAGACCTTTTCTCCCCGGGAGAGCCCCCATCTGAGGGCGGCCAACGCATTGGACGAGGTGCACACCAGACCGCCCCGTTGGCCGCAAAAGGCTTTGAGGGCCGCCTCCGAGTTCATATAGACAATTGGCATGAGGGTTGCCGTTGAGGTCACTTCGGCCAGATCTTCCCAGGCCAACTCCACTGCCTCCAGGGCCACCATGTCGGCCATCAGGCAGCCGGCGTTTACGTCGGGAATCTGCACCGTCTGGTGCGGCTGGGCCAGGATGGCGGCGCTTTCCGCCATGAAGTGCACTCCGCAAAACACGATACGGCGCGCCTCGTTTGCTGCGGCCTTCTGGGACAGCCCGAAGGAATCACCCCGGTAATCTCCCACACCAACGATTTCTCTGCGCTGGTAATGGTGTGTCAGGATCAGGAGCTCGGGGCCCAGGGCCTCTTTCCTGGCCAGGATGGCCCCCAGCAGTTCTTCAGCTTCCCGGGGAGGCGGCCAGGCCTTATGAAACATTCTCGGCAGGCGATCTCGGTAAGCATTCATGAAATCCAACCTATAAAAAAATTTCTTTATAACTATACTTGAATAATATATATCAAACAACTTATTTTTGGCGCCGGCGCAGTAATCGGGGAAACTAAGGAGATCGGCCAGCGGGGGCGCTCATAAGCGATGTAACCCTCCACCGTCATCCTATATGTGGCGGATGCCTTGATTTTGGAGGAATGAGGGATTACAAGGGAAATATCTATGAAGAAGCCCTTCCTGGCCTGCTGCAATTTCATCCCTGAGGTGGGGGAGCTGCGGCAATTCGCCCTGGATCTGGGGTTTCAGGGCATTGACTGGACCTTCACCCTGGAGAATCTGCCGGACGGAGTAGCGGGAGAGGCGGAGTTAGGCCGGACCCTTTCCCGTTTCCAGCCCCTGAAGGTGCGCTACCATCTGGCCTTTCAGGGAATGGAGCTTGGGGATGAGGATAAAACGGAGAGGAAGCGGGCTTTGCTGGTCTATAAGGAGGCCTGCCGCCTCATTTCCAAGGTGGGGGGGCGGTTTGTTACTATCCACGTGGGTGGCTTGGGCCGGGAATCCAGCTCCGATTTGTGCTGGCACACGGCCATCAACTCTCTCCAGGATTTAGTTCGATGCGCCAATCGTTTGGGGCTGCGTCTCTGTGTGGAAAACCTGGCTGTAGGGTGGAGCAGCCGACCATGGCTGTACGAGAAACTCCTACGCCTTTCCGGCGCCTGGGCTACCCTGGACATCGGCCATGCCCAGATCTGCCAACCCGTGCAAACCGGGGGCTACCGGGTGCAGGATTTTGTCGTGCCCCATCCGCACCGGGTGGTCAATGCCCACGTCTATCACCAGGAAAATGAGCAAGGCCATATTCCTCCGGCCAGTTTGGCTGATATAGAGTCTCGCCTGCGCCTTCTGGACACTCTGCCTAGGTGTGACTGGTGGGTGCTGGAGTTGAGGGAAGAAAGGGCGCTGCGGCAAACCTTGGATATAATCGAGGAGTACTTCGAGTGGCGTACTTTAGAACCAAACTCGAGAAAACGGACAAGGTAAAGACGGTTTAAAGAACATGTCAGACAGGGGGATAGCAAGCCTGTCTGACAATTGGAAAAATTTAACCTTGAGTAAACTTACCATGAGGTGCATTCTCCTTATTCTGGATGGCCTGGGGGACCGGGGGCATGCCGCCTTCGGTCAACAGACTCCTTTGCAGATGGCCAACACTCCTAACCTGGACCGCCTGGCGGCCTTGGGCATGACCGGCCTCTTCCATCCCTGGCTCCTGGGAGCTGCGTTGCCCAGCGAGATCGCTCACTTCCTGCTATTCGGCTACGAATTAGAGGATTTTCCGGGACGGGGCTACATCGAGGCCCTGGGGGGGAATCTCCCCATGGGGGAAACCGACGTGGCCCTTTTGGGGCGAATCTGCGCGGTCGCGAAAAAACGGGGGTGTCTCATCCTCAAGGAGGAAGACCCGAAAGTCGAAGCGGCTACCTGTTTAGCATTGCAAGGGGCCATCCAGACCTTTCACCACAAAAGCGTGGCCATCTCCTTTATACCTACGGAGGGCATCAGGGGCATCGTGCTGGTAAAAGGCGAGGTCTCCCCGGCCGTCACCGATTCCAACCCCATTTATGAGGGCCGCCCCCTGATGGAAGTCCAGCCTTGGGAGGGATACGAGCAGGAGGAGCGCGCCTTAAACACTGCCCAGGCGCTAAATCAATACATTAAATGGAGTTATCAGCAACTATCGGCCCATCCCCTCAATAAGCAGAGGAAGCGGGCGGGGTTGGCCCTTTTGAATGCAGTAGGCTTGCAGCGCGCCGGGCAATGGAAGACGGTGCTTCCCTTTGCCGAAAAATGGGGATTTAAGCCGCTAGCCATTGCTTCCGGTTGCCTCTATCAGGGATTGAGCCGGCACCTGGGGATGGAGATGCTGCCGGTCAAAGATACGAACAATATCCAAGCCGACCTGCGGCAAAGGCTGAAACTGGCCCACAGATCAAAGGGGCATGATTTTGTCTATGTGCACACCAAAGCGTCGGACGAGGCGGCTCACACCAAGGACCCCTTGATCAAGAAGGCGGCCATTGAAGCGCTGGACGGGGCCCTGGACTGCGCGCTGCAAGAAATTGTCCCGGACCCCAACACCCTCCTGGTCATTACCTCGGACCATGCCACCAACAGTTCTGGCGCCATGATTCATTCCGGGGAGCCTGTGCCGCTGCTCATGGTGGGGAAATATACTTGGCGTGACCGGGTGACCCGGCTCGACGAGGTCAGCTGCGCCCAGGGGTCTTTGGGACTGGTTCGAGGTAAGGAGTTAATGTATCTCATCTTAAACTTCCTGGACCGGGGGAAACTGGTGGGCTTGCGGGACAGCTCCCGGGATCAGCCGTATTTCCCAGGAAAATTCAAACCTTTAACCGTTAAATGAGGACAATTATCTTGGGCAAACGGGGTAAGTACTCATGACTGACACCGGCGTGGTTCATGGCCGTTTTCAGCTTTTTCATCTGGATCACCTGAAATACGTGCTGGCAGCCAAGGAGCGCTGCCGCCACCTGGTGGTGGGTATCACCAATCCAGACCCCACCCTGACCAAGTTTGATGCCGCGGACCCCCACCGGAGTTCCCAGGTGGATAATCCGCTGACATTTTATGAGCGCTACGTCATGCTCCGGGAAACTCTCCTTGACCAGGGGCTGGACTTCCGGGAATTCTCCCTGGTGCCGTTCCCCATCAATTTTCCCGAGTTATATCGCTACTATGTTCCTTTAGAGGCCACCTTTTTTCTCACCATCTACGATGACTGGGGGGAAAGGAAGCTCGCCATGTTCACCTCTCTGAGACTGAAGGTTGAGGTTTTGTGGCGCAAGCCCAAGTCCGAGAAGGGGTTGACGGCCACCGCGGTGCGCCGCCTCATGGGACTGGGCCAACCCTGGGAACACTTGGTCCCCCCGGCGGTGGCCCGCTTGGTCAATAATATGAGATTACTGGAACGCTTGCGCTTAAAGGAATAACGAGAAGATTTGCAAAAATGATACAGGAGGTGGACATGGCAAAGTGGAAATCTGGATCGGCATTCCTCTGACTGGCCATGGCCCTCGCCCTCTGGGCCGCACCTCTGGCCTGGGGCCAGGAAACTACGTATATCTGCTCTGCTTAGAAACTTATCAGGCGGCTGAAAATTCCACATATCTAGAACATACCAAAACTTTTGGGTCGGAATATTTCTCTGTGATGACGCCAGTCATTCTGTCCCTCTTCTGATTCTGGCTCCTAAGATTTATCCAACCCCAAACAGCCAGTTTCGATATGCAGCTCATCTCTGCAATTTTCCACGCGGAAGTGATAACTGCGAGGTTTGGCAAGTGCGCGATACTTGGGGCCTGGGATCACATCCAATTTTTGCAAACGTGTAGTGAAATTTCCCCATGCTGCCATCAAGCGTCTTCCTTCTGGGCACCGGCCTCCTAAGCAGAAGGAGAAAACGAAACTAAGAGCTCTTACCCCTGAAAAACCTAATAGGCAGGGCCGATCGCGTGCTACTGGTTGCATTACACCAAAGTTTATTTTAAATCTAGATATCAGGTTTTGCTGACGCGGACCTCCCTCCTACGACGACGGGCATATTCTTCATAAAAACTGTAAGACCTGGTGCCCATGGCACTGTCACCTTTACCGCGCGGACCAATCTGTCCGGTGGGAAAAAGTATAGCTGCGCCCCCGGGTGCCAGAACCCGGGGCCCACTCGGGGCACCCGCCCCCCAACAGAAGGAGAAGCGCCCGTGAAACCTGCGAGCTCAAAGACCACGTCCTTATGGGTCCTCGCCGCCCTCACCGCCGTGCTCATGGTGCTCTTGCCCCAGTCCGTTCAGGCCAATGGCATTACCAAGCAGTGGGTCGGCGACAACTTGATTAATCTGTGGACCACCCCCAGCAACTGGAATCCGCCTGGGGAGCCGGTGGCAGGTAATAATGTCCTGGTTACCCAGAATGACGCCAAGGACCGGATTGTCTGGTACAATACCGGGCTGAATCCGCTGTTAAACTCACTCACCGTTGATGCCACCGGTAGTGGCAACATAGCTCTTTGGCAACCTGGGCAGGTCTTATCCGCCACTAATGAGAGCATCGGTAAAGACGGCAGCGGACGCTTCATCCAGACAGGTGGCACCAACATCATCACGCAATTTTTCTATCTTGGTGAAAACGCAGGTAGTAGAGGTTCCTATGACTTGAGCAACGGCAGCCTGTCCGCGGGATATGAGTCTATTGGCAACTTAGGGACCGGTAAGTTCACTCAGATAAGCGGCACCAACAACGCTAGTGTTCTTTACCTGGGGTTAAACCCGGACAGCACCGGCACCTATGACTTGATCAGTGGCAGCTTCTCAGCCACCCAAGGATATATCGGCTATTTGGGGACCGGCAAATTCACCCAGGCAGGCGGCACCAATACCTTCACCAATGTGCAGTTCGGCCTAGTCCCAGGCGGCAGCGGCGTCTATAATCTGCTCAAGGGCAATTTGGAGTCAGACATTGAAGTTCTCGGATTTCAAGGCCGCGGCCGGTTCGACCAGATTGGGGGAAGGAATACCGTCACCAATACTCTCTATCTCGGTCAAGACCCTGGTGGCAGCGGCACCTATAACCTGAAAGGGGGTTCCCTGTTGGCCATGCAAGAAATAATCGGTCAGGAGGGCACCGGCCACTTCACTCAGAAAGACGCCACCAACAACATCGAGACTAATCTCATTCTCGGTGAACTCGCAGGAAGCAGCGGCACCTACGACTTGCACTGGGGCCACCTCTCGGCGGATGGTTCATTCAGTAGTGAATACATCGGTTATGAAGGAACCGGTAGTTTCACTCAAATTGGCGGTACTAATGCGGTTAACTACTTACTTATACTTGGTTATTCTTCCTCAGGTAGCGGCACCTACCATCAGTACGGCGGCAGCCTCTCGGTGGCCACTGATGAAACTATCGGCTATGAAGGCCCTGGCAGCTTCAGCCAACTCGGCGGCACCCATAGGGTAGATGGTAACCTTCTTCTCGGTGATCAACCCACAGGCAGCGGCACCTATCATCTGGACTTCGGCAGCCTGTCGGTGGGCACTTATGAATATATCGGCAACTCCGGCATCGGCAGCTTCAGACAACTCGGCGGCACCCATACGGTAGGCTCCACCCTTTACCTCGGCTCTGAATCCACTGGTAGCGGCACCTACCATCTATACAATGGCAACTTGTCGACCGAATTTGATTTTATCGGCTATCACGGTACCGGCAGCCTCACCCAAGTCGGTGGGAGCCATGATGTATCCTCGCTTCAAGTTGGCGTGGCTTTTTCCGGCGTTGGCACCTACCGTCTTGAATTTGGCAACCTGACGGCC
>JARRKO010000027.1:0-33756 GCA_037388025.1 Syntrophobacterales bacterium
CAGGGGTCCGCCGACCCCTGGCCCCCTCCCTCAACTTGACCCACTACCGAGGCCCCTCCCCTTGCATTGTCGGGTTATTTAGGTCAAACTGAAAAATCCCGAAATAATTTTCTAAACAAGGTATCAGATAATTATAGACCATATGGCAAAATCACTTCTCATTGTCGAATCTCCCACCAAGGCCAAGACCCTGCAAAAATATCTGGGCAAGGAATACGACGTGCGCTCCACCAAGGGCCACGTCCGGGACCTGCCCAAAAACGAGCTGGGGGTGGATGTCGAACAGGAATTCCATCCCAAATATGTCACCATCGTGGGCAAGGCCAAGGTGATCAGTGAATTGAAAAAGGCGGCGGCTGGGGTGCCGGATATTTATCTGGGGCCCGACCCGGACCGGGAGGGGGAGGCCATCGCCTGGCACATTGCCGAGGCCCTGGGGGAAGAAAACCACGCCTTCCACCGGGTTCTGCTCCTGGAGCTTACTCAGAAGGCCATTAAAGAGGCCCTGGCCAAGCCGGTGGCCCTGAACCGGGCCCGGTTCGAGTCTCAGCAGGCCCGGCGCATCCTGGACCGGCTGGTGGGCTACCAGTTGAGTCCCCTGCTGTGGAAAAAGGTCAAGGCGGGCCTATCCGCCGGACGGGTCCAGTCCGTGGCCCTGCGCCTCCTGGTGGACCGGGAAAAGGCCATTCTGGCTTTTATCCCCGAAGAATACTGGACGCTGGCCGCCTGCCTGGAAGGAAAAAAGCCCCCACGCTTTGAGGCCCGCCTGGTCAAGCACCGGGGAAAGGACATCAAGCCCCGGAACGTCTCCCAGGTGGAGGGCATCCTGGATGACCTGGAAAAGGCGGACTTTCGGGTGGCCGGAGTGGAGAACAAGCCCCAGCGTCGCCACCCGGCGCCACCCTTCATCACCAGCAGTATGCAGATGGAGGCCAACCGCAAGCTGAGATTTTCTCCCCAGAACACCATGCGCCTGGCCCAGCGCCTCTACGAAGGCAAGGATCTGGGGGATGAGGGGCCGGTGGGTCTCATCACTTACATGCGCACCGATTCCACCCGGGTGTCCGGGGAGGCCCTGAACGGGGTGCGGCGCTTCATCGGGGCAACCTATGGGGATAAATTTTTACCCAAGGCGCCCCATCGCTACAAAAGCCCCAAGGGCGCCCAGGAGGCCCACGAAGCCATCCGTCCCACCGATGTTAATCGCCGGCCGGAGGATGTACGCAAATTTTTAAAAAAGGACGAATTGGCCCTGTATGAGCTCATCTGGCGGCGTTTTGTGGCATCCCAGATGGCGGCGGCCCTTTTCCAGCTGACCACGGTGGAGGTGGCCGCCGGGGATTACCTTTTTCGGGCCATGGCCTCGGTGATGACCTTTCCCGGCTTCACCACGCTGTATCAGGAGGCCACCGAGGAGGAAGAAAAGCAGGAAAAGCTGCCTCCCCTGAAACAAGGGGAAAGCCTCAACCTGATTGATTTCGACCCGCAGCAGCATTTCACCAAGCCGCCGCCCCGCTACACCGAGGCCAGTCTGATTAAGGAACTGGAAGTGCAGGGGATCGGACGCCCCAGCACCTATGCCACCATCCTGAGCAACCTGCTGAATCGTGATTATGTCCTGAGAATCAGGACGCGGCTTAGGCCCACGGAGTTGGGCATGGCGGTGAGCGACCTGCTGGTGGAAAACTTTCCGGATATCATGGACCCCAAATTCACCGCCCACCTGGAGGGGGACCTGGACCGCATTGCCGAAGGTGAGGTGTCCTGGGTCGATATTATGCGGGATTTTTACGGCCCCTTCGACCAGGAGCTGAAGACGGCCAAAACCAAGATGCCCCGCATTCCGGGGGTGCCCACGGGGATCTCCTGTCCCAAATGCCAGAAAGAACTTTTGATCCGCTGGGGCAGAGCCGGGGAATTTCTGGGGTGCTCCGCCTACCCCGACTGTGATTTCACCAGCGATATCCAGCGAGACGCCCAAGGGGACATCGTGCTGCCGACGAAGGAACAAACGAAAGCGGCGCCCCAGGGAGGTAAGCCAGGGGCCACGGGCCTGACCTGCCCCGAGTGCGGCAAAGACCTGGTGGTGCGCCGGGGGCCGAAGGGGGAATTTTTAGGATGTTCCGGCTATCCCCGCTGCCGCTTCACCCAAAATCTGGCCTGGAGTGCCGACGGCAAACCGATTCCGACCGAGGCCGGAGAAACTTCCAGCGGGCCCCCCTGCCCTCAGGAAGGCTGCACCGGTCACCTGGTGAAGCGTCGCTCCCGCCGGGGTTTTTTCTATGGCTGCAGTCGCTACCCGAATTGCTCTTTCACCCTGAACCAACCCCCGGTGGAGACCCCCTGCCCCCAGTGTCAGTTCCCCTGGCTCAGGAAAAAAGGCAAGAAACTCCTGTGTCCCAAAGACAGCTGTGACTACGAGGAACCCGCCCCCGCCAATGCGGCAGTTAGTGGCTGAAGTGGTAGATGGGGGAGGGGGCCAGGGGCGAACCGGTAAAAATGTAGCCGTAGGCTTTACTGTTTAGCCTGCGCCAGCACAGGTTGAAAACCTGTGCTACCAAAATTTCCCCTTTTGAGATAGCTTATCTAAACTTGAACAGATTTGCTGACCTGGTAGTTTAGGGTGGGCAGAGCTCACCATGCACAACTACTTGATTTTTTGTGGTATCTAGTTCCGTGTTTCCAGGAATACTCCCCAAGACAATTTCTATACCGGACACTATAACCGTTGCCGGCAGTGCCGGAGGCTCTGCCGGCAACGGCCCCGTCTGCGGGGGTTGGAAGGGGGGTGTGGGGGGAGCGCGGGGGACCTCAGGTTCCCCGGTCCTCCCCCCACAAACTCCCGTAATCACCATCATCGGCGGGGGGTTGGCGGGAAGCGAGGCGGCCTGGCAGGCGGCCCGGCGGGGAGTGAGGGTGCGGCTGTTGGAGATGAAGCCGCATAAATACTCTCCGGCTCATGCCTCGCCGCTTTTGGGAGAGTTGGTCTGCAGCAATTCCTTGCGTTCCGAGATCCTGGAGAGCGCGGTGGGTCTCTTGAAGGAGGAGATGCGGCGACTGGGCTCCCTGATCATGGCCGCGGCCGAGGCCACCCGGGTGCCGGCCGGCAAGAGCCTGGCCGTGGACCGGGAGCACTTTGCCACCTACCTTACCCAGGCCCTGGAGCAGGAACCCCTGGTGGAGATTATCCGGGATGAAGTAACCGGACTCACACCGGATCAGCTCACCGTAGTGGCCACCGGCCCCCTGACCTCCGAACCTCTGGCTCAAGCCCTGGGGAATATCACCGGCCAGCAGCACCTGCATTTTTACGACGCCATCGCGCCCATCGTTTACGCCGAATTCCTTGATATGACGAAGATTTTTCGGGCCTCGCGCTACGGGGCCGGGGAGGACTATCTGAACTGCCCCTTTACCGAGGCAGAATACGCCCATTTTTACGAGTCCCTGATGCAGGCCGAGCAGGTGCCCTTGAAGTCCTTTGAGAAGCCCCGCTACTTCGAAGGTTGCCTTCCCATTGAAGTGATGGCCGCCCGGGGCTATCGCACCCTGACCTTCGGCCCCCTGAAACCGGTGGGACTCATCGACCCGCACACCGGCGAGCAACCCTTTGCGGTGGCCCAACTGCGGGCGGAAAACCGGGAAGGCACCCTCTTTAACATGGTGGGTTTCCAGACAAAACTGACCTATCCGGAGCAACAGCGGATTTTCCGCCTTATCCCGGGTCTGGAAAACGCGGAATTTGCCCGCCTGGGGAGCATCCACCGCAACACCTTCATCCGTTCCCCGGGTCTGTTAAGCCCTTACCTCAACTTTTACCAGTATCCGAACATCTTTTTGGCCGGCCAGATTTCCGGGGTGGAGGGGTACGTGGAATCCAGCGCCATGGGGCTTTTGGCCGGCATCAATGCGGCGCGCCGGGCACAAGGCCTGCCGCTCCTCACCCCGCCTCCCACCACGGCCTACGGGGCCCTGATCGCCCACCTGACCAACACCGCCACCCGGGACTTCCAGCCCATGAACGTCAACTTCGGCCTGTTTCCGCCCCTTCCCGGCCGCGTTCCCAAAAAACAACGGGGCGCGGCTTACGCCAAGCGGGCCCTGAAGGACTTGACGGCGTGGGTGAGAGAGATGGTGGGGCGAGAGCCAGGAACCTGAGGTCCCTGCCTTCTCCCAAAAAATCCGCAACATTTTCAATATAGCCGGCTGATGAGCTTGCCGTGGCGGTAGAGGGAGAGATAGCCGTCCTGGGAGACCGCCAGCCCCACCAGATTGGGGGCGTGGGCCGTGAACTCCCGGGTGGCCTGGTGCCTCATGCCGCTTCCCAAGTCGTCCTGCTCCGGGGGAATGTGGACCGAGGCGGCCTTGAGTCTGGCCCCGAAGGCCACGGCCTCCAGGCGGTCGTTAAAGAGGAGAGCCCCGTCGGATTTGGCCAGACCGAACAGCAGGGACAGCCAGCGTTCGGTCAAAGGAACGGGGTTTTCCAGAAAAATCTGATGTTCCAGGGCGTCCGGAGAGGTCAGTTGTTCGGGCGTCAATCCCAAGAGGAAAATAGCCCCGTGTCCTCCTCGGCGCACCAGAGCCAACAGGCGCTGGAGCCGCAAGCGCCAGTCGGGATGGCCAGGTTCGGGGCAAGCCTGGGCCACTTGTCGGTCCAGTTCCAGCCAAAAAATGTCTTGAAACAGGGGAATTCGCAGGTGGCCGTGGCGATATTCCAGGACTGCCAGGGGAATTCGGGGGTTGTGGCGTCCCCGCAGGGGCACCCAAAAGGTAACCCGACCCCGGGAAGAAATGGAGGTCAGGGGCAGAGCAGAATTCCAGGATCTCAAGCTGGCCAGTTGGCGGTGGGTTCCCCGGGTAAGGTGCAGGAGGCCGACGAGGCGGCCGCCCTGCAGGGCCAGGAAAGTGTCACGGCCGTTGGCGTGCAGGAGATATTGTTTAAAGGCTTCCAGACCTTCATCGAAAGACGGCCTGGACTCCTCATCATAATAGATAAGGGAGGGCCAGCGTTTCTGGCAAGTTTCCTGAGGCAACCCTGTGGGAATAAAGGCAAAGCCGGTGAAGAGGGGGCCGCCTTCGATGGAGTAGTACAACAGTCGTTTAAAAAGCCGCCAGGCCCGGATGAGGCCCTCCTCCTGGCGACTTCCCGGCATCTCACAGCGCTTGAGTCGGCGCTCCGAATGGAGCATGGAGCCGATGTAGGGGGTGTCCTGGGCGTCCAGCTTGATGGTGGCGCAGGGGGCCCACCTGAGGCTCTGGAGATAGCCGGCCACCACCTGTTCCTCGAGAGAATATGGAGTGAACAGGGGGAAGCCCTGGGCGGGGTCCAGGGGAAAAATCAAATGTTGCAACACCAGACGGCCGAAGAGCATGCTCAGGAAGCGGAGGTGGAAAGGAGACAGAACGTAAGTTTGGGGTGTGGTCAGATGGAAGGTGCAAGGTCGGCCCGCTAACTCCAGGTTGATTACATGGTCGAGCCCCTCTCCCTCTCTGGGCAGGTTGGGGTAAATGGCGCCCTTGACCTGGAGGTTCTGCTCCTGAAAATGCATGGTGAAACAGGGAAAAAGCTCCAGGCCACTGGAGGCTCGGAGATCGGGAAGCAAAGAAGCGCTGCCCTCCCAGGTCACGCTGCAGGTGGTGATATCGTGTACCAGGCGCACCACCTCGGGGGAATCTATTAAGTAGCGGAGGCGGTCGCCTAATTCTCGGGTCGGGGCAGGTAAGTCGCTGGTAAGACGGCCTGACGCTGCCGATTTTTTCTTCATAAAACTATTTTCCCTGAACGCGTCTTGAGACTCAAGGCCATTAATTCACTTGGATAATGAGAATTTACTTTTAGCAGGAATTGGTGGGCGATGCCAAGCCTACATTTTCTGTAAAGGGCCGATAAAATCGGCCAGGTCTCGGGCATAGTCCCGGGCCCGGGTCGCGAGGTCCCCCCAATCCAGGGTGAGGAAGCGCCGGTCCTTAAGAAGCCAGCGTCCGGCCACCATGACATGGCGGACGTCGGCGCTGCGGGCGGCATAGACCAGATGGGAATAGGGATCGTACAGGGGGGTAAGGTGGGCCTGGTTAAGGTCCACCACGATGAGATCCGCTTGTTTTCCCGGGGAAAGGGTACCCACCCGGTCCTCCAAGCCCAGGACCCTGGCGCCTTCCCGGGTGGCCAAGGCCACAACCTCGGGGGCCGGCAGCACCGTGGGATCGCCCTGCCAAACCTTGTGGAGGCGGGCGGTCAGGCTCATTTCCCCAAAGAGGTCCAGGTTGTTGTTGGACGCAGCGCCGTCGGTCCCCAAGCCGACGGTGACGCCCCTGGCCAGAAGCTCAGGGACGGGGGCCACCCCCGCGGCCAGCTTCAGGTTAGACTCGGGGCAGTGGCTTACCTTGACGTCCCGACCGGCGAAGATTTCTATATCTGCGGGTTCGAGCCAGACGGCATGCACCACCACGGTGAGCTCATCCAGCAATCCCAGGCTGTCCAGATAGGCCGCCGGACCCATCCCGGTTTTGGCTTTGAGTTCCTCCACCTCCTGGCGGGTTTCAGCCAGATGGATAAAAAAAGGCAGGCCGCGGCTTCGGCTCAAGGCCTTGGCCCCTTTGAGGGTTTGGGGGCCACAGGTGTAAGGGGTATGACAAAAAACGGTGGAGGTGATGAGTTCCGCGTCATCAGCTCCTGTCTCCACAAATCGGGCCGCGTTGGTCAGGTTGTCCTGGGGGTTGGGCACCCCGGGAAAGGGGAAGTCCACCAGGCCTTGGGCCACCACGGCCCGCAGACCCGCGTGTTTGAAGGCCCGGCGCACCTCGTCCTCATAAAAATAGCCGTCCGCCACCGTGGTGATGCCCCCCCGGATCATCTCGGCCGCGGCTAACAGCGAGCCCCAATAGACTTTGTCCCTGTCCAGCCAGCCGCTCTCCACCGGGAAGATCTTTTGGGTAAGCCAAACCTGCAAGGGAAGGTCGTCGGCCAGCCCCCGGAACCACACCATGGGGGCGTGACAATGGGTGTTGACCAGCCCCGGCAGCACCAGGGAGCCACCCACGTCCAGGCGCTCCCGGGCGGGGGGAAGGTCAGCTTCCTTTTGAACTTGTCCCAAAGTGGCGACCTTGCCGTCCTTGATGGCTACGTAGTCGCGGGGAATAGGGTCTGAAGGAGGTTCCAGGGTAAGGACCAGGGCTGAGTGAATAAGAGTGTCAAACATTTTTCCAGAAAGGGGGTGAAACGTCCCGCCTAATCGGCTGGCAATGGGGCGCAGCGTAATTGAATTGTCAGCTATTGGCGGAAAAAGCTTGGTGAAAAATTACCACGCCACGAGGAATTCGGTTACCAAAGGGTAAAGCAAGCATGTTCTCTGGTGGCACACCTTCAATACTTAAATCCGGGAGATTTCGGAAGCCGAATCGTTCATAATATCCGGGATCGCCCACTAGAACACAACCGTGGGCTCCTAAGGCTTTCAGCAAGGCCAAGCCTTCATGCATGAGAGATTTTCCAATTCCCCGTTTCTGAAATGCCGGCAAAACAGAGATAGGGCCAAGACCGTACCAATCATGACTGCCATCAGAAATGGCTACCGGCGAGAATGCAATATGGCCAACCACCTTTCCATCAATCTCCGCTACCAATGAGATGGAAAGCGCCTTGGCGGCTCGCAAGGTATTTACAATGAATTGCTCGGTTTGATGGCTAAAAGGATGATCTGCGAAAGCCGCTTGGGTGACCTTGAAAATTTCTTCAACATCCGACTCCAGCTCATGACGGATAATCATGTATAACTCCAGCTAATTTAACTTAGTGATATCCACCGGCGCGCCGGACTTCTCCTCCACCGCCCTGATGAACTTGACCCAGTTGATCCGCCCGGACAGTCCCTTGGACTCCAATTTTTTCAGGGCGTACTGAAACATGTCCCCCACCCGGAAGTAAATGTCTTCGTGGACTTCCACGAAAATGCGGCCCTTGAGGTAGCCGAATTTCACCGGCTCGTAAATAACTTCCACCGTGGTGCCCACCGGGGTTATAGCAAAAAGTTCTTTGATGTCCTCCGGATAGTGGCGGATGCAGCCGTGGCTGACCAGGCGCCCCACCCCCATGGGCACCGCGGTGCCATGCAGGCCATAGTGGGACAGGCCCAGCCAGTGGCTGCCCACCGGGTTGTCCGGCCCCGGAGGCATCACGGCCATGCCGTATTTCGCTTGGAGACCCTTGGGGATGCGCCAGGCAGGATTGGCTGATTTACTTTGCACCCTGAATTTTTTCCCGATGGGGGTCTTGTAATCCAAGACACCGAGGCCGAGGGGGAAGGTGCGCACTTCATGTTTATCCGGAAAGAAGCGGTAACCCCTCAATTCGGCCACATTGATGAGGTAACCCGGAGGATTGGAGGTTTCGGGCAGCACCCATTGAGTGGGAATGACGATGTCAGTCTCCCAGGGGAGATAGAAATGATCCAGGGGCCGATGATACTTGGCCAATTCCCAAAACCCCAAATCGTATTGCCGGGCGATTTTATACAAATTCTCGTAGCGCACGATATGGTGGCTCTGGGGCTGGCCCACCACGGTGACGGCGTTGGGGTCCACTCCCGGGCCCCGAGGGAGGCGGTAGTAGAAAGGTCCGGCGGCGAAAACAACGCCGGGACCGACAGCCAGAATAAACAAGAAAAACACGAGTATTCTTGCGATTATTGCCATCTGGTGTATTTTATATGAAAAAAATTAGCGGACAAGGAAATAGTCCCCGGAGAGTCCGTCAACTGGGCCACTATGATACTAGACGCCCACACCCATGTGTTTCCCCCAGAGATTTGCCGCAAACGGGAGGACTTCTTCTCTGACGAGCCCGCGTTTAAGGCTCTCTACGGCGCCCCCAAATCCCGTCTGGTGGAACCCGAGGAGCTGCTGGCCGCCATGGAGGCAGACGGGGTGGAGGCTGCGCTGGTCTCCGGCTTTCCCTGGCGGCGGGAGAGCCTGTGGCGGCGTCAACACGAGGTCATCCTGGAGGCCATGCGCCGTTGGCCCCGAAAAATCATCGGTTTTTGCAATGTTAATCCTTTAGAGGCAGCCGCCCCCCGGGAGGTGGAGCGCTGCCTGGCGGCAGGGTTTCGGGGGGTGGGGGAACTGGCCTGGTACGAGGACGACCCGGGGGAGAACCTGGAGTATTTCTTGACGCCTGTGTTGGAGCTGGCTCAGCATTTCGGCGTGCCGCTTATGCTCCACATGAATGACCCGGTGGGCGCGCCCTATCCGGGAAAGGCGACCATCCGCCTCGGAGCAGTTTATCACCTGATCCAAAAATTCCCGGAAATTAATTGGATTCTGGCCCACTGGGGCGGGGGCCTGCCTTTTTACGGACTGTTGAAAAAAGAGGTCCCCGAGGTTTTCCGGCGGGTATACTTCGACACCGCTGCGTCTCCGTATCTTTTCCGGCCGGAAATTTACCGCCTGGTCGCAGAGATGGTGGGACCCGAGAAAATCCTTTTCGGGAGCGATTATCCATTGCTGCCGGTGAAGCGCTATCTCCAGGAGATGGAGGAAGTCAACCTTCCGGAAGACTGGCGGCAGATGATATTGGGACAAAATTTGGCCCGTTTGCTGGATTGGTGATTCAAGTTTCGAGTTTCAAGTAAATGTTAGCGCACCGATCCTTTGCATGGTTTTAGAGAGTCGCAGGCTCAGGCGCGATGGTGAGAAGTTAAGAGTATCATAAAAATAATTCTCCATTAAAAGGACGCGCAGTTGCATCATATTTCGGACATTTTAGTGTTGGGTTCGGGGTTGGCAGGGCTGGGCTATGCCCTGAAAGTAGCCGATTTTGCCACGGTCAATCTCGTCACTAAGCGGGAGATCACGGAGACCTCCACCCGTATGGCCCAAGGAGGCATTGCGGCTGTACTGGGTCCGGACGATAGCTTTGAGTATCACATTCAGGACACCCTCACCGTGGGAGAGGGCTTGAGCCATCCGGACATCGTTGAGCTGGTGGTGCACCAGGGGCCGGAGCGTATTCATGAACTGGTCACCTTGGGTGCCCACTTCGACACCGGGGCCTTCAACGGCTTCGATCTGGGACGGGAAGGGGGGCATTCCCACCGACGTATCATCCATGCCCACGATATGACCGGAGCAGAAGTTGAGCGCATCCTGGTGGAAAAGGCCCAGGCTCACCCCAATATCCAAATCTTTGAGCACCACATGGGGGTGGATCTCATCACCCGGGAAAAAATGGTGCGTCGGGGAGGCGTGGTGGCCAACGTGGAGGAGTCCTGCCTGGGGGCTTATGCCCTCAACACCCAAACCGGCGAGGTGGATACCTTTCTGGCGGCCATCACCCTGTTGGCCACGGGGGGCGCCGGCAAGGTCTACCTGTACACCAGCAACCCGGACGTGGCCACCGGGGACGGGGTGGCCATGGCCTACCGAGCCGGGGCCTTGATCGGCAACATGGAGTTCGTCCAGTTCCACCCCACCTGCCTGTACCATCCGGCGGCCAAGAATTTCCTGATTTCCGAGGCTCTGAGGGGCGAAGGGGCCATCCTCCTGGACCGCCAGGGCCGGGCTTTTATGGAGAAATATCATCCCCTGAAGGATCTGGCCCCCCGAGACATCGTGGCCCAGGCCATTGACCATGAACTCAAGGCCAGCGGCGCCGAGTGCGTCTATCTGGACATTAGTCACAAGGATGCTGATTTTATCCGAGCTCGATTTCCCAATATTCATCAAAATTGCCTGGAATTCGGCTTCGATCTCACCCGGGAACCCATTCCTGTGGTCCCCGCGGCCCATTATATATGTGGCGGGGTGGTCACGGACGCTTGGGGGCGTACCACCCACAACAACCTGTACGCGGTGGGCGAAGTGAGCATGACGGGGCTTCACGGGGCCAACCGTCTGGCCAGCAATTCCCTTCTGGAAGCCCTGGTGTTCAGCCACCAGGCGGCTCTGGCGGCCCGGGAATCCCTGCCGCACCTGAAAAAGCCCTTCGAAGCCCTGGTGCCGGAGTGGAACCCCGGAGGCGCCACCGACAGCGACGAAGCCGTGGTGGTGTCCCACAACTGGGATGAAATCAGGCGGATGATGTGGAACTACGTGGGCATCGTGCGCACCGACCGACGGCTGGTCCGGGCCCAGCATCGCATCGATCTCATCCAACAGGAGATCAATGAGTACTATTGGAACTTTTTAATCACCAGCGATCTGTTGGAGCTGCGTAACATCGCCACCGTGGCCGAGCTCATCATCCGCATGGCGCAGGAGCGCAAGGAAAGCCGGGGCTTGCACTACAATCTGGATTACCCCCAGCGGGACGAGGTCAATTTCAAAAAGGACACCGTGTTGTCCTCAGGAGGATTGCATTAATGCCGGGGGAAAAGATACTCCTGGTAGACGATGATCCAACTATTCTGGGGACTCTCACCCGTTTCCTCACCAGCCAGGGTTTTGCAGTGGTCGCCGCACCCAGCGGCCGGGAAGCCCTGACTACTCTCCAAGAAGAAGAAGCAATTCCGCTGGCCATCCTGGATTTGAAACTTCCTGATTTTTCCGGCCTGGAACTTCTGGCGTATGTGCGGGAGAATTCCCCGGACACTGAGGTCATTCTGTTCACTGGCCTGGGAGCTTTGGACAGCGCCATCCAGGCACTCCGTTTGGGCGCGTACGATTATTTGGTGAAAACTGAATTGCGGCTGCCGGAGCTCCACAATATAGTGGACCGGGCCCTGGAGCGGCGGCGCCTGGCCCTGGCCAATCGGGAACTCCTGGAGAACCTGAAACGGGCCCAGGAGGAACTGGCGGCTACCCGAGCCCAGGAGCTGACTCAAATTCGCCGCATCGGCGAGACCCTGTCCCGGCCCCTCACTGTGCAGGAATGGATGGACGGCTTGCTGGACCTGATGTGGGAGAGTCTCCCCCTCACCCTGCTGGGGGTCAGGTTCCAAGGTCAAAAAACCTTGGAGTTAAGCGCGGCTTGCCGTCATCTTCCCCATTTGCCGGCTGAAGCCTTAGAGCGCTTTGACCGCTGGTTAGATCTCCAGCTGCAAGACTCTCCCTCTAACCCTGCCGGGGATCACCCCTCGCCCTGCACCGCAATATTACAACAACGGCTGCTGGCCGGAGAGGTTCTGGGGCTGGTAGCCGCGGGGCGGGACGAGCCCTTCTCGGCGGAAGAGGACGAACTCTTCCACATCTTCGCTCTGCAGGGGGAAGCGGCGTTAAAGAACCTGCTGCTCTTTGAGGAGGTAAAAAGTCTGGCCATCCGGGACGGCCTCACCGGACTTTATAATTACCGATACCTCCATGAAGTGCTGACCCACCAGTTGGAGGTGAGCCGCCGCTACGACTGGCCCCTGTCCCTGTTGTTTTTGGATATCGACGACTTCAAGATCATCAATGACACCCGCGGCCACCCCGAAGGTGACCTGGTCCTCAAGGCCCTCGCCGACTTTCTGCAGACCCACGTCCGCCAAGCAGACATGATCTGCCGTTACGGCGGGGAGGAGTTCGTTGTCCTCATGCCCCAATCCTCCAAGATCCAGGCCTTCCACCTGGCAGACCGTCTGCGCGAAGGGATCGCGGCCACCCCCATTGCTTTGAGCCAAGGGCAGGTCAACATCACGGTGTCCATCGGCGTGGCCAGCCTGGAATCTCACATGAGCGGTGAAGACCTGGTGAAAACGGCCGATGGTGCCATGTATCAAGCCAAGCAATCCGGGAAGAACCGCGTCTGCTGCCCTGAGGGGGTCTGAAGAAGCCAGGGGCTAACACCAACTTGCCTTTTAGCAATAACAGTCGTAACTATAGGTTGTGCCTATAAAATCCCCCTAAATCCCCCTTTAGAATAGGGGACTTTGAGTTGCCGGTTTACCGAACCCCCTTTTTTAAAGGGGGGCAGGGGGGTTTTCTTCTCCCGGGACTGGCCGGATCTACGAACCCCGGCGAGTACAAGCTTGAGTTTGCCTAAAAAAGGCCGTCGACTCCTATTACTTACATTTATGGAGCAATTTGGTATAAAAGATATCCCAACCTCCCTCGCCCCAAATCTCGTTTAGAAATCCTCCCTTAAAAAGCCAAAGGGCGGGAGACTATAGCCCGCCCTCCTTTGGGTATCGATGCATTAAAATATAGAACCGCCACGCTCGGCAGTTTCCAACGCCGGCGAGGGCACCGGCCCTACAAGTTCATCGTCCAGGATGACAAAAACAATTCTTTCAACAGCCGGCTGGATTGCTCAAGCGATAGAATCCACTACCTGGTGTCCCTGGTCAGTTAGCGCGGTGATAATGGGCTCCAGGTCGCACTTTTCCAGGCGGAAAAAATAAAAACGTTTGCCGGACTTGGTGGGTCCCAGGGCAATGTTGATGATCTTGCCGCCGTGGGTTTTGATGAGGCGGGAAACCTTCTCCAGGGTCTCCGGTTTGGTATCAAGCAGCAGGTCCAGGCGGGAGCTGCTGCGGAGCAACCCCAGCATGATAATGAAGGCGGACAGGAGGTCGTTGACGGTAATCACCCCCACCAGTTTCTCCTCCTCCAAAACCGGCATGCCCCCGATCCGGTGTTCGTGTACCAACCGGGCCGCCTCTTCCACACTGGTGTCCGGGGTTACGGAGATGGGGGCCTCCACCATGACGTCCCCCACGGTGATTATCTCCAGCATAGAGGCTAAAAGCACCTCCCTAAGGGTGCGGGCGCTGATCCACCCCACCATGAAATCGTCCTTGATGACGGGGAGATGCCGGATCTGGTGCTGCTGCATGAGCTTGAGGGCCTGGCCCACTCGTGTCTCCGGTGAAATGGTTATGGGCTCTTTATTCATGATTTCGCTGACCCGCATCGGTTTCCTCCTGGAACCAAGTGGAGCCACCTTAAAACAAACACTCGAAAAATTCAATGAGAATTCGGTTGGCGCCCGCGGTTCATCAAGGAAAATAGGGAGTTACGAGGCTGGTAGGGTTGAGCAGGATAGAAAGGTGGGGGCAGAAGTGGGCCTCGCCGCCGGAAGCCGCGGCGCTGGGTTTTTAGGCCTTTCGGCTGCACCACCCTCTCAGGGTCCACCGCCCTGAACCCGGTGGCGCCTTTTTTAGTTAGTGGCCAGCACGGTTTGCATGGTGGCTACCAGGTGTTCGGCTTCCCCGATGTAGGTGGACATATTGGCCCGGTGGTTGGCCAAAATGCCGTCCTTGGCGCCGTTGGTGATGATCCAGGGATTGAGGTGGGCGGCCACATGTAGGGCATGGATGGTGTCTTCCAGGAGCTTGTGGGTGTTTTTCTTCTGGAGCTCCTGGTGAAAATCTTCTTTCACGGCTTCGAGTATGGCGGCCATGCTTAGGGCTACGCCTTGGGAAAAATAAAAGTAATCATCCGCTTTGAACCAGGACACACTGTCGCCGCTGGGCTCGGTGTCCTTCAGCAGGTTATAATAACAGGAACCCAAGATATCTTTGTAATTGCTAAAAAGAGCAATAAGGTTGTCCACCCGGGTGTAAAAGCGGCTGCGGCCTTTCTGCAAGTCATCGATATAAATCTCCAGGTACTGCATGGCTTCCCGGTATTTCCCCGAAGCGGAGGGGAACCAGTATTTTTCAGGATGCACCATAAGGTAGTTCCTGGCTTCATTAACCTCGGGATTGTAGGCCTCCGTGACCGCAAAGCGGGTCATGTTTTCATTCAGCACAAGAACGGTGCGCCGGGCCACCTCCAGGACGCCGAGCTGCAGATTGTTGACGTTGTCCGTCAGACCCAGCTTACCGAAGATAATGGTGTTAGGTCGCCAGCCAAACAGTGGCTTATTTACCTGGTCATCCATAATCTTGACCAAGGCCTGGGTAAAGATCACGCCTTTGATTTTTTCCGCCGGCGGGGCCTGGTGGGGTGCCGGTCCAGGAGCCGGAGCGGCATGTTCCTTCACGGCAGGTGACGGCTCCGCCGGATGAGCCTCATGAGAGGGCATCGGGGTTTTAGCCGGCGGGGCGGCGTCCGAAACCTGGGTCTCCGGCGGCTCCGGCAGCCTGACCGTGCCATGTTCCGGCTCCGTGGCTGCGGGCGCCTCCGAGGTCGGCGGCGAGAGAGGCTCGGGGGCTTCGGACTGGAGCGGCTTTGAGGGTTTGGCTGTTTCTAATTTGGTGATATCGCCGGGGGTACCGGTTTTGGCTTTGCGATACAATCCCAGGCCAAAAAGAATGCCAAAAAAATTTGGTGGCCGGGTCTTTCCAGGCGTCCGCAGGGAGTCCCGCCTTCCGACAGGTTTGTTGCAGAAAAGTAAAACGGTCCCAGCCGTATTCCGTGGCCACCTGGGGCAGCAGCAGACCCCGACACGGGCCCCGTGCCATAAAAAGGCCGTGCCGGCCCACTTGGATTTCATCAACATCCTTGATGAGACGCATGGGACTCAGGATGGAGATCTCCACCTCAAGGTCGGCCAATTCTTCCTCTCTGAGAGGCGGAAAACGGGGGTCTCTAAACGCGGCGGCCAAGGCCATTTCCTGCACCGCGGCCAGGACGGGTATTACCGCCTCCAGATAGCCGATGCAGCCCCTAAGCCGGCCTTGGCGATTCAGGGTAACAAACAGCCCTCGGGGCTGGGAGAGAACCGGAGAAGTGGTCTGGGGTAGGACCGCCTGCTCCCCTTTCAAGTGGGCTTTGATGCTATCCCGGGCCACTTTGAAGAGCAATTCTTGATCAGCGGCGCTCAATTCCATGGATTTTTTCCCTCCGAGAGTGGGCGAGGCCAGCCCGGTCAGCAGGGATATTATCAGAAAAGCTAGACCACTTTTGATGAAAAACGATGACATCGACAGCGCAGACTCCAGTCGATTCGGACCATGTTCCATATAATCAGGAATCCCTGGCCCTGTCAACGACAAAGGGTGGGCCCGGAGAATCATCGTTTCCAGGAGAGTACCTTGCATCCTGGGACTAGCCCTGATACATTGAAAAAGTTAATAAAACCCAACAGCTTCCGGCATGAAAACTTATCCCCTGTTCGCCCTCATCGAGGATCGTCCCTGCCTGGTGGTGGGGGGCGGCGCGGTGGGGGAACGTAAAGTTCAGGACCTTCTGGCGGCCGGAGCCCGGGTGACCGTGGTCAGCAAGGACCTGACCCCCCGGCTGGTTGATCTCGCCGCGGCCGGGCACATTTATGCCATAAAGGGCGATTTTTCCCCCGAGTATCTGGACGGCATGACCCTGGTGGTGGGGGCCACGGACGACCAGCAGGTGAACCGGGAAGTAAGCGTCGCGGCCCAGGCCCGCCATCTTTTGGTCAATATCGTGGACGCGCCGGACCTTTGCACCTTCATCGTGCCAGCCCAGGTGCGCCGGGGGCCCCTCACCATCGCGGTGAGCACCGGCGGGGCTTCCCCGGCCTTAGCCCGACAAGTGCGGGAGGAGCTGGAGCAGCGTTTTGGCCCGGAATATGGCCGCTATCTGCGCCTCCTCGAAGCCGTACGACACCGGGTGCTGGCCCGACGGCGGGGACACCCGGATAACCCCGGTCTTTTTCAGCGCCTGGTGGCCGGCCCCTTACAGGAGGCCCTAACTCGGGAGGACTGGCCCCGGGCTTTGGCCCTCCTGGAAGAAGCTCTTGGTGAGGTCCTGTCTTCCGAGGAGCTGGCCGCCGCCCTGGACCAGACCTGGGGGGAGGAGAGTCATTCAGAGTAAGGGGGCTAAGGGCCGGAGGCAGGGACCTCAGATTTCTTGCCCTTCCCCCACTAAACACCGCACGAAACCGAGCAACTTATGGCCCAGGTTTTTCTTTCGTTAACGCTGCTGGCTTATTACGGCGCCAGCGCCCTGTTCATCGCCTATTTCATGGTGCAGCGGGAATCGTTCTGCCGCTGGGGAGGCTGGGTTTTGGGGGCTGGCCTGGCCTGTCATTCTCTGGCCCTGATCCTGGCCACCTGGGGTCTGGGCCGCTTGCCGGTGGCCACCTTGGGAGGATCGCTGCTGGTCTTTTCCTGGACCCTGGTGGCGGCCTTTCTTCTGCTCCTCTGGCGCTTCCCCATTCGGGTGCTGGGCGCCCTAGCTGCGCCCCTGGCGGCTCTCATGGTTTCCGGGGGACTGATTCTCCCTGCGGGCCGGGGGAACGTATCGCCCCTGTTACATAGCTTCTGGGTGCTGGTACACGTGGTCCTGGCCTTCATGGGCATCGCCGCCCTCACCCTAGCCGGCCTGGGAGGGTTTCTCTATCTGGTGCAAGAGCGGCAGATCAAAGGGAAAAAGTTCGGGTTTTTCTACCGGCGGCTGCCGTCTCTGGAGCAGTTGGACGCGCTCAACTACTGGTGCCTCACCCTGGGCTTTCCCCTGCTCACCGCCGGCATTATTATCGGGTCCCTTTATGCCCAGTATACCCTGGGGAGCTTTTTCAGCTTTGACCCCAAGGAAATCCTGACCCTCATCGCCTGGCTGATTTATGCGGTGCTGCTGCATGAACGCCTGACCGTGGGGTGGCGGGGCCGCCGGGCCGCGCTTTTGGCCCTCTGCGGCTTTGGCGTGCTCGTTATCACCTTCGTGGGCGCCAGCCTGTGGTTCGCCGGCTACCACAGCTTCGCCAGTTTTAGCGGAAAGCCATGAATCTTCTTTTGGCCGGCGTCAATCATCAGACCGCGAGGGTGGACCTCCGGGAGAAGCTGTGTACCCTCCTGCCCGAGGCTGAACTGAGCTATCCCCAGCTCCTGTCTTATGATGAGATCCGGGAGGCCCTGTATTACACGACCTGCAACCGGGTGGAGGTGTTGTGTGTCACCGAAACCATGGAGTCCTTGCCGGGGGTACTCTCTGCTTTTTTTGCCTGCCATCCCGAGGTCGACCCTGCGGCCTTGGCCGACTCCCTTTATTTCTACCGGGATGAGGCAGCGGTGCGCCACCTCTTTAGGGTGGCCGCCAGCCTCGACGCCTTGGTGGTGGGGGAGCCCCAGATTTTGGGGCAGGTAAAGGAGGCGTATCGCCAGGCCACTAAGCACCACGCCACCGGGGCCATTCTCAACCGGCTGTTGCACAAGACTTTTTCCGTGGCCAAACGGGTACGCACCGAAACGGGCATCGGCGATCATGCGGTCAATGTCAGCTATGCCGCGGTGGCCCTGGGCAAGAAAATCTTCGGCGACCTGCGGGGGAAAAACGTCCTGCTCCTGGGGGCCGGGGAAATGGCCGAACTGGCCCTGGAGCATCTGAAGGGTCAAGGGGTGGGGCAGATTATCATTGCCAACCGCACCCTGGAGCGGGGCCTGCGCTTGGCCCAGCGCTTTAACGGCGAGGCCGTCTCCCTGGAGGAGTTGGAGATCCAGCTCCTCACCGCTGACGTCCTCTTGAGCTCCACGGGTTCAGACGCCTACCTGCTCAGCCGGGAGCAGATGAAGACCGCCATGCGCCGCCGCCGGCAACGGCCCTTGTTTATGATCGACATCGGGGTGCCTCGGGACCTGGACCCGAAGATTAACGACCTGGACAACGTTTATCTCTATAATATTGACGACTTGAAAGAAGTGGTGGAGGAAAACCGGGAGCGCCGCCAGGAGGCCGCCATCCAAGCGGAACGGCTGGTGGCCGCCGAAACCCTCAAATTCATGGACTGGCTCAAGACTCTGGAGGTCTACCCCACCATCATTTCCCTGAGGCAGAAGGCCCAAGCCATCTGCCAGGCGGAACTCAAAAAGACCCTGGGCAACCTGGGAACCCTCACCCCCGAACAGGAACAGGCCCTGGAAATCCTCACCGAATCCATTACCAACAAGCTGCTGCACGACCCCATCGTGTTTCTCAAGGGCAACCACCACCGCAAACGGGGCCAGGCGGAGCTGGCCCTGGTGCGCCGTCTCTTTAATCTGGATCCCGAATCGACGGAGCCGGACTAGGGGAAGTCGTGACCGACAGGCATCTTTGCGCCTATTGACCTATCTCCCCAGGATTGTTATCTTAAATGATGATGGTTTATTAGTGTTGCCCTTCCCGGGCGCCTTTGAGGTGGGCCATGTCCAAAGTTATCGATATAGAAGACCGTTTAAAGCTGGAACAGAAGAAAAAGCACAAGGTGGAAAAGTCCAAGAAGCTGGAGACCGTGCGCAAGATACTCCAGTGCACCCGCTGCCTGGCCCGCTGCCACAAGTGCGGGGTGCAATTCGACACCGCCAAGATGTACAAGCGCTACCAGGGTCAGTTCCGTTTTTGTGAGAGCTGTCAGGAAGAATACGACGAGTTTATGCGCCTGAAAGCCGAGGGGGGCGAAAGTCCCTATTACTGGCACAACAAAGCCTGGCTGCACTTGTGGCAGAGGTGGCTGGATTACCAGGAGGCTCTGAAGGAATACGGGGAGTCCCCGGAGTTTATTGAATTGGTGCGAGAAGTTGAGTGGGACCGGTGAACCTGTTCACCGGGGATGTCCCTTCCAGGTTTTGGGGCCGGCGCGGTTTCTCTTAGGAATGGCGCTGGGCCGTCTTTTCTGATTTCAACGTGAACCACATGAACCTGATTTTGCCTCCACCTGTTGGATTTCCGCCGATCTAACTTAAGTTTGGCACGAATTCAATCCATAATTACCTTCCATGACCCTTTATCCCGAAGAATTTGACCTGATCGCGGTGGGCGCCGGACACGCCGGCTGCGAAGGAGCCCTGGCCGCAGCCCGCATGGGGCTGAAGGTCCTCCTCCTGAACCTCAACCTAGACACTATGGCGGCCATGGCCTGCAACCCAGCGGTGGGCGGATTGGCCAAAGGGCACCTGGTCAAGGAAATCGACGCCCTGGGGGGCGTCATGGGGTACCTGGCCGATTTGACCGGGGTGCAGTTCCGCACCCTGAATCTTTCCAAGGGCCCGGCGGTGCGGGGTACCTGGGTGCAATGCGATAAGCAAGCCTATCGCCTGGCCATGAAGGCCCATCTGGAACAGACCCGGAATCTCACCGTCCGGGAAGCCATGGTGGAGCGCCTTTGGCTGAACGGCGACCGGGTGGCCGGGGTGGTGGACTCTTGGGGCATGGTGACCAAGGCCAGGGCAGTGCTCGTCACCACGGGGACCTTCTTGAACGGCCTCATTCATATCGGCGAGACAAAAATCCAGGCAGGCCGGGCCGGGGAATTCGCTGCCGTGGCCCTGGCGGCACATCTAAAAGAGCTGGGCTTCGGCATGGGCCGCATGAAGACCGGGACCCCGCCCAGGCTGCGGGCCTCTTCCATCGACTTCTCCGGACTTGCCCGCCAGGAGGGAGATCCCCAGCCGCGGCCCTTTTCCTGGCGCACCAACTCCCTGGCCGTGGATCAGCTTCCCTGCTACACCAGCCATACCACCCAGGAGACCCACCGGATCATCAAGGAGAACATCCAGCTTTCCCCGTTGTACAGCGGGGTCATTACCGGGGTAAGCGCCCGCTATTGCCCCTCCCTGGAGGACAAGGTGATGCGCTTCGCGGACAAGCCCAGCCATCCGGTGACCCTGGAGCGGGAAGGACGGGACACGGAGGAAATCTACGCCAAGGGGCTGGGGAATTGCCTCCCCGTGGAGATTCAGTGGCAGCTCTTCCGGAGTGTGCCGGGTCTGGAGGAGGCCGAGGTCATGCGCCCCGCTTATGCCATTGAATACGATTATGTCGACCCCCGGGAACTCCACCCCACCCTGGAGACCAAGAGAATCAAGGGGCTTTACCTCGCCGGGCAGATTAACGGCACTTCGGGCTATGAGGAAGCGGCCGCCCAGGGCCTCTGGGCCGGGATCAACGCCGCCTGTGCCCTCACCGGCCGGCCTCCCTTTCTGCCGGGCCGCTCCCAGGCCTACATGGCCGTCCTGGTGGACGACCTGGTCACCAAAGGCACACGGGAGCCTTACCGCCTCTTCACTTCCCGGGCCGAATACCGCCTCCTGCTGCGGGAGGACAACGCTGATTTTCGCCTCCTGGAGTGGGGCCATGAATTGGGCCTGGTGGACCGGGACGCGGTGGCGCGCCTCCGGGAGAAAAAGCGCCTGATGGCAGAGGAAGAGGCGCGCCTGGCCAAGAAAAAAATTTTCCCCACCCCTGCGGTGAACCAGGAGCTGGCGAACCGAGGCACTACCCCCTTGAGCGAGCCCACTTCGGTCCTGAAGCTGGTGAAGCGCCCGGAACTGAACCTGGCTGCGTGTCTCAGGTTGGCGGGCGAGGAGAAGCCGACCGCGCCTCCGGAAGTATTGGAACAAATCGAAATTCAGCATAAATACGAGGGCTATCTGAAGCGCCAGGAAGAGATGGCCCAAAAGATGGCCCAGTGGGAGGACAAGCGCATCCCGGCAAACTTCGACTATGACGCGGTGCCGGGCTTGTCCCACGAGATTCGCCAGAAACTCAAAGAAGTACGGCCCCGCTCCCTGGGCCAGGCCGGCCGCATCAGCGGCGTCACCCCGGCGGCGTTGGCCGTTCTGATGGTCTATGTGAAGAGATTTTCCGGGGGGAATGCTTTCCGCTAAGTAGTCCTATTCCCTGATCTTTTGCCCGCAGCACGGGTATCTGCCTGCGCAGCCCAAGCGTGTATTACGGGCTGGAAGCCCGTGCCACCAATTCTACTGGAATAGTGAAAGGATAATTTAGGAGGGAGGGGCAGGGGGTCTCCACCCCGTGCCCTTTTTCCATAAAATCCCTTTAATGGAGAGCCTTGTTTTCAGGTCTAAGGTTTCCCTACCAGCTCTTCCACTTCCTCTTCCCCGTGGGCCAGTTCCTCTTTCTGTTCAGAATCCAGGCGGAGAAGCAAGGTCTGAAATTCTCCCACGTGGGTTTTTTCTTCCTTGGCTATGTCCAAAAGAATGATCTTCAGTTTGTCATTCTTGGTCATGCTGGCTAGTTGCTCATAGAGGTTCACTGCGTCCAACTCGGCGATGATGGCGGCGCGCAGAATCTCCTTGTCCAGATTGTCCTGACTTACCTTGGTGAGATCAATGGGTATCTGGGATAACATAAGACATTCTCCTTGATGGGTTTTTTACCGATATCTCTGGTAAAATTTGAGATATTCGCCACAGGGAGATGGGGCGATGGCGCCAATTTGAGCGCCAAAAATCTCCCTTTACCAAATTTACCCTTATCTTCTTAACACAGATAAGCATATAATCGGTTAGTTTTCTATAATTTAGTTCTCCTTGATGCGAAGGGAAGTCCTCTCGGTTTTTTCCGGTGAAACGGGAAAAGATGAGGTAACTTGCCAAAGATATTCCAGGCGCGCCGGATAAAGGACTGACTAGTGTTATTATTTGGTAAAGGGAAAGAGTGATGAAGTGCACTGAGGTACAAGAACATCTTTCTGCCTGGCTGGACGGGGAAGTCCCCGAGGAGCTGCGGCCGCGGCTGGCCGACCATCTGGCCGCCTGTCCCGTCTGTCAGGCGGAGCTGGCTGCGCTGGAGCGTCTGGATGCCTCGCTGGCGGAACTCGAGGCCCCCCCGGCGTCCCGAGCTTTGGCGGCCGGCGTGCTCCGGCGGCTCCCCCGCCCCACTCCTTCCTGGGTCCGGTCTTTGGCCCTGGCCGCCTGTCTGGTCTTGGGGATTTTTATCGGCAGCTCCCTCACCGGAACTCTATATAAGGGCATACAACCTACCAACGGCAATCTCACTCAACTGGAAATCTTCCAGGCCTATCCCCAGGGGTCCGTGGGCGGGGCGTTCTTCTACCAGGGGGAGGAGGATAACAGCGCATGAGGCGGGACTGGCTCCTCTACCTGGTAATTTTCTCGCTGGCCCTGAACTTTGGAACCATCGGCACTTTCGCCTACTTGCATTGGCAGGACCAGCAGGAGGTGTCTCCCCCGAAGGAGGAGGTTCCCTTGCCGTTTCGGAAAATGCTGCGGGAACTCAACCTGGACCAGCAGCAGCGCCAATCTCTTAGAAGCCTGGTCCCGGAGCACCGGCGCAGGGTAAGGGAACTTTTACAGGAACTGGCGCAGCAGCGACGGGAACTCTTTGCCCTCCTCAAGCAGGAAAATCTGCCACCGTGGCCGCCGGTGCAAACCAAAATTCAGGAGATCGGCGGTCTCCAGATTCGCCTGGAAGAAGAGAAAGTACAACACCTCCTGGAAGTCCAAAAAAATCTCAAACCCGAGCAGCGGCAACTGCTCATGATTCATCTGGAAAAGCGACTGTCCCCTTTCTGGAGCAGGCATGGCCGGCATGGGGGGATGAGGGGATTTCAGCATGGACCGCCGCCTCCTCCTAGGGAACCTCCTTGCCCACCGGCGCCTCCCGGGTTGAGGTGACACGTTTTCCGGAATGGCAATAGTAAAATCAATTTAGAAAGGAGTTCTTAATGCGCAAACTCACGTGGCTTATACCTCTGGTGGCCCTATCTCTGGTCGCCACCCTTACCTGGGCCGATATGGGCTTCGCTCAAGGCCGGGGACAACAAAGGCGAGGCGCCGCAGTTCAGGGTCAGGGAACCGGAGGCGGCCCCAATTGTCCTTATTACGGTGGCTCTCAGAATTACGGTGACTCTCAGACCTGCCCCGGATACGGGGGCGTCTGTAACGTTCAGACTCGGGCCAGAAAGCGGGTTCGCCAGAGCAACCCCCAGGCTCCGGCCAGCCCTAACACCCAGAGCCAAACCCCTTCACCCCAAAGCGGCAACTAACCCTCAACCCGCCCCCGCTGGCAGCCTTGGCGGGGGCCTTTCCCCTTCTGTTCCCTCATCAAACTAATTTGATGTCATACATATAAGTGGGGCGGGCCTTCGTGCCCGCCTCTATCCCTAGATATTAGTTATTGTAGGGCGGGCTCTGCCCAATCTTACGAGGTTGCATCTTGTACAGCCCGGAAATTAATCCCTCTTAGCTCCCAAATTTCCCGCCAACCTTGATTCGCCCGCCGGTCGCATTATAATAGGGAAAACACCTGCGGCTTTTCGTCTCCCTGCAGTGCACCCCAAGCCCAATCTGGAGGCCATGGCCCATGTCGAATACCACCGATCTGACCCGGTTGGAAAAGCTCGCTACCCTGATTCGCCATTACATCCTCACCGCCACCACCAATGCGGGCTCCGGCCACCCGACCTCGTCTTTGTCAGCGGTGGAGCTCATGACCGCTCTCCTGTTCGGGGGTTTTTTCCGCTACAACCCGGAGCAGCCCCAACACCCCAATAACGATCGGCTGATCTTCTCCAAAGGGCACGCCACCCCCCTGTTCTATGCTCTGTGGGTGGCCGCCGGGGCGCTGCCGGGGGAGGAAATGGCAGCCAACTATCGCAAGTTTGGCAGTCCTCTGGAGGGGCATCCCACCGTAACCTTTCCCCACGTGGAGGCGGCCACCGGCTCCCTGGGCCAGGGCCTCTCCGTGGGGGTGGGCATGGCTTTGAACGGCAAGTACTTGGACAAACTGCCCTACCGCACTTACGTCCTTCTGGGCGACAGTGAGATGGCCGAAGGCTCGGTGTGGGAGGCGCTGGAAGTAGCGGCCCATTACCATCTGGATAATCTGGTGGGTATCGTGGACATCAATCGCTTGGGCCAGCGGGGGGAGACCATGTACGGCCACGACGTTTCGGCCTATGTTACCCGGGCGGCGGCTTTCGGGTGGGAGACCATCGCCGTGGACGGTCATTCTCTTCCGGAGATCATGGCAGCCTACACCAAAGCCCAGACATTCACGGGCGGGCCGGTAATGATCCTTGCCAAGACCATTAAAGGCAAGGGAGTCTCCTTGCTTGAGGATAAAAACGGCTGGCATGGCAAAGCTTTGAGCCGGGAGGATTGCGACCGGTCGTTGGCTGAGCTGGGAGAAGTGGATCTAACCGTCCGAGGGGAGTTGTCCCGGCCTGAGGACTTGCGCCCGACGCCCCCCCGTTCTGTGCCCATGGGCACCTTTCATTACCCACCCCAAAAACCGGTGGCCACCCGCAAGGCTTACGGCAACGCCCTGGCCCGCCTGGGGGCCGCCAACCGCACTATTGTTAGTTTGGACGGGGAAGTGAGCAACTCCACCATGGCGGAGATTTTCGCCCAGGCCTGTCCGAACCGATTCTTTGAAATGTTTATCGCCGAACAGAACATGGCCGGCGCAGCGCTGGGCCTGGCTTCGCGGGGCAAAGTCCCCTTTGTCTCTTCTTTTGCGGCCTTTCTGACCCGAGCCTTTGACCAGATCCGCATGAGCCAGTATTCCGACCCCAACCTCAAGTTCGTGGGTTCCCATGCCGGGGTGTCCATCGGCTGGGACGGGCCGTCCCAAATGGGCCTGGAGGATCTGGCCATGTTTCGCACCCTGGTGAACGGCGTGGTGCTGTATCCCGCCGACGCGGTGACCACCGAGCGCCTGATGGAGGAGATGGTCAAACACCGGGGCATAATGTATATGCGCACCACCCGGGAGGCCACTCCCATTCTTTATAACCCTGATGAGCAATTTTCCTTGGGCGGCTGCAAGGTCCTCCGGCATAGCGGCCAAGACCGGCTTACGGTGGTGAGCGCCGGCGTTACCCTGTTTGAGGCTCTGGCGGCTTACGAACTCCTGAAAAAAATTGGAATTTTCATCCGGATCATCGATCTGTACAGCATTAAGCCCATAGCTGCCGCCACCCTGGCCGACGCTGCCCGGAAAACCGGGGCCATCGTCACCGTGGAGGATCATTATCCCGAGGGTGGCTTGGGAGAAGCGGTGATGAACGCCCTGGCCACCATACCTGTGCCCGTGTATTCCCTGGCGGTGACCAAAAAGCCCAAAAGCGGCGCCCCCACCGAGCTTTTAGACTATGAGGAAATTTCCCGGCGCGCCATTGTTGACAAAGTGAAAGAGGTTCTGGGCCTTTAACGAGGGGGTAAGGGGCAGCGCTCCTTAGCCTCCTCCCCCACATCAAACTTTTCGGAGTAATCGCCGTAGACATACGGGAGGTTAAGCATGAGACACGCCACGTGTGACCTGGGCCTGGTGGGTTTGGGGGTGATGGGCCGCAACCTGGCCCTCAATTTCACCGACCACGGGTTCAAGGTGGCAATCTACAATCGCACCCCGGACAAAACCCGGAATTTTGTGGCAGGGGCAGGCGCGGGTCGGTCCTTCTATCCCACCTATTCTCCGGCGGAGTTGTTGGAATTACTCCGACCTCCCCGGGCCGTTCTGGTCATGGTGTCCGCCGGGACGCCCGTGGACGCCGTTCTTACAGAATTGACCCCTTTGCTGTACCGGGGGGATCTGATTATCGATGGCGGCAACTCCCACTTTGCCGACACGGACCGCCGGGCCCGGGCACTGGCTGACAAGGGTCTACTTTTCCTGGGTCTGGGGGTCTCCGGGGGGGAACTGGGGGCCCGCTACGGCCCTAGTTTCATGCCGGGAGGCTCCCGGGAGGGTTATGCCCGGGTGGAGCCCCTGTTGACGGCGGCCGCCGCCCGGGTGAACGGCGAACCCTGTCTGGCCTATCTAGGCCCCGGGGCCGCCGGGCACTTCGTCAAAATGGCGCACAACGGCATCGAGTATGCCCTGGAGCAGCTCCTCGCCGAAAGCTACGATTTGTTGCACCGCGGCCTGGGACTGGATTTCGAAGAGTTGGCCAAGGTCTTCACCGGTTACAACCAGGGGCTGCTGAAGTCCTATCTGGTGGAAATTACCTCTCATATTCTGAACCGCCGGGACGAGCATACCGGACAGCCTCTGGTGGCGTTGATCCAGGACGTGGCCGGCCAGAAAGGCACCGGCATCTGGACCTCCAAAGCAGCTCTTGACCTGGGCATACCCGTTCCCACCATCGATATAGCGGTGGCCTGGCGGCACCTTTCGGCCCTGAAGGAGGAGCGTGAGGCCGCGGCTCGGGTTCTTCCCGGCCCCGGACCCTTTTCTCCCGGACCGGGTGGTTGGCTGGATTGCATCGATAAACTGGAAAACGCCCTGTGGGCCGCCTTCTTGACAACCTTTGCCCAGGGCATGGCCATGCTGCGGCGGGCCTCCGAGGTCTACGATTATAACCTCGACCTGGCGACCGTGACCCGCGTCTGGCGAGGTGGCTGCATCATCCGGGCAGCCCTTTTGGAGGACATTTTAGCAGCCTACCGGGATCGACCGGATCTCCCCAATTTCCTGCTGCATCCGGATCTGGGGAGGAAGGTGGCGGGCCGGCAAGGAGATTGGCGAGAAGTGGTCAAGGCCGCCATCGACTGGGGTCTGCCGGCCCCGGCGCTCATGGCCTCTTTGGCCTACCTCGACGCTTATCGCAGCCGTCGCCTTCCAGCCAATTTGATTCAGGCCCAGAGAGACTATTTCGGGGCCCACACTTACGAGCGGGTGGACCGCGACGGCGCCTTTCACACCGACTGGCTGCCTGGCTGATTTTTAGCGGCTCGTCCGGCGCTTACCATAAAGTCGCAGTTTCAACCTTGAACCCTGAACTTTTCCAACAGCCGCTGGAGTTGATGTTATGACCAAGCCAAAGAAAAAACTTTCCGCTTCCATCCTGTCTGCCGATTTCGGCCGGTTGGCCGAGCAAATCCATGAAGCCGAAGCCGCGGGGGTTGACTGGATTCACTTTGACGTCATGGACGGCCATTTTGTGCCCAACCTCACCATCGGCCTGCCGGTTTTGGAAGCCGTCCGCAAGATCACCAAACTTCCTCTGGACGTGCACCTGATGATCTCCAACCCCGAACTTTATATCGAAAGATATGTCGACGCCGGGGCTGACTGGGTGGGGGTGCAGGTGGAGGTCGCCTGGCACCTGGAGCGCCTAGTGCAGCAAATCAAGGAGCTGGGGGCCAAGGCCACCGTAGTTTTGAACCCCGCCACCCCCCTGTCCTTCCTCGAGATGATCCTGAGAGAAGCGGACATGGTCCTCCTCATGACCGTGAATCCAGGTTACAGCGGCCAGAAATTTATCCGAGGCACCCTGCCCAAAATTAAACAGCTCCGGGAAATGATCGACGAGCAGGGGCTTGACGTCCTGCTCCAGGTGGACGGCGGCGTGCACCTGAACACCATCGACGATCTGGTAGCCGCGGGCGTGGATGTCTTTGTGTCGGGATCCGGCGTTTTCGACGGCAACAACATCGCCGAAAACGTCCGCCGACTGCGCGAGCGGATGGAGTAAAATATTTGGGGAGGGGCTGAAGGTTGCAACCCCTGCCCCTCTCTTAAAATCTAAAATAAAGAAAGTTACTTGCCATGGGCGATGTTGATAAGAATATCCCCCCGGTTCCCGGCGCTCTGGTCACGGGTCAGGCTCCGGATTTAGGTTTGCCGCCGGAGGCCTGTCTGTTTGAGGGACCTCTGAACCCCTGCACGGTGGTGATTTTCGGGGCCACCGGCGATCTCACCGCCATCAAGCTGATGCCTGCCCTATACAGCCTTTTCCTCCGAGGCGGTCTGCCGTCCCCCTGTGGGATCGTGGGTTGCGGCCGCACAACCCTGAACCGCCAGGAATTCCAGGCACGGATGGCTGAGGTGGTGAAAAACGCCGGACTGGATTTTTCCTGCTGGCAGGACTTCGCCCCGCTCCTGGATTACCTCCCTCTGGATTATGCCACTGCTGCCGACTACGACTCCCTGGGCCGTTTCCTCACGAATCTGGAAGAAAAGCAGCAGCTCGCTGGCAACCGTCTCTTCTACCTGGCGGTGCCGCCGTCCCTGTATGCCACCATCAGCCAGGAATTGGGGCGGTCGGGGCTCTCCTCAGAAGATGAGAGCCACTGGGTGCGCCTGGTGGTGGAAAAGCCCTTCGGTCGGGATCTTCACACCGCCCGGAAGCTGAACCGGGTGCTACATGCTCATTTCCGGGAGAGCCAGATTTTCCGCATTGACCATTATATGGCCAAGGAAACGGTGCAAAACATCATCATTTTCCGCTTTGCCAACGCCATTTTTGAGCCCCTCTGGAACCGCAATTACATTGATTCCGTCGGGATTGTCGCCGCGGAAACAGTCGGGGTGGGCCGCCGCGGCCGCTTCTACGAAGAAACCGGCGTGCTCCGGGATATGTTTCAAAACCACATGATGCATCTGCTGGCGGTCACCGCCTTGGAGCCTCCCTCCCTGCTCGAAGCCGAGCGCGTCCGGGATGAAAAGCTCAAGGTTTTCCGTTCCCTAAAGCCTTTGGCCCGACCTGAGCTAGGCGAGGACATCATTCTGGGCCAATATACCCGGGGAAAGGTGGCAGATGAGGAGGTCCCGGGCTACCTCGAAGAACCCCAGGTGGCCCCCGACTCCCTCACCCCCACGTTTGCGGCCCTGCGGGTTTTTGTGGATAACTGGCGCTGGCAGGGGGTGCCCTTTTTCCTGGTCTCAGGCAAACGGCTCCCGGCCAAACTTACCCAAATCGTCATCAAATTCAAGGAAGTGCCCAACTCCCTTTTCCGCAACGTCACCCTGGGGGAAATCGCCGCCAACCGCCTGATCCTGGGGATTTACCCGGAGGAGAAGATCACCCTGATCTTCGAGACCAAAAACCCCGGGGCCATCATGTGCTTGCGCCGGGTGACCATGGAGTTTCCTTACTACTCCCATTATGGCGGGCTGGTGATGGAGGCCTATGAAAAGAGCCTCATGGACGCCATCCAGGGGGACCGTATGCTGTTCTGGCGGCAAGACGCGGTGGAAGAGTGCTGGTCTTACTTGAGCCCCGTCATTGAGGAGTGCGAGGCCTGCCCCGACCTGGCCTCCAGCCTCCATCCATACCCGGCCGGCGCCTGGGGACCAAAGAACGCCTGGCCCATCCTGGCCAAGCTCGTAGGTTGAGGGAGGGCCGGGGGACCAACAGGCCCCCCCTCCCCTCAAGCTCACCTCCCAACCCCCCTTAAGGGGTTGGGGGAGGGGGCAGGGATCCACGACCCCTGGCCCCCTCTCCCACAATCTCTTACTTTACCGCCCGGTGGATCATGGCGATGCCGTTGGTTAGGGGGTGGTAGGTGACCTGAATGAAACCGATGTGGCGGAGCAGGTCCGCCACTTCTTCCGGCAGGGGAAACTGGCGGATGGAGGTGGTAAGGTAGGCATAGGCCTCCCGGGAGCCGGCGATGAGTTGGCCCAGGCGCGGCATGACCAGAAAGGAGTAGCGGTCGTAAAGCCAGCGCCATAGGGTGTTAGTGGGGTGAGAGAATTCCAAAATGACCAGGCGTCCCCCCGGTTTCAGAACCCGGTGCATTTCTCGCAGACCTTCATCCATGCGGGCCATGTTCCTGACCCCGAAGCCCACCAGGGCCGCGTCCAGGCCACCGTCGGCCACGGCCAGGCGCTCGGCGTCCCCTTCCACGAACCAGACGCGTTGGTGGGACCCAGCTCCAGTTGTTTTATCACGGCCGGCCAGCATCATGGCCCGGTTGATGTCGTACAGGATGACACTGCCGGTGGGCGCTACTTTCTGAGCGGCCAACCGGGCCAAATCGCCGGTGCCGCCGCAGACGTCGATGACCCGCTCCCCGGGCGATAGGTCCAGCAGACCCACGGCCCGCCGCTTCCACAGGTGATGCAGACCAAAACTCAGGATGGTATTCATCAGGTCGTAACGGGACGCCACCTGGTCGAAATGGCGTTTCACCGCGGCGGTTTTTTGTTGTGGGTCCATGGGGAAATTTTCTGAAGGGGAAGTTGCTTAATCAGCCCTGATGATTATATCACTGTATATCTGAAGGAGAATCAAGAGAACCTGAACAACATCTAATTTTTCCCCTAGGAGGATTTATGAAGGTTTTGGTGGTCTATTATTCCCTGTATGGTCATGTGCGGCGACTGGCCCTAGCGGTGGCCGAAGGGGTGGAGTCGGTGCCGGGGGTTGAATTGGTCCTGCGGCGGGTACGGGAATTCGAAGACATCGAACGGGAGGTTATCCCCAAGAGCAAACACGCCCAGGAGGTCTGGGAGCATCATAAAGACTTGCCGGTGTGTACCCTGGATGACCTAAGGGCCGCGGACGGTCTGATTTTCGGCACTCCCACCCGCTTCGGCAACATGACCGCCCAGATGAAGCGGTTATTCGACTCGGCCGCGTCCTTGTGGCTTGAAGGGACCCTGGAGGGCAAACCCGCCGGGATGTTTGTCTCCACGGCCACCACCCACGGCGGCCAGGAGACCACCCCCTTTACCATGATGGCCCCCTTGCTGCACTTGGGCATGATCATCGTGGGGGTGCCTTATTCCACCCCGGGTATGTTGCATACCGAGGGACGGGGCGGCTCGCCCTATGCCTCTTCCACCGTGGCCGGGTCCCGCAACGAACTGACGCCCACCCCGGAAGACCTGGACATTGCCCGGGCTCTGGGAAAACGGATAGCTGATATTGCTAAAAAGCTCAGGGGCTGATTCACCGGCTGGGGAGAAAAATCGGCGGGCCTTTAACGGACTGTCGCCCACGTGGGAGACTGTCTCTACCCAAAAGTGTTTATCCCAACATTTAGGATTAGCCAAAGGCTCTTTTAGTGCAAAGAGAATCTTGGTGAGGACCTGAGGTCGCAAACCCGGCCCCCTCCTCAACCCCATTACCTAAAGCGGGAGCACCTCTCGCCTGTGATGGACAGGGAGTTTTCCACCATTGACAAACCCGAGAAAGGGTCAGCCGTGGCCCTGCCTTTTGTCTGGATCGATGTTTTAGCACCCTTAACGGGATCGAACGATTACCGGTCCCCATGATCCTTTCTTTTTATAGGATTGCATATCAGATCCCCAGTAAGGAGCATCTCTTAGGCACCCCTTGCCTACACACCCGGGTACAGCCATATCACAAAGCCTAAAATTCAACCCACCCACCTTGAGGACCACTACCGGGATACTTATTTTTTATTAATAAGATTGTAAGGAGTCTTATCCATGAAAATGTCAAGGTTCAAAAAAATCCTGGGGTGGATACTGATAAGCAGCCTGCTGTTGGCGGTCGGGGCCTGCGCTACGGGTTCCGTAGGAAAGTACACTCCCCCGGAAGACCCCATGTACTGGCAGATGTGGCAGAATAATTTCGGAGGTAGTAGCGGTTAACCGGAGCCCGGCGAGACCCTTCGGCAAAAATCTATAAGCTGTTGCAAAACTTATCTTTCTGTCAGCCTGAACGAAGTGAAGGATCTAGAACTATTTGAAAAGACTAGATTCTTCGCTACGCTCAGAATGACAAAATTCATAAATCAAGGGTTTTGCAATAGGTTGTCCTGTATTCCTATCTATGACCGTAGCATTGGAAAGGTGAATTTGAAGGGAGGGCCGGGTAATCGCCGCAGGCTCCGGTGTCCCCTCAAGGTCTCCTGCCCATCCCCTTGCCGGTGGCAGGGGCATCCTACCCGCGCCACCCAGACTGGAAGACTGTCCCCCGCTTAAGGTAAAGGTGGGGGAGGGATGGCGGCGGGAGTGGTGGACCTTGCTCCCCCCAGAGCCCATATTTTTCCTGAAAATCAGGTTCTCGCCCCGGACGGAAAAATTACCCCCAGGGTGGAAATTCTGATACATTTACCGGAATGATGAGAAAAACCTCAATGTATGCAGTGGTCCTAACCCTGGCCTTGCTGGTGTGGTCCTGGCCGGCCACGTCTCAGCCGGCCCCGGACCCCTCCGAGGTCATGGCCAAAGTCCAGAAAAAGTATGACCAGGCCGGGAGTTTTAAGACCTGGTTTCGCCAGGAAACCCGGGCCCCGGGAGCGCGCCAGGGGGACAAAGCCTCAGGGGTGATGTATTTTCAAAAGCCCAGCCGCATGCGCTGGGATTACCAAAGCCCCCCGGACCAGAAAAAAGAAGTGATCTCAGACGGACACCAGGTGTGGATTTATATCCCGGAGGATGCTTTGGTCATGGTCTATCCCTTAAATCAGGTGCTGCGCTCCGATCTGGTGCTGCGTTTCTTTTCCGGCATCGGCAAGGTGCGGGAGGATTTTACCCTGTCCTGGCAACGTCCTCCTGAGCCCGGGGCCAGCTCCGTCATAAAGCTGGTGCCCCGCCGGCCCCAGGCCGAACTGAAAAGCCTCATACTGACCATCGACCCCTTTACCTATAATGTGGAAAAACTGGAATTCAGCAACGCCCTGGGGGAGACCACCAGTTTCGCCTTTTCCGGGACCATCTTGGGGGTCAGGCAGCCCTCACAGTTTTACACCTTTACCCCGCCGCCGGGGGTGCAAGTAGTCAGAGAGGCCCCGGGAACCCGGTAACTTTTGGGGGAAAGGCGGGAAGCGAGATTGTGGGGCTGGAATCCTACCAGCGCTACAAAAATTTTCGGGATGGTTTTATAAAGTATAGACTTTAGCGACTATGACCTACACTTCCCAACAACAAGAGGTGCGAGAGTGGCTGGCCCGCCGGGACGCCATTCTCCTAGCCCACAACTACCAGCCCGGGGAAATCCAAGACATCGCTGATTTTACCGGCGATTCCCTGGCCTTATCCATCACCGCCTCCCAAACCCCCGCCAAGATTATCGTCTTCGCCGGGGTCCACTTTATGGCTGAAACCGCGGCCATTCTGTGTCCGGACAAGACCGTGCTCTTGCCCCGCCTGGATGTGGGTTGCTATATGGCGGACACCATCACCGCCGAGAGCCTTCTGGCCCGCAAGGCCGAGCTCTTCGGGGTACCGGTGGTCACCTACGTCAATTCCAGCGCCGCAGTCAAAGCGGAAAGCGATATCTGCTGCACTTCGGCCAACGCAGTCAAGGTGGTCAATTCCCTGCCTGGCTCCCGGGTGCTCATGGTGCCGGATAAAAATTTGGCCCACTATACCGCGCGGCATACCGACAAGGAAGTGCTCACCTGGGCCGGCTGCTGCAACATCCACGATGCCCTCACGGCCCAGGAAGTCCTGGACACCAAAGCCACCCACCCCCAGGCGCTGTTCGTGGCCCACCCCGAGTGCCGGCCCGAGGTTCTGGACCTGGCCGATGCC
>JARRKO010000027.1:33764-60301 GCA_037388025.1 Syntrophobacterales bacterium
TCCCCCTCCCCTAACCTCATTTGCCCCGACATGAAGCGCATCATCCTGGCCGATCTTATCGCCGCGCTCCAGGAAAAACGCCACCAGGTCACTCTGCCCGAGGATATGCGGCAGCGGGCCCTGCTGGCGGTGGAGCGCATGCTGGCCGTGCCTCGGGATTGATCAACCCTGCCTTACTCATCATCTTTTCGTCAACCGCGTCTTAGATCGCTGTGGACTGTGGGTAACCCGCAGAGTTGGCCCGCTTTTTGCTCATACAATTGAGCAAGCAACCTAAGACCCATACATCCAGCCATTCTTCTCTGACTGGGGCGCCATGGAACTAAATAAAGCATTATCTGACATCCGGCTTTCTCTCCACGAATTGGCCCAGCCTCTGGCCGCGGTTACGGGAATTGTGGACCTGATGCTTCTGGAGCAAAGGGAAGACTCCACTCTCTATCAGGACATCCAAATGATCAACGAACGGTTGGAAAAAGTCCTGGAGATTGTGGCCCACATTCAGGCCATCACCCGGTCCGCCACGCAAGGGTAACGGCGGGCGAGAGGGGTTGGGGCAGGTCTTGAGAAATGCGCCTGTAACTTATGCCGATTCAGCAGGGGAATAACTTGTCCGGGCCAGGCTTGAAATTTTGGTCACTTTTCTGACAGGGCTACTGAAGACTGACACAAAGCTGAGGACATTTTATCAATTATGAATGTTTAGGAGCACCCGATGTCTCTTTTGTCATTTCCTCCTTGGCCAGGGGCGGCCCAGTGCCGCCCCTGTGTTCTTTGTTCCGGCAAGGACAACTCGGGCCTCAAGTCAAATCCACCCATTCAGACTGTCAGGATTTCGACATTCCATCTTGACGCCCTTCCCTAAAACGCCATATCATGAGATAGTTGCATCCGCCGGAAGAGTGATTTTTCCTATCCGGCATCAAAATAAAGAAAGGAAATTTTTGCCGCTCGGCAGGCAAAGAATCCTCCATGAGTCTGATGTCCCAGCTGACCCCGGTTTTTTCCAACGGTTGACTTAATGGCCCAGACGAACGCCTCCCCGGAAATTCTGGACCGGTTACAAAAACTCCGGGACCAGATTCATTACCATAACTACCGGTATCACGTCCTGGATAACCCGGTGATCTCTGATGCTGAGTTTGACCGGCTTATGCAGGAACTCCAGAAACTTGAAGACGAATTTCCGGAACTTATCACCCCCGATTCTCCCACTCAGCGGGTAGGGGCTGCACCCCTGGAAAAATTTGAAACCGCGCCCCACCGGGTCCCAATGCTCTCTTTGGAGAACGCCTTCAGCGAGGCCGAAGCCCGGGAATTCGAGGACCGTCTGAAGCGCTTTTTGCGCACCAGCGAGGAATTCGATTATGTGGTGGAGCCCAAGATGGACGGAGTGGCGGTGGAACTGGTCTATGAGGGGGGACACCTCAGCGTGGGTTCCACCCGGGGCGACGGCTACCGGGGTGAAAATGTCACCCAGAACCTGAAGACCATTTACACCATTCCCTTGACGCTTCTGTCTCGGGACCTCCCGGCCCCCGAACTCCTGGAGGTGCGGGGGGAGGTCTACATGGATCTGGATGATTTTAAAAACCTGAACGAAGAGCGCCTATCTCGGGGGGAACCGCCTTTTGCCAACCCGAGGAACGCCGCGGCCGGTTCCCTGCGCCAGCTTGATCCCGGCGTTACCGCCGGCCGCCCTTTAACAATATTCTGCTACGGTATCGGTCAGGTGGCGGGCCGGTCTTTTGAGACCCACGGGGAGATCCTCGAGTCCTTGAAGGCCTGGGGCTTGCGGGTCAATCCCATGATCGAGCACCGGCGGGGCATCGACCAGGCCATCCAGTACCACCACGACCTGGAAAACCAGCGCCACGGGCTGTCCTACGAAATCGACGGGGTGGTCATCAAGGTGGACAACCTGGCGCTGCAGGAGCGCCTGGGCACTAAGGCCCGGAGCCCCCGCTGGGCCCTGGCCTACAAGTTCGCGGCCACCCAGGCCACCACCAAGGTCGAGGACATTGTGGTGAACGTGGGGCGCACCGGCGCCATCACTCCCATGGCCGTGATGGAGCCGGTGGAAGTGGGGGGGCATCGGTGACACGGTCCTCATTCAACGGGCCGGGGATGTCATCCCGGAGGTGGTCAAGGTTATACTGGAAGAACGTCCCCCTGAGACCCAACCCTTTAAAATGCCCAGCCGCTGTCCGGTGTGTGATACGCCCCTGGTGCGGCCGGAGGGAGAAGCGGTGACCCGCTGCCCCAATCCTGACTGCCTAGGGGCCTTACGCCGGGGCATCCTCCACTTTGCCAGCAAGGGCGCCATGGACATAGACGGTCTGGGGGAGAAAATTATTGACCAGCTGATGGATCAGGGGCTGGTGAAGAACCTGGCCGACCTTTACCGCCTCACCGAGGACGATCTCATCCCCCTGGAACGCTTTGCGGAGAAATCCGCCGGCAATCTGGTGGCCGCCATCGAGAAAAGCAAGAACGTGGACCTGGACCGCTTCATTTATGCCCTGGGCATCCGCTATGTGGGGGAGGCCACGGCCCAACTTTTGGCCAAGCACTTTCACTCTTTGGAAAAACTGGCTGAGGCAGGTGAAGAGGACCTTCTCCAGGTGGAAGGCGTGGGCCCCCAGGTGGCCAAAGGCATCAGAGAATTTTTCGACAATGAGAAAAACCAGGAGCTTCTCGACAAACTCCTGGAGGAAATAAAAATCAAGCCGCCGGAAAAGCCGGCAGAGTCACCCTTGGCCGGCAAGACCTTTGTCTTTACCGGCAGCCTGGCTCATATGTCCCGGGAGGAGGCCAAAGCTCAGGTGACGGCTCGGGGGGGCAAGGTGAGCTCCTCGGTCTCCGCCAAAACCGACTACGTGGTGGTGGGAGCCGACCCGGGCAGCAAATATGCCAAGGCCCGGGAACTGGAAGTAACCATCCTGGACGAAGGGGCTTTTGAAGAATTGTTACAGAAGGGTTGAGGCGAGGGTCGGTGGGGCGCGGTTTGCCGACTTCACCTTGCTTTGACCGGGAGAACAGGCATCTTGCCTGTTTCTGCCACAGGCTGGAAGCCTATGCTCCCGCTCACTCCGGATTATAAAGGAGCGCTCCATGGCAGATTTGGCGCGGGCCCAGGTGCTCATCAGCGGTCGGGTGCAAGGGGTCTTTTACCGAGCCCATACCCGGGACCAGGCCCTGGCCCGGGGTCTCACGGGCTGGGTACGCAACCTGCCGGACGGCCGGGTGGCGGCGGTGTTTGAAGGCGATCGGGAAAAAATCGACAGTATGTTGGCCTGGTGCTGGAAAGGGCCCCCGTATGCAGCCGTGGATGAGGTTATGACCGACTGGCAGCCCTACCAAGGAGAGTTTCAGGGCTTCAGCGTCAAATATTAAGATTATGCACGCTTAGGCGCTAAGAAACCTACAGAGCTAAAACCAAACCGAACCTTAAAACCACCAGGAGGGGAGGCCATGGTGTCAACAGACAAGACCGATTTTTCCCGGGAAGCGGTATGGCGTCCCTCGTACCGGGCTTTTTTTGTCTATTATGTGGCCGCGGCGGTGGTGGTTTTTGGTCCTCTTATCAATCCGGCGGTGGGCGTCCCCCCCTGGTTGGGGTTTGTGTTGGGGCTGGCGATATTAGCCGCGCTGGCGCTGCGCAAATTCGGGCAAGAATATCGAGCCACACCCCAGGGGCTCAAACGGGCGAGCTCCTGGCCGGCCGTGGAAGAGGAAATTGCCTGGCAGGACGTGGGGGAGATCAAAGTGGAGCGCGGCCTCACCCAGACGCTCCTCAACGCCGGCAATCTCGTTATCCAGGATAAAAAAGGCGTTGCCCGGTTAAGCTGGGAACGCCTGGCTGACCCCAAAGGGGTGAAGGCGATTCTGGAGGACAGAAGGGCAGCCTTCGCAGCGGAGTCTTAGAAGGCGTGAAAGTTGGTTAACTTTCCGGGGTGGCCTCTGACGGAGTTTCGTGCTTGTGCACTTTGGCTCCGAAGGCATTGGCCATCCAACCTACGATAAAGCCCAGAACGAAAAAGCCCAAGATAATGACCGGCAGAGGAAACGGCAAAAACTGAAACCCCAAAAAATGAATGGCTGGAGAAGGATAATACCAATTTTGCACTACAAAAATCGCCAGCGCCGCGCCGAAAACCAGCAGCAAAACAGCCTTAAACCTTGACATCCTCACCTCCGGGTCTAGTCTTTCAGATAACGTTTGACCGCGTTTTTCAAGTCGTCCAAATCAGAGGACTTGACCAGGTAATCATCTGAGGCCCAGGTGGCGAAGTCCTGTTTGTACTCGCCATAGGCGGTGCTCAACAACACCGGCAGGTTTGGTTTTTTCTCCTTGATTTGTCGCAAGGCCTCGATACCATCCATCTCCGGCATTTTAATGTCCAGAATCACCAAGTCCAAAGGCTCTTTCTCGACAATCTCCAGGGCTTCCCGACCGTTGGAGGCCGTGAAGACTTCATAACCCTCTTCTTTCAATTCTTCGCTGTACAGGAGGCGAATGGCCATTTCGTCGTCCGCCACCAGGATCTTTTTCATCGCCGTCCTCCTGAAGGGGCATTCAAGGCACTGGCCAAAGCGGTGCCCTGGCCGGCGTCCTTTACTAGACAATATTTGGCAATGGGCAGGGTGACAACGAAGGTCACGCCTTTGCCCAATTCGTTTTTCACTTCGATATGACCGTAATGGCGGGCGACAATCCGCTGGGCGATGGAGAGGCCCAGCCCGGTGCCGTGGTCCTTGGTGGAAAAGAAGGGATTGAAAATATTGTGGAGCACATCCAGGGGGATGCCGCCGCCCGTGTCGCTGACCGCGGCCGCGGCGTAGATGCCATCCTCTCTTTCCTGGGGGTAGGTGTGGATCGTCAGGGTGCCGCCGCCTCCTTGCATAGCCTGCCGGGCATTTTGGAACAGGTTGTAAAAAACCTGCTTGATCTGGCGGTCGTCGCAATGAATGCGAGGAACCGGCTCCAACTTTTTCACCAATTTGATATTGCTAACCTCCAGGTCCCGCAGGACCAGAAGCAGGGTATCCTCTATGAGCTGATCCAGGTTGTGGTCCCCGAAGTAGCTTAAATTTTCTCCAGTAAAATCAAGTATTTCTCTGAGTAATTTCTCCAGGCGGGAGACTTCCTCCTGAATAACCTCCACGTAGCCTCGCAGGGGAGAATTTTTCTCCACCAATTTCCCGATGCGGCGGGCAAACCCCCCGATGGACACCAGAGGGTTTCTGATTTCGTGGGCCATGCCGGAAGCCAGGCTGGATAGGGCGGCCAAACGATCGGATTCCAGCATGCGTTCCCGGATCAGCATGAGTTCCCGGTTGTTGGCTTCAATGGTAGAATAGAGATGGGCGTTCTCCAGCATCAAAGCCGCTTGGGTGGCCAGCATTTGCAAGGCGTGGAGCGGTTCCGGCTCCAGGGGGCGTCCCGAGGCCTGGTTGTCCACCATGATGAGTCCGGTGGCCCGGTCTTTCACCACCAGGGGAACCAGGAAATACTCCTGAGCGTCGAAGTTTTTCTGCCAGGGAACGGCAGTGTCGGTCCGAGGTTGGGAGGGATGCTGGTGGACGGGACGCCGGCGCAGTACCGCCTGGGCCATGGCCCCCAGTCCCGGACTGATGGGGATTTGCCAGTCGGCCACCGGTATCTCGGAGGCCAGGGGCATAGATAAAACCTCAGCCAAGGGCAGGGGCGGTGCCTCGGCCGGCCGTTGGGCCCCTTTTCTGCCCCGAATAGTCTGGGAGTTCTCGTCCACCTGGAGAATCAAGACCCGATCGAACCCCAGGCCGGTGGGCTGGATGAGTCCCTGGATGATGATATCCAGCAAGCGCTCTTCCTGTACGGTGGTGAGCATGGCCTGGGAAACCTCCTGCAGAGCCGTGAGGTTCCGCACCATGCGTTTGTTACGCTCCGCCAGGGTCTCCACCTGCTGGTAGGTGAGGGCGTTTTCCAGGGCGTTGACAATCAGCCCGGCCATGGTGAACATAAGTTGCCGGTTTTCCGGGTCGAAGGGCACGAAGACACACAGGGTGCCCTGGAGTTGTCCTTTAAAAATGAGAGGTACGGCCAGGTGATAATGGACCTTGCCACTAGAATCACTGGTCTGGCCCTGGAGATAGGGCATCTCGGTCATGGAGGCGGTCTTTATATCGGCTTGGGGAATGGGAGGACAGATTTTGGCCATGGGCACCAGCCCGTAATGGGAGGAAACCCGGGTTTCGCCAGTTTGAAGATCTATGATTTGCAAGGCGGCACCCCGAGCATTGATGACTTTGGCGGTGGTAGACACTACGCGCTCCAGGAGGTCGTCCAGTTCCACAGTGGCAGAAATGGCCTTGCCCACTTCAAAGAGAACCGAAAGCTCGGCGATGCGTTTCTTGGCTTCCTCCTGGACCAAGGCCTGGCGGAGGGCGCCCGCCAGCATGAGGCTGGTGAGATGCACGGCCTGACGCTCCATGGGGGTAAGAGACCGCTCGCTTTTATCCAGGAGGAGCAACACCCCATAGAGGAAGTTGTCGTCCGCCACGGGGAACGCCGCCAAGGTGTTGAACTTGGGCTGCACCTTTTCCAAAAACGCGTTGTCAGCGAACACACCCTCCTGATCCCGGTAAACCAATTGCGGCTTGCCGGTTTTAGCCGCTGCTCCCACCACGCCTTGCCCGGATTGATACTCCAAGTGTAGTTGCCTCGGCAGGGGGCCCTTGCTGCTGATCTGGAGGTTCAAAGATTCTTTGCTTTTATCCAGACCGAAATAAAGAGCCTGATCCATCTTGAGAAAGCGGGCCAGGAGATGCACCATGTTGCCCAGGCGCTCTCCAAAGCTTACCGTAGAGGTGAGGACCTCTACCATTTGGGACAGAAAGGCTAGACGCTCTGAACCCATATGGCATTAGCCTCCCAAGACTTGCCGACGCTTCTCCACAGCCCTCTCATATAACGCCACATAGCTGGGAGCCACCTTATCCCAGGAAAAGTCCAGGGCCATATTCTGGCGCATAAGAACCTGCCAGGCCGCTTGGTCCTGGTACAGAGTGAGTGCCTTTTGCACGGCTTTCAAAAAAGCCTCCGGGGCGTACTCGTCAAACTTGAAGCCGTTGCCGGAGCCGGTAGCGGGGTCATATTGTTTGATGGTCTCATCTAGTCCCCCCGTGGCCCGGACCACCGGCACGGTGCCATAGCGCAAGCAGTTAAGCTGGTCCAAACCGCAGGGTTCATAGCGTGAGGGCATCAGATAAATATCCGCCCCGGCAATGATCTGGTGGGCCAACTCCTCCGTGAAGCCAATGGAGATGCCGATACTTCCGGGATAGCGCGAGTTGAACTCTTGGAGGAGGTATTGGTGCCGCTCTTCGCCGGTGCCCTGGAGAACGAAACCCACCTTGAGGGCCATCAGGTTGTCCAGGATACCTTCCACCAGGTCGATGCCTTTACGCTCATAAAGACGGGTGGTCATGCCGAGCAGGGGGCGCTCCGGAGACAAGTTCAACCCGAAGCGCTTCAGCAAAGCTTCCTTGCAGGACTTTTTCCCCTCCAGATTGTCCAGACTGTAAGGGGTGGTCAGAAAGGGGTCACGAACAGGGTCCCAACGTTGGTAGTCCACTCCTTCTACGACGCCAAAGAGGTCTGCGGCCCGCTCCCGGAGGACTCCTTCGAGGCCAAACCCATATTCCGGGGAGAGGATCTCTTCTCGGTACCGGTTGCTCACCGTGTTGATGAGGTCAGCAAAAACCAGTCCACCTTTCATCAGGTTGATTTTCCCATAAAATTCCAAGGCCTTGGGCGAGAGGAGTTCCCAGCCTAGCCCGGTCAGGGGGAAATCATAAGAAGAAAAAAGCCCCTGATAGCCCACATTATGTATGGTATACAAGACCGGCAGTTTATTCAGGCGGGGCCGCTCCCGAAAGAGGGTGCGCAGATATACCGGTATCAGCCCCGCCTGCCACTCCTGGCAGTGGCAAACATCGAGGTTCAGCTTGAGGGCCTCAATCATTTCCACCACGGCCCGGCTGAAAAAGATAAAACGCTCGGCGTTGTCTTCGAAATCCCCGTAGGCTGTACCGTAAAGGCCTTCACGATTAAAGAGGGCGTCCTGGCCGATGAAATAGAAGGTGAGGCCGTTACTCAATTCCGTTCGATAGATTTCTGCGGTGAGATTTTTGAAAGAGAGAGGAATCGTTAAGGTTTGACCCGTGGATAACAAGGTTTGCCCTGCTTCCCGTACCTGGCGATACAGGGGCATGGCCACCATGACCTGATGACCCAAGTGTGTCAGGGCGCAAGCCAGGGCGGATACCACTTCGGCCAGACCGCCGGTCCGGGCGAAAGGATTGGCTTCTGGGGTGACGATCAGGATCCGCATATCGTCTCTCTCTTAAATATTATAACTCCACTTCTCGAAGGTACTGGGCGGCATCCTCAGGGGGCGTCGGATTGATGAAAAAACCGGACCCCCACTCAAATCCGGCCATCAGGGTAAGTTTGGGCATGATCTCAAAATGCCAATGGTAGTAAGGCAACCCTGACTCCCCGATGGGGGCGATGTGGAGGATAAAGTTATAAGGAGCCTTCCCCAAAGACTTCTCCAAGCGTTGCAAGGTTTCGCGGAAGATTTCCGCCAACAGACGGTATGACCCTTCCGGTAACTGATCATAGGAAGAATAATGCATTTTGGGGAGAATCCAGACCTCGAAGGGCGAGCGGGGCGCAAAGGGGCAGATAGCCACGAATTCTTCGTTTTCCTTGACCACCCGCACCTTTTGTTGCAGCTCCTGGCGTATCATGTCGCAAAAAACACAGCGTTCTTTCCAATTATAGTAAAATTTGCTGCCGTTGAGCTCCTCCATCACCAGTTCCGGCACAATGGGGAGCCCGATGAGCTGGCTGTGGCTGTGCTCCAGAGAGGCCCCGGCGGCCCGCCCCATGTTCTTGAAAATGAGGACGTATTTGAAACGAGGGTCCTCGGCCAGGGTCCTGATGCGCTCCCGATAAGCGCTGAGCACTTCCACAAAGCCGTCTATGGAAATATTGGTGAGAGTGGTCATGTGGTCGGGATTCTCGATGATGACCTCGTGAGTGCCGATGCCCGCCATTTTATCGAACATGCCCTCACCCTGGCGATCCAGATCCCCTTGAGGAATCAGGGCAGGAAACTTGTTATGCACCACCCGCAGACTCCAGCCCGGGGTGTTGGGCTCGGTACCCGGTTCTCGGTACGCAAAGATCTCAGGGGGGGTGGTGTGCTCGTTGCCGGGACAGAAGGGGCAGAACCCGCCTTTAACCACTTCTTCCTCTATAACAAAATCATGGGGGCGTTTGCCCCGCTCGGTGGCGATAATTACCCAGCGGCCGATGATGGGGTCTTTGCGTAACTCCGGCATCGGGTCTCCTTATCGGTCTTCAGGGGGCCGGTGAGTTGGATATCTCGCTGTTGGAAGCAGACGGGAACCGCCTAACTCCAACCAGTATACTTTTTTGGGGAAATTATACCAGGATTTTTCCGGGGTTGGCATGAAAAGGCTTATCTCCGAAAGAGGTAGAGGATAAGGCTTAAAATGACACTGAGCAGAATGCAGGTGGCCAGTGGAAAGTAAAAGGTGAACCGCTCACCCCGGTAGGTGAAGTCCCCGGGAAGCTTTCCCAGCCAGGGGATTTTGGGCCCAAACACCAAGACAATCCCCACCACCACCATAATAACCCCGAAGACGATGAGCATTTTTCCCAGTTCAGACATACTCTGCCCTTTTACCATCGACTGTTTCCTTAAGGTATATAAATTCTCCCTGGTTTTTCAAGGGGTCCCATTAGGCGCGGGGGCCGAGGCTTGTCAGTTGGGGGGTTCTTGGATAATATTAATAAATGATTATTTTCCCTGCCATCGATATTCGCGGCGGTAAATGTGTGCGCCTGGTTCAGGGACGAGCCGACCAAGAGACTGTGTACGGCGACGACCCTGCAGCCATGGGACAACGGTGGCAGGCCGCGGGAGCCGCCTGGCTGCACGTGGTGGACCTGGACGGAGCTTTTGGCGCCCAGCCCCATAACCTCGAGGCCATCCGTAGACTGCGCCGGGCGGTTACCATTCCTATGCAACTGGGCGGCGGCCTTCGCAGCCTCGAGACCATAGCCAAGTATGTTGATTTAGGCATCGACCGCCTCATCCTGGGAACCGCGGTGCTGAAAGATCCGGATCTGATCCACCAGGGCTTACAGACCTATCCCGGCCGCATCGCCCTGGGCCTGGACGCCAAAAACGGCCTGTTGGCCGTGGAAGGCTGGACGGAAACCACCACCCGCACCGCGGCCGAGGTGGTCCGAGATTTGGCTCCCCAGAAACCTGCCGCCATTGTTTACACGGATATCAGCCGGGATGGGGTAAAACGGGGTGTAAACCTGGAGGCCACCCGGGCCTTGGCCCAAGCCACGGAAATCCCCATTATCGCCTCAGGTGGGGTGAGCTCCCTGGACGATATCAAGGCCCTCTTGCCCCTGGAACCCTTAGGGATTATCGGAGTCATCACCGGCCGGGCTCTGTACGACGGCAACCTCGACCTCCAGGAAGCCCTCCGGGTGGCAGGTGGACGAGTTTAAAAATAGTGATTTGGGGGGAGGGCAAGGGTCCGCGACCCCTGGGTCCCTCCCTCAAGACCTTTAACCACGTGACCGATCGCTCTTATCTCAGCCGCGTGCAGCGGCCCAGCCGTTATCTGGGCCGGGAAATCAACGCCGTTTTTAAAGCCCCCAACTCCGTCAGTCTCAGGGCTGTTCTGGTTTTCCCCGACCTATATGAGGTGGGCATGTCCCATCTGGGTTTGGGCATCCTTTATGACATCCTGAACCGGGAAGAGGATATTTGGGCCGAGCGGGTCTATGCCCCGGCGCCGGACCTGGAGGCGGAATTACGGAGGCGGGGCCCGCCTTTGGCCAGCCTGGAATCCGCCACTCCCCTCAAGGACTTCCACCTGGTGGGGGTGAGCCTCCAGTATGAGCTCAGTTATACCAACCTTCTCACCATCCTGGAGTTAGGGGGCATTCCTTTTTGGGCCGAAGAACGGGGGCCTCTCGACCCTGTCGTGGTGGGAGGCGGGCCAGCTGCCATGAACCCGGAACCGGTGTCGCCCTTTTTTGACGCCCTGGTTCTGGGGGATGGGGAAGAAGTCATCCTGGAGGTGGCGGCTGTGGTCCGAGATTGGCAAGCTTCCCGGGGCACCAGGCAGGAGCTCTGGCAGGCGCTGGCAGAGGTGGCAGGCGTATATGTTCCCGCTCTTTTTGCCATGACCTATGACTCTGGGACGCGGCTGGCGGAGATCATTCCCACGGGTCGCCATCAACGGGTGAGACGTCGGGTCCTGGCGGACCTGAATAGCGTTCCCCTGTCGCCCCGGCCTCTGGTGCCCTTCTGTCGAATTGTTCACGACCGCCTTAATGTGGAAATCTCCCGGGGTTGCACCCGAGGTTGCCGCTACTGCCAGGCCGGCATCCTGTATCGGCCGGTGCGGGAGCGGCGGCCCGAGGATGTGCTGGCGTGGGTGGAAAAGGCTTTGGCCGACACCGGTTTCGAGGAAGTCTCCCTCCTGACCCTCAGTCCCGGAGATTACCAGCCTCTGCCCTGGCTTCTCGAACACCTTATGAACCTCTTGGAACCGCAAAAGGTGGCCTTATCCCTTCCTTCCCTGCGGGCCGACACCCTTTCTCCCGAAGTGGTAACCCAGATCCAACGGGTACGGCGCACCGGCCTTACCATAGCGCCGGAGGCCGGCAGCGAGCGTCTGAGGGCCGTGATCAACAAAAACCTGCCGGAAGAGGTCATCGTTTCTTCGGCGCGGGAAGCCTTTCGGGCCGGGTGGCGTTTGCTCAAACTTTACTTCATGATCGGCCTCCCCACTGAAACTTCGGAGGACCTGGCGGCCATTTCTGGAGTGGTCCAGCAGATCCAAAAAGCCGGGCCTCCGGGTTTCAGGCCTCGGCTGAACATCAGCCTGTCCTCTTTTATCCCCAAACCCCATACGGTTTTCCAGTGGGAGGGCCAGGCGGGTCTCAAAGAAAGCCAGACGCGGTTGCACCAGGTGAAAGACCTGCTGAAGTCTCCCCAGGTTCAACTTAAGTGGAACTCCGCGGCCCAAAGCTGGCTGGAGGGCATTTTCGCCCGGGGGGACCGGAGGCTGGCTGCGGTGCTGCTGGCCGCCTACCGCCGGGGCTGCCGCCTGGACGCCTGGAGTGAGCACCTGCGTCTGGAACCCTGGCGCCAGGCCTTCAGGGACGCGGGGGTGGACCCGGAAGATTACCTCCGGGCTCGGGACCCGGAGGAGCTTTTGCCCTGGGACCACCTGGACAGCGGGGTCAGTGGGGACTTTCTGCGGGAAGAGCGGGACCGGGCCTACCGCACCCAGGAGACTCCGGATTGCCGCCAGGCGAGCTGCCAAGGCTGCGGCCTGTGCGACCAGGAGACTGTGGACCTGAAGTTGGCGGAAGCGCCGCTTGAACAGGTTTTCTTGCCATCCACCACTGTTGTATCTCAAAATCAGGCGCAGTGGCATCGCCTGGTTTTTGCCAAGGAAGGGGAGGCCCGCTGGCTGAGTCACCTGGAACTGGTGAACGCCACTTACCGCAGTCTGCGACGTTCCGGACTGCCCCTGGCCTTCAGCGCCGGTCACCATCCCCTCCCCCGGGTGGCCTTTCATGGCGCTTTGCCCGTGGGGGTGGAAAGCCTCTGTGAAACCCTGGACGTGGCCCTGGCCGCCCAGGTGAGCTCCGGCGAGGTCGTTTCGCGCCTCAACCGGGTATTGCCTGAGGGACTCAAGGTTCTTGGCGCCCACCATCTCCCCCGGCCCCCGAAATCGCCCCGGGTGGAACAGATGGTGTTCCAGGTGGCAAGTCCGGGAGCTGTGTTTGCTGCGGCCACCGCGGCCGGCTTCCTGGAACGTCAGGAATTTCCGGTTATTCGGCGCCGCCCCAAGGGGGAACGCACCGTGGACCTCCGCCGCCTGGTGGCCGCCCTGGAAATTCAGGATGCCCGTAATCTCCGGCTGTGCGTGAACCCGACGGAAAAGGCCAACCTGAAAGTCACCGAGATCCTCAGCAATATCTTCGAATTAACCGAGTCCCAGACCCAGGATTTGCATATTGTGAAACTTCAGGTTATCTGAGGAGGTGGAAACCACCCTACCCATATGTCTAGTCAGTTGATTATGAGCGTGTCGCCCTGGGATGTGAGGGCCGCTCTGGTGGAGAATGGCCGCCTGGCGGAATTGCATGTGGAGCGTTCCCATGGACAAGAACCCACCGGCAATATTTACCAGGGCCGGGTACGTCGGGTGCTTCCCGGGATGTCCGCCGCCTTTGTGGACCTGGGTCTGGACAAGCCCGGCTACCTCTTCGCCCAGGAGGCGGCCTCTGCCTTACACGAGATTCCGGAGTCTTGGCTGAGGGGAGAACAGGAAGAAGACCTGCCCCTGAAGCCGTCCCTGAGGCTGCCGTCGCCCCCCATCGAGGATTTGTTAGCCGAGGGTCAGGAATTGCTGGTACAGGTTTCCCGGCCACCTCTGGGGAGCAAAGGCGCGCGTCTTACCACCCAAATTTCTCTGCCAGGCCGCTACCTGGTGTATCTGCCTACGGTTTCCCATCTGGCGGTCTCCCGCCGCCTGGCCCCGGAAAGTGAACGGCAACGGCTTCACACCCTCTTGGAAGATCTCCAGCCGGAAGAAGGCGGGCTTATTGCCCGAACCGCCAGTGCGGGGCAGTCCTGGGAGACCCTGGCGGCAGAGCGGGACACCTTGGTGGCCCGGTGGAAACAAATTCGGCAAAGGCAGCACACGGCTTCCGCTCCTTCTCTGCTCCACCAGGAACTTCCGGTGATCCGCCGCTTGGTCCGGGACCTGGTCTCCCTGGACGTGATCCGCTTGGTGGTGGATGATGCCGAAGCCTATGAAAAAATGTTGGCCTATCTGAAGCTGGAGGGAGCAAACCAGGCCCCCCTGGTGGAGCTGTACACCGGCCAGGAGCCCATTTTTTCAGCCTTTCACCTGGAGGAGCGCTGGCAGCGCTTGCTTGCTCCCCAGGTCTGGCTGAAAAGCGGCGGCTATCTGATCATCGACACTACCGAGGCCCTCACCGCCATCGACGTCAATACCGGGCGTTTCACCCAGGGACGGGACCTGGAAGATACCATTTTGACCACCAACCTGGAGGCTGCCCGGGAAGCGGCCCGGCAGATTCGCCTGCGCAACCTGAGCGGTATTCTGGTGGTGGACTTTATTGACATGGAAAATCCGGCCCAGCGGGATTTGGTTCATCAGACCTTACAGAAATCTTTCCAGAAAGACCGGGCCCGGACCACGGTCTATCCCATGTCGCCCCTGGGCCTGGTGGAAATGACCCGGCAGCGTCTGCGGGACAGTCTGGCGCAGGTGGTTACCGTCGCCTGCCCTTGCTGCCGGGGTCAGGGTGCGGTGATGTCGCCCCTGGTGGTGGCACATGACATTCTGCGTCAGCTGGCCTGGGAAGCCCGGGAGTTCGCTCACTGTCGCCTCATCGTCACGGCCCCCCCGGAGGTTATTGCTCTGGTGAAGCAGGAAGGGGAGGATTTTTTTCGGGAACTCCATGCCAGCCGACAAATCTTCATTCATCTCTCCGAAGACTCCCATTTACCCCGGGATCGATTTGACATCATCCGAGAGTTGCACAAAGGGGGAGAAAAAGTGTAAAGATTGTAGGGGGAAAGATCGGAGATGTCATTTTGGGGGGAGGACCAGGGACCTGCGAACCCTGGCCCCCTCCCCCAACCATTACTCACAAGGCATTCCTATGGTGTTGGCACCGATTATTTTGGGGACTGCGGGTCACATCGACCACGGCAAGAGTTCCCTCATTAAAGCTCTAACAGGCATCGACCCCGACCGTCTCAAAGAGGAAAAGCTCCGGGGCATCACCATTGAACTCGGGTTTGCCTCTCTCATGCTCCCCACCGGACAGCTTTTAGGAATTGTCGACGTGCCCGGCCATGAGCGCTTTGTGCGCCACATGGTGGCCGGGGCCACGGGCATGGACCTGGTGGCCCTGGTCATCGCCGCGGATGAAGGGGTTATGCCCCAGACCAGGGAGCATCTGGAAATCTGCGAGCTCCTCAATGTCAAGCACGGCCTGGTGGTCCTCACCAAGATCGACCTGGTGGAGCCCGACTGGTTGGACCTGGTGGAAGAGGAAATCAGGGAAACGCTGGTGGGCACCTTTTTGGAGGGGGCTCCCCTGGTGCGGTTTTCCGCGGTCACCGGAGAGGGCACCGAAGCCCTGCTGGCCATTCTGGCGGAGTTGGCGGGTCAGGTGCCGCCCAAGCCCGCCAGCGGTATTTTCCGTCTGCCCGTGGACCGGGTCTTCACCATCAAGGGATTCGGCACCGTGGTCACCGGCACCGCCATCACCGGCCGCCTGAAGGTGGGGGACGCGGTCATGGTGTATCCGCCGCTTTACAAAGCCCGGGTCAGGAGCCTGCAGATGCACGGGGCCGCCCAGGAAGAGGTGCTGGCCGGCAGCCGGGCCGCGGTCAACCTTCAGGGCCTGGAAAAAGAGGAAATGGAGCGGGGCATGGTGGTGGCCACCCCCGGTTCCCTCGTCTCCACCCGCCGCCTGGACGCCTGGCTCGAAGTCCTGGAAAGCGCCCCCCGCCCCCTGAAACATCGCCAGGCGCTGCGCTTTCACAGCGGCACCAGCGAGCGCCTGGCGGTGCCCCTGCTCCTGGACGCCGATGAACTGCTTCCCGGGTCCTCGGGCTACGTACAGTTTATCCTCAAAGATGCCGTGGCCCTCAAACCCGGAGACCGCTTTGTGGTGCGCAACCTCTCGCCGGCCATTACCTGGGGCGGCGGCCAGATCCTCCACGTCAATCCCAACCGCCACAAGCGCCACCAGGAACAGGTGTTGAGTGGATTGAAGACCCTGGAGCAGGGCTCTCCGGAAGAGCAGGTGCGATTATATCTGGCCGAAGCCGGCCCCGCCGGGCGCAGCCGCCCGGAGCTGGCGGCCATGCTGCCCTGGGACCCCACGTATCTCGCCAACCTCTTGAATGCCCTGGTCCAAAAAGGCGAGGCCCTGTTTTATGACCCGGAAAACCAGCGCTATCTTTTAGCCGAAACCGCGCAGGCCCTGGAAGAGGAGATTCGCACCCACCTCAAGACTTACCACCAGAAAAACCCTTTGAAGCCCGGTTTTTCCAAGGAGGAGCTGCGCCGCCGGCTGCCGCCCCAGATGGAGGTGCGTCTCTTCAATTATCTCCTGAATCGCCTGACCCAGCAGAAACAGGTAGTTTTGGAAAAAGACCTGGTGCGCCTGGCCAGCCATCGGGTGCAGTTGGCCGTGGATCAGGAGGATGTGACCCGCCGGCTGGAAACCCTTTACCATCGAGGAAAACTCACGCCTCCCACCCTGAAGGAGGTGGAGGCCGCGCTCGAGCTGCCCCTGGCCAAAATCCAGCCCCTCCTCGCGGTCCTGGTGAACCAGGGGAAACTGGCCAAGGTGAAAGAGGACCTTTACTTCCACACCGAGGCCCTGGCCACCCTCAAGGCTAAGTTGGTGGACTTTTTAAAGAAAAACGGGGAAATCTCCGTGGTGCAGTTCAAGGACATGACCCAGACCTCTCGGAAATTCACCATCCCCCTCATGGAGTACTTCGACACCAACCGGGTCACCGTCCGGGTGGGCGAAGCCCGCCGCCTGCGGGAAGGGGCGTAAAGGAGGGCGGGGGAGGGCCAGGGATCGCAAACCCCCACCCTCCCCCGCGCCTCCTCTCAACCTCTTATGGCAAAAAATTGGGCCGGCAGCTTATTGCTCCCGGCCCGAGTTCTTCAGAGTGATCTCAATCTAATCAACGCCGATACCACGCCACACCTTGTGAGGGCTGGATCGGCGAGGGCTGCGCTTCAGAAGCCCTCGCAGACGTTTATGCTACGATCTGGCGAGGTCGAAGCGATCAAGGTTCATTATCTTGTTCCACGCCGCGACAAAGTCGTTCACAAACTTCTCCTGGGCGTCCTCACAGCCGTAAACTTCCGCCACGGCTCGGAGTTGGGAGTTCGAACCGAAGATGAGGTCGACCCGGGTGCCGGTCCACTTGAGTTCGCCCGTGGCGCGATCACGACCCTCGAACACGTTTTCGTCTTCTGTTGCCTTCCACTCCGTTCTCATGTCGAGCAGATTCACGAAGAAGTCATTGGTGAGCGTCTCGGGCCGCTTGGTGAAGACGCCGTGCTGGGACTGTCCGAAGTTGGCATTCAAGACGCGCATACCGCCAACGAGAACGGTCATCTCCGGCGCGGTCAGCGTCAGCAGTTGCGCCCGATCAACCAGCAGTTCCTCTGCCGATACGGCGTATTTGGTTTTGAGGTAGTTACGGAACCCGTCCCAGGCCGGTTCGAGGACGGCGAAGGAGTCCACGTCGGTTTGCTCCGGCAACGCATCCGTGCGTCCCGGCGAGAAGGGTACGGTTACCTTGTGCCCCGCGTTCTTCGCGGCCTGCTTGACGCCGGCGCAACCGCCCAGAACGATCACGTCAGCCAGCGACACCTTCTTCCCGCCGGACTGCGCGGCGTTGAACTCCTGTTGGATGCCCTCCAGGGCTTTGAGGACCTTCGCCAGTTGGGCTGGCTGGTTGACTTCCCAATCCTTTTGCGGCGCCAGGCGGATACGCGCCCCGTTCGCCCCGCCGCGCTTGTCGCCACCCCGGAACGTGGCTGCCGACGCCCAGGCAGTGGAGACCAGTTCCGAGATCGACAGGCCCGAGGCCAGGATCTTGCCCTTGAGGTTGGTGATGTCCGCCGCATCGATCAACTCATGATCGACTGCGGGCACCGGGTCTTGCCAGATCAGTTCCTCCGCCGGCACATCCGGGCCGAGATAGCGGGAGCGGGGGCCCATATCGCGGTGGATCAGCTTGAACCAGGCCCGGGCGAAGGCGTCTGCCAACTGGTCCGGGTTCTGGTGGAAGCGCCTTGAAATCTTTTCGTAGACGGGGTCGAACCTCAAGGCAAGGTCCGTGGTCAGCATGCCTGGAGCACGATGCTTCGACGGGTCGTGGGCATCCGGTACCGTGCCGGCGCCGGCGCCGCCCTTCGGGTGCCACTGATGCGCCCCGGCCGGGCTCTTGATCAATTCCCATTCGTAGCCGAACAGGTTACTGAAGAAGCTGTTGCTCCACTTCGTTGGCGTTCTGGTCCAAGTGATCTCGATGCCGCTGGTGATGGTGTCATTGCCTTTGCCGGTGCCGAAGCTACACTTCCAGCCGAGGCCCTGTTCCTCGATGGGGGCTGCTTCCGGCTCAGGCCCCACATGGGACGCCGGGCCGGCGCCGTGGGTTTTACCGAAGGCGTGACCGCCGGCGATGAGCGCCACCGTCTCTTCGTCGTTCATCGCCATGCGCGCGAAGATCTCCCGGATATCCTTGGCCGCCAAGAGGGGATCCGGGTTGCCGTCCGGGCCTTCCGGGTTGACGTAAATCAGGCCCATCTGTACGGCGGCGAGAGGATTCTCGAGTTCCCGGTCGCCGGAGTAACGGCTATCGGGCTTGTCGCTCGTAGCCAGCCACTCCTTTTCGGCCCCCCAGTAGACGTCCTCTGGGGGCCCCCAGATATCCTCGCGCCCGAAGCCGAAGCCGAAGGTTTTAAAGCCCATGGACTCCAGGGCGCAATTGCCGGCGAAAATAATGAGGTCGGCCCAAGAGAGCTTGCAACCGTATTTCTGCTTGATGGGCCAAAGCAGCCGGCGCGCCTTGTCGAGACTCACGTTGTCGGGCCAGCTGTTGAGAGGCGCAAAGCGTTGGGCGCCCATTCCCCCGCCCCCGCGGCCGTCGCCGATGCGGTAGGTGCCGGCGCTGTGCCAAGCCATCCGGATGAAGAGGCCACCGTAGTGACCGAAATCGGCCGGCCACCAGTCCTGCGAATCGGTCATCAGCGCAAAGAGGTCCTTCTTCAGGGCCTCCACGTCGAGTTTTTTGCATTCCTCTGCGTAGTTGAACTCCTCGCCCATCGGATTTCTCATGGGACAGTGCTGGTGCAGAACCCGCAGGTTCAACTGGTTCGGCCACCAGTCCAGGTTCGACGTGCCCCTGCTGGCAATGTTAACTTTGCGGTCTTTATCATTCATGGTAAAACCTCCTTGGTACGGTATTCGGTAAACTCAATATACCCCCCGGCGCCCGCTCCCTTCGCAGGCCCTCGCCCGCGGTCAGGCTGTTCTCATCGGCGCCACCGGTATATCTCAAGAACGGTGGTTAAGGTCTTTGGTTATTTCCCCTATATATCCTCCTTATTCTGGCGATGGCCCTTCCTTCTGACACTTGGGGCAGAGTCCAAAAAAGTTCAACTGCGGATGAGTGATCTGATAGCCGGTCTGTCGGGCTATTTCTTGAGAAATAGCAGGCAGGGTCTCGAATACAGGATCAAGGATTTCACCACATTGGGTGCAAATGACATGGGGGTGTGGGTAAGGCTTATTGCCATCGTAGTGGCTGCCCAGACCGGCAAGATTAACCTCCAGGACCTCGCCCATATTCTTTAACAGGCTGAGAGTCTTATAAATGGTGGCCAGGCTGGTTGTAGGATAATCGGCTCTAATCCGTTCGTAAATCTGCTCGGCGCTGGGGTGTCCTGCGCTCTTGGCCAGGATGCGCAGCATCGCCAAGCGCTGAGGGGTAAGTCGGCACCCTCTACCCTTCAGCATCCTGATCATTCGTTCCAGTCGTTTTTGAGGATCTGCCAAAATCCTTCCTGATACTTATTTTCTATAGAGAATTATTATCAATTAATTAAGAGTATATCATAAGCACGAACTTGGGCAAGTCTGAACCGCATAAAGAATCAACAAGGAAGAGAGCGCCTGCAGTGGTTTCTGCTCTAGATCACTAGTAAAGTAAGGTGGGAAAATGCACCCTGCAAGTTTGAAACCTAAGAAAAATAAAGCTGTGGCCTATTTGCTTCATGGTCGGTTCTTGGGTTGGTTCCGGTGGGCTGACCAGAGCGGGGTGTCTGCCGGGGGATAATTTTTTTGCTTGGCCGCATAATATTGGAGCGCCTCAGGCATGAAGGCCCGCATATTCCGGATGCGGTTGGCGTCCGAGGGGTGGGTGGAGAGGAATTGGGGAATATGGGCTTTGTCTTTTTTGCCGGTGGCGAAACGCTCCCAGAACTGCAGGGCCAACTCCGGGTCATAACCCGCTTTGGCCATGAGAATGAGGCCGATGCGGTCCGCTTCAGACTCCTGGACCCGGCTGTACGGCAAAAGCACTCCCAACTTGGTTCCCAACCCGTAGCCCTGCATGGCCACCCTGCCGGCGGTGGGGCTGACTCCCAGGGCGCCCAGTCCTATGCCCAAAGCGGTGCCTCCCAATTGGGCCAGCGTACCCTGGGAAATACGCTCCCCGGCGTGGCGAGCCAGGGCGTGCGCCACTTCGTGGGAGATGACCGTGGCCAGGTCGGCGTCGTTTTTGATGTACTTGAACAGGCCGGTGTAGATGCCAACCTTGCCCCCGGGGAGACAGAAGGCATTGGCCTCTTTGTCATCATCGAAAACGATGAACTCCCACTGAAAATCCGGCCGGTCCGCGGCCTTGGCGATGCGCTCACCCACCCGACGCACTCTCGCCTGGAGGGCCTGGTCTTTGGAGGGGCGGGACCGTCTTTTTATTTGTTGGAAAGCCTGATAGCCCAGGCTCATCTCCTTCTCCTGGGAGACCATGAGCAACTGCTTCCGGCCGGTGTAGGGCGCGGTGGCGCACCCCGCCAAGACCACCAAGGCCATTGCCAGGAGTAAGAAAAGCCACGCCTGCGGCTGAAGCGGATATTTCCTGCTTACCATACGCCCCCACCTGGGCTAAAATGCCCGGTTAGGTACCCGATAAAGTCAGCTCAGGGAGGGGGGCATGTAAGGCGGGTTTAAAACCCGCCCCTACGTCTCTGGCCCTCCCCCCAAAGGAAATTTGCAGATCTATGCTCAAGCAGGGGATACAACCCTTTGTCACATTAGTATAAAGATAAAAAGAATTGTTAAGCTTGTCCAGGGGGGAAAATATGCCCAGGAGAGCATCACCGCGCTACGTGGCCGTCATCGGCGGCGGCGAGGCCAACCCGGAAGTGGCGGCCCTGGCCCATGAAGTGGGCCGGGAGCTGGCTCGCCGGGGGGCTGTGGTCATTTGCGGAGGATTGGGGGGCGTCATGGAGGCCGCGGCCCGGGGAGTGCAGGAGGCCGGCGGGGTGAGTATCGGCATCCTGCCGGACCCGGACCGGCGCCGGGCCAACCCGTATCTAACCTACACCATCCCCACCAACCTGGGCCACGCCCGCAACATGATCATCGCCCACGCCGCGGACGCACTCATCGCGGTGGACGGCAGCTACGGCACCATCTCGGAGGCGGCCATCGCCCTGAAACTGGGGAAACCGGTGGTGGCTTTGCGGGTAGACTGGGAGTTGCCGGGACTCCACCGGGCTCAAAGCGCCGAGGATGCGGTTAGGCTGGTTTTCAGGACCTGGCGATAAGGCACCCTTCCAAATTCCTGGGATCAGGCGTCTTAGGTTTTTGGCATAACTCCTGTATGTATCAGAATTTAACACTGAAAAAGGGCGGGGTTAAAACCCGCCCTTACCACTAAAAGCGTTTGGCGGAAACCGATCTTCCTTAAATTTCCAACCAGGAGTCCGAGAACAGCACGTCGCCCATGATGACCCGGGCGGTTTTGGCATAGTTCTGGAGGTCCGGGGACAGGGACTTGACGTCCACCGGTTCCCGATCCATGATTTTAGAGATAATTTCCACTGCCTCGGGTTTCCTGCCGGCCACCACGTCGGCCAGTTCATCGTCAAACGCGTCCACGATGGCACTCACCATGCCATAGCGCTGCAACATGATGACAAAGGTACGGTTGATGATGGGCCTGAGGTTTTCCGGCACCCCGTTGCTGGCATTGCTGAGCCCGCAGGTGGACTTGGACCCGGGGGCCATGTCCCCGAGCATTTTCATGTACTCGAGGGTGCTGATGAGCTGGGGCTGCTGGATGTTCAGCGGAGCGATGATGGGATCAAACCAGATGCTCTCGTTGGGAATACCGTGGGCATCGGCATTGGCCATAATTTCCGCGGTGAGCATGCCCCGCTCGTGCTCATCCCGAGGCATGCCTTCCGGACCCCACAAGAGGCCGATAAAGTCGGCGTCATACTTTTTCACCAGGGGCAGCATGCCGTCCATGCGTTCCTGGCGGGCCATGATGGAATTAATAAGGGCTTTGCCTTTATGGACCTTGAGCCCCGCCTCCATGGCCGCAATGTTGGAAGTATCCAGGGCCAAGGGGATATTGGGCACCACCTCCTGGATGGCCTTAACGATCCAATCCATCAACTCTTCGCCACCCTTACGGGCCGGGCCGATGTTGACGTCGATGAAATCCACGCCTTTCGCGGCTTCTTTTTCAGCCAATTCCTGAAGTGGTTTGGGGTTGCGGTCCTTCATAGCCTGTCCGTAAACTTTGGTGACCACATTCAGATTTTCACCGATACGAAAAAACTTACTCATCGGGTGGACCTCTCCTTCTCCTCTATCAAGGTGGAAGGAGGCCTTCAGTCGGCCTCCTCGTCAATGTTCACTGACTTCCCGGTCTCTTACAGAGACTTCATGAAGGCCGGAATGTGGGAAGCCTCCCGGGGCCCGATGAGAATTTTCCAGTCGGGCAGTTCCTCTTCCAGGTCACCGCTGATGGCCGCCGCATAACCAGGAATGACGAGGCTCCGGGTCTTGGCCTTCTCGTCGATGCCGGATTTTTTGACGAACATGCCCACCGCGTCGCCCACAAACTTGCCGGCCGCCCAGGCAGTCATCACCGACAGCCCTTCCGTATCCATAATCATGAGCCAGGTGGGCACCTTGCTCCCCTCGATTTCCCCGGAGACGATGAAGTAGGTCAGCGCAAAGTTGGTGGTAATGAGGATGGGTGAGTTCTCGTCCGGGTTGTTGATGGGGTAAATGCCCTGGGTGACGATCATGGGCTTTTGAGGGTCGGTATAAATGTTGAGCCGTTGGAGCAGCAAGGGGAAGACAGTATGAGGCGTAAGATCCGAGAGCACCACGATGCCACCGTATTTGGCGATGGCCACCGAAGCGTACAGGGCCTGCTTCATGGGGTCGTCGGTCATCTCCGCCACACAGTTGATCACCGGGAAGCCAAAAGGCTTGAATTTAGGCACCAACGCCGCCCGCCGGAAAACGATGTTGTCTTGCAGGATCTGCTTCAGATCCCGGGTACCGGAATCCAAGATCAGGTCTTTTAGACCCATACCGGTGAGCTTGGTGGTGAGTTCGGCCAGGGCGTCATACCCTTCGGCCTTGGCCACCAGGGGCAAGTCCTGCTCCTTGGCCAGGGCGCCCATGGCATCGGCGTTCTCGGGGGTGGCAGAGGCCAGGATGGGCCGGCGTTCCTTGGCCACTTCGGCCCCTGCTTTCAGGACGTCGGGTTTGTCGCTGCACAGCAAGATCAAGGCATCACTGCCATCCATGACCTTCTTCACCAAAGCGCTGAATTTGCCGGCATCGCCGTCCTTGTCTACAACGGCAAACATTTCCGGGCGCAGGTTCAGGCCCACCCGCTCAAACTGCATATCCATGAAGGCCTTCAGCTTTTCATCTACCTCGGCGTCGCTCATGGCAGTGGTGAGCATGCCGGCGATGAGAGTGGGACTGAAAAAGGTTTTCTCATGGCGGAATTGCACGGTTTCGCCGCCAATGGTCTTGACTGCATCTGAAGGACCCAGTTTGATGGGGCGAATGGGGGGCGCAGAAGCCTCCGCCAGTTTTTCTTTTACTTCATCTGATACATAGGGGCAGGCATCCAGTTCCGCCTTGCCGGTGGCCAGGGCCATGGCGAAGGCCAAACAGGTGGGATAGCCGCACTCCTTGCAGTTGGTTTTGGGCAGCATTTTAAAAATTTCAATTCCGGTTAGGGCCATTGTCACTCTCCTTATCCATGGCAATTATAACGGCCAGGGGCCTGATTAGACCCCTGGCCGGGGTCTCGGAAAGAGGGTCGGAAGAGGCGCGTCTTCCGCCCTCCAGGCTAGCCGATAATGGGATCCATCGCCAAAGCGGGATGTTCTTTCTCTGTCAGGAACCCAAGGATTTCATCCTCGGTGACACCCACAGACTCGTCCGCGATGCGGTCAATGAGATCGGGGATGCCGAGCTCTTCGCCCCGCTTGATGAGGCGCTCCCGTAGTTCATCTTTGAGGCTCTTGGGCATCCATACCACCCGGGCCAGGCCGCCGTCGCCCACCACGAACTTCCGTTGGCAGACATTGTACTTGCTATGGCCCACAAAGCCCGGAGTCACCTGCCCACCGCCGATAACACCGGCCAGGGTGGTGAACTTCATGCCGCAGGGGGTCTCACCGGAGTAGTCCCGGTTCACGGTCATGATGCCGTTGCACATGGGGAGCACCGCCGAGATACACTCGCAGCAGCCGCAGGTGGTCATGGGGTCATAAACCAGGCTGTAGAAGTTATAAGAAGACACTGCCTGGCGGGAAGCCTTAAAGACAAAGTCATTGACGCCCTTCCAGTTGCCCAGTTTTTCATCCAGGGTCTCACCCTTTTCGATGGGCTGGTTGGGGCCGGTGGGGTTGATCTCAAAAGAGGCCTTGCAGTCCATCCAGTTGTAGGCGCCGCACAAACCGGTGCGCTCCGGGCTGACCACGCAGACGTGGTTGGGCGCGAAGGACTGGCACAGGGTGCAGGAGTAGTAGATTTCGGTGGTCTCGTCGGTCATACCCTCCACCCGGGCGTCCCGCTCGTGGTAGATTTCCCGGGCTTGGGCGGTGATTTCGTCCACCTTATCTTTTTCGGTGTAGATCTTCACCTGACATTTATCAAAGATGGCTCCGAAATCCTGGTGGAACTTGGCATGCAGGATGGTGCCGATGTGTTTCAGGGAGAAGCCCTTTTCCACTGCGGCTTTGCCGATACGGTACCAGGCGATGTCCCGCTGCCCGATGTGCATGACGCCCTGGGCGTAGTTCACCAAGTGATGGATCTGCCGCTCCAGGATGGGTTCGAAGTCGGGCTGGAAGTCACGACCGGCCACCTCCACCACTACGGCCAAGGGCAGGCGCATGGGGATCTTGTCTTGGGGCAGGTCCGGCAGGTCAGGGCCGAAGACCTCGATCTTGCCGTCTTCCACCTCGTCCATGCGTTTGCTGGTGACCAGCTCCACGGCCTGAGTCTTGCCGCCGCCGCACTCGGCATAGAGGTCATCTTTCCGCACCCGCTCACCCTCGAACGCGGCGCCGAAGTTTACCGGAATGTCAATGTGAGTGACGGTGACCTTGAGGCCCCGGACCTCGATGGACTTCTGGCCGATTTCTTCCATGGGCACGTTGCTGACCACGTGTTCGTAGGTGCAGATACCGGTGGGCAGAATCTGGGGGATATCCTGGTTGGTGATGGTGGGGAAGCCATAGTTGATGGCCCCAGCGGCGTTGGCGTACCACTCGTCCGGGATGGCGCTGAGCGGATTCACAAACGCAAAGATCCGGTCTTTATTGTAGATTAGGTTCCTCAGGGCCGCTCCGGGTTTGCAGCCGCCGAAGGACATGGCAGCCCGGTTGGCGAAACCGAGAGCGAATACCGCGCCGGAGATGTCCGGGCTGAAGGGCACGATGCGGGTGGGCCAGCCGATCTGCACGCCTGCTTCCAGCAGTTGCTCGGGTACCGAGGTCTTGCCTTCGATATCCTTGGCGGCACAGAAGATGTAGAGGTTCTTCTTCTGGTATTCCAGGACCAAATCCACGGCTTCTTGGACGCTGGGCGCCGAACCGACAATAGCGGCAAAGCCGGGGGCCGAACCGTCCACGAATTCAATGCCCCGTTTCCGCATGATGGTGTCGTCCGCAGGTCCCAACCAGATGTTGGCTGCGCCCTTTTCAATCACTTCCTCGCCGCCGACATAGAAATTAGGATCTTCTAAAATCCGGATGGCTTCGAAGATTTCTTCGGCAAACAGGGTGGCTAATCCGGCGTCCAGACCGGGGCCCAGATAGGGCAGATAGAATTTTTCCTCTGGGACGGGCGGCAGCAATTGCTTGCAGCGCTTCATGACCGGCACAGCGTCTTTAAGCTTTTCGATGGGGATGCCCATGATCGAATAGATGATGGGCAGGTAATAGGCGGTATTGGGATAGCCAATCTCCTGGTTTTCCCCGTGTTTTTGAATAGCCTCATCCAGTTTGGCCGCACACTTATCGACAATGTTATGGGCGCCACGAATTGCGGCGGAAACAATGATTTTCGACACGGTGTCTTCCTCCTTCCTTTTTCATAAAGGAATTTATTGTTCGTGGGCCGCCCCGTCTTCGTGATCAGGCAGCCCTTATGGTTTTCCTTACACCTCTTCGGCGGCGAGGGCGGCTTCTTCCATTTCCCGGCGCATGGCCATGTCGTAGAGCACCCGCTCCCGGGCCTTGTCGATGCCTAGGGCCGCCCGCTTCTTGTCGATATGGGC